>JANQNP010000057.1 GCA_028279505.1 Dehalococcoidia bacterium
CCGTCTCTGTCTGGTCTGCGGTTTTGGCGACTACGTCGCCGCGCTGATCTGCGCCGCGTGATCCGCCGCGTGCGACCCCAGCAACGCCATCATCGACTCGATCGTCCCACCCTGATCGCCGACCGCCTTCTCTAGGTCGCGGTCCTCCACGTACCGAGTCACCTTCGTGCTCGCCTCGATCGCCGACTCCAGCGCCGCCATCGCCTCGGCCGGCCCGGTCAGCGCCAGCTCCGGCCGGTCCGGCGGACTTCCCATCATCGTCGTCGCCACGCCACCGGCGATCCCCAGCTCCGCGCCGATCACGTGCTCCGCCATCTGGCGAGGGTTCCACTCCTCGTCACCGTCGGGCGTCGTCTCCCACTTCGAGGCGTCCGCCGCCTCGATCGCAGCCTTCAACGCCGCGTGGCCTTCTTCGATCTGCGTCCGAAGCTCGTCTGCTGAAGCCACGGCACCCCCCTCGTCAGTGCGCAATCGGTCAATGTCGTCCGTAATCTACAGCACCCGCCTCCCCCTTGCGCCCTCTGCCGTGCCGAGCACCCTTCGACGCACACCACCGCGCCACGCCACCTCCCGAGGCCAACCAAGCACCCGCCGCGCCCGCACCGGAAGCCACCCTCATGCCCACACCGGGAGCCATCCTCGTGCCCGCACCGAACGCGGGTACTACCATGCGAACTTCACCCATACGTCAGGCACACCCACGTGCACGCGATCGATCGAGGAACCGACATGACCACGGAGCCCGCCGTCCGCGACGTCTTGACCCAGACCGACGCCGAAGCCCGCGCCGCCGCCATTTCCAACGTCTCCTACGACCTCGCCCTCGACCTCACCAAAGGCGCCCCCCGCTACCGAGGTGACGCCACCATCCGCTTCGACCACACCGGCGACGGCCCCACCTTCCTCGATCACACCGGCGCCGACATCGTCACCCTCGAGGTCAACGGCACCCCCGTCGCCAGCCCCGACTGGAACGGCCACCGTCTCACCCTCGCCGCCGACCTCCTCGCCGCCCAGAACACCGTCCACATCGTCTACGAGAACGAGTACGACCACACCGGCGACGGATTCCACCAGTTCGTCGACCCGGAGGACGGCGAGGAGTACCTCTACTCCAACTTCGAGCCCTACAGCTCGCACAAGCTCTTCCCAGGCTTCGACCAGCCGGACATCAAGGCCACCTACGCCGTCAGCGTGACGGCGCCCGCTGACTGGGAAGTGATCGCCAACTATCCCGAGGCCTCGCGCGAGACCCTCGACGACGGACGCATCCGTCACGACTTCGAGCGGACCGCCAGCTTCTCCACCTACCTCTTCGCCCTCGTCTGCGGCCCCTACCACGCCTTCCGCGACCAGCACGGCGATGTCGCCCTCGGCTTCTTCGCCCGGAAGTCGCTCGTCCCCCACGTCGACGAGGAAGAGCTCTTCGAGATCACCAAGCAGGGCCTCGACTTCTACGCCGAGTTCTTCAACTACCCCTACCCGTTCGGCAAGTACGACCAGATCTTCGTGCCCGAGTTCAACGCCGGCGCCATGGAGAACGTCGGCGCCGTCACCTTCGCCGAGGTCTTCGTCTTCCGTGACCCGCCCACCGACAACCAGCGCCTCAACCGAGGCGAGGTGATCCTCCACGAGATGGCGCACATGTGGTTCGGCGACCTCGTCACCATGCGCTGGTGGAACGACCTCTGGCTCAACGAGAGCTTCGCCACGTACATGTCCTACCTGGCGCTCGTCAGCGCCACCCGCTTCGACAGCGCCTGGCAGACCTTCAACGCCGGCATGAAGAACTGGGCCTACCGCCAGGACCAGCTGATCACCACCCACCCCATCGCCGGCGAGGTCGCCGACACCGACCAGACCTTCCTCAACTTCGACGGCATCACCTACGGCAAGGGCGCCGCCGTCATCAAGCAGCTCGTCGCTACCATCGGCCTCGACGGCTTCCGCAACGGCATGCGCACTTACTTCGAGCGCCACGCCTTCGGCAACACCACCCTCGCCCAGTTCCTCGATGCCCTCGAGGCCGGCGCGCGTTCGGTCGGCGACGAACGCGACCTCCACGCCTGGGCCGAGCTCTGGCTCGAGACCGCCTCCCTCAACACCCTCGCCGCCACCTGGGAAGCCGACGGCGAGCGCATCAGCGCCCTCTCCCTCGCCCAGACCGCTCCCGAGGACTACCCGACCCTCCGCCCCCACACCGTCGAGGTCGCCCTCGCCCGTGACGAGGACGGCACCGTCGCCATCGAGGCGATCCCAGCCGTGATCGAGGAGGCAACCGCCGCCGTCGACGAGGCGATCGGCAAAGCCACCCCCGAGTTCGTCTTCCCCAACTACAACGACCACGGCTTCGCCAAGATCGCCCTCGACGAAGCGTCGCTCGACTTCGTGCGCGCCCGCCTCGAGGACATCGACGACCCGCTGCTCCGCCAGCTGATCTGGCAGTCGCTCTGGAACATGGTCCGCGACCAGCAGCTCCGCTCGACCGACTACCTGACGCTGGCCGGCGCCAAGATCGTCACCGAGACCGACCAGGAGCTGGTCGACTCCACGATCGCGACGATGAGCGCCTCGATCGGCCGCTACGTCCCCGAGGACCAGAAGGCCGCGGCCGCCCACGCCGCCTTCGAACTCGCCTGGCAGGCGCTCAACAACGTCAGCGACCCCGATCTCCAGATCATCTGGGCCCGCGCCCTCTTCGGCCTCGCCCTCTCCGAGGCCGACATCGAACACTGCGGCCAGCTCGCCGACGGCACCCTCTCCGTCCCCGGCCTCACCGTCGACCAGGACATGCGCTGGTCCGTCGCCGAGCGCTACGTCGCCTACGGCCTCCCCGGCGCCCAGGCCCGCATCGAGGACGAGCGTGAACGCGACCCCTCCGACCGCGGCCAGCGCCAGGTCCTCCTCGCCGAAGTCGCCGTCCCCGACGCCGCCGTCAAGGAAGAAGCCTGGAACAAGTTCCTCGGCGACGGCTACGGATCCCTCCACCTCACCGGCGCCGCCATGGGCGGCTTCCACTGGTGGGTCCAGCAAGACCTCCTCGCCCCCTACACCGAGCGATTCTTCGAGGTCATCACCGACGTCTTCGAGCGCTTCGAAAACGAACCCGCCTCCCAGTTCTTCGGCCGCCTCTTCCCCACCCGAGTGGACCAGTCCGTCCTCGACCGCTCCCAATCCCTCCTCGCCACCCTCGAGGGCGACCGACTCCCCCTGCTCCAACGCAAACTCCGCGAAACCAACGACGACCTCGAGCGCGCCCTCAAATGCCGCGCCTTCGCAGCGAGCGGAGCTGCGTGAGGCCAAGCGACCGAGCAGTAGGCACGAGAGGCTTACCTCGAACCCGATTGAAGGCGGCTCGACTCGCTCGCCCGGCTGCAGAAGGTGCCCCCGTCGGTCGACGCGAAGTGAATGGGCCCCAGCTGGAGTCCGGATGGAACATCGCAGCTGCGTGCCCGCCCCGCAGGGTTCGGCGAAGCCGAGAGAGCGCATCGCACCCCCTCCCGACTCCGGATATCCCACCCACTCACCCGCTGAGCAGGCCCGGGTCCGCAGGTCCGCCACACCCAACCCGCGCTGCTGATTCCGCAGCCGGCCGCCGCCGAGATCCCCTCGAAATGAACGGGGGAGCGGCGCCGGCCCGAAGGGCGCCCCGCAGGAGCGAGGCGTCGCGACCCCTTCATTTCGAGTCCAGGGCGGGTGGGCGGGCCATCCGAAGAGAACAGCGCGGGCGTAGCCCGCACCCTCTTTCCCGACCGCCGCGCGCGGAGCGCGCGAGATGAGCGCGCCCCGCGCGCGCCTTAAGTTCTTTGGCTGGCGCATCGTCGCCGCCGGCGCCGCCATCCAGGCCATGCAAAGCGGCCTCTTCATGCAGGCCTTCGGCTCCTACTCCGTCCTCCTCCGAGACCAGTTCGGCTGGTCCGCCACCACCCTCTCCATCGCCTTCGCCATGACCCGCGCCGAAAGCGGCATGCTCGGCCCCGTCCAGGGCTGGCTCATCGACCGCTTCGGGCCCAGAAAAGTCATGCAGGTCGGCCTCGTCATGATGGCCGCCGGCTTCATCGCCTTCAGTCAGATCCAGAACCTGACCGGCTTCTTCGTCTTCTACTTCATCATGTCCGTCGGCGCGTCGCTCGGCGGCTTCCTCTCCGTCACCACCGCCATCGTCAACTGGTTCCAGCGCTACCGTTCGAGGGCGCTCGCCACCAGCCAGACCGGCTTCGCCATCGGCGGATCGCTCGTCCCGTTGCTCGTCTTCTTCATGGAAACCTACGGCTGGCGAGAAACCGCCTTCGCCTCCGGCCTCATCGTCCTCGCCGTCGGCCTCCCGCTCAGCGCCCTCGTCCGTCACCGCCCCAGCGACTACGGCATGTACCCCGACGGCCTCTCACCCGAGGACATCGAAGCCGACGAGGACTACGTCGCGCCCGAGGGCCTCACCAAAGTCGATTTCACCGCCGCACAGGCGCTCCGCACGCGCGCCTTCTGGATGATCTCGCTCGGCCACGGGTCATCGCTGCTCGTCGTCGGATCACTGATGCTCCACCTCCCGCTCTACCTCACCGACGACGAAGGCATGTCGCTCCAGCGCGCTAGCTTCATCGTTGGCGCCCTGCCGGTCATGCAGCTCGTCGGCCAGATCCTCGGCGGCTACTTCGGCGACGTCATGAACAAACGCCTCATGACCGTCGCCGCCATGATGGGCCACATGGTCGGGCTGCTCATGCTCACCTACGCCGTCAACGACATCATGATCTGGGCCTTCGTCCCGCTCCACGGCCTCGCCTGGGGCATCCGAGGACCGCTCATGCAGTCCATGCGCGCCGACTACTTCGGCCCGACCCACTTCGGCACCATCATGGGATTCAGCTCCATGATCGTCATGCTCGGCATGATCACCGGCCCCCTCCTCGCCGGCTTCCTCGCCGACCAGACCGGCACCTACACCGTCGGCTTCACCGTCCTCGCCCTCGCCGCCGGCGTCGGCTCCGTCTTCTTCTACCTCGCCACACCCCCCGCCCCACCCACCGCAGCCAGCGGCACCTCCGAGGCCGAATCCGAACCCGAAACCGCCGCCTCCGTCGCCGGCGGCTAACCCCCGCGAACTCCGAGGAGCACCGAGCCTCGCGAGGCAGATCGACAGCCCTCCGGCCCGCCAGCGCGACTGCATCACCAGCCGCTGGTACCCGCTGCGCCGCCATCCATTTCCTAGATCCCGATCGCGAGTCTTGCTCTCAGCGAACATCAATCAAAGGACCGAGCGCAGCGACGCGCTCGACCCTCGACAACACGAGCCTCCGAACATCCAGAGCACACACCCAAACCGGCCATTCCGTCATCCGGAAATCCGGGGTGGGCGGGCGGGCCCTCCGGAAAGAACAGCGCAGGCGCCGCCCCGCGACCCCAGCCAGACAACCCGACCTTACGTCGGAACGCCCCGCGCCCGGCCGCGCAGGCGGACGGTCAGAAGCCAGTCCCGCTATGCACCATCGGCAATCAAGCCGAGAGCCCGCGACCCCCGCCACCGAGGCCCAACAAACACCGAGAAGCCCCTCGGCTTGGAGGGGTCTTGGGGACACCCTGTCCCCAAGCGGGGGTGTCGGGGGCGAGTGCCCCCGACGAACGAAACGCAGCAGAGCACCCGCTCGCAGCGCGACGCCCCTCGTCGACCTCGAAACGACGCAGCACTCCCGGCAGAGCTTAGTCGCGAGGCTCAACCGGCCTTGCGAGGAAGATCGCCTCCCAGGTCCCGAACAACGCGGACGTATCGTGCCCCGTCCAACCGGCGTGATGGCGCTCGATCCCCACGATCGGTCTCTCCACTTCCGGGTCCACGATCAGGAGAACGCCGATCGGCTCATCGATCCGCTGTGCCCGCCAATCGGCACGTGTCAGCCAGATCGCGAACTGCTGCTCGGCGCCGCTCAGCTCTGAATAGGGCCACGACTCGAGCGCAGGCAGCCGCCACACCGCGTCGAGCACGAACCGCGAGCCGTCAACGGCGTCCGTGATCTCCCGTCGAGCAAGCTCGAGCGGCAACAAGCACCCCTCGCAGCCCCGAAGCGCGAACGGGATCCCGGCGAAGGTGTCCCACGTTCCCAGTCCAGCCGCCTCGCAGTGATCGAACAGCTCGCCGTGGAACGAACAAAGCGCCTGGTATCGATGCGCCAGCTCCAACATCCGATCGATCTGCCGGTCCGCCGGCGGACCTTGGACTGCATCGACCACCCGGGCCACCGTCGGCTCATCCGCCAGCGACTCCAATGCCACCACAACGCCCGATCGAACCTCGTCGTACGGCGGACGCTCCACCTCGATCGCCGGCCATTCCGAAGCTCCGACGATCGTTCCGCAGCCTCCGTGTCCGATCTCCGGCGTCGTGAACACCATCCGGCCGTCCGCGAGGCGCTGATCCACCCCACGCCACGCGATGTGCGGCAAGTGAAACCCCAGACCGGGCTTCAGTTCGAAGCCCTGCGACGCGGGGTGCACCCAGACACTTGGCGACGGGAGCGCATAGCGACGGATCGCCCCGTCGACAGTCACCAGGTATCCGCCCACCACCAGGCTCGAGGCGCTGATCCACGGGTTAACGCTGCAATCCCCGGCGCCGTTCACTCGAAACACCTCGGTGCCGTCACGGGACAGCAGGTACGTCACCGAGGTGACCCCCACTCGCCCGTCGTGCCCCTCGATCGAGGGCATCGCGTTAACCGCGAGATGCTCCCCGTCCGGCGACCACCGCGGGTTGCCAAAGAACTCCCCCTCCACCGCCCACACCAGGTCGTTGTCACGATCGAGGGCGTACACCGCATCCGAGGTCACCACAGCCACCAGCTCGCCATCCGGCGACCATTCGAGGGCAATCGAACTGCCCTCCGGAACCGCGGCGCGGAACTCGTCGCCAGAGGCTTGGGGCACCCGGTCTGGCGCCGCCCACACCGACACCGCGATCGCGCTGCCCGTGTTGTTCTGGCCGACCGCGATCGAACCGTCCTCTGACCACGAGGCCACCGCGCCCATGCCGGGTGCACTCCGCCATAGGTCTTGAATCCGCCGCCCCTCGCCGTCGTACGCCGAGAGAGTGAATCCTCCCGAATCAACGGCGATGAATCCCGAATCCCCGGGTCCCACCTCCACCGGCCACCCGCCGATGTCGAGGCTGTGGGTGGCCCCGTCCTCTGTACGAAGCAGCTTGAACCCACCCGCGGTCGGGTAGACCACGAAGCTGCCCGACGGTGACACGACGAACTCGCCACCCCCTGTCTCAGGAACCACCCACGCCTCCGCCTCCCCCGTCTCCACGTCGCCAAAGACCACCGCCGGCGCCACGTCGATCACCTCCCCGCGCTCGAACCGCTCGAGGTACGGCGGCCCCGGCGTCGGCTCGGCCGTCGGCTCCGGTGTGGCCGTCGGATCCGGCGGCCGCGTCACCCGCAGCGGCACCCACGGCGCCCCCGACGCCGTCGCCCGACTCGTAGCCTCCGAGGTCGGCGAACTACCGGCCGTCTCCTCCGGCGCAGGATCCGAGGTGCACGCAACCGCCAGCAGCACCGCGAGCGCCGGCACCATCGCCACCATCCGGAGCCAAACTCGAGCCATCGAGGCACCTCACCCGCGACTGACCGCCTCCCCGTCAGACGCCGCCCGAAGCGGCACGGTTCCCCGCGCCCCACCCGCATCTCACTCGCACGCCGCACTCACAGCTCGACCGAACACCATCGCCTCCACGCGACGACGGTGACAGAATCCCCGGACGCAAGATGTACACCGCCGTCGCCTCAGGAGTTCCCGTGCGCCCGACCCGCCTCGCCCTCACGCTCACACTCGCCGCGCTCGCGCTCACCCTCGCCGCCTGCAACAGCTCCTCCGACGACGGCACCGCCTCCCCCACCCCCCCCCACAAC
>JANQNP010000032.1 GCA_028279505.1 Dehalococcoidia bacterium
GCTCGAAATAAGATGGAGGGCGCGATCGTCATGGGCATCGGCGGCGCGCTCTCCGAAGCGGCCGACTTCGAGGGCGGTCACGTCCTCAACAGCGGCTTCACCCGCTATCGGGTCCCGAGGATCACCGACACCCCGGCGATCGACGTCCGCTTCGTCGGCGACGCCGACACGCCGTCGACCGGTGCGGGCGAGCCAGGCATCGTGCCGATCGGCGCGGCGATTTCAAACGCCGTGTTCGGCCTGACCGGCCAGCGCCACCGCGAGCTCCCCATCCAGCGCTACCTCTAGCCGTGGCGTCGGCGCTGCTCGCCCGCTTGGTGGCAGACTGCGGCCCGCGCCGCCCGTAGCGTGACCCAACGATCGCGCCGTGACTCGAAGGACGCCGTATGACCTGGCAGCCCGAACTCGATGAACTGAAGCGACGCCAGCAGTTCGCAGCGAAGCTCGGCGGCGAGCGCGGCGTCGCGGAGCAGCGACGGCGCGGCAAGCTCACCGTCCGCGAACGGATCGACGCCCTCGTTGACCCGGGCTCCTTCCGCGAGTTCCAGGGCCTCGTCGGCACCGCGACCTATGACGAGCGGACGAGCGAGCTGACCGACTTCGTCCCGAAGGGCGCCGTCAACGGCTACGGCGCCATCGACGGCCGGCGCGTCGTGATCAACGCCGGCGACTTCACCGTCCGAGGTGGATCGGGCAGCGCCGACGGCAGCGGTGGACTCGGCGCCGAGGCCCGGCCGAGCGAGCGCGCCCTCGAGGCCCGCATGCCGTACATCAGGCTGCTTGACTCCGCCGGCGGCAGCGTGCGCGGCTTCGAGGAGCTCGGCCGCACCTACCTCCCCGACGGCAACAGCTACACCTACCTCGACGTCGAGCTACTGCGTGCGGTGCCGGTCGTCTCGGCCGCCCTCGGGTCCGTCGCCGGCCTGCCGGCGGTGGACGTCTGCATCGCCCACTTCAGCGTCATGGTCGACGGGATCAGCCAGGTCTTCCCCGGCGGCCCACCCGTCGTGAAGGCGGCGCTCGGCTACGACATCACGAAGGAGGACCTCGGCGGCCCGCAGATTCACACGAAGCAGAGCGGCGTGGTCGACAACCTCGCCAGCGACGAAGCCGACGCCTTCGCGCAGATCCGCCGCTTCCTCAGCTACCTGCCGTCGAACGTCTGGGAGATGGCCCCCTACGAGGAGCCGGAGGACGACCCCGACCGCCGCGAGGAGTCGCTCCTCTCACTGGTCCCGCGCGACACCCGCCGCCCCTACGACGCTCACGAGGCGATCGAGGCCGTCGTCGACCGCGGCTCCTTCTTCGAGATCGCGCCCGACTACGCGCGCAACCGCATCACGGGCCTCGCGCGGGTCAACGGCTACCCGGTCGGCGTCATGGCCAACAACAAGCAGTTCATGGGCGGCACCACCGACGTGAAGGGTGGCGACAAGGTCATCCGCTTCATCCAGCTCTGCGACACGTTCAACCTGCCGCTGATCTCGTTCGCCGACGAACCGGGGTTCCGCGTCGGCCTCGACATGGAGCAGGCCGGCATCGAGCGGGCAGGCGCACGCCTCGTGATCGCGACGGTAGAGAGCCGGATGCCGTGGCTGACGATCGTGATGGGTCAGCTCTACGGCGTCGCCGGCCAGTGCCAGCACCGCTCCACCGGCATGTTCCGCCGCTACGTCTGGCCCTCCGCCCGCTGGGGTTCGATGCACATCGAGGGCGGCGTCTCGGCGGCCTACAGCCGCGAGATCCGCGAGGCCGAGGACCCCGCCGCGAAGGAGGCCGAGATCGAGGCGCGGATGCAGGCGATGGCCTCGCCGTTCCGCACCGCCGAGGTGACCGGCCAGGACATCATCGATCCGCGCGACACCCGTCCGCTGGCGGTCGAGTTCGTCGAGGACGCGCAGGCCGTCCTGCGCACCCAGCTCGGCCCGAACCCAACGCCCTACAAGCCCTAAGCGACGAGCGCTCCAACGGCAGCCGATCCACCGCTGAGCATCGGCTCCCCGTGTCCGAACAGGATCGTCTCGAACTCCAGACCGGCGATCTTCGCGACCGACTGGTTCGCGAGGTCCATGTCTGGCGTGAACCGAGAGTTCGGCCCGATCACACCGCCGTCCGCGCCGTTGATCGCGTCCCCCGCCACGAAGATGCCACCGACCCGATCGAGGACCGAGACGTGCCCCGCCGTATGCCCGGGCGTCTCGACGATCTCGAGGTCAAAGACCAGGTCGCCGTCGCCGACGGCGACCAACTCCCGAGGTGAGCTGATCCCCTCGATGTCCGCCGCGCCGGCGTACGCGGTCGCGTCGGGCGCCGCGCCGAGGACGGCCGGGAGGCTGCCCGCATGGTCGCCGTGCAGGTGAGTCACGATCACGTGCCCGACGGCGTCCCACCCCAGCCCGAGCGCACCGAGCGCACCCTCGATCCCGCCCTCGCTGCCCGCGACGCCGGTGTCGACGATCACCGCCTCGTTGCCCCGCGCCAGCACGTAGGCCGAAACGAAGCCCAGGTTCGCACGCTCCCACTCGACCGCCACCAGGCCCGAGCTAGCGCCGCCACCAGCGCCGCCCGAGGGCTGCGTGGCCGTCGGCGCCGCGCCACCGCCGCCTGGAGCGGCCGTCGTGGTCGGGATCGGGGTCGGTGACGCCTCGGCGCTCGCTTCGGCCGTCGCGGTCGGATCCTCGCTGTCGCCACCGCAGGCGATCAGCCCAACGCCCACGGCGGCGGCCACGCCGCCCTTCCCCAGGCCGGCAAGAAAGATCCGGCGGCTCAGCGTGCGGCGGCGCATCGGGGTGTCCTCTCGACGGAGGGAGCGCCCAGAGGGTACCGGGGCTGTCGCGGATCCAGATCACACTTCGGGGAGTGCATCGCCTCGACCGCGCACGGTGGCGGCGAGACGGTCAGCGGGGCCTCAGGCCTCCTCGTGAGGCGCGAACGACACCCGCGGCACGATCACCGGCGCCCCCGTCTCCGGGTCGGCCAGCACCGAGACGGCCGTGTCGAACAGCTCGGCGATGTGCTCCGCGGTGACGACCTCCCGAGGATCCCCGTCGTGCATCACCCGCCCGTCGCGGAGCGCGATCACGCGCCGCGCGTAGTGCGACGCCTGGGTGACGTCGTGCAGCACCATCACCACCGTGATCCCGCGCTCCTGGTTCAGCTCGGCCAGCAGCTTGAGCAGCTCCGCCTGGTGCCCAATATCGAGGAACGTCGTCGGCTCATCGAGCAGCAGCATCTCCGGCTCGCGCGCCAGCGACATCGCGATCCACGCTCGCTGATGCTCGCCGCCGGAGAGCGTCGCCAGCGCGCGGTGCCGCAGCTCCGCGACGCCCGCCTGCTCGATCGCGCGGTCGACCGCCTCGCGATCCTCGGCGTGCGCCGAGGCGAAGAGACCGCGGTTCGGGTAGCGGCCGCGCCACACCAGCTCGTCCACCGTCAGGTCCGGCGGCCCCTCCGGCGCCTGCGGCAGGTAGGCAAGGCGTCGCGCCAGCTCGCGCGCCCCGATCGCGTTGAGATCGACGCCACCGAACCGCACGCCACCGGCAACCGGCTTCACGAGGCGTGCGAGCGTCCGCAGCAGCGTCGACTTCCCCGACCCGTTCGGCCCGATCAGCACCGTCAGCTCGCCCGGCTCGATCGCGAGCGAGACGTCGTGCAGCACCTCGTGTGAGCCGTAGCTCACCGTCAGGCCCGACGCCTCGATCCCGGCCGTGGTGGTGGCATGCGCCCTCGTCGGTTCCGCAACGGTCATGTGCGCGTCCGAATCAGCAGCAGGAAGACGGGCGCCCCGACGACCGCCGTCACGATCCCGACCGGGATCTCCGCCGGGGCGATGACCACCCTCGAGAGCGTGTCCGCCAGCACCAGCAGGCTCGCCCCCAACGCCGCCGCGACCGGCGCCGCGCGCCGGTGGTCGGACCCCACGAGGATGCGCGCGCCGTGCGGCACGACGAGGCCGACGAACGCCAGCATCCCGCTGACCGCCACCGCCGAGCCGGTCAGGCCCGCCGCCAGCACCACCAGCAGCAGCCGCATCCGCTCGACCTGCATCCCCAGCCCGCGCGCCACGTCGTCACCGAGCGCCAGCACGTTCAGCGCCCCCGCGACGACGAACGCGACCGCGCCGAGGGCGGCCGTGTACGGCATGATCTGGTAGGCGTCGTCCCAGTCGCGGGCGAACAGCCCACCCGCGAGGAAGCTCAGCACCCGCTGCGTGAACAGGTCGGAGTTCGCGAGCACCGCGGTGCTCATCGCCGTGAACAGCGCGGCCGTCGCCACGCCCGAGAGCGCGAACCGCACCGGCGAGATTCCGCCGCGCCAGGCGAGGCCGTACACCACGAGCGCCGCCGCGATCGCGCCGACGAACGCCGCCGGCGCGACCAGCTCGATCGGGGTACCGGGCGCGACGACCACCACGGTGATCGAGGCAAAGCCGGCGCCGGCCGACAGCCCGAGGATGTGCGGACCGGCGAGCGGATTCCGCGTCACGCCCTGCAGCAGCAGCCCGGCCACCGACAAGTTCGCCCCGACGAACGCGGCGACCAGCACTCGGGGCACGCGCAGCTGCCATACGATCTGCCGCGCGACGCTGTCGCCGCGGTCGAACAACCCATCGAGGACCCGCGTCGGCCCGAGGTTCACCGCCCCGAGCGACACCGCCACCGTCATCGAGGCGGCGAGCAGCAGCAACGACGCCGCGAGGACGCCGTTCGCGTCGAAGCGACTGCCGGCGGCCTCGCGGATCACAACCGAACCGTCGCCCTATTCGATCCCGTAGAGCAGCCGCGCCAGCTCCCGCAGCCCGTCGGCCGCGCGCGGCCCCGGTGCCTGCAGGAACACCTCGAGGTCGATGTCGTGCACGCGTCCCTCGGTGACCGCGCTCAGCTCGCTGAACCCCGCGTCATCGAGCACGAGATCCGCCAGCGAGGGCGTCCCGGGAGGGCCCGCCGTGATCGTCAGGATCACCTCGGGGTCGGCGGTCACGAGGATCGTCTCGAGCGAGAGCTGCGTGTAGCCGGGGAACCGCCCAACCGGTGGCTGGCCCTCGGCGACGTTGTCGCCCCCGATCTTCGCGACCAGGTCACCGACGAACGAGTCGGGCAGCGCGACGAAGAAGTCGTCGATCGCGCCGTTCATGATCAGCACCCGCGGCGGCGTCAGGTCGGCGGTCGCCGCCTGCACCTCGGCCAGCGCCGACTCCATCGCGCCGGCGGCCGTCGCGGCCTCGGCGTTCTGGTCGATCGCCTGCCCGATCAACCGGATCGAGGTCGCGACGTCGTCGTAGCCGACCGCGCCGACGAACATGATCGGCACGCCGCGCAACGCGCCCTCGAACGCCTCGGCCAGGTGCGCCTGCGCCGACACGTCGGCGATCACGAGGTCAGGCGCCATCGTGATCATCGCCTCGAACGCGGGCTGGTAGGTCGGCCCGATCGAGGGGAGGTCGGCCACGCCCTCGGGATGCACCGCCGTCTCGGAGCGGGCGATCGCCGTGCCGCCCGCGGCGGCCAGCAGCTCGATCGCCGACGGGCTGGTCGTGATGATGTTTTCCGGCGCCGCATCCAGCGTCACCTCGCGACCCAGCAGGTCGCGCACGGTCAGCGGGAACTCCGTTGCCGCGACCGGCTCCTCGGTCGGTGCGGCCGTCGGCTCCTCGGTTGGCGCTTCGGTCGCCTCGGCGGTCGGCGCCTCCGTCGGTGCCTCGGTCGCCACCTCGGTCGGGCTGTCGGTGGCCGCGGGCGTGGCGGTCGGGTCGTCGTCGTCGCCGCAGGCCGCGATGAACAGCGCGCCGAGCGTCGCGCTCACGAGCAGGAATCGTTGCCAGCCGTGTCGCATGGTTCCCCCTGTGTTTCGGCCCTGTGTCCGGTTCTGTGCCCGATTTCACAACCGGAGTCATGCTCCCGAGCAATTCTGCGACCGTCAACGACAGATTTGAGAGGTTTGGAACCCGACGCCCGGCGAGCACTTCTCCGCCCGCCCTCTACGAGCCGGCGAGCGACACCTCGCCGACCTCGTCGTGCACTCCGGTCTGCGCGAGACCCGCTGAGGGGACGGCCGCCCCCCATCTTTCGAGCTGGGCAACAGACCGGACAGAATCCTGACAGTCAGGTCAGAATAGAGCGAAGCTGGAACGTCCTATGAAGAACGAGTTCAGAGGCACGGCGTGACGCCCTCGTGGCGACGTCGCGTGCCGGGGACGGGCGCCGACGACATCGCCGAGCTGAATGAGGCGGTCGACTGGCTCCGGAGCCGAGCGCACGAGGTGTCCACGGCCGAAGCAGGCGGCGGTGACTTCGCGGACCTCGAGTGGCTGCGCGATGCGGTTGGGGAGGCACGCCTCGTCGCACTCGGGGAAGCGACCCACGGCACCCACGAGTTCTTCGCGATGAAGCTGAGGCTCTTGCAGTTCCTCGTTCGGGAGCTCGGGTTCACGGTCTTCGCGATCGAGGCGAGCTGGGCTGAGGCGAACCTCGTCAACCGGTTCGTTCACACGGGAGAGGGTGATCCGCACGCCCTGCTCAAGGGGCTGGGCTTCTGGACCTGGAACACACAGGAGGTCCTCGACCTCATTCTGTGGATCCGAGAACACAACAAGCGTTCCCCTCCAGAGCAGGCAGTCAGCTTCCTCGGCTTCGATGTCCAGTTCCCCAGCGTGGCGGTTGAGAACGTCCTCGAGTTTCTTGGTCTCGTCGACCCGCCAGCAAGGTCGAACGCCGAGCTGCGCTATGCGAGATTCCGGGAGTACCTCGTCCGTCCGGCGACGCACCTGGATGACGATCGGGCTAAGCGCCTCGAGCTCCTGCTTCACGCGAGCCAACGGTACGAGCGCCTGCCGCGTCGCGCGGGGAGGCGGGTCAGACAGGGGCTACGGAGAATCCACCGGAACTTGGAGCAAAATCGCGAGCGTTACATAGGCGCCAGCTCCCGCGCCGATTTCGAGTTCGCGCTCCAGAGTGCTCGTATCGTCGTGCAGGCAGAGAAGCTCATGAACCTAGCCTCGCCAGGGCGCATGAAGCTGCTGAGGTTCCGAGCGAGGAACCTCGGTCGGATTCTGTTGAGGCGCGAATGGCGGCTCCTGGATTCGGGGGGCCGCGACGCAGCAATGGCGGAGAACGTGGCGTGGCTGCTGGAACGGGCAGGACCGACCGCCAGGATGGTGCTCTGGGCGCACGACCTGCACCTGATGACGATCCCTGGGTCGATGGGTGCACATTTGCGGGACAGATTCCATGAAGAGCTGCTGGTCTGCGCCTTTGCCTTCCGCCACGGTCGATTCAACGCCTGCACAATCGGGCAGCGACCAGGGGACCTCGGTCCACCGATCCCGCAGCAGGTGTCAGCGCCTCCTGAGGATTCGTACGAGACGGCGCTGCACGCGGTCGGCCTACCAGCGTTCATCGTTGACCTCCGCGCCCACCGCAGCGCGATTCCCGGTTGGCTCCGAGGTCCGCGACCCTTCAGGGCAGTTGGGTCGGCCTACAGCGAGGCCCTCGCGTCGTCGTTTTCGCTGCCGGTGAGGCTCCCGCGCCAGTCGGACCTGCTCGTCTACTTCGACGAAAGCACGCCCTCTCAATATCTGGGTACCGATCGCGTCGAACCAAGGGAACCAGTCATCAGCCTCGGCGCGGATGAGGACGATCGAGTGACGTAGCCCGAACTGCCTCGAGCGTTCCTTCCGAGGATCAGCGGCCCGTCACCGCTCCCGACCCAACCACTCGCCAGAGCCCGTCGACTCCGTCGACTCCAGCCAGTAGGCGGACCCGCTCGCCGTGCGCCCGACGAACCCCTCCTCGACCAGCCACCGCCTGAGGAGTGCCGCGTCGTCGAACGAGTGCAGCGAGTTCAGCAGCGCGTTCACCTCCGCCTCCGCCAGGCGCTCCCCCGGCTCGAAGTGCTGGGCGAGATGTTCGAGGATCAACAACCGCTGCGCGCGCCGCTTCGGCCAGCGTGCGACCCGCCCCTCGTCGTCCAGCAACCGCGCGAGGATCCGGCTCCGCTTCCGCAGCGCGGCGACCGGATCGTCCGGGGTGTCTGGTGGTGATGACTCAGCCATCGGATCCGTCGCCTCATCCCCTGTTTGAAGAGCCTACGATCGCTCGCGGCTAGACATGCCGGCGCCCGAAGGCATACATACAGCGCGAGATCCGAGGAGGATCGCATGGCTCTCATGAACTACTGCCCGCGCTGCGCCAACCCACTGACCACGAAGCACGACGGGGGTCGCGACCGCCAGGCCTGCCCGGACGAGAGCTGTGGCTTCATCCACTTCGGCGATTTCTCGATCGGCTGCTCCGGCGTCGTCCTCCGCGAGGAAGCGGGCGAGACGAAGGCGCTGCTCGTGCAGCGCGGCCAGAACCCCTTCGCCGGGTCGTGGCAGCTCCCGGGCGGCTACGCCGAGCACGACGAGCCGCTCTCCCTCGCCGTCGAGCGCGAGGTCGAGGAGGAAGCGAACGTCATCGCCAAGGTCCGCGACGTCGTCGCGTTCCGCCACTCGCTCGCCGGCACGATCGGCGGGCCGAGCACCAACATCTACATGATCTTCCGCCTCGACCTGATCGAGGGCGAACCACGCCACGACGGCGTCGAGATCGCCGACGCCGGCTTCTTCAGCCTCGCCGAGATGGAGCGGATGGAGGCGGTGCAGGGCCTCTCCCGCTGGGGCATCGAACAGGCCCTGATCACCAACCCCGGCTCCGGCCTCTCACCCGACCGCCGCGCCCCGGGCGCCGAGCGCCCCGGCTGGCAGCTCTTCGGCCTCGAGGACATCGACCCCACCGTCTGGCGCCGCTAACCACCGCCCGAGGACCGCACAGAGACGAGGCCCGATGTTCGACCTGGTGCTACGCGGCGGCGACGTCGTCGACGGAACCGGCGCGCCACGCATCCGCGCGGACGTGGGCGTCACTGGCGACGAGATCAGCGCGATCGGCACCATCGAGGACGCCGAGACCCGCGAGGCGATCGACGTCTCCGGCCTCGTCGTCGCACCCGGCTTCATCGATACCCACGCCCACTCCGACGGCGCGCTGCTGAACGATCCCCAGCATGAGAACGGCCTCCGCCAGGGCATCACCACCGAGATCATCGCCCAGGACGGCATGTCGTTCGCCCCACTGTCGCCCGAGAACTTCGAGGCCCATCGGCAGTACCTCGGCGGCATCCTCCAGCCACCGCCCGAAGACCTCGACACCAGCTCGATCGCCAGGTTCCTCGACCGCTACGACGGCGCCGGCTGCAACACCGTCATGCTCGTCCCCCACGGCCCGATCCGCCTCGAGACCCTCGGCTTCGAGGACCTGCCGCTCGAGGGCGATCCGCTGACCGAAGCCCGTCGACTCGTCGCCGAGGGTATGGTCGACGGCGCGCGTGGCCTCGCCACCGGCCTCTCGTACTACCCGCAGTCCTACAGCACGACCGAGGAGCTGACCGCGCTCTGTGAGGTCGTCGCCGAGCACGATGGCGTCTACGTCACCCACATCCGCAACCACAACAACGATCGCGCGTTCGGCGGCGGTGGTATCCCCGAGGCGCTCGAGATCGGCCGCCGCAGCGGCGTGAAGGTGCACATCTCGCACTACCGCACGAGCGTCCCAAACGCCGGCCAGACTGAGGAGCTGATGGCCGACATCGACGCGGCGAAGTCCCAGGGCATCGACGTCACCATCGAGTGCTACCCGTACGTCGTCGGCTCCACCATCCCCGGGTACTTCCTGCCCGGCGAGTTCCACGAGGGTGGCGCCGAAGGCATGCTCGCCCGCCTCGGGACGGCCGACGGCTACCAGGCGGCGCTCCGAGCGCTCGAGGCGTGGGGCGGCGTCCTCGACACCGGCTGCTGGACGTACGTCGCCTCCGAGGCCAACCAGTCGCTGATCGGCGTCGGCTTCGCCGACGCCGCGGCCGATCGCGGCGTCTCGGTCGAGCAGATGATGCTCGACGTGATGCTCGAGGAGCGGCTGCAGTGCGGCTTCCGCTACGCGCCGAGCCCGAGCGTCGGCCGCATCCGCCAGGTCGAGGCCGACATCATGGAGCTCCTCGATCGCGACGACTACATGATCGGCAGCGACGCGATCCCGTTGCCCGGGATCCCCCACCCGCGCGCCTACGGGTGTTTTCCCCGCTTCGTCGGCCGCCTCCGTCGCCGCCACCACCGCCCGCTCGAGCAGGTCATTCAGCGCGTCACCCAGAACCCGGCGCGTCGATTCAACCTCGAGCGCCGGGGCGAGGTCCGCGAGGGCTTCGTCGCCGACCTCGTGGTGTTCGACGAGGACCAGATCGTCGACCTCGCAACCTTCGAGGATCCAGCCGTCCCGCCGGCCGGGATCCCCTACGTCCTCGTCAACGGCCAGGTCGCCGTCGATCGCGGCGGTGTGACGGGCACGCTCGCCGGGCGGGCGGTTCGTTGAGCACGGCCTCCACGGCGCGTAGGGTGCGTCCTTCGACGCAGGAGGCACGCCGGTGACGGCGACCGGACAGACCACGCAGGCGCCGAGCTGGCTGGGCCGCTACGGCCCGGGCCTACTGCTGTGCGCGTTCGTCGCCGGCATCGCCTGGGGGATCGTCGAGGTCGAGAAGGGACTCATCGACGACGCCGTCGTCGACGCCCTCGTCGTCGCGATGATCCTCGGCGTGCTGCTCCGCAACCTCGTGACGCTCCCGGCCAGCGTCGACGACGGCGCGAAGTACGCCTCGAAGCAGGTCCTCGAGGCCTCGGTCTTCCTCCTCGGCGCGAGCGTCGACGTCGGTCAGATCGTCGAGGCCGGGCTCCCACTGTTCCTGCTGATCACCTTCTCGGTCGCCACCGGCCTGACCTTCGCCTGGGCGTTCGGCACCTTCGTCATGGGCCTCCCCTCGCGCCTGTCGGTGCTGGTCGGCGTTGGCAACTCGATCTGCGGCAACTCGGCCGTCGCCGCCGTCGCACCCGCCATCCGCGCCACACCGGACGAGGTCGCGGCCGCCATCGGCATCAGCGCGATCATGGGCCTCGGCCAGGTGCTCCTGCTGCCGCTCTTCGCGCCGGGCCTCGACATGACTAACTACCAGTACGGGATCCTCGCCGGCATCTCCGTCTACGCGGTGCCACAGGTCGTGGCCGCCTCGTTCGCGGTATCGAACCTCTCCGGTCAGACCGCCACGCTCGTCAAGCTCGTCCGCGTGCTCTTCCTCGGCCCGATGATCATCGTGCTCGGCCTGCTGCACCGAGACGGCTCAGCCGACGCGCCCTCAAAGACGCTCGTGCAGCAGCTCAAGGTCTACGTCCCGTGGTTCGTCGCCGGCTTCCTCTTCCTCGCGGCGCTGCGCAGCCTCGACGTGATCGGCGCCGACCTCGGCGACGACGCCAAAACCCTCAGCAAGGTGCTCTTCGCCGTCGCCATGGTCGGCCTCGGCATCGGCGTGAACCTCCGCCGCGTCAGCGCCGTCGGCCCGAAGGTCGCCGCCACCGTCCTCGCCGCGATGACCTTCATGATCCTCGCCGGCACGATCGGCACCTTCGCCCTCGACCTCACCTAGGCCCCTTCGGCCCCCTTCGGGGGTTTGATGACGCTTCGCGCCTAGACTTGGGAAGG
Source organism: Dehalococcoidia bacterium (assembly GCA_028279505.1). GTDB lineage: Bacteria > Chloroflexota > Dehalococcoidia > UBA2979 > UBA2979 > UBA6627. Next base: position 11,562 of record JANQNP010000032.1, read on the forward strand.
GTCGAGGTAGTTCAACCCTCGGTGCGCGAAGACCGGCCACGCTCGGCGCCGGCGCGCACATGACCGACCGCACTCGACACCACCGAGGCCACGAAGTCACACCGACCCCCACCCCACAAGGCGCGAAGCGTCCAATAGGGGTCGAAGACCCTCAGATGCGGTATTGCTGGCGGGCGACCGGTCCTGCCTGCATCTGCGGCACCGAGGTGGCGACGACCGGCCGAGTGCGCTCGCGCCGGCGGGGCGTCAGCAGGTAGTGGGCGATCCGATCGAGGATGATCCCGATGATGCCGATCACGATGATCGCCGCCACCACCTCCGGGTAGTTGAAACGGTCGCGCGCATCGAGGATGAAGAACCCCAGGCCGGAATCGACGCCGAGCATCTCGGCAGGCACGAGGATGATCCACGCCGTGGTCATCCCGAGGCGGATGCCGGTCAGCACCTCGGTGCGGATGCCCGGCCACACGATCGTGCGCAACGTCTCGAGGCGGGTCGCGCCGAGCGACCGGCTCAGCATCAGCCAGTCACGATCGAGGGAGGACACACCAGCGGCGGTGCTGAGCGTGATCGGCCAGACCGCGCCGATGGCGGTCAGGAAGTAGACCGGCGCGTCCCCGACGCCGAACAGGATGATCGCCAGCGGCGTCCACGAGAGCGGCGAGACCATCCGCAGGAACGATGTCGCTGGCGTCGCCGCGAGGTTGAAGATCCGGAACCCGCCCATCGCCATGCCGAGCGGGATGCCGACCGCCGTCGCGATGCCGAGGCCGACGACGATCCGCTTCACGCTCGCGGTGATGTGCCGGTTCAGATCGCCGCTCGCGAGGAGATCGCGCAGCTCGGGCAGGCCGAGCCGCGGCGACCAGTCCGCGAGGAAGCTCTCCGGATCGACGAACAGCTCGATCCACGCCAGCCACAACAGCATGAACGCGACGAGGCCGGCGATCGGAATCCCAACCGCCAACGCGACCTTCGCCGCGGTGCCTCGCGATCCGGCCGTGTTGGGGCTGATCGTCACACGTCGATCCGCTCTTCGCGCGTGAGCCCATCGAGGTCGAACTTGCCGGGGCCGCCCAGGCGCTCGATCGCCGATCGCGCGAACTGGTCGGCGATCAGCTGTTCGTGCGCCTCGGTCGGGTCGAGCGTGTCGAGGAAGGAGCGATCGCCCTCGACGACCGTCAGCTTCATCTGGCGGACCAGCTCCTCGGTGTACGACTGGAACGGGAACGGCTGGAAGTCGATCCGCTGCGTGTCCCAATCCGCGTGCGTGATCGCACCGCTGGCGGTGTACTCGTCCAGGTCGTAGTGCGTGAGCGCGCGCTCGATCGCCGGAAGCGGCTGCGGGAGGTAGCCCTCGCCGTCCGCGGAGAGCAGGCTCGCCGCCTCGGAACGGTTCTCGCGGATGTAGACCTGGGCGTCGGCGACCGAGTCAACGACGGCCTGCGCCCAGTTCGGCTTCTCCTCGACGTCCGACTGGTGCATGACGACGACGCAGCACGCGTGGTCGAGCCAGACGTCCGGGATGAAGCGGAACACCTTGCCGACGTCGTTGATCTCGGCGACCGCGTTGAACGGGTCCGCCACGATGTAGCCCTGGATCGAGTTGTTCGCCAACGCCGGCGGCATGTCCGGCGGCGGCATCACGATCAGCTTCACCTCGCCCTTCGAGGCGTCGGCGTCGCCCTGGGTGATGGCGGTCAGACCAGCGTCGCGCAGCAGCATCTGCAGCACCGTGTTGTGGATCGAGTACCAGAACGGCACCGCGACGGTCGCCCCGGCGAGCTGATCCATCGAGTCGATCTCGAAACGGGTCGTGAGTGCGGAACCGCCGTTGTGGTTCCACGCGACGAGGTTCATCTGCACGCCCTGGCCGAATCGCAGCCAGATCGCCATCGGCATCAGGATGTGGACGACGTCCACCTGCCGCGCTTGGAAGGCCTCGGCGAGCGAGGACCAGCTGCGGAAGAGCGTGGGGCGTGGCGCCTCGAGACCGTAGCTCTCGTAGATGCCATTGCCGTGCGCGGCCAGCAGGGGTGAGGCATCAGTGATCGGCAGGTAGCCGACGCGCACCTGCGTCTGCTCGAGCGCACCCGCGTCAGCACCGTCTCCGTCGCCGGCGGAAGCAGTAGGGGTGGCCTCATCCTCCCCGTCGTCGCCGCAGCCGATCAGCGCAGCACCGGCAAGTCCGACAGCGCCAACGCCGGCCATGCGCAGAAAGCGACGCCGCGGAACGGGGAGCACACGGAGGTTGAGATCGGTCACATCGGTCAGAGCGGTCATGGGAAAGCAGTCCTGTCGAAACGTCCTCAAACGTGGCTGGGGAAGCGGGGCGCGCCCCGCGGTTAGCTCCTACACACCCGCGGCCACCTGCGCGCTCGTCTCCGCCGGCATCGAGGCGAGTTGCCCCGGCCGCTCCAGGCCGCGGTAGGTCGCGAGGATCTCCCGCTTCAGCTCGTCCGCCGCCTGGCTCCCGCGCTCGGCTCGCGTCGCGCGGTCGAGGCGCCAGCTCTGCACGATCGTCCCCGGCGCCGGCGACATCATCGCCACCCGGTCTCCGAGGAAGACCGCCTCATCGACGTCATGCGTCACGATCACCGCGGTCAGGCCAAGGCTCTGCTGAATGCCCACGAGCCAGTCCTGCATCGAGGCGCGCGTGAGCGGGTCCAGCGCGGAGAACGGCTCATCGAGGAGCACGATCTGCGGATTGGTGACGACCGTCCGCGCCACCGAAACGCGCTGTGCCTGCCCGCCGGACAGCTCGTCCGGGTACGCCTCGATCAGCTCGCTCAGGCCGAACTCGGCGATCGTGGAGCGCACCGCCTCGTCGTCCGCCGCACCTCGGTGGGCGCGGTAGCGCAGGCCGAGCTTCACGTTCTCGAGGACGGTGAGCCACGGCAGCAGCAGCGGCTGCTGGAACACGACGCCGACGCGCGACGCCGCGTCTCCGCCGGCCGGCCAGCTGATCTCGCCGCCGCTCAACTCATCGAGGCCCGCGATCGCCCGCAGCAGCGTGCTCTTCCCGCACCCGCTGGGTCCGAGCAGCGCCAGGATCTCCCCGGACTCGACATCGAGGTCGACACGGGAGAAGACGGGCGTCTCATGCCCGCCGTTGACGTACGCCTTCGCGGCGTCGGTTACTCGGAGCGCGACAGCAGCCATCGCAGCTGGACCTCCGTCGGCGCCTGGATCGGCAGGAACGAGACCTCACGCAGGCGGCGCGCGGTGTCGCTGGTTCGCACGTAGCCACGACCGCCGACCGTCTTGAGCTCGAGCGCGACGGCATCCACGGCGAGCCGCCCCCAGTCGAGCCGCAGCTGCAGCACGTCGCGAGTCTCGAGGGTGCGCCGGTCCTCGGTGCGGGCGAACGCGCGCAGCCGCTCCACGGCCGAGTCGTAGCGCGCCTCGAGGGCCGCGAAGTCCTCGAGGAGCACCTCGCGGGGGCCGGTCATCCCCGGTCGCGCCTCGCTGAGCGCGCGCTCGCTGATCCCCCAGCAGAACGAACACTGGATCAGGATGAACGTGGCGAACACCCGCTCGAAGAAGTCGGGGAAGTCCTGCGTCAGCACCATCGACGCGTCGATCCGCGCCTCCTCGAAGAAGGGCGAGGTCGAGTTGGTCGACTGCAGCGCCAGCAGGTCCGGGTAGCCCGAGTCGCGGAAGCCGGGCGTTGCCTCGGTGTAGGCGAACACGACGCGATCCGAGGGGTCATCCTCGTTCGCGGCAGCGACCACCGAGACGAACGGCGCGCGCACGTTGCTCGCCCACGCGATCCGGCCGTTCGCGATTAGATCGTCGCCGTCGCGCCGGAACGTCACGGGCAACGGCACCTCACCGAGGTAGTTCGCGGCGGCCGAGGCGAACGAGGTCGAGCCCAACACGTCGCCCGTCAGCAGCTGCGGCAGCAGCGTCTCGCGCAGCGCGCAGTGGCCGTCCGCCTGGTTCAGGTACTCGATGCCCATGCGGTGACACCAGATCGAGAACGCCTGGCTCATGTCGTAGCGGGCGACGGCGGCCGTCACCTCGGACATCCGCTCGAGCGGCCCGGTGTCGGCGCGGCCGTACACGCCCACCTCGGTCAGCCCGAGCCCGCCGAGGAAGGCGAGCCCATCGCGCAGCGACGCGCGGTCCGCGTCCACGTCGGCGGCGCGCGGCTCGAAGTAGGCGCGGAGCTGCTCCAGCAGCTCCGGGTCGTCGCGCAGCGGTCCGTCGGACAGCACCGGGTCCGACAGCGGCGCGGCTGCCTGGGGAGAGGCGGTGGTCATCTGCTAGTCGCCGATGCGGGTCAGGCGGTCGATCGGTGTGCTGACCGCATCGCGAGCGCGGCGCACCGCTTCCTCGTCCGGTGCGTCGTAGAAGCAGAGGCACTTGATCGCGTCCTGCCGGACGTACGTCCGCATGAACGTAGTCTCCGGCACGTTCTCGTAGAGGTGCGCCTTCGCCTTCTTGTTCGTCAGGTACTGGTCGAGCCCGATCTCCTCCGGGATGTCCCACTCGACGAGGTAGTTCGCGGCGCCGCGGTGCGCCTTCACCTCGTCGAGGGTCGGGCCGACGAGCTGCACCGGGATCACGGCGTCGAACTCGAGCTCGTTGTGTCGCAGCAGCCCCTCGAGGACCTCCGAGCTGTGGTGCTCGATGATCCCGTACACCACGCCGAGGTCGCGCCCGTACTGCACCTCGATCAGCTCACCGTTGGCTCTCGAGGTGGCGTCCGCGATCCGGTCGAACACCGGCTGGACGGCGTCCTGCGCCGCCCCGGTCGGTGCGGGGACTTCGATCAAGAAGAGATCAGCCATGGTCTGGTGGAGCCTCCCGTGCCGGCGGATCGGAATTCCTGCATAACCTGAGTGATTTAGTCGTGAAATAACTATAGAGCCCTCCTCGGAAGGGTCAAGGGAGGCGGGATCACACGCGGCGTCGCCCCGATCTCGGTGTGCCGAACGGGACGACGCTAGGAACAGAGTGAGTAGAATCGGCGCGGTAGGTGACCCCACCCGCTCCGCGCCGCTCCGGCGGCCGTGAAGCGGCGGCACGAAACTGACGAACCGAGGACTTCCGTGAGCGACACAGCGACAGGATCCGACGACGGCGCTTCGACGGCGGCGACCGCGCCGCCGAACGACCACCCGATGGACCCGATCTTCCACCCGCGCGCGACCGCGATCATCGGCGTGCCCTCAACCAAGCGCGACAGCGGCGGCGCCCCCAGCAGCTTCCTCGGCGCCCTCCTCGAGATGAACTACGAGGAGAACCACGGCCTCTACCCCGTCAACCCGAAGATGGACGAGGTCGAGGGTCTCACCTGCTACCCGTCGCTCCTCGACACCCCTGATCCGGTCGACCACGTCATTTCGATGGTCCCGGCGCGCGTCGTCCCGATGCTGGTCGACCAGTGCGTCGAGAAGGGCGTGCGGTCGCTCCACCTCTTCACCGCCGGCTTCGCCGAGACCGGGGATCCGGAGCTCGTCGCCCAGGAAGAGGCGATGATCAAGAAGCTCACCGACGCGGGCATCCGCGCGATCGGCCCCAACTGCATGGGCCTCTACGTCCCCAGCGAGCGCGTTGCCTTCATGAACGGCTTCCCCACCGAGCCGGGCAACGTCTTCCTGCTCTCCCAGTCGGGCGCCAACGCCGGCGACATCATCCACGGCCTCGCCCGCCGGGGGGTGCGATTCTCCAAGGGCGTCTCCTTCGGCAACGGCGCCGACGTCAAGGCGCACCACCTGCTCGACTACGCCGCCTCGGACCCCGAGACCGAGGTCGTCGTCGGTTACATGGAGGGCGTCCAGGAGGGCCGCCTCTTCTTCGACGCGCTGAAGCGCTGCGCCCGCGTCAAGCCCACCGTGATCCTCAAGGGCGGCATCCACGCTGCCGGCGCTCGCGCGGCCAACTCGCACACCGGCTCGCTCGCCGGGTCCATCGAGGTCTTCGAATCGGCCTGCCGCCAGGCAGGCGCGATGCGCGCCGAGACGATGGATGACCTCCAGGACCTCGTGGTGGCGCTGACCACCAGCGCCAAGAACGTCGACGGCGACGGCGTCGTGCTCGTCTCCGGTGGCGGCGGCTACGCCGTGCTCGCCTCCGACGCGATCGCCACGGCCGGCCTGGACGTCCCTCAGATGCCCCCCGACACCGTCGAGGCCCTGCGTGAGTTCATCCCCGTCGCCGGTACGAGCGTGAACAACCCGATCGACACCAACGTCCGAGGCGAAGAGGACCTCAAGCGCACGCTCGACATCGTCGCCCGCTCCGCGCCCGCCGACGTGGTCTTCACCAACGCCGGGGACCTCGGTGACCGCGACCCGGAGGAAGAGGACCTGCCCCGCGAGGAGCGCATCGAGCGCGCCGAGGAGCGCTCACGCCACGCCGCCCGCGCGATCGCGGAGCTGCAGGAGTCGACCGGCACCCCGTTCGTTGCGATCGCCCGATCGAGGAGTAGCAGCGAGATCGCGGCCAAGGCCAGCGACGCCTACGGCCTCGAGGCTCACAAGCACGGCGTCGCGATGTTCCCGAACGTCGCCCGTGCCGCCCGCGCGGTTGGCCTGATCAACACGTGGCGCGCCCGCCGCAAGGGCCTGCCCGCGCTGTTCTAGTCCCGAAGCTCTGCCTCGGGGAACGCGGCGATGAAGGCGTACCAGAACGTCGCGCGCGACGGCACCCGTTCAAGCTGAGTGCCGGTCAGCGGCCCCTCGATCGCGCGCCCCGAGAGGTCCCAGATGCTCTCCGTCTGGTCGTCGCGCCAGACCCCGCCGCCCGCCTCGAAGGTCAGCGACTCGTTCTCGGCCAACTCCCCATCGAGGTCATCGCCCAGCTCCGGGTCGGCGAAGAACGCCGCGCCCCCAGGTCCGGCCGAGGTGCTGAAGACCGCGACCGGCCGCTCCGCCAGCCAACCGTTGCGCACCCCGTCGCCGATCCGGGTCAGCGAGTACACCGCGTGCTGCCCGTCCACCTCGAGGCCCAGCACCACGTCGCTCGGCGCGAGCCGCCCGTCCGTCTCGGCCGGGTTCGACTGGAACGGCCGCGCGCCCTCATCGAGGGATGCGCCGAGATTAGTGAACGGATCGCGGTCGTAGTTGCGCACGAACCCCGTGTCGCGCGATAGCAGCTTCGTCTCCGGGTGCAGGGCGCGCCACGTCCGCCACTCGACGCTCTCCGAGGGCAGCGGCGTCAGTCGCTGCCCGGCCAGCTCGCCGACGATCGCCTCGCCCGGCACCTGCCACCAGTAGCTGTACGTCTCCCGGTCGAACATCACCATGTCGCTCAGGTAGAGCGCGCTCGTGTTGCCGAAGGTTAGCGTCTCGCCGTCCAGCCGCCGGTCGTAGACCACGCTGCTGCGGCACAGCGGGCAGTACGTGATCAGGACCGGCTCGCCACCCAGCGTGTCGTTCACGATCTCGTGAAAATTCAAGATCTTGTGCGGATACGCGTACGCCACCCCGTCCGCCGCCACGTACCCCAGCACGAGGTCGGTTGGGTCGAGCCAGTCCCCCGCGGCCGCCTCCTCATACCGAGGGGAGTCGAGCGGCGGGATCGCGTCCGAGAGCCGCGCGATCATCGTCGGCGTCGCCCGGCCCAGCGGCACCGACCCGCCGTTGAACGTGTCGAAGACGATCTCGCCCAGCTCCACGGTCCGCTTGCCGAGGACCAGCGGCTGCTCCTGCCCGGGCACGTCGAGGCGGTCACCCGCCTCGCTGGCCAGCAGGCTCGAGGGCAGTGTCGGGCGCGGCGGCGGCGTCCCCGCGTCGCTCGTCTCCGACGCGCACGCAGCGGCCAGGACGGCGAACGCGACGCCAACGACGGTCAGCCGGTTGAGCATCAGGTCTCCGGGCGGTGGGACCGGTACCTCCGAGGATTATCGACCACCCTCGGCAGCGCCGTAATCGCGACCACGAAGGCGCCCCATCGCCCGTGATGGCCGCCTGACGAGCTGGGAAGTGCGGTGGTGCGCGTGCAGCGCCCTGCCCTCGCTAGGCGGCAGCCGCCGTCTGGTGCTGCAGGTTCCGCAGCTCGCGCAGCGCCACCGACAGGTGCGACAGGTCCGTGGTGCTGAGCCCGCGGATCCCCGCGATCAGCTCCTGGCACCGCCCGAGGGCGTCGCCGTTCTCCTCGATCCAGCGCTCCACGGCCGCCTCGGCGTCCCCACCCTTCGAGGCCCCCGCCACGACGTCCGCCGTCAGCAGCGCGTGCTCCCGATCGAGGTCATCGCGCAACGCCGAGCGAGCCAGCGTCTGCCAGCGATCGCCGCGCTGCAGCCGCACGATCCGCTGGCGCAGCCAGTCGATCTCCAGCCGCTCGTCGAGCAGGAAGTAGACGTCCGCGACGTGGCGGACCGGCGCGCCGGTCTGCTCCGCGACGTTCACCACATCGAGGACCGCGACCAGGAACGGCAGTCCGGCCACGCGCTTCGCGACCGGCTCCGGCACCCCCGTGACGGTCAGCGCGTCGGTGGAGCGCTGCAGCTCCTCCGCAACCGGTCCATGCACCATCTCCAGCAGCGCCTCCGCGATCGTCGCGGCGGCCGCGCGGAAGCTCTCCACGGTGGCTGCCACGTCGAGCGGCGGGCGCCGGTTCCGCAGAAACCAGCGCGTGCTGCGCTCGATCAGCCGGCGGCACTCCAGCAGCATCATCGTCTGTGTGCCCGATCGGACCTCGGCGTCGAGCCCGTTGATCGAGGACCACAGCTCGCCCATGTCGAACGCGTGCCACGCGGCCTGATGCGCCCGCACGATCTCGGCGACCGTGGCCGATGTCTCGTCCTCCATCCGGTGCACCATCGACAGCCCGGCGCGGCTCACGACGTGATTCGTCATCACCGCCGCGATCAGCTCGCGCCGCAGCGGGTGCGCCTCGATCTGCTCGGGGAACCGTTCGCGCAGCGCCGTCGGGAAGTACGCCCGCAGCGGACCGCTGAACCACGCGTCGTCCGGCAGATCGGAGGCGACCAGCGACTGGTAGACGTACAGCTTCGTGTACGCCATCAGCGTCGCCAGCTCCGGCTGCGTCAGCCCCGCGTTCGACGCCCGCCGCTCCGCCAGCTCTTCGTCCGAGGGCAGCCCCTCCAGCTCCCGGTCGAGGCCCACCTGGCTCTCGAGGCTGTGCATCTGCCGGTCGTGCACATCGATCATCTGGTGCGCCTGCACGAACGCGTTCGAGAGCGCACCCGTCTGGTCGTAGTTGTTCTGCAGCACCGTCGCCGCGACCTCGTCGCCCATCGCCTCCAGCAGCTCGTCGCGCTGCTTCGCCGTCAGGTCGCCGTCGCGGATCACCCGGTCGAGCAGGATCTTGATGTTGACCTCGTGGTCCGAGGTGTCGACACCCGCCGAGTTGTCGATGAAGTCCGCGTAGACCCGGCCGCTCCGCAGCGCGAACTCGATCCGCGAGGCGTGCGTGAACCCCAGGTTGCCGCCCTCGCCGATCACGCGGCAGCGCAGGTCGGTGGCGTCCACCCGCACCGCGTCGTTCGCGCGGTCGCCCGCGTCCGCGTCGGTCTCCGTCGACGCCTTCACGTAGGTGCCGATCCCGCCGTTCCACAGCAGGTCGACCGGCGCCTTGAGGATTTCGGAGATCAGCGCGTTCGGCGTCAGCTCCGTCGCCGTGGTGCCGAGCGCCGCGCGCGCCTCCTCGGACAGCGCGATCGACTTCAGGTTGCGCGGGTACACCCCGCCGCCCTCGGAGATCAGCGACCGGTCGTAGTCGTCCCACGACGACCGAGGCAGCGCGAACAGCCGCTCACGCTCCGCGAACGACCGCTCGATGTCCGGCGTCGGGTCGATGAAGATGTGCCGGTGGTCGAACGCCGCGACCAGCTTGATCGCCGGCGAGAGCAGCATCCCGTTCCCGAACACGTCGCCCGACATGTCGCCGATGCCGGCGACGGTGAACGGCTGCGTCTGCACGTCGACACCCAGCTCGCGGAAGTGGCGCTTCACCGACTCCCACGCCCCGCGCGCCGTGATCCCCATCGCCTTGTGGTCGTAGCCGCTCGAACCGCCCGAGGCGAATCCATCCCCGAGCCAGTAGCCGCGCGACTGCGCGATCTCGTTCGCGAGGTCGGAGAACGTCGCCGTCCCCTTGTCGGCCGCCACCACGAGGTACGGGTCGTCCCCGTCGATCCGTGCCACGTCCGCCGGTGGCACCACCTCGTCATCCACGAGGTTGTCCGTCACATCGAGGAGCGACGAGATGAAGAGCTGGTAGCACTCCGCGACCTCGGCGCGCAGCTGCTCCGGGTCGGCCGGCGGCTGCCGCAGCACGAACCCGCCCTTGGCGCCGACCGGCACGATCACGGCGTTCTTCGCCATCTGCGCCTTCACCAGCCCGAGGATCTCCGTCCGGAAATCCTCGCGGCGGTCGGACCAGCGAATCCCGCCGCGCGAGACGCTGCCCGCGCGGAGGTGCACGCCCTCGACGCGGGCCGAGAACACGAAGATCTCGAAGGCCGGTCGCGGCTCGGGCACCTCGGGAATCGCCGACGCCTCGATCTTCAGCGCGAGCGTCGGCAGGTACGAGCCGTCTTCAGCGCGCTGGAAGTAGTTCGTCCGCAGCGTGGCCATCACCAGTGACAGCAGCAGCCGCAGGATCTGGTCCTGCTCGAGGCTGTCCACCTCGGCGAGCTGCCCCTCGAGGGCTTCGACCCGCGCCTCCACGTCACCGCCGCCCCGCGGGTCGTGCCGCCGCTCGAACAGCCGCACGAGCGCCGCCGAAACAGCGGCGTTCTCGACGAGCGTGTCGGCGATGTAGGCGTCGCTGAAGCGCGTGCCGATCTGCCGCATGTAGTGCGAGAAGGCCCGGAGCAGCGTCACCTGCCGCCAGGTCAGCCCCGCGGTCACGATCAGCCGGTTGAGCGAGTCATTGTCGGACTCGCCTCGCCAGGTCGCGGAGAACGCCTCTTCGAACAGCGTGCGCAGCCGTTCCGGCTGCTGGTCGCCAGCGGCCGCGGGCAGGCGCAGCCCGAAGTCGTAGACCCAGATCACGCCGTCGCCGCGACGCACGCGCTGCGGGTGCTCCTCGATCACCTCGACCCCGAGGTTGTGGAGGATCGGGATCACGTCCGAGAGCGATACGTGCGTGCGGGTCGCGTAGACCTTGAACCGCCACAGCTCGGTCGCGTCCTCGGGGTGGTGCCGGAGCTGCGTGCTCAGCCCACCGGTGCCGTCGAGCCCCTCGAGGTGGCGGATATCCGACACCGCCGTCCGCGTCGGGTACTGGTCCTGGTACGACCGCTCGAAGGCCCCCGCGTAGCGCGCGTGGAGCTGCACCCCGCGCGCCTCGCCCTCCGCCTCCACCAGGTCGTCGCGCAGCCCGTCGACCCAGTCGCGGGTGACCCGGCGCAGCCGCGTCTCGAGGCTCCCGAGGTCCGGCGTCGCCGTCGGCTCGCGGTGGTGCAGGAGGAAGTGCACGCGGGCGACCGGGGCGTCTGTGACCGCCACGGTGAACTCGACCTCGTCCGGCGCGAACTCCTCGACGAGGAGCGCCTCGATCCGCAGCCGCTTCTCGGTCGTGTAGTGCTGCCGCGGCACGTAGACGAGGCAGGAGTGGAAGCGCCCTCGCTCGTCCTCGCGGACCAGCAGCCGCGCCCCGGAGCGCTCGCCGAGCGAGACGATCGCCTGCGCCGACTCGGCCAGCTCGTCGACCCCGATCTGGAACAGCTCGTCGCGCGGGTAGCGCTCGAGCGCCGCCTCCAGCGCGCGATAGCCGTGCGACCCCTCCTGGTAGGGCGAGCGCTCGAGGACCGCTCGCAGCTTCGCGCCCAGCACCGGCAGGTCACGCGCGGCCGTGTTGTAGACGTCCGCGCCGAACAGCCCGAGCAGCAGCACCCGCCCCGCCGGCCGCTCGCCCGCGGGGCGCTCCACCCACACCTCGTCAAAGCGCATCGGCCGCGCCACCGCCGAGCGGTCGCGCGACTTCGTCACGTACAGCGCCGGGTAGTCTCCCACCGGCACCGGCTCGACGCGCGCCAGCCGCTCCTCCAGCCGCAGCACCCCGAGCGCGCTGTCGCGTACCGGCTCGAGGGCGCCCCCCACCCCGACCGTGAAGTCGATCGCGCCGATGAACGTGAAGTGCCGGTCCTCGAACCACTCGACCAACGCGCGTTCCTCGCTCCCCTCCGGCAGCAGCTCGGCAGCCGCCGAGGCCCGGCCACGCATCGCCGTCCAGTCGTCCACCGCCAGTCGGGCCTCGGCGAGCACGTCACGGAGCCGCGACTCGATCGCCGCCGCGCGGCTCGCATCCGCGAGCCGGTCGATCTCGATGTGGAGGTAGACCTCGTCAGCGCCGCCGGCGCCCAGCGTGACGTGGTTCGAGAAGTGGATCCCGATCCCGTCGACGCCGAGCGCGGCGGTGACCGAGTCGATCAAGAACGGCATCTCCGGAGCAACGACCTCGACCACGCTGTGCCGGCACTGCCAGCCAGCATCCTCGTGGGTGGGGCTGTACACCCGCACCCGCGCGTCGCGGCCCGCCCGCTCCCGGCCGAACAGCCAGTGCGCGAGCGCCGCCCCGTAGAGGTCAGAGGGGTCGCGGTCGTCCAGCTCCGCCATCGGCACCGCGAGGTAGTACTCCCCCAGGAAGCGCTCGAACGCCGTCGTGTCCTCGCCGTCGAACCGATCGCGAGCCCGCTCCACCAGCTGATCGAGGAGCGCGGTACGCCGGCGGCTCTCGCGGCTGCTGCCAACAAACGGTGCTTGGGCCATGGCGACGGTCCTCCGGCTCCGGCGATCCGGCGCGCACAGCCACTTGGGACTGAACGCTCCGATCCAGGGGGATTAACGACTCCACGTCGCGTCCGGCAGATCGGGGCTAGCGAGGGGGTGCCGCGTCAGCAATCGGTGCGGTTCACCCGGCGAATCTGACGGTCAGCCACGCTCGAAGTAGCGGATCCGCTCCCAATCGGTGACCGCGCGGCCGTACGCCGCCGCCTCGGTCCGGTAGAAGTGCGTCAGGTGCTCGACGACGTCGGCTCCAAAGGCCTCACGCGCGAACGCGCTCGCCTCGAACCGGTCGGTCGCCTCCTCGAGGTTCGTGGGAATCCGCGGATCGCCGTCGGAGGCGTACACGTCGCCGACAAACGCCGCGGGCGGCTCAATCTGCTGCTCGATCCCGGCCAAGCCGGACGCAACCACCGCCGCGTACGCGACGTAGGGGTTCACGTCGGCGCCCGGGATCCGGCACTCGATCCGAAGGCTCGGCCCGGAACCGACCACGCGGAACGCCGCAGTCCGGTTGTCCGGCGACCAGGCCAGCGCCGTCGGCGCCCAGCTCCCCGCCTGGAATCGCTTGTACGAGTTCACCGTCGGCGCGAAGCAGACCATCAGCTCCGTCGCGTACCGCATCCACCCGCCGAGGAACCAGCGAAACACATCGCTCCCAGGGGTACCGTCCGCATCCGCCTCGCCGGCGAAGGCGCTCGTCAACTGCCCGTCATCGCCCGACCACAGGCTGACGTGCAGATGCGAACTCGAACCGGCCTGCCCCTCGTCCCACTTCGCCATGAAGGTCGCGCTCGCGCCCCGTTGGTCCGCGATCTCCTTGACCGCCTGCTTCACCAGCAGATGCCGGTCCGCCATCTCCAACATCGAGGCGTAGCGAACGTTCAGCTCGTGCTGGCCGCGCCCGAACTCTCCCTTGCTGGACTCGACCGGCACGCCCGACGCTGCGAGGTGCCGTCGAAACGCCCCGTTCAGGTCCTCCGTCCGCGCCCCCTGCAGCAGGTGGTAGTCCTCGATGTACCAGCCCGCCTCGTTAAGCCCGCGATACGCCCGGTCGGCCGCTTCGAGGTAGGGCGTCCGGAAGAGGTAGTACTCCAGCTCGGAGCCGGCCATCGCCTGGAAGCCCGCCTCGGACAGCCGCCCGAGCTGGCGGCGCAGCATCGTCCGCGGCGCCACCGCGATCGCCTCGTGCGCCGCGCCCGGGGCCGCCCCGGGCCCCGGCTCCACCTCGGCGTCGCAGATCACGAGGCCGGTCCGGTCCAGCCACGACACACGCCGCAACGTCCCGAGGTCCGGCACGAGATGCATGTCGCCGTACCCACGCTCCCAGTTCGCGAACGCGTAGCCCGGCACCGGCTCCATCCCCATGTCCACCGTGAACAGGTAGTCGCAGACGTGCGTCCCGCCGGCGACGTCGTCGAGGAAGAACGACGCATCGAGCCGCTTCCCCATCAGCCGGCCGTAGAGGTCCGGCACGGCGAGGATCACCGTGTCGATCGCCCCCTCGGCGACCGCCGAGCCCAGCTCGTTGACCGTCAACATGCCCGTGGCCACTGGCACCCCTCCGGCGCTTCGGCGCTCCGCCGCCCCGCCCCTGTCCTCCGTTCGGCCGACAGGACCGCGGCCAAGAGCCGACAGCGCGCAGGCCTCGATGCCGACGCCTGGCAGCCGCGGGACGTGGCTCACTGTAAAGGCAACGCCGACGGCCCGGGACGCACGAACGGACCACCGAACGATGACCCTCGATCGCATCGCCACCCTGAGACGTGAGCGCCGCCATCTGCCATCGGGCAGCCCGACGCTCGCGTCGCTGACCAACCAGGCGCCGCACGCGACGCGCGCCCCGCGTCGCGCGGCGTAGCCGCTGCCCGAAAGCACCGCCCGAGGACCATCGACATGGCCGCCCACCGGATCAACTGCGAGCACTGGGACGACGCCCGCGGCTGGTGCCCCGCCACCTTCCGAGGCGACGCGCCCGAGGTCCTCTGGGCCGCCGAGGCGCACGTCACGAGCGCACACAACCGCCGCGGCGGCCCCCGCCTGCGCCAGGAGCTCCGATCGAGGATGACGCGCTAGCGGCTACCCGTCGCGAATCGCCCCGGATCGAACGGCGTCAGGTCCAGCGTGTCCGTCGCGCCATCGAGGATCAGCTCCGCCATCGCGAGCCCGCTCGGCGGCGACTGCAGGATCCCCTGCCGGCCGTGCCCGGTCGCGAGGTAGACCCCCTCGAGGCCGGGCACCGCCCCCATGATCGGCACGCCGTCGCCCGAGAGCGGCCGCAGGCAGGCCGTCTGCTCGACGAACTCCGCAGACTCGAGGCCGGACGCGAAGCCCACAGCGAACTCGAGGATCTCGTCGCGCGCCTCCACCGTCGTGCCGCGGTCGAACCCGACCCGCTCCTCGGTGGTGCCGAGGAACACGATCCCCTCGTGCTTCACCACCACGTACATACCGCCACGCCCGAAGCTGAACGGCGTGATATCCGGCGCGCCCTGCACCTTCACGATCTGCCCCTTCAGCGGCTCGATCGGCACCGGCAGCCCCAGCCAGCTCGAAGAATCACCGGACCACGGCCCCATCGCCACGACCACCGCGTCCGCCTCGACCACGTCGTCGCCGACACGAACGCCGACGACACGCCCATCCTCGGTCGCGAGTCCACGCACCTCGCCGCTCCGGACCGTCGCCCCCATCCGCTCGGCGGCGGTCACGAGGGCCAGCGAGTACCGGTACGCGTCCACATGCGCCGACGGCTCGAGCAGCACCGCCCCCCGCGCCTCGCCGCCGTCGACCCATCCCGTGAGCTCGCGCAGCTCCGAGGTCTCGATCCACCGTCCGTCGCGCCCCGCTGCGGTCAACGCCTCCGCCGCCGCGCGCGCCGCCCGTTCCTCCTCCTCGGTCGCCGCGATCGTGGCGCGCGGTGTGTACTGGAAGCCGTAGTCGACCCCTGACTCCTCGGGCAGCGTGCGCGACAGCTCCACGTGCATGTCGTACCCGCGCCGCTGCAGTTCGAAGACCGGGCTGTCCGAGGTATGCGGCAACGGCGGCGTCAGAATCCCCGCGGCCGCCCCGGAGGCACCCGCCGCGACGCCGTCGTTCTCGACCAGCGTCGCGAACACGCCGCGCTTCGCCAGGTGATAGGCGATCGACCCGCCGATCACCCCCGCCCCGCAGATCACCACTCGCTCCGCCATTGCGTCCCCCGCTCGTCTGCTGCTAGTCGCGCGGCCGGTCGAGGAACGCTCGCATCGCCTCGCGCGGCTCCTCGTGTTCCCACGTCGCCTCGAACATGTCGATGCTCAGCGCGATCGACTCATCGATCGACAGCCGCTCCCACTGCGCGATCAGCGTCTTCTGGTCGCGGATCGCCCGCGGCCCGTTCGCCAGGATCGAGGTCAGCCACCCGTCGACCGCCCCGTCAAGCTCCTCGGGCGCGACGACCCGCTCGAGGAGCCCCGCCCGCTGTGCCTCCTCGGCGTCCCAACTCTCGCCGGTGTAGACCAGCTCTCGAGCACGCCCCCACCCCACGATCGACGGCAGCAACGCCGCCTCGATCACCGAGGGCAAGCCGACGCGCACCTCGGGCATCCCGAACGTGCTGCGCATGGTCGCGATCCGCAGGTCGCACGAGGCGGCGATCTCGAGCCCGCCTCCCAGGCAGTAGCCATCGATCTTCGCGATCACCGGCACCGGCAGATCGCGCATCGACTGGCAGGCCTCGTGCAGCGTGGTGATGAACGTTCGCGCCGTCGCCGGTGTGAACTCCACCATCTCCGTTATGTCCGCTCCACCGATGAACGCCCGCTCGCCCGCGCCCTCCAGCACGACAGCCCGCAACTCGTCGTCCTTCGCCAGATCGAGGAAGGCGTCCCGCAACCGCTCGGTCCGCGCCCGTCCGAGGATGTTCAACTTCGCCTGGTAGTCGACGGTCACTGTCGCCACCCGTCCGTCCGGCCGGTCCTCGACCTCGACCCGCACGTCCTCGGATTCCGTCATGCCGTTATGTCCATTCGACTGATCGAGGCCTGCTCGCGCCGCGCTGCTACTCGTCGCTCGCCGGCTCCACCGCGATCACCCCGCGCGCGACCATGTCCTCCAGCTCCGCCTCGAGGAACCCGACGCTTCCGAGGACTTCGCGGCTGTGCTCGCCCGGCATCGCCGCCCCGCGCTCGGCGCCGCCGCGCGTCCGCGAGTGCTTCACCGGCGTGTTCGACACCGTCAGCGTCTCGCCGGTCCACGTCGGCAGCTCACGCAACATGTCGCGCTGCTGCACGTGTGGGTCCCGCACCGCCTCCGCGATGTTGTTGATCGGTCCGACCAGGAACTCGTCCTTGAGCACCTCGAGCCAGTGATCACGCGGCATCCGCCGCGTCGCCTCGAACATCAGCGGCTCCAGCGCCTCGTAGTTCTGCGTCCGCAGCGCGTTCTCGGAGAACCGCTCGTCCACCGCCAGCTCGTCCGCCCCGATCAACCCGCAGAAGAGCTGCCAGTTCCGGTCGCGCACCCCCGCCACCACGAACCACGCGTCGCTCGCGGGGAACGCCTGATGCGGCGTGCTCAGCGGATGCCGCAACCCCGCCCGAGGCTGGATCTCGCCCGTCGCGAAATGCCGCACGACCGGGTTCTCCATCAACGCGAGCTGGCAATCCAGCATCGCAACATCGACGTGCTGCCCCTCGCCGCTCTGCGCGCGCTCCACCAGCGCCGACAGCACCCCAATCGAGGTGTACATCCCCGCCGCCATGTCCCCGATCGAGTAGCCAGCCCTCGAGGGCAGCGGGTCGCTCTCGTGCCCGGTCGTCGTCATCAGCCCGCCCATGCCCTGCACGATGATGTCGACGGCCCCCCGCTCTCGGTACGGCCCGGTCTGCCCGAACCCCGACGTCGACGCGTACACCAGGGCCGGGTTCACCTCGCGCAGCGCCTCGTAGCCGAAGCCGAGGCGCTCCATCGTCCCCGGCGAGAAGTTCTCGGTCAGCACATCGGCCCGCTTCACGAGCCGGTGCACGATCTCCGTCGCCTCGGGCGCCTTGAGGTCGAGCATGATGCTCTTCTTCCCCCGGTTCACCGAGAAGAAGTACGTGCTCACGTCATGTACGTACGGCCCACCCCCGCGCCGCTTCTCCGTCTGCGAGATCGTCTCGATCTTCCAGACCTCGGCCCCCAGGTCCGCGAGGATCATCACCCCGTACGGCCCCGCCAGCGCCCAGGTGAAATCGAGCACGGTAATCCCGCTCAACGGCCCCGCCATCACACCCTCCTTTGCGAATCACCGTCCGCAGCCGGCAAACAAGCGCGAAGCGTCCAAAGAGGGGTCGAAGACCCCTCAGCGGCCGGTGACGTCTTTTGTTGCCTGGCGAAAGCGCTCCGTCTGCTCCGGACTCCCGCGCAGCTCCCGGTTCACCGCCGCCTCGGCAGCCGACGCCTCCTCGGACAACGTCGCGAGGTCGATCACCCGCTTCGACTCCCGCACCGCCGACGCCGACTGCCCCGCGATCACCTCGGCCATCTCGAGGGCTGCCGGCAGCAGCTCCTCCGGCGCGTGGAGCGAACTCACGAGGCCCGCATCCAGCGCTTCGCGCGCGTCGAACTTGCGAGCGGTGTATATCCACTCCTTCGCCTTCGACGCGCCGACAAGCCTCGGCAGCGTCGCCGCCGCGACCACCAGCCCGTACTCAGCGCCGGGCAGCCGGAACGTCGCGGTCTCCGAGGCCAGTCGAATGTCGCAGGCGATCGCCAGCCGAGCGCCGCCGCCGTAGCAGTACCCGTTGATCGCAGCGATCACCGGCAGCGGCGTCTTCGACAGCTCCTCGGAGCCACCGAGCCGCTCGCCAGGCGGCGGCAGCGGAACGGCGTTCTGCTCGACGCCGCTCATCTCCAGCATGTCGCCACCGGCGCAGAACGCCTTCTCGCCGGCGCCCGTGAGGACGATGACGTTGACGCCCTCGGCCTCCGCACCCCGCACGGCCTCGCCGAGCACGTGGTTCAGCGCCGCGTTCATCGCGTTGTGTCGCTCTGGGCGATTCAGGGTCAGCAGCAGCACATCGCGGCGCTCCCCTCGCCGCTCCGCGAGCACCGGTGTTTCCGTCATCCCGCACCTCCCGTCGGAGCGGTCGCGACAATCCCCGACGAAACCAGCTCCCCCAGCTCGCCGTCCTCGAGGCCTGCGAGTTCGGCCACCCGTTCGTGTCCGTCGCCGAACACCGGCGCCGGCCCCGACACCCCGTGATGCCCGAGGCGTGATCGCCACGCCGTCCGCGTGTGGAGGAAACGCCCCACCTCGGGGTGCTCCGTCGGCGTGAGCGTCCCACGGTGGACGAACTGCGGGTCGGCATGCACCTCGGCCACGTCGAGCACGCCGGCCGCCGGCACCCCGGCCGCCTGCAGCTCGCGCATCGCCTCGAGGTGATCGCGACTCGCCGCCCACGCGGCGATCAGCGCGTCCAGCTCGTCCTGCCGCTCGTAGCGCGAGGCTTCCGAGGCGTACCGCTCGTCCGAGGCCAGCTCCGGCTGCCCAATCGCAGCCGCGAGGGCGCGCCACTGTTCGTCGCTCTCGGCCGCGATCGCCAGCCAGTTGTCGTCGCCCGCACAGCGGTACACGCCCTGCGGCGCGTGCCACGCATGCCGGTTCCCGATCCGCGAGGGCACCCGCCCGTTCATCGTCACGTCGAGGAGCGCCGGCGCCACCAGCTGCAGCTCGCCTTCGAGCATGCTCAGCTCGATGTACTGTCCCTCGCCGGTCCGCTCGCGATGGCGCAACGCGGCCATCGTCGACAGCGCCGCGGTCAGCCCGGCGTTCTGATCGAGGTAGAACTGCGCCGGCTTGCCCGGCCCGCGGTCGGGGTACCCGGTGAGGTGCGACATCCCGCTCATCGCGTCGATGCCCGGCCCGTACGACCCGCGGAGCATGTACGGCCCCGACTTCCCGAACGCCGGCATCGAGGTCAGGATGATGTCCGGCTTCGCCGCCCGCAGGTCGTCGTAGTCGATCCCGAGGTTCCCGAGCACCCGCGGCGAGAAGTTCTCCAGCACCACGTCCGCCGTTGGCACGAGCTTGAGGAACAGCTCGCGCCCCTCCGCTGTCGAGAGGTCGATCGAGGCGTGCCGCTTCCCGCGGTGCAGCTCGTTGAAATGAGGCGTGCGGTTGTAAGGATGGTCAGGCGCGCCGTCGACGGGTGGCGGCACGGTGCTCTGCGCCGGCGTCCGCGCCGACGGCGGCTCGATCTTGATCACCTCGGCACCCATGTCCGCCAGCACGCAGCCGGCGATCGGCCCGGCCACGGCGGTCGAGAGCTCCAGCACCCGCACCCCGGCGAGCGGCTTCCGCCCCTCCGTCCCCCTCGCCGCCGTCGCAGCACTCGCGGCCCGCTCCCGCCCATCGAGGTCGCCGAGCACTTCGTCGGTGTGCTCACCGAGGAGCGGCGCACGCCGGTTCCGCCACGGCGTCGCGGTCATCTGCATCGGACCGCCCGGCTGCCGCAGCCCCGGCGCCTTCGGGTGATCCAGCTCCACGAGGAAGTCGCGCGCCTCCAGGTGCGGGTCGTTCAGGATCTCCTCGGGCGTGAGCACCTCGGTGAACGGCAGCCGCAGATCTTGCGCGATCCGCACGACCTCGAACTTATCTTTGTCCGCCATCCACGCGTCCATCGCCGCGTCGATCTCGTCGGCATTGCCCATCGGCGTATCGAGCAGCTCCTCGATGCCCATCCCCGGCATCATCACCGCCAGCAGATCGGCGTACCGGTTGTTGCTGTGCGCGTGCACGTACCCGTCCTTGCAGGGCCGGATCGTCGAGGGATACGTGTACTTGGGGTTGTTGAACATCAGCCGTGCGCCGCGGCGCACCGGGATCCGCGGGTCGAACTGGTAGATCTGCGCGACGCCACCCAGCAGGTACATCGCCGCGTCGATCGCCGCCACGTCGAAGTAGTCGCCGGCTCCGGTGCGATCGCGGTGGGTCAGGCCGGCCATCAGCGCCGCGGCCGCGTGCAACGAGGCGTGCGTCAGCACGAGGTCGTCGTACGGCTTCACCGGCTCGCGGTCCGGGTCCCCGGTCAGCTTGAGATACCCACCGAGGGCGACGTCCACGATCTCCGCCCCGGCGTAGCCGGCGTACGGCCCGTCCTGCCCAAAGTGACTGACCGAGGTCATCACGAGGTCCGGTCGCACCTCGACCAGGTCGTCGTACCCGAGCCCCCGCTCGGCGAGATAGCCGACCTCGTGACTCTCGATCAGCGCATCGGTCGTTCCGACGAGCCGGCGCAACGATGCGCGGCCCTCGGAACTCTCGAGGTCGAGGACCACGCTGCGCTTCCCGGCGTTCAGATGCAGGTGGCGCGCGCTGGTCTCCGCGTCCGGCTCGTCGCGCGGAAAGGGCGGCATCGCCCGCACCGGATCGCCCTCGGGCGGCTCGACCTTGATCACGTCGGCCCCGAGCCCGGCCAGCAGCCGCCCGGCGTAGTTGAAGCTCCCGTGCGTCAGATCGAGGACGCGAATCCCCTCGAGCGCTGCGGCCGTCATGCCACCCCTTCCGTGTCCATCGCGGTCGGGGCTCCCGAGGTCAGAGCCACCCTCACGACCGGCGGATTATAGGAGGGCGCCGGCCCCGGCTCGCCAACGACCCGCGCGCTGCACCCCGTCCGCCTAGCGCCCGGTGAACTCCGGCCGCCGCTTCTCGCTCAACGCACGGCGCCCTTCGGCGTAGTCCTCGCTCGCGTAGCACTCCGCCACGAGGGCATCGAGACGCTCCCGGTCGCGCTCGTCGGGCGGCAGGTGGGCCGCCTGCATGTTCGCCTTCACCAGCCGCACCGCCAGCGGCGCATTGCCCGCGATCTCCGCCGCCAGATCGCGCACCACCTGCTCGATCTCGTCGAGGGCAACGACCCGGTTCACGAGCCCGCACGCCAGCGCTTCCTCGGCGCCCATTCGCCGCCCCGTCAGTAGCAGGTCCGCGGTCTTCGTGTGGCCGATCACCCGCAGCAACTCCTCGGTGTTGTCGTACGAGAACCCCAGCCCGATCTTCACCGCCGGGATCCCGAACTCGGCGTTCTCCGCCGCGATCCGCAGGTCGGCCCGCAACGCCGTCTCCAGCCCACCACCGAGGGCGAACCCACGCACGAGGGCGATCAACGGCTTCCGCAGCTCGCGGAGCGAGTCCCACATCCGATCGGTGACCTCGTCGTAGACGCGAATCGCCTCGGGCGTCGAGCGCAACTCTCCGAACTCCGTGACGTCGGCCCCAGAGACGAACGCCCGATCGCCAGTCCCCGTGATCACGACGACGCGAACATCCTCGTCCGCGTCGAACGCCTCGACGATGCCCGGGATCGCCTGCTTCATCGCGAAGTTCACCGCGTTCAGCCGCTCCGGGTTGTTGAACACCAACCAGCCGACGCCATCCTCGACGCGCGCGAGCAGGCGATCGGTGTCGATCTCGAGCTGACGAACTGCCACGGCGGCCTCGCGTTCGGCGACGTCGGGCGCGGGCGCGCCCGGGCGCCCATCCTAGCGACGCGCCCTGGCCCGTTGGGGCCACGAGGCGTGTACGATCGGCTGCCACCCCCCACCGCATGTCGGCCGGCCTCGCCGGCATCTCGCAGTTTCCTCGCCGGCGCTACACCACCGCTCAACGTCTCGGTCCGAGGATCGCTCGGGGAGTTTCAGCCAATGCGGTCAACCCGCCTTGCCCGCGCGTGCCTATGGTCGCTGCTCGCGTTCGCGGGCCTGGCTCTGACCGCCTGCGATTCACTCTCGGAGGGCGCAAGCGCCTCCACCACTGAGCTCACCGTCGATCGCTACGTCTACTCGGACGCCCTCGCCACCGGCTGGTCGTCCTGGACCTGGGGCGTCACCGCCGATCCGGGCAATGCCGCCCCCGTCCGCGCCGGCCAACGATCCGTCGAGGTCACGCCGCGACACTCGTGGTCCGGATGGGGCGCCTCGCACGGCAGCGGCATCGACGTCAGCTCATACACCTGGCTCGGCCTCTCGATTCGCGCAACCGCCGGGAACCAGCTATATGCCCTCTATCTCCTCGACGAGCGCGGCATGGCGCTCTCCAGCCAGCCGCACCTGATCACGCCCCCGGCGGGTGCGTGGGAGGACGCGTGGATCCCCCTCAGCACGCTCGGCGCGACCAGCGAGCGCGTCTTCGGCATCCGCCTGATGAGCATCCGAACGAGCACCGCGCCGTTCTACGTCGATGAGATCGGCTTTGCGGCAACGGCGGCCCCATCGGCGCTCCGTCCCACCAGCGACGCGCTGTTGGCGGTCGACGCGAACATGCCGGTGCACCCGTTCTCCAACGAGATGCTCGGCGTCGGCCTCGTGAACTGGGAGCACAGCTGGAACAAGCCCTTCGCCGGCGGCGTCCCCTACCTCGCGAGCGTCCTCGAGGCCTCGGACACCGGCCTGATCCGCTACGCGGGCGGACTCTGGGCGAACTGGGTCGGCTGGGAGCGCGCACCCCAGCGCACACCGCAGGAAGAGTGGAACCCGAGCCGCGCAAACTTCGCCCCGGCATTCGCCGGCCAGATCAACACCGACCTCGACTACGCCTACCACTACGGCATCGACGAGATCGATGACCTCGCAAGCTTCGCGCGACGCACCGGCGCCGAGGTGATGATCCAGGTCAACGTCTCGCTCAACGACCCGTACATGTGGGCCGACCTGCTGCACTACGCCAATGTCGAGCGCGGCTACGGCTTCAAGTACTGGGAGCTCGGCAACGAGCTCGACCTCGAGTACAGCCAGGACTCCCCGGCCGCGCTGGACGCCGACACCTACCGAAGCCGCGTCGAGCGCTACGCCGAGGTGCTGCGCTCCGTCGACCCGAGCATCGTGATCGTGGGCGGCGTCGCCTCCTCCGGCCACGACATCGTCGGCGCGAACTGGGCCGAGGGCACGAGCGCGATGTCGCGCTACCTCCCCGCCGCCGTCGAGGGCGGCGCCGACTCCCTGAGCTACCACTGGTACCAGTCTTGCTGGGCGTCGGATGAGCCCGGCGGCATGACCGTCTGGGCCTGGGACCTCAAGCCCGGCGACGACAAGATCAGCGACCCGAACGAGAACTGGCGTCACACCTTCTCGCGCATCTGGAGCCAGATCGGCCCCGAGCGCGTCCAGAACGAGGTGATCCCGTCCGGCAGCAGCCTCACGCAGGGCATCACGGAGCTCAACTTCGACGCCTGCAACCACGGCGCCTCACCGCACAACAGCAACCACCTGAACGCGGTTTGGATGGCCGACATCCTCGGCCGCCTCGCCTACCACGGCACCGACTACGTCACCTGGTACCAGGGATACGGCAACGACTGGCAGGGCTACCCGGCCATCGCCAGCCCCGACGACGGCGGGAGCATCTTCCTGCGCCCGTCCTATTACACGCTCTTCCTCTACGCGAACTACTTCGGCGACTCGCTGGTCGCCTCCAGCTCAGCGGACGACGAGGCGATCTCGATCTGGGCCGCCACGGACTCAGCCGACCCGAACGTCCTGACGCTCATGGTCACGAACATCTCCGACCGGCCGATCACCACCACGATCGACGTCGCCGGCTTCCGGGCGACCAGCGGCTCGAAGGTGACGCTCGCGAACCCCGACCCCGACGACCTCTCCGAGGACAGCTACGGCCCCACCCACGGCTCCACCCTCAACGGCGTATCCCTGAACCCCGCCACCATCGGCGCCGCAACCGCGGCTATCGAGGGCGTCCCGGTCTCCGTCGCCAACGGCGACGTGACCACCACCTTCGCGCCCTACACCGTCACCGCGATCCGCCTCACACGCTAAACGCACCGAGCGCCCGCGGCACCCGCCCCCGGCTAGTCCGCGCCCGCATCGTCCATCGCATCCCCGAGGCCGATCGAAGCGACCACCCCGCCGACGGCAGTCACCCGCGGCGAGAGCGCCCAGACAGTCGTCTGTGAGTATGCTCGCCCGCATGACAATCTCGCGGCATTGGTTCCTGCTGATCGTCCTCACGGCGTGGTTCGTCGCTGGCTGCAGCGGCGACGACGAGACCTCCAGCGATCGCTCGTTCACGGAATCCCTCAGCTGGATTCCGTCGAACCGCGACAACGCGAACCAGGTGCTGCTGCTCAATCTCGCGACGCTGCGACGATCCGCCGGCGTGGAACTCCCCGCAGACAGAACCGACGTCGACCAGATCAACGCCTATCAAGCTGCGCTGACCGACGCATCTCGACTCGACGACCTCACGCTGCTCGTGCTCAACCAGGACGTCAGCCGCGAGGCGACGCAGAGCAACTACCTCGACTACCTCCACCTCAGCCTGTCGGACGTCGATCTCATCGCCGAGGCAGGCATCCCGCCCGATCGGTTCTTCCTGGCGGGCGGGCGATTCGATGCCGGCGCAGCCGCCGACACCCTCCGTGTGTGCTCCGGCTGCTTCCAGACCACCGACAACTACGAGCACAAGGGCGTCAACTACTTCGGCTGGGGCATCGAGCTACGGCAGCACCTCCGCGAACGCCTCAGCCCACCCATGTACGACAACCTCGGACGGGGCGGCCGCCTGTTCCTGACCGACAGGATCGCGATCAGGACACCGACTGACGCCCTCATGCGCGCCACGCTCGATGCCGGGGCGCTTGACGATCGGAGCTCACTCGCCGACCGCGAGGACTTCCAACTCGCCGCCGAAGCCCTCGACCGCGAGCAAGCTTGGTTCGCCATGATGACCACCAGCACGCTCGGACCGAGGTTCTGGGAGGAGATCGGCGATATCTGGCTCGATTTCTTGGACGACCCCGCCGAAGCGAAGCGACTCGAGGAGCAGTGGAATCCCGCGCCGGATACCCCGGTCTTGCGCGCGCATCAGCTATTCGCCGCCGGCGCCGTGAGCGACGGCCAGGACAACCACCTCGTGGTGGTCCTCGTGCACGAGAACGCGGCAGACGCAGAGGCCAGTGTCGAGTTGCTGCGTCGCCGCATCGACGAGCTGCCGAGCGCCGCCAGCGGAGAACCGTGGAGCGAGATCATCACCGCGGCCGACATCGAGGCCGACGGCCGGGTCCTTGTCGCCAGACTGAGCGGCCTCGACCTCTGGACCTTCCACAACCGGGCGGACCCACTCACGCTGCACGAGTAACTCCGTCCGGTCCGAGCGCTGCGGCCGTGTCGCGAAGGTGTAACGTCTTCCAGCGAACCGGAGGAGCAACCATGACCACCGCGACGCAGCGCTTCCAGGATGTGATCGCCACCGAGGAACAGCTCCGGGAGATCCTCGGCACCCCGAGCGCCGGTGCCGTCTCCAAGTCACTCGGTTCCATCGACGAACACTTCGCCGGCTTCATTGCCCGGTCGCCGTTCATCCTCATCGGCTCGTCCGACGCGCAGGGCAACCAGGACGTCTCTCCGAAGGGCGACCCCGCCGGCTTCGTCCAGGTGCTCGACGAGCAGACGCTCGCGATCCCCGACCGCCCCGGTAACCGCCGTGGCGACACCTTCAGCAACCTGATCCAGAACCCGAAGGTCGCGCTGTACTTCCTCGTCCCGGGCGTCCGCGAAACGCTCCGTGTCCAGGGCACCGCTACGATCGTCCGCGACCAGTCCCTTCGAGACAGCATGGTGATCAAGGGCAAGGTCCCCGAGCTCGCGATCGTCGTCGATGTGGACGAGGCCTTCATGCACTGCGCCAAGTGCGTCGTCCGTTCCCAGCTTTGGAACACCGAGGACTGGCCGGACCCTGACGAGGTCCCAAACCTCGCTGCCGCCCTCGTCGACCAGCTCGAACTCCCGACCACGAAGGAGCGGCTGGTCGCGTCTCTCGATCGCGACACCGTCGACGGGCTGTACTAGTCAGCACACCGGAGCTGGATGCCGGACTCGTCCGAGTCCTTGCAGAGCTGGGCATCGACGACAGCGCTCTCCTGGGCGCGGGCGGCGAGGCCTCGGTATTCGCGCTGGACGCCACGCGCGTGGCTCGGATCAGCCATCGAGCCACGAAGTCGGTCGACAGCCGCAACCGGCTCCTCAGCGAGCTACGCGAACACGCTGACCGAGTACCGTTCGAGATTCCCGAGGTGCTGTCGACTCTCGAAATCGCCGACCGCGTCGTCACGATTGAACGTCGTCTGCCCGGCCGGGACCTCAGCTCACTGCTCGAAGGCGCCTCTAGCGACGTCAGGGCGGCGCTCATCGTGAGCTACCTGGACACCGCCGCTCGCATCGGTGATCTCATCGTCAATCGCGACTGGTACGGGGAGCTCATCCGCGACAACCCGGTCCGAGGCGACACCTTCCGCGCCTACCTGAAGGCACGGGCTACAGCGAGCCTCGCGGCCGGCGGGCTCATCGGTCGAGTCGACGCCACCGCCATTGCCAGCGCCTGGCCCGAGCCATCGGAACCGTCGTTCGTCCACCTCGATGCGTTTCCCGGCAACATGCTCGCGGATGGTGCGCGAGTCACGGCCGTCCTCGACTTCGGCGTCATCTCACTGATCGGCGATCGAAGGCTCGATCCACTCGCCGCCGTCGCCTACCTCGACCCCGAGATCACGCCGTCCGCCACCGACGCTGACCGGGCGATCGCGCATGAGTGGCTCGAGTCCCGGGGGCTCGAGCCACTCTTCGACACCGCCTATCGCTGGCTCGCTGCCTTCTGGTCGGACTCCATGGCGGATCCCCGCCTCCTCGCCTGGTGCCATCGCGTCCTCGGCATCGACAAGCCGTGAGTTAGTTGGCGCCCGCGGCGTCCGCCTCCCGCTAGTCCCCACGCAGCAGCGCCCTGTATAACCGCCCCACGCCCGCACCCCACCATCCGAGGGCGACCGAACCATCCGAGGGGGTCCGATGAAGGGCATCGACGGCCGCTATTGCATCGTCGGCGTCGGCCAGACGCCGTACGGCAAGGTCCCTGGCATGTCGCAGCTCGCCCACAACGTGCTCGCGATCCGCAACGCGATCGAAGACGCCGGCCTCGAGAAGGACGACATCGACGGCGTCCTCACCAAGGCCCCGACCTCTACCTTCCCGATGCTCTGGGCGCCCAAGGTCGCGGAGGCACTCCGCATCACCCCGCGCGTCACCGGCACACTCGACCAGGCCGGCGCCAGCAACATCGGCCTGATCCAGTACGCGATCAGCGCCCTCGCCCTCGGGCAGGCGAGCTACATCGCCATCTCCTACGGCGACAACCCGAGGAGTGGCACCCGCACGACCTATGCCCGTCCTCGAGGCGACGACGCGGCCGCCGGCCTGTTCGGCGCACCGTCGAGCTACGCGATGATCGCCCGTCGCCACATGCACGAGTACGGCACCACCCACGACCAGCTCGCCAACGTCGCGATCGCCCACCGACACCACGCGAGCATGAACCCTAACGCCGTCTTCCAGGACCCGATCACCCGCGAGGACTACGAGCACTCCCGCTTCGTCGCTGAGCCGTTCCGGCTCCTCGACTGCTGCCCCGTCTCCGACGGCGGCGCCGCCTACATCGTCACCACCGAGGAGCGCGCCAAAGACCTCGCGAAGGACCCCGTCTACATCGAGGGCATCGGTCAGGGTCACCCCGCCTGGGACTTCTTCCGCCGCGGCGACCTCGCCACCAGCGGCGCCGCCGTCTCCGGCGAAGCCGCCTTCCGCAACGCCGGCCTCGGCCCCAAAGACATCGACTTCTGCGAGATCTACGACTGCTTCACCATCGTCCCGCTCGTCACCCTCGAGGAGTACGGCTTCTGCGAGAAGGGCGAGGGCGGCGCGTTCTACGAGGACCAGCGCACCCACGTCGGTGGCGAGCTGCCGGTGAACACCTCGGGCGGCCTGCTCTCCGAGACCGGCATGCCCGGCACGCAGCTCGTCGTCGAAGCCGTCCGCCAGATCCGCGGCGAGGGCGGCCCACGCCAGGTCAAGGACGCGGAGGTCGGCCTCGTCAGCCAGCAGGGCGGCATCATGACCACCCACTCGACCATGATCGTCTCGAAGGGCTAGCGATGACGGCGGACCAGATCGTCGACCCGGACTTCTCCGCGATGGCGGACCTCGTACCTGACGAGACCGAGCTCACCGCGCCCTTCCGTGCCGGCCTCCGCGCCGGCGAGATGCGCCTCCAGCACTGTGCCGCCTGCAGCGAACACCAGCACCCACCGGAGAGCTTCTGCTACGCCTGCGGCTCCACCGACCTCGAGTGGCAGACCGTCCCCGGCCACGGCGAGGTCTACTCCTTCGTCGTGGTCCACCAGCCCTATCACGTCGCCTTCCGCGACCGTCTTCCCTACGTCGTCGCCACCGTCCAGCTCGACGAAGGACCGAGGATGCTCGGCCCGATCTTCGACCTCGAACCCTCCGCCGTCTCGATCGGCATGCGCGTCGAGCCCCGCTTCGAGGCCGTGAGCGACGAGGCGAGCGTGCTGCTCTTCGAGCCCGAGGCCTCCTAGTGCGGATTCGCAAAGAGTGGACCGAGTGGGACGACACCCTCGACGCGAAGTCGATCCCGGGCGCGATGGGCGTCTACGAACTCGCTGACGAGGACCAGCGCACCCTCTACATCGGCAAGGCGAGCGGCAAGTCCCCCTTCGGCCTCCGCGGCGAGCTGTTCCGCCACTTCAGCACCAGCGATCGCCTCGCCCGCGAGAACTGGGACCACCCGAGGATGGGCGAGGACCTGCCGTCGGTGCGCGGCCGCGCCCGCTTCTACCGCTTCGAGGTCAACCACAACTACTACAGCCGCTGGATCGAGATCCTCACCCGCTACCGCGAGGACCACGAGGTGCTGCCGCCCGGCAACCTCGAGGACCCCGAACCGCTGCCGAGACTGGGCCGCTACCACTGGAAGAGCGAGGACGCCGAACGTGGACTTTGAACTCAGCGACGAGCAGCAGCTCATCATCGACAACGTCCGGCGCTTCGTCCGCGAGGAGATCCGCCCCCTCGAGGCGGACCTCGACCCCGACGCCTTCCACCTACGGCCCGAGGACGACGAGCGCCTCACCCAGATGACGAAGGACATGGGCCTCTACCAGATGGATGTCCCCGAGGAGTACGGCGGGCCCGGCGTCGACACCGTGACCCGCACCCTCGTCGCTGAGGAGATGTCCCAGCACCGCGCCGGCCTCTACGCGCCCTCCTACGGCGTCTTCGGCCAGGGCCCGCAGGCCCAGCTCTACAACGCTAACGAGGAGCAGAAGGAGAAGTACCTCTGGCCCACCATCCGAGGTGAGAAGAGCGGCTTCTTCGGCCTGAGCGAGCCCAGCGGCGGATCCGACCCGGCGCGCGCGATCCAGACCCGCGGCGTCCGCGACGGCGACGAGTGGGTGATCAACGGCGGCAAGCTCTGGAACTCAGGCGCCGACACCGCCGACTACGGCATCGTCTACGTCCGCACCGACCCCTCGAAGGGCCGCCAGGGCATCACCGCCTTCATCGTCGACACCGACACCCCTGGCTTCCGCGTCGAGCGCCTCGTTCAGGTGCTCCGCGCGCACTACACCACCGAGCTCTCGTTCACCGACATGCGCATCTCCAACGACAACGTCCTCGGCGAGGAGGGCGGCGGCTTCGCCCTCGCGAACGACTACCTCGCGAGGAACCGCATCCCCTACTCCGCCGCAGGCATCGGCGTCGCCACCTACGCCCACGAGATGGCGATCGACTGGGCGAAGCAGCGCGTCACCTTCGGCGAGCCGCTCGCGAGCCGCCAGGCGATCCAGTGGATGCTCGTCGACAACGAAATCGACCTCCGCACCTCCCGCTGGGCCTGCCTCGCCGCCGCCGACAAGGCCGAACGAGGCCTCCCGTTCCGCTTCGAATCTTCGATGGCGAAGCTCGTCAGCACCGAGGGCGCCGGCCGCGTCGTCGACCGCTGCATGCAGATCATGGGCGGCCTCGGCATGTCCAAGGACCTCCCGATGGAGCGCTGGTACCGCGAGCTGCGCATCCGCCGCATCGGCGAAGGCCCCTCCGAGGTCCAGCGCATCGTCATGGCCCGCGACCTGCTCAACATCGGCAGCGGCAGCCGCTAACCCCACCCACCGAGGACATCGCACCTCTCGAGGAGCCCGGCATGACCATCGACTTCGACGTTCACGACAAGATCGCCACCATCACGCTCAACCGCCCCGAGGCGCTGAACGCGATGACCCCGCACATGTACGAGCGCCTCTCCGAGTGCTGGGTCGAGATTCGCGACAACCCGGACATCTGGGTCGGCGTCGTCACCGGCGCCCCGCAGCCCAACCGCACCCCTGAGAAACAGGTCTTCTCCGCCGGCGCCGACCTCAAGCAAACCATCCCCGCCCAGCCCGAGGCCTACGAGTTCTGGCAGACCCAGGCCGACCAGATCCTCAACCGCGGCCTCGAGGTCTGGAAGCCCATCGTCGCCGCGGTCAACGGCCTCTGCCTCGCCGGTGGCATGACCCTGCTGATGGCCACTGACATCCGCATCGCCACCGAGCATGCCCTGTTCGATCTCTCCGAGGTGAAGCGCGGGATCCTCCCCGGCAACGGCGGCACCCAGCGCACCATCCGCCAGCTCCCCTACCCGATCGCGATGGAGGTCCTGCTCCTCGGCCGCCGCCTCACCGCCGAGGAGGCCGCGCACTTCGGCTTCATCAACCAGGTCGTCCCCCACGGCACCCAGCTCGACGTCGCGATGGAGAAGGCACAGCAACTGAGGGCCATGCCCCCGCTCGCCGTCCGCGCCATCAAGGAGATGTCCGTCCGCGCCCAGTACATGCCCCTCGCCGACGGCCTCCGCCTCGAGGAGGCGATGCAGGCCCGCCTCAAGTACACCGACGACGCCCAGGAGGGCCCCCGCGCCTTCGCCGAGAAGCGCCAGCCCGACTTCCACGGCCGCTAGCCGAGACCTGGTCGAACGCGGGCACGCCCACGCACGCCCCCCGGGGCGCGATGGGCCTAACGGCCGGGCGTGAGGACACAAGCTGGCCGATGCTGCGATGCGGCCGCAAGCTTCCGGCGCTCGCCGCCGCCCCCAGAGCGAATCAGGCTCAATCCTCGTCGCTGCGCGACCGGATCCAGAGCCAGACGTCCGCTAGCGTCATGAGCCGAACGGTCGCCACGAACGCGATGAGACCCAGCAACAGCGGGAACTCGCCGTCGATCCACCAGCGATAGAGCGTGAACCCGCCTGCCACTCCCACTACGGCCCCGACGGTCCGGGTAGCTGCCGCCAGACTGAGGAATCGCTCTGGTCCTAGCCGAAGCGGCGTGATCACCCAGGCCAAGAGGAGTGCAACGAGTGCCGCACTGCCGGCGGACGCCCAATCACCCGCAGCCGCGCCCGTCAAAGCGAGCATGACGGCAAGGAGCAGTAAGATCACTACCCGGACGGCCATCGCGTCCAATCCCGCCTCGCCGAGCGGCCAACGCCTACGCGTCGCCCAGGCTAGCGCGCCCCAACTTTCGTGGCCCAACCGCCCCATCACTGGAGCCTTCACGGCATCCACCCCGTGAGGCCCAGCCCCCGACTCGCCGGGAAGAAGGCTCCGAAGGTCCCCCCGGCGTCGGGGGTCGCGACGCCCCCTCACGCCGGGGGGCGGGGCGCCCGGCGCACCCCTAGCGCCCTCCCCACACCCTCCATAGCCTCCCAACCAATGCCCCACATCGAACTCCACCTGCACACCAAGGCCGGCAGCGCCGACTCCTCGATCTCCGTCGACGCCCTCGGCCAGAGCGCTGCCGAACAGGAGACCGGCGGCCTGCTCGTCACCGAGCACTGGCGCGTCTGGACCGAGGGCGAGCGAGCCCTCTTCGAGGACCGGTGGGGCGTCCGCGTCTACCCCGCGATCGAGGCCACCACCAACGCCGGCCATTTCATCGTCCTCGGCGCGGAGCCCGGCGTGACGCTTCCGTACGATGCGACCGAGCTGCTCGACCACGCCGCGGGCCGGGGCCACTTCGTCGTCTGGGCCCACCCCTTCCGCCACTACTTCGACGGCATCCACACCAGCCAGCGCCCACCCTTCGAGGCCAATCTCACCCCCGAGGAACTCGCCCGCCACCCCCACTTCTCTCGCGTCGACGCCATCGAGGTGGAGAACGCGGGCTGCACCGAACGCGAGAACGCCCTCGCCCTCGAGGTCGGTCGAGTCCTCGGTAAGCCGATGACCGCCGGCAGCGACGCGCACGACGTCGAGCACGTCGGCGCCCGCCGGCTGCCGGTCTCGGCGGTGCCGGCCAGCATCGAGGAGCTGGTCGAGCTGCTCCGTGAGCTGTCGCTGGAGCTGACCTAGGTGCCCGAAGACGTCTACGAGGAGGCCCGCCTCGCCGGGTTCTACGACTATCTGAACCCCTGGACGCACCAGGATGACTTCTACGTCGCCGAAGCGCGCAGCTACGGCGGCCCGGTCCTCGACGTCGGCTGCGGCACCGGCCAGCTCGCGGTCGGCCTCGCCGAGACGACGGGCCTCGACGTCACCGGCGTCGAACCCGGCGGCGGCATGATCGGCGTCGCGCGTTCCCGCCGAGGCACCTCCCAGGTCGAGTGGATCCACGCCCCCGGTCAGACCTTCTCGACCCCCACCCGCTTCCGCTTCGCCTACATGACCGGCCACGCCTTCCAGGCCGTCCACACCTCCGAGGCCGCGACCGCCCTCCTCGCCAACGTCGGCCGCCACCTCCAGCCCGACGGTCGCTTCATCTTCGAGACGCGCAACCCGCTCGACCGCCAGTGGGAGCGCTGGTCCGGCGACCGCGCGATCGTCGACTCCGCGGAGCACGGCCCGCTCCAGGAGTCCTACGAGGTCGCCGAACAGCCCGACGGCCTGATCGCCCTCACCCACCACATCCGCGTGCTCTCCCGCGGCGAGGAGCTGCTCGGCCACAGCCGCCTCCGCTTCCCGACCCGCGAGCAGGTCGAAGCCGAGTGCGCCAAAGCCGGCCTCGAGGTCGTCGAGTGGTACGGCGACTGGGACCGGACGCCACTCCGCAACGACAGCGTCGAGATGATCGCCGTCACCACCCCCGCCCGATGACGAAGCGACTCCACCTCGTGCGCGCCTACTTCGACGCGTGCACGAACGGCCGCGCCGAGGACATCGCAGCCTGCTTCACCGACGACGCCGTCATCTACGACACCAACCACGCCCCCATCCGAGGGAGCGCTGCCATCAGCGCCTTCTGGACCGGCGTCCGTGAACGCTGGGCCGGCGCGGCCTGGATCGTCGACGCCGGCATCGAGGAAGGCGATGAGGCCGCCGTCGAGTGGACGATGAGCGGCTACTCAGACGCCGGCCCGTTCGCCTTCCGCGGGTCCGAGCACTACCGCTTCGAGGAAGACCTGATCGCCGAGATCCGCCAGTACTGGACCTTCGACGCGGACGACCCCGGCTCCGAGCTCGTCGACTACCCGTACCCCACGCGAGGCTGAGCCGCGCTTACCCCCGCAGGTGTTCGTCGAAGAACGCCACGATCCGCACCCGCGCATCGGCCGTCGCCTCCGCGTCGTACGCGGTCCGCGAGACCTTCGAGGCCAGTCGAGCCCAGCGGCACGTCCTCCGAGGCGTGGTCGTTCATGAAGCCGTGGCCCGCCGTCGGGTACACCCGCACGTCGTGCGCAACACCCGACGAGGCGAGTAACCGCTCCAGCTCTGGCCCGGTCCCCCGCAGCGTCGGGTCGCGCTGCCCGTAGCTCGCCACGATCGGGCAGGCCTGCTCAAGGAGCGTCCCGGCGTCCTTCGGCAGACCGCCGTAGTTCACGCTCGAGGCCCCGTAGCCGTCCCGCGCGGACAGCAGCACCGCGAAGCCGCCGCCCATGCAGAACCCGATCACCCCGACCCGGCCGCTGCAGTCCTCGCGACCAGCCAGCCACGCGCGCACCGCCTCGAAGTCCTCGAACACCGCGCCCGACCCTCGCATCGCCTGCCGCATCGTGCTGAACAGGCAGCGGATCCGGCCGCCCCAGTAGTAGAGGTCAGGCGCGACCGCGAGGTACCCGGCGCTCGCCAGCCAATCCGCCTGGTTCCGTACGTCGGTGGTCATCCCGAGCGCGTCGTGGATCACGAGCACGCCCGGCCACGGACCATCCGCCTCCGGCGTCGCCACGTAGGCGGGGATGGCGCCGCGCGCGCCCGCGATCGTTACCTCGGTCATCGCGCACCCCTCGAGGTCGGCGAGAGCACCGGCACGCTAGCACACGGCGCCCCCGCCATCCGAGGGACGCGCTACGGCAGGACGCCTGTGTCCTGCAGCAGTGCGAGCGTCCCCTCGAGGTCTTCGAGGTCGTCGAGGTCGATCGCCACTGGGACGATCTCGCTCAGCGGCATCAGCTCCACCGAGGTCGGGACGCCGTCCACGAGCGGGTACTCGAAGTTCTCGCCCGACAGGAACTCCTGCGACTCGTCGCTCAGCAGGAACTCCAGCAGCTCGACCGCCTCGTCGCTCGCGTCGGAGTCCGCGATCACCCCCGCGCCGGCCACGTTCACCAGCGTGCCCACGTCGCCGGGGCCGGTGAAGTGGTTCCGCGCCGGGAAGTCGTCGCCCTCCTCGGCGAGGAAGCGGTAGAGGTAGTAGTGGTTCACGAACCCAACGTCGACCTCGCCACGACCGACCGCTTCCACGATCGACGTGTTGTTCGCGTACGCGGTCACGCCGTTCGCCTCGATGCCCTCGAGCCACTCGCGCGCCGCATCCTCGCCGGCCGCCACGCGCAGCGCGGTCAGCCAGGCCTGGAACGAGCCGTTCGTCGGCGCCCAGCCGATCCGGCCCTCCCAGTTCGCGTCCGTGAAGTCGACGATCGAATCCGGCAGGTCATCCGGCGACACCGCGTCGGTGTTGTACACCACCACCCGCGCGCGTCCGGAGACGCCGACCCACTGCCCGCTCGGCGAGCGGTACACCTCGGGCACGCGGTCGAGCACGCTGTCATCGAGGTCCGCGAACAGCCCCGCGCGCTGGACGGCGCCCAACGCGCCCGCGTCCTGCGCGATGAACAGGTCCGCATCCGTCCGGTCGCCCTCCTCGAGGAGCAGCGCGGCCAACGAGGCGGTGCCGGCATAGCGCACGCCGACCTCGATGCCGGTCTCCTCGCTGAACTGCTCCAGCAATGGCCCGATCAGCTCCTCGCTGCGGCCCGAATACACCGTGATCTCGCGGTCCTCGTCGTCGCCGCAGGCGATCGCCAGCGCGGCGACGCCGGCGGCGAGCAGTCCCAGGAACGGCAGCAGTCTGCTCATGCTCATCAGGCGAACCATCTTTCGTCAGAGCGATGTCACATCTCGAAACGATGTGCACCCTAATCTTCGGATGGAGTAGTGTCTACTAGCTATCGACGGCACTGCCGTCGCGAGGGACCAAGGGTCACATGTGAGTGTGACCAAGGTTAGGTCGCACTAGGGACCGTCGGTAGGGTAAAAGGGGATGAGTGTGTACCGTGTCTTCACAGACACTGGACCGCACACCCGTCCGTCGAGGAACGACACACGAATGCGATCAGCCGCGACCCCGACGCGATGAGCGCGCTCAGCGCGGCCAGCGGGCCATTCCGGCGCACGAGGTCCGCGCGCACCACGCGACGGCCGTCGGCTGCGCTCGTCGTCGCGGCCAGTGCGGTGGCGCTGATCGCGCTCGTCCCGCCCGTGTACCTGGTCGCCCGCGTCAGCGAAGCTCCCGCCGACGCCGCCAATGCCATCCTCGCGCGTTCGACCCTCGACCTGACGGTCCGCACGCTCGCCTTCGCCGCCGCCGTGACCGCCATCGCCACCGCGATCGCGCTACCGATCGCCTGGCTCACCGAACGCACCGACCTGCCCGGTCGGCGGCTGCTCGCGATCCTCGCCGCTGCGCCGCTCGCCGTCCCCACCTACGTCGGCGCGATGGTCGCCATCTCCACCTTCGGCCCCGGCGGCCTCCTCGCCGATCTCCTCGGCCGCGACCTGCCGTTCGCGATCTACGGCTTCTGGGGCGCGACCACCGTCCTCGCGATCTTCACCTATCCCTACGTACTGCTCTCCGTCCGGCCCGCCGTCATCGCCCTCGATCCACGTCTCGAGGACGCGTCGCGCGGCTTCGGCTACGGCCGCTGGACCACCTTCCGACGCGTGATCCTGCCCCAGCTCCGCCCCGCCCTCTCCTCCGGCGGGCT
Source organism: Dehalococcoidia bacterium (assembly GCA_028279505.1). GTDB lineage: Bacteria > Chloroflexota > Dehalococcoidia > UBA2979 > UBA2979 > UBA6627. The sequence goes on from JANQNP010000032.1 coordinate 48,330, forward strand.
GATCGTCACCCTCTACGCCCTCGCCGACTTCGGCGCGCCCGCCCTGATGCGCTTCGACTCCTTCACCCGCGTCATCTTCATCCGCTACGAGTCCACCTTCGACCGCACCGGTGCCGCCGCCCTCGCCTCCGTGCTCGCCATGCTCGCCCTCGTCGTCGTCGCCCTCGAGGTCTGGACACGCGGCCGCCGCCGCTACGACGCCATCCGCGCCACGGGCGCCGCCGAGGCACCGCCGATCCGGCTCGGCCGCTGGCGCTGGCCCGCGCTCGCCTTCGTCGGCAGCGTGCTGAGCGTCGCGCTCGTGCTGCCCGCCACTGTGCTCGGCTACTGGCTGATCCGCGGGCTCGCCGCCGGCGAGGCCGTCGGCGGCCTCTGGGACGCCACGCGCGACACGCTCCTCGGCGCCGGCCTCGCCGCCGCCGTCACGGCTGCCGCCGCGCTCCCCGTCGCGCTGCTCGCCGTCCGCCACCCCCGCTCCGCCATCACCCGACCCATCGAGGTGCTCGCCTACACCGGCTACGCCTTGCCCGGCCTCGTCGTCGCCCTCGCGCTCGTCTTCGCCGGGATCAACATGGGCCCGCTGTACCAGTCGCTCGCGATGCTGATCCTCGCCTACCTGCTCCTCTTCCTCCCGCTCGCGATCGGCGCCACCCGCGTCTCACTCCTCCAGGTTCGCCCCTCCCTGGAAGAGGCCGCGCGAGGGCTCGGACGATCGCGTTGGAACGTCCTCCGCACCGTCACCGCACCGCTCGCCAGCCGCGGCATCCTCGCCGGCGCTGCGCTCGTCTTCCTCACCACCATCAAGGAGCTCCCGGCGACCCTGATCCTCGCGCCGATCGGCTTCGACTCGCTCGCCGTCCGCGTCTGGAGCGCCTCCAGCGAGGCCTTCTTCGCCAAGGCCGCGCTCCCGGCGCTGATGCTCCTGCTGCTCTCCTCCGTCCCGCTCGCCATCCTCGAGATCACTGGGCGCCGGCGATGAGCGCCCGCCCCGAGCGCCCCGGCGTCCCCAACGAGGCAGGACAGCTCGCCCTCCGCGCGATGGGCCTCCGCGCCTCGTTCGACGACACCGACGCCGTCGCCGACCTCACCCTCGAGGTCCACCAGGGCGAGCTGCTCGCGATCCTCGGCCCGTCGGGCTGCGGCAAGACCACCTCGCTGCGCCTGATCGCCGGTTTCGAGGCGCCCACCGCCGGCTCCCTCGAGCTCGCCGGCACGGTCGTCGCCGACGACCGGCGCTTCGTCCCGCCGGAGCGCCGCGGCGTCGGCATGGTCTTCCAGGACTACGCGCTCTTCCCGCACATGACCGTGCTCGAGAACGTCGAGTACGGCCTGCGCGGTCGGGACGACAAGCGCGCGCTCGCCATCGAGGCCCTCGCGACCACCGGGCTGAGCGCCCTCGGCGATCGCCGCGTCCACGAGCTCTCGGGTGGCGAGCAGCAGCGCGTCGCCCTCGCGCGCGCCCTCGCCCCGCGTCCGACGCTGCTGCTCCTCGACGAGCCGTTCTCGAACCTCGATCTCGCCCTGCGTGGTCAGGTCCGGCAGGAGCTACACGACATCGTCCGCGAGACCGGCATCACCACCGTCCTCGTCACCCACGACCAGGAGGAGGCGCTCTCCATCGCCGACCGCGTCGCCTTCATGGCCCGCGGCCGCATCGTCCAGGTCGGCGCCCCCGAGGAGATCTACCTCCACCCGCGCACCCTCGACGTCGCCGAGTTCATCGGCGACGCCAACGTCTTCTACGTCGACGTCGCCGACCGCACCGTCCGTACCCCGCTCGGCTCCTTCGACGCTGGGCCGGCCCGCCGCCGCGCCGCCGTCGTCATCCGCCCCGAGGACATCCAGCTCTCCGAGGTCGGCACCCCCGCCACCGTCATCCAGCGCGAGTACTACGGCCACGACCAGGTGCTGCACGTCCGATTCGAGAACGGCAGCGCCGAGGACGGCCCGTTCGAGGAGGGCGACACGGTGCGCGTCCGCCTCAGCTCACGCGAGCGACTCGACCCCGGTCAGCGCGTCGCGCTGCGTCTCCCCGAGCCGCCACTCGTCCTCGACGCCACCGACCACGAGCCAGCAGCCGGCGGCTAACCCCGCGGCAGCCCGAGCCCGCGCGTCGCGATGATGTTCCGCTGGATCTCCGAGGTCCCGGCGAGGATCGAGCGCGACGGCGCCCACAGGTAGACCTGGCAGAACACGCCGTCCTCGACGGCGTGAGGCGACCCCGGCCGCAACATCCCGCGCTGTCCGAGGATCCGCGACGCCCGCTGCGCGTCCCGCTGGATCATCTCCGAGCCGAACACCTTCGACATCGACGCCTCGTAGTTCGGCACCGCCCCGCTCGCCTGCATCCAGGTCACTCGGTAGCCGATCAGCCGCGCCACCTCGGCCTCGATCTCGATGTCCGCGATGTCACCACGGCCCGAAGCCGTCAGCTCGACCCCGCTCTCCGCGTCGTCGAGCACCCGTCGCAACTGCGCGTACGGCCCGCGGAACGCCGCGACGCGGTCCACCCCGGACCGCTCGAAGTCGAGCGTCGTCGCGGCCACGTACCAGCCGCGGTTCTCCTCGCCGATCATGTTCGCGGCCGGGACCCGCACGTCCTCGAAGAAGGTCTCCGCGAACTCGCTCGCGCCGGTGATCTGGCTGAGCGCACGGATCGTGATGCCCGGCGTGTCCGCCGGCATCATGAAGTAGCTGATTCCGCGATGCTTCGGCGCGGCCGGATCGGTGCGCGTCAGCACGTGCAGCCAGTCGGCGTGCATCGCGCCCGAGGTCCAGATCTTCTGCCCGTTGATCACGAACTCGTCGCCGTCGCGCACCGCGCGCGTCTGCAGCGACGCGAGGTCGGAGCCCGACCCCGGCTCGGAGTACCCCTGCGCCCAGCGGATCTCGTTGCGCGCGATCTTCGGTAGGTGTTCGAGCTTCTGCTCCTCCGTCCCGAAGATCATCAGCGTCGGGCCAACCAACGAGGCGCCCTGTCCCCCACGAGGCGCCCCGGTCAGCACGCTCTCCTCGTTGAAGATCACCTGCTGGATGTAGGACGCGTCCTTGCCGCCGTACTCCTCGGGCCACGCCATCGTCAGCCACCCGTGGTCGGACAGCGCCTGCTGGTACGTCGCGACCGCGTCGCTGTCCCGCTCCGGCTCCCAGTCGTGCCCCGTGCCCGTCGACCAGTTGGCATCGATGAAGGCGCGTACCTCGGCGCGGAACCCTTGCTCCTCGTCGCTCCAGCCGAACTCCATGACAACCTCCTCGGGCGTGACGCCGCCGCCTCGGCTGGCGCCTGACGCCGCCATCCTACTCCCCGACCCCGTGCCCGGCGGCGCCTCCACGTGCGCGACGCCCGGCTCACGGATCGAGCCCCACCGAGCCGCGCTCCGCCGTCCGGCGGCGGGCACCGGCCCCGGGATCGAACCCGCCGAGGCACCCCTACGCACACCGCCCTTCGATTCCGATGATCAAAGACGCGCGCGAACGGCTCCCACCACACTTGCAGCCGAGCGAGCCGCGCTCTGAATGCTGACTTCCTAACAGTTGACGCACATCCATGCGCCGTGCACGCGCGCGAGTCAGTTCGCGCACCTCGAATTCCGACCCGCATGGACCGTGACTCGGGCCGATCCGGGCAATCCCGCATCGACGGGCCCAATCCCGCTCTCGATAGTGACGGCGGACCAGTAGCAAGCAGCGGTGAGGGTTCCGGCCGATCGTGCCGACACTTCGCCGTAGCCCCTCGCCCGGGCCGATGGCGGCTGGGCGCGGGCGCAGGCCAGCGCATGACTCGCGAAACGCCTGCTCGAAGCGGGTCGAACTGAAGGACCAATCATGACCACAGCGATCACCCACCGGCCGTGGCTGCTCCTCGCGCTCCTGATCTCCGCGGTGATGTTCGTCGCCGTCGGCTGCAGCGCGTCCGACGACCCCACCTCCACCCCGGGTCCGAACGGCGACGACCCGACGGCCAGCGCCACCGGCACCGAGACGCCGGCGCCCGACCTCACCGAGGAGCAATCGCTCCGCGTCAGCCTGCCCGGCGAGCCCTCCTCGCTCGACCCGCAGCGCGCCGCGGACGCTGACAGCATCGCCGTGGTCCGCCAGCTCTACGCCGGCCTGCTCCGCATCGACGAGAACCAGGTCATCCAGCCCGACCTCGCCGCCAGCATCCCCACCGTTGAGAACGGCGGCATCTCCGAGGACGGTCTCACCTACACCTTCACCCTGAAGGACGACCTCAAGTGGTCCGATGGCGAGCCGCTCGTCGCTCAGGCCTTCGTCGATGGCGTGAAGCGCCTCTTCGAGCCCGGCGCTGGCGCTCCCTACGCTGACTTCTACCGCGTGATCGCCGCCGGCGGCGCGCAGGACGCCTTCGCCCAGGCCGTCGCTGACGAGCTCGAGGGCGACGACCTCCGCCCGTTCGAGCAGGCGATCTTTGACGGCCTCGAGGTCACGGCCCCCGATGACCTGACGGTCGTCTACCAGCTCAACGCGCAGAGCCCGATCTTCACCACGCTCGCCACGCTGTGGCCGCTCTACCCCGTACGCCAGGACGTCATCGACGCCGCGGGCGACACCTGGACCGAGCCCGCCACGCACGTCTCCAACGGTCCGTTCGCGCTGACCGACTGGAACCACGACGAGGACCTGACGCTCGGCAAGAACGAGTACTCGCACCGCAACCCGATGCTGGACACGATCTCGATCGACATCATCCCAGACGCCGCGGTCGCCTTCCTCGCCTACCAGGAGGGTGAGCTCGACATCGCCCGGCTCGGGCCCGAGGAGCTGGTCCAGGTTCGCGGCACCGACCTCGTCGACCAGTTCGTGAGCTACGCGCAGCTCTCCACCAAGGGCCTCTACTTCAACCACGAGGACCCGACGCTCGCCGATCTGAACGTGCGCCGCGCGCTCGCGGCCGCGGTCGACCGCGACGAGTACGCCGGCGTCGTGCGCGAAGGTGCGGTCCTCCCCGCCTACGCCTGGGTCCCGCCCGGAATGCCCGGCCACGACCCGACCGCTGGCACGCAGTACCAGCAGGACCTCGACCAGGCTCGCGCCTGGCTCGCCGACGCCGGATTCCCTGGCGGCGAGGGCCTCGAGATCGAGATCATGGGTCCGGATGACTCCGTCACCGCCCAGCGCAACGAGTGGCTCCAGCAGCAGTGGGAGACCAACCTCGGGATCACGGTCACGATCCGCGCGCTCGAGCGTGGTGCCGCGTTCAGCGCCCTCTTCGGCGGCGAGTTCCAGGTCAGCAGCGCCGGCTGGTTCGGCGACTACCCGGACCCGGAGAACTGGCTGCCGATCTTCCAGACCGACCACGGTCTGAACCTCGGCAACTACGACAGCGAGGAGTTCAACTCACTCGTCGCCGCCGCCGAGACTGAGCTCGACCACGACACGCGCCTCGATCTGTACGTGCAGGCACAGCAGATCCTGATCGACGACCTGGCGGTCGCCCCGCTTTACTACGAGGCCCGCCAGGCGCTGATCCAGCCGTGGGTGCAGGGGCTCACCCCCAGCTCCATGGAGAGCAGCATCCCCGGCGACCTCTTCCTCGACCGCGTGTCGATCCAGGGTCGCAGCAGCTAAGCCGGATCGAAGCGCGGGCGAAGATCCGCCCGCGCTTCGGCCCCGGCCGCATCGGCCGCCATGGCCCGCTACCTCATCTCCCGCGCCGCTGAGACGCTGCTCACACTCTTCCTCGTCGCGCTCGCGACATTCCTGCTCATGCACACCGTTCCAGGCGGACCGTTCGACCGCCTGGTCGTGGAGCAGGGCGTCTCCCCGGATTTCGTGCAGCGGCAAACGGCCTACTACGGGCTCGATGACCCACTCCCGATCCAATTCGCCCGCTACCTCGGCCACCTCGTCCAGGGCGACCTCGGCCTCTCCTTCCAGCGCCAGGGACTGAGCGTCACCGACCTCCTCGCCGATAAGTTCAAGCCGTCGCTGCTCCTCGGGACGATGTCGTTCGCGATCGTCTTCGCGATCGGCATCCCCGTCGGCGTCATCTCCGCCGTCCGCCGCAACACGGCGGTGGACTACGCCTCCCGAGGGCTCGGCACCACGCTCGCCGCCGTCCCGAGCTTCGTGCTCGCCTTCATCCTGCTGCTGGTGTTCGCCGTCTGGCTGGAGTGGTTCCCCGTCCGCATGGGCAAGGGCTTCGGCGACAGCCTCGCCAGCCTCGGCAACGGCATCGTGCCGGCGCTGGCGCTCGGCGCGCCCGCCACGGCCCTGCTCTCCCGCCTCACGAGGAGCGCGATGCTCGAGGTCCTCGACCAGGACTACGTCCGCACCGCCCGCTCGAAGGGCCTCGGCACCGGCACGGTCTACCTCAGACACGCCCTCCGCAACGCGCTGATCCCGATCCTCACCCTGACCGGCCCGCTGTTCGCCGGCCTCGTCACCGGCTCGATCATTATCGAATCGATCTTCGGCCTGCCCGGGATCGGCGCCGCGTACATCTCGTCCGTGACCGCCCGTGACTACGGCATGATCATGGGCACGACGATGCTGTTCGCCACCGTCATCGTCGTCGCGAACTTCCTCGTCGACCTCGCCTACCCGCTCGTCGATCCACGCATCCGGATCAGCTGATGGCGGTCGTCCTCCGAGGGCTCGGCACACGTCCTGAGCGCATCGAGTCGCGCGGCTACTACGCCGAGACGTGGCGCCGGCTGAGGGCGCAGCGTGTCGCCTACGCCTCGCTGCTCCTGATCGTCGCGCTGGCGCTCGTCGCGATCTTCGCCGACTGGATCATCCCCTACGACCCTGCCGAGAGCCGGTTCCCTGAGACGACCGCCGGCGCGACGATCGACCCGCTCGCCGAGCGAGACACCGGCAAGTACTCCCCACCCTCCCGCGAACACCTCTTCGGCACGGACCACCTCGCGAGGGACATCTTCAGCCGCACGGTGGTCGGGCTGCGCATCTCCCTCTCCGCCGCCCTGTTCGCCATCATCGTCGTCACGCTGATCGGCGTCGGCGTCGGCATGGCCGCCGCCGCGGGACCGAGGTTCCTCGACCGGCTGCTCATGCGCGCGACGGACGTCGCGTACGCGTTCCCCGACCTGCTGCTGATCATCCTGCTGCGCTCGGTCTTCGGCGACGAGATCTTCGGGCTCAACAGCCTCCTCGGCGTCGACGCGAACGTGCTGCTGCTCTTCCTCGCCATCGCCCTCACCGCCTGGCCGACGATGGCCCGCCTCGTACGCGGTCAGCTCCTCTCGATCCGCGAGACCGAGTACACCACCGCCGCCGTCGCGCTCGGAGCATCGAGGGCGCGCATTGCGCTGCGCCACTGGCTACCGAACACGACCGGCCCGGTGATCGTCGAGGCGACGTTCCTCGTGCCCCGCGCGATCTTCGCCGAGGCGGCGCTCTCCTTCATCGGCGTCGGCGTCACCCCGCCAACCCCAAGCCTCGGTCTGCTGATCAGCGAGCACTTCCGCTTCGTCGGCATCACCTGGACCGGCCTGTTCTTCCCCACGGCCGTGCTCGCGGTGCTCTTCATGGCCTTCAGCTTCTTCGGCGACGGCCTCCGCGACGCGCTCGACCCGCGCACGAGGCACTAGCCGCCGAAGACGCTGCTCGGACTGACTTCGCTGTGTGAACGCGGCTCAGGCGTGCGACAGCCGCCGCGTGATCGAGAGCGTCAGCACCGTCGCGCCCGTCAGCGGGAAGAACAGCAGCGCCGTCGGGAACAGCGTCTGCTCGACCCCCGGCCGCGCCTGCGGCGACACGCCGATGCTGCCGCCCGGGTGGAAGCTGCACGCCACCGCCCCCGCGTCCTGCAAGGACGCACCAACGATGGTCCGCGTCGCCCGCCCCGGCTCCGCCCACACCGCGCCGATGCGGTGCGGCTGGTCGTCCTGGTTCAGCAACACGAGCGTGTCACCTCGGCGGAGCAACAGCGTCCGAGGCAGCGCCTCCACCGACTCACCGCGAGCCACGAGGTCGGCGGTCCCCGGCGGGATCACCACCTCGACGGTGCGCGCCTGCGGCAGCAGCAGCCAGGCGACGAACACCATCCCCCAGCTGAACAGCAGCACTCCGCCGATGACCGGCAGGAACGGCCGCCCGAAGCGGGCAACGGCGACCAGCCATCCGGGGGCCAGCGAACGGGTCGCGGGCCGGATGCCAGTTGCCGCGCTCGCGGGCGAGTCGGCCACCGCCTAGCCGGTCAGGTAGAGCGCCGGGTAGAAGAACACCCAGACGACGTCCACGAAGTGCCAGTACATCACCACGCCGGTCATGCCCCAGTGGCTCGCCGGCGTGTACTTCCCGCGTGCAGCGAACATGTACGCGAGGCCCAGGAAGAGGATCCCCGTCGCCACGTGCGACGCGTGCAGCCCCGTCATCGAGAAGAACGAGGTGCCATAGCCCTCGGACGGCTCGAAGTGGGCGATCGACCACTCCGTGATCACCCCACCGAGGAAGATCAACCCCAGCAACATCGTCGCCAGGATCATCAGCTTGCCGTGGGCCACGTTCCCGTGCGCGATCGCCGTCTCCGCCCGGTAGGCGGTGAGGCTGCTCACGAGGAGGATCGACGTCAGCACCAACCCGAGGATCTGGTTCAGGTCGTCGGGAACGTACGTCCCGTTCATGTAGAAGCGCGCCGCGGCGAATGCGCCGAACAGGCACGACTCGGAGAGGAAGAACAGCCACAGCCCGAGCCGGGAGATGCGGAGGCGCTTCTCCGGCGAGTGGGCGACGGCGTGTGCGGCGGCGCTCATGCGTGCTCTCCTTCACCCCGCCACAGCTTCGAGACGTGCATGAAGTACTCGAGGATGACGAGCGCCTTCACGAGGGCAACCACCGCCAGCAGCGTCACCACCACGGCGGTCGCGTCGATCCCCACCGCGATCACGTACTCGATGGCCGTGAGCACCGCGAGCACGATGATCGCGACCAGCCCTCGGTTCTGTGCCTGTGCTTCGTTCATCGTTGCTCTTTCTGCTGCAACGGCCGCGGTTCCGTCGGCCCCGATTCGAGGTGCGAACGAGCGCGTGCGTTAGCCACCGCCGCCACCTCCACCGCCGGCCGGTGCACCCGCGGCGCCCGCTGGGCCCGGGACGTGACGCACGTCCGGCTGGCCGTACGGGTACGGAGGACCAACCACCTCGGGGATCTCCGGGAAGTTGTGCTCCGGTGGTGGCGAAGAGACCTGCCATTCGAGCGTGCTCGCCCGGTACGGGTTCGCCTCGGCCTTCGGCCCGCGAATCCACGAGACCACCAGGTTCCACGTGAACGGGATGAACGACGCGCCGAGGAAGAAGGCCGACAGCGTGATGAAGAGGTTGAAGTCGTCGTACGCGGACGGGAAGTCCGCGACGCGCCGGTTCATGCCCTTGATCCCGACGTCGAACATCGGCAGGAACACGAGCTGGAACCCGATGAACATCATCCAGAAGTGGAGCTGCCCGAGCCGCTCGCTGTACATCCGGCCGGTCATCTTCGGGAACCAGAAGTAGGTCGCCGCCATCAGGGCGAAGATCTCGCCGCCCATGATCGTGTAGTGGAAGTGCGCCACCACGAAGTAGGTGTCGTGGAGGAACAGGTCCGTCGGCACGTCGGCGAGGTAGATGCCGGTGATGCCGCCCATCAGGAAGTTGAACAGGAACCCGAGGGCGAACAGCATCGGCACGTTCACCCAGAGCCGCCCGGCCCAGATCGTCCCGATCGCCGCCAGGAAGATCAGGCCGGTCGGAATCGAGATCAGCTCCGTCAGCACAAGGAACGGCGCGTGCAGGTAGTCCTGCATGCCGCTCGTGAACATGTGGTGCGCCCACACGACGCCGGACAGCGCCACGATGCCGATCATGCCGCCCACCGCCCAGCGATAGGCGAACAGCGGCTTCCTCGATAGGTGCGACAGGATCTCGAGGATCAGCCCGAACGCCGGCAGCACCATCACGTACACGGCCGGGTGCGAGTAGAACCAGAACACGTGCTGGTAGAGGATCGCGCTCCCGCCGCCCGAGGCGTTGAAGAACGACGTCCCCAGCACCCGGTCGAACAGGATCATCGCCAGCCCGGCCGCGAACGCCTGCGTGAAGAAGAAGGCGATCAACGAGGCCGCGAAGATCCCCCAGGTGAAGATCGGGAGCCGGCCCCAGGTCATCCCCGGCGCCCGCTCATAGATGACCGTCACGAGGAAGTTGATCGCTCCGAGGATCGACACCAGGCCGAACGTGATCACCGCGAGGTTGAACAGCACCTGTCCAGGCTTCGTCTGCAGGTTCGCCAGCGGCGGATACGCCGACCAGCCGGTCTCCCAGCCGCCCATCAGGACGGCCGTCACCAGCAGGATCGCCACCGGCGGCACGAGCCAGAACGTCAGCGCGTTCAGCCGCGGGAACGCCATGTCCTGCGCCCCGATTTGGAGCGGCAGCACGTAGTTCCCGAACCCACCCGCGAGGATGGCCACCGCGACCGCCACCATTGTGATGCCGTGGAAGCTCATCGCGGCGTTGTAGGTGTCGTTGTTGAAGAGCTGCAGCCCGCTCTGCGCCAGCTCGTAGCGCACGAGCATCACCGTGAGGCCGGAGAGGAGGAACAGCAGCGTGAAGGTGACGACGTACTGGATGCCGATCACCTTGTGGTCGGGCGAGAACCCGAAGTACCGCTGCCAGCCCTTCATCTCGTACTGGTCGACCTCGCCGCCGAACCACTCGCGGCCCCAGTAGCGCCAGCCACCGACGCCGATCAGCCAACCCACGAGGGCGACCGGGTACCCGATCGTCCACGACAGGTCGGTCGACCACCAGTCGCCGCCGTCGCGGCCGAGGAACGCCACCCGCACCAGTCCGGTGCCGGCGATCCCGATCAGGAAGCCAACGATTCCAAAGATGAGCCCCTGAACGATCGGGGCGCGTGCGATTGCTGGCATCGGGCTATCTCACCTTCGCAGCGGACGCGTGCTGTGCAGCGACCCATTCATCGAATTCGTCGCGTTCGACGACTCGAACCTTCATCGCCATGTCGGTGTGATTGAGTCCGCACAGCTCAGCGCACTGGATGCGATACGCGACGTCGTCCTCGTAGCTGCCCGTCTCGGTGACGGTCGTATAGAGGACCGTCGTCTGGCCGGGGACCGCGTCGATCTTCTGGCGGAACGCCGGCACCCAGAACGAGTGCAGGATGTCGAGCGCCTCGACGTCGAACTGGATCCGCGTGTGCGCGGGCAGGACCATCTCGTCGCCGGCCCCGCTGCTGAGTCTGATGCCATCGTGGTCGGGGTAGTTGATCAGCCACTGCCAGGAGACGCTCGTCACCTCGACGCGCATCTCGGCGGTGTCGTCCTCGCGTAGCTCGGCGAGCCCGGTCAGGCCGGGGTAGATCATCACCACCACGGCCAGCACCGCGCTGGCCGCGAGCCACGCCTTCGGGAACCAGTTCGTCCCGAGGATCGGCGGCCCGTCCTCGCCCTCGGCGGGTGGTCCGCTCGCTCGCCACTTCCAGAGCGCGATCATCAGGACCGCGATCACGATCGCGAAGACCGGTGCGCCCATGTAGGTCATCACCATGAACGCTTCGTCGATCAGCTCCGATTCCTCGGCGCCGACGGCGGGGAAGGGGTCCATGACGAAGACCGCGACGCCGACGGAGACGATGCTTACGATCGCCCACAACACGATCACCAACGTCAGGTCACGTCTCATCCCGGCGTCTCCCCTCAACACGGCCACGCCGCTGGGGGCAGAATTGCCGCGCACGGACCTAGGAGGCAGGGCGAAACGTCCCGGTCGAGGTAGGACTTACGGGCCACGTCGCCTGGGACAACGCCCGGAACCGCCGTCGGAGCGGTCCCCGCGCCTCAGCGCGGGATCGCCGACACGCCAGCGATCCGCCGGCCGGGCTCTCGAGGTGAGGCTCTCGAGGGTGGGCGTCGTTCGGTGAGCCGGCTAGCCGGTGTACTCGAAGCGGCCCGCGAGCTGCAGCTCGCGCGCACTGTCGGCGTTCCGCCGGCAATCGCAGGCGTTCTGCCACAACGCCGAGCGGTCCAGGATCGTGATCCGCCCCCGGTCGAGGGAGATCACCCGCCGCGACTTCAGCTCGCCCAGCGCCTCGCTGATCGACTGCCGTCGCACACCCAGCACCTCGGCGATGCGCGCGTGCGTCACCTCGAGCGTGTCGCTGCTCTGGTGAACGCGGAGCAGCAGCAGGAAGTACGCGGTGCGTGACTTCACCGGGTGGTGGCCCGGGCAGTCGGCCGACAGCTCGCGCCAGTTGATGACGTGCGACGCATGCGACAGCACCGCGCGCAGCAGCTCCGTCGAGCGCTCCAGCAGCGCGCGGTAGTACGGAACATCGAGGACGATCGCCACGCCCGGCACGTCGACGACGAGGTCGCCCCCGCCAACCGAGACCTCCGGCCGCGCCACCCCGATCGCGTTCACTGCGGACTCGCGCCCGCGGTGCGAGTACGCGTAGTGACTGCCGTCGTCGCGCGTGCGAACCCCCGTGAGCATCCCGCTCAGCGGGAAGAACACCCGCTTCGGCCCGCCCTGCTGCTCGACCACGTCGCCCAGCTCGAGCCTGATCGCCTGCGCGTGCGTGAGCATCTCCTCGCGGAGCTCCTGCGACAACGAGGCCAATAGAACGTTCGAGCAGGCGGCCTCGGCCGCCGCCGCTAGTCTCGCTGCCTCACTGCGCGATCGGACCGGCTCAGCAAGCGTTCGGGTACGCGGCTTTGTCGCGTCCCAGCCAACCGCACGGGTGGTCACGACAACCCCCTGAACGTCGGTGCGCGTCCCAGCGGGACGGACCCTCGATCGAGCGAGCCGATTGGCTCGCGATGGCGGCGATTCTAATACAAACCACGTTTGGTAGCACGATCGTCATGCGCCGACGCCAATCTGACGCCCGAATCGACCCGAACGCGCGTGATCAGCACGTGATCGGCGCGTAAGCAACAGACAGGTCAGAACGTCCGTCCCCGACCGCCCGCACTCCCAGCGAACCAGGCCGCGCTGTCCCCCGAACGGGTGACACCGCGTCGTCGAACGAACGATCGAACTCGTGCGCGCGGCGGACGCCGAGATCGGGACCGCCGCGCGACGATGCCCGTACCCGCACCGCAGGAGCCCGCCATGACCCACGCTCACGCCACGTTCGACACGACGCCGCGCTTCAGGCTGCCGCGTTGGAACCGCTCGCTGAACATCCTCGCGCCGCTCGCCGGCATCGTGCTGCTGGCAGCCATCGCCGCCGCCCCGTCGTTCGGCAGCTCCGAGGGCCAACCCGCATCCGAGGGCTCTCGCGCCGCCGCCGCTGGCGCCGTCGTCGGCCAGGACGACCTCAGCCTGAGGTAGGCGTCCTTAGACCTCCGCCTTGAGGCTCGGGATCACCTCGCGCGCGATCTGCTCGTAGTACCCGTCGCCCTGCTCGACGCGTGACGGGTAGTAGAAGAGGAACTCGTCGACGCCAGCCTCCCGGTAGCGACCGACGAAGTCCCGGAACTGCTCCGGCGAACCCCAGACGTTGTCCGGCGTCACCCCGCCCCCCGCGAGGATCGAACGGCGCAGCGTCGAGGGGTCGCGACCCACCGAGGCACAGAACTCGTCCATCTGCTCGTTGCGAGCGCGCGTCTGGTCGACACACTCCTCGCTGCTCAGCGCACCGCGATCGTCCAACACGTCGCTCGGGATCTGGTTCCACGACTCGGCGAGGCGGGCCGTGAACTTCATGTTGACCGGCCGCGCCGCCGCCAGCGTGAACGGCGGCCGGGGGAGCTGCACCGGCCCCGGGTCCATCACCGCTTCGGTCGCCTGGTAGTACGCGCCGTCGTACGAGGTGGCGCCACCGTCGGTCGCCTCCCCGCGCAGCAGCGTGTCCAGCATCTTCACGAAGTCCCGGAACCGACGCGCCCGCTCCAGCGGGTCCCACTCCGGCAGCCCTGTCATGTTCACGTCGTTGACCGCGCCCGCCGCGCCGATCCCCATCTCGAAGCGACCCTCCGAGAGGTGGTCGATCGTCAGCGCCTCCTTCGCGAGGAGCGCGGGATGCCGGATCGTGATCGAGGTGACCAGCGCCCCGATGCGGATCCGCTCGGTCTGCACCGCGGCCGCGGCCATCAGCGTGTACGCCTCGAACCACCGCCCCGAGGGACGCGCCGGGTTCACGAAGTGATCCGCGAACCAGAGGCTGTCGAACCCGTAATCGTCCAGCTCGCGCCAGCGCTCCTGCTGGACCGCCACCGGCACCACCTGCGGCGCGAGGATCCCGAATCTCAGCGGTAGCGGCATGACGTGCTCCTCGTGGCTCCGGCTGGCAGGCGCCCAGCCTACCCGAGCCCAGCCCAGCAACCTCCGAGGGCTCGACGGACCCCAGCGCGGCCACCCGAACGATGTCCGGAACCCGGCTGACTCCCCTCCGGCCTCTGCGCTAGATTCCGGCGGCTGGGAGGCGACGGATGACGCGACCATTCGAGGGCGTGCGGGTGATCGATCTCTCCGATCGACTCTCCGGCGCCTTCGCCGCGCGCCTCTTCGGCGACTACGGCGCCGACGTCGTCCTCGCCGAACCGCCCGAGGGCCACCCGCTCCGCCACGAGCCGCCGTTCCTCGACGACCAACCCGGCCTCGAGCGGTCGGCGCTCCACGCGTACGCCAACTGGAACAAGCGGTCGGTGATCGCCGAGGACGGCGAGACCCTCGATGAACTCGTCGCGGACGCTGACGTGGTCGTCACTACTGCGTCGCCCCTGAACGGCCGCCTGACCTCGGCGCTGCGCCACCTCCGCGAGGACGCGGTCCACCTCTCGGTGACCCCGCACGGCCTCCAGGGCCCCCTCGCCGCGCGGCCGGGCAACGACCTCACGGCCAGCGCGCGCACCGGCTGGGCCTACATCAACGCCTACCAGGACGAACCGCCGCTGCAGATGCCCCGCCGCCAGAGCGGCTACATCGGAGGCGTCGCCGGCTTCGTCGGAGCGGCCGCGGCGCTGCGGCGGCGCGACGCCTCCCGCGCGCCGGAATGCGTCGACGTCAGCGAGGTCGAGGCGTTCGCCCTCACCGTCCACCCCTGGGGCATCGCCGCGATCTACCACGACATCGGCTGGAGTCGCGGACCGGCCGGCGGCAAGACCCGCGGCGAGCCGGGACCGCTCTGGCAGACCTCGGATGGCCAGATCAACTTCGGCCTCGGCGACTGGCACAACTGGCCCGAGGCGATGCGCCTCCTCAACCTCCCGGAACTCGGCGAGCGTGAGGACCTGATCCCGGATGTCGGGCGCCACTCGAAAGACCTCTCTGCCGTCGTCGCCGGCGCCGCACGCGAGCTGGCCACCATGGAGCGCTGGCCCCTCTTCCACGCGCTCGCCGAACTCCGCTGCATCTCCGGCGTGCTCCAGGACATCGAGGACATCGTCGCCGACCCTCAGCTCGCCGCCCGCGACTTCCTCGTCACCACCACCATCGAGGGCAAGCCGGTCCGCGCGGCGGGCGCACCCGCGAAGTCCGCGCCCTCGCCGTGGCGCCTGCGCTGTCCTGCGCCACGCCTCGGCTCGAGCGACGGCGCCCCGCCCCACCGCGCTCGACCCACCGCCGCCCCGCGGACCGCGCCACCCCCGTCGCCAGAAGGACCGCTCGAGGGCGTGCGCGTCCTCAGCTTCGGACAGGCGTGGGCTGGCACCTTCGGCACCGAGCTGCTCTCGCTCCTCGGTGCGGACGTCGTGCAGATCGAGACCCTCTATCGCGCCGACGTCTGGCGGCGCGTCCGCGACCAGGTGCCGAGCGGCGTCCGCGACGACTCGCGGACCCAGCACGCCCTCAACACACAGGGCCTCTACAACTCCGTGAACCTCAACAAGCGCGGCATCACGCTCGACCTCGCCCAGCCCCGAGGGCGCGAGATCTTCTGGGAGATGCTCCCCAACTTCGACGTGCTCGCCGACAACTTCCGCCCCACCGTCCTACCGGGCTGGGGAATGACGCTCGAGACCCTGAACGAGGCCCGTCCCGGCATCGTCTACGCCTCGATCTCCGCGTACGGCACGGCCGGTCCGCTGCGCGCCTACCCGGGCAACGGCGCCACCACGGAACCGATGGCCGGCCTCTCCTCGCTCCACGGCTACGAGGGCGATCCGGGCATGAACACTGGCGGCCTCTACCCGGACCCGGTCGCCGGCTACTTCTTCGCCGCCGCCGTCCTCAGCGGACTCCACCAGCGCGACCGCACCGGCGAACCGCAGCGCGTCGACCTCTCGATGATGGAGGCCGTCGCCGTCGTCTGCGGCGACGCGATCGCCGAGTACGACGCCACCGGCCGCGTCCCCCGGCCGCTGGGTAACCACCACCCCCGCGTCGCGCCCCACAACATCTACGAGGCCCGCGACGACCAGTGGGTCGCCATCGCCGCCGAGTCCGACGCCGCCTGGCACGCCCTCGCCGCCGCCATCGGCCAGCCCGCACTCCTCGAGGACCCGCGATTCGCCTCGATGGCCGCGCGCAAGGCGAACGCGGCGGCGCTCGACGCCGTGATCGCCGCCTGGTGCCTCGAGCAGAGCGCCTTCGAGGTGGAAGCGCGCCTCGGCGCTCTCGGCGTCGCCGCCGCCCGCGTCGTCCCCCTCTACGAGGCGTACACCCACCCCGATCCGAACCTCGCCACCCGTGGCTTCGTCGCCCCGATCGACCACCCCGAGGCCGGCACCACCCTGTTGCCGGGCCGGCCGTGGCACTTCAGCGGCGCCCCCTCGGCGCCGCTGCGCCCGTCGCCCTGCGTCGGCGAGCACAGCCGCGCCGTGCTCCGCGAGGAACTCGGGATCGAAGACGACGAGTACGCGGCGCTCGTCGCGGCCGGAATCACGGGGACCCTCGACGACCTTGCATAATCCGTCTTGTGCCATCGCCCGCGGACGCCAGGAGTTGCCATGACCTTCAAGAGCCTGCTCGTCGCCAATCGCGGCGAGATCGCGATCCGCATCACCCGCGCGGCGGCCGACCTCGGGATCCGCACCGTCGCCGTCTACAGCGTCGACGACGCCGACTCCCTGCACACCCGCGTCGCTGACGAGGCCCGCGAACTCGAGGGCCGCGGCGCGATGGCCTACCTCGACATCGCCGGCGTCGTCGCGGCGGCGCACGACGCCGGCTGCGACGCGATCCACCCCGGCTACGGCTTCCTCTCCGAGAACGCCGGCTTCGCCCGCGCCTGCGAGGCCGCCGGGATCACCTTCGTCGGCCCCAACGTCGAGCACCTCGAGCTCTTCGGCGACAAGGGCCGCGCCCGCGCCGCCGCCGCGGCCGCGGACGTGCCCACCCTCCGAGGCGTCGACCACGCCGTCACCCTCGAGGAAGCGCGGGAGTTCATGACCTCGCTCGGCGCCGGTGGGGCGATGATGATCAAGGCCGTCGCCGGCGGCGGCGGGCGCGGCACCCGCGCCGTCACCGACCCGGCCGAGCTCGAAGCCACCTACGAGCGCTGCCAGTCGGAGGCGCGCGCCTCCTTCGGCAACGGCGACGTCTACGTCGAGGAGTTCATCCCGCGCGCTCGCCACGTCGAGGTGCAGATCCTCGGCGACCTCCACGGCGCGATCGCCCACCTCGGCGAGCGCGAGTGCAGCGTCCAGCGCCGCTACCAGAAGGTGATCGAGGTCGCCCCCGCCCCCAACCTCCCAGACCAGCTCCGCGCCCAGATCATCGAGGCGGCAGAGCGCCTCGCGCGCAGCGTCGACTACGCGAACCTCGGCACCTTCGAGTTCCTCGTCGATGTCTCAGACCGCGAGGGCGGGCAACCCTTCGCCTTCATCGAAGCGAACGCGCGCCTCCAGGTCGAGCACACCGTCACCGAGGCGGTCACCGGCGTCGATATCGTCCAGTCCCAGATCCGCCTCGCCGAGGGCGTCTCGATCGCCGACCTCGGGCTCGACGACCCCCGGATCGCCGAGCCGCGCGGCTACGCGATCCAGACCCGCGTCAACATGGAGACCCTGGGCGAGGACGGCTCGGTCCGCCCCGGCGGCGGCACCCTGACCGCCTACGAAGCGCCCTCGGGCCCCGGCGTGCGCACCGACGGGTTCGGCTACACCGGCTACAAGAGCAGCCCGATGTTCGACTCGCTGCTGGCGAAGGTGATCGGGCACTCGCCGTCGCCCAACTTCGAAGACGCCATCGCCCGCACCTCACGCGCGCTGAGCGAGTTCCGCATCGACGGCGTCTCCACCAACATCGCCTTCCTCCAGAACGTGCTCGCTCACCCCGACTTCGCGAGCGGCCAGATCCACACCCGCTTCGTCGACGAACACATCGCCGCCCTCGCCGTCGCCTCCGACCAGCAGCGCAACCGCTTCGTCGAGGTCAGCCCACCGCCACCTGCTGCTAGCGAGACCCCCGAACCCGCGGCCACACCCGCCCCCGCGAGCGGCTTCGCCGGCGCCCAGGTCGACAAGCGCGACCCACTCGCGCTCTTCTCCCACGACGCCGCGGTGAAGGCCGAGCAGGTCGAGCCCGCCGCGGTCGAACCCTCCGAGGCCGCCCCGACCCTCGAGGGCCCGAGCGGCTCCGTGGGCCTCCCGGCGCCGATCCAGGGCACGATCGTCTCGATCGACGTCGCCGAGGGCGACGAGGTCCGCGCCGGCCAGCAGGTCGCCGTCCTCGAGGCGATGAAGATGGAACACGTCATCAGCGCCGACCGCGACGGCGTCGTCCGCGGCGTCTCAATGGCGGTGGGCGACGTGGTCCTCGAGGGCTACCCGATCGTCTTCATCGAGGCCGCCGAGGTCAGCGTGGAGGCCAGCGCCGCCGAGCAGGCCGTCGATCTCGACCACATCCGCGACGACCTCGCCGAGCTGAACCAGCGCCGCTCCTACATCTACGACGAGAACCGGCCCGACGCCGTCGCCCGTCGCCGCAAGACCGGCCAGCGCACCGCCCGCGAGAACATCACCGACCTCGTCGACGACGGAACCTTCAAGGAGTTCGGGACCCTCGTCGTCGCCGCGCAGCGCTCACGACGAACCCGCGAGTGGCTCCGCGAGCGCACGCCCGCCGACGGCCTGATCGCCGGCATCGGCAGCGTGAACGGAGATCTGTTCGACGACGAGCACTCGCGCGCCCTCGCCGTCCACTACGACTACACGGTCTTCGCCGGCACGCAGGGCAACCGCAACCACTACAAGCAGGACCGCATGTACGAGATGGCGAACCGCTTCGGCCTGCCCGTCATCCTCTTCTCCGAGGGCGGCGGCGGTCGCCCCGGCGACACCGGCAAGGAGGGTGGCGTTGGGATGGACACCTACACCTTCACCCAGTTCTCGAAGCTCAGCGGCCGCGTCCCGCTCGTCGGCGTGAACTCCGGCCGCTGCTTCGCGGGCAACACGGCTCTGCTCGCCTGCTGCGATGTGATCATCGCCACCGAGGATTCGACGATCGCCATGGGCGGCCCCGCGATGATCGAGGGTGGCGGCCTCGGCGTGTACACGCCGGAGGAGGTCGGCCCGATGTCCTTCCAGGTGCCCAACGGCGTCGTCGACATCCTCGTGAAGGACGAGGAGGCCGCCGTCGCTACGGCGAAGCAGTACCTCTCCTACTTCCAGGGCCCGGTCGACGACTGGGAGGCGCCCGACCAGCGCCGGATGCGCCACATCGTCCCGGAGAACCGCGTCCGCATGTACGACATGCGCGACGTCATCCACACGCTCGCCGACAAGGACTCGGTACTGGAGATCCGCGAGGACTTCGGCATCGGCATCATCACCGCGCTCGTCCGCATCGAGGGCAAACCGATGGGCCTGATCGCGAACAACCCACACCACATCGCGGGCGCGATCGACAGCGACGGCGCCGATAAGGGCGCGCGCTTCCTCCAGCTCTGCGACGCCTTCGACCTCCCCGTGATCAGCCTGATGGACTGCCCCGGGATGATGGTCGGCCCCGACGTCGAGTCCACCGCGCTCGTCCGTCACTGCGCGAGGATGTTCAACACCGGCGCCAACCTCTCGGTGCCGATGTTCGGCGTCATCGTGCGCAAGGCCTACGGCCTCGGCGTGCAGGCCATGTGCGGCGCGAGCTCACTCGTCCCGTTCTTCACCGTCGCCTGGCCCACCGCCGAGTTCGCCGGCATGAACATCGAGGGCTCGGTGAAGCTCGGCTACCGCGACGACCTCGCCGCAATCGAGGACCCCGAGGAGCGCCTCGAGAAGTACGAATCGATGGTGGCCGAGCGCTACGAGGCCGCGAAGGCGATCAACTCTGCCGTCTACTTCGGCATCGACGAGGTCATCGACCCCGCCGACTCCCGCGCCTGGATCGCCCGAGGCCTGAAGAGCCTCCCACCGACGCCCCAGCGCACCTCGAAGAAGCGGTCCTACATCGACACCTGGTAGCCGGCGCGGACCGTTACTCGACCGGCGGCAGCGCCGGATCGATCGTGAAGTCCGCCTCTAGCGTGCCCTCGACGGTCGGCGACGAACCATCGAGCGGGAAGACGCGCACCTGGAACCCGATCAGCGCGACCGGCGCCTCGGGAAGCGGGCAGCCCTCGCGGAGGAACACGGGACGCACGCCGCGGTCGTACCAGTCCGTGCCGAGCCCCATTCGCAGCCGACGTCGCCGGTCAGCGCACCGCTTCGAGGTAGAGGGACTCCGGTCTCCGATGTTCGCTGTCAGGACATGGGTCCAGTCGGCTCTCGCCGAAGGCCATGCGTTCGACGTGGTCGAAGCCGGCAGCGCGGAGGAACAGCGTGAGCGTCTCAGCGTCAAACATCGCGACGTGCGTGTACATGTAGAAGAGTTCGTTGATGGCCAGCATCTTCGTCGGCCGGTCCGAGCGCAGTTCGCGCAAGAGGCCGTCGCCGCCGCTGCTATAGGACTCCAGGTATGCACCCGCGTCCGGGACGACGACGCGGAGGACTCCGCCAGGTCGGAGCAATCGATAGTTCGCGCGCAGAAACTCCAGGCCGGTGCTGAGGGGGAGGTGCTCAAGGAGGTGTTCGTGGAAGATCGCATCGACGCTGCCCGGTTTGAACGGCAGAGGCCGCTCGAGGTTCCACCTCAGGTCCACTGGATGCCCGCTGAGGTCTACGTTGACCCACCCCGGCTTGGGGTACGGCCCACACCCGAGGTGGAGGCGGAGCGGTGATCGATCGGCGAGGATGGCCGCGCGCCGTCGTTCGCGTGAACGTATCGCGTTGGTGTAGTCGTGCTGCAGCCGGTACCGAAGTGCAAACAGACGACCCGGCGGCAGCAGGCCTCGAACGAGGCGGCGGATCCAGCCCGGTCGGCGCTCGTCGCCTTCATCGGGCTCGGGGAGCCGGTCAGCGGGGAGCGCGTTTCCCCATGCCTCGACGGTCTTCAAGTATGCGGCGAGCACATCGGGACCCGGCCCCGGCGCCGACTCGTCCCGGTCGATCATTGCCCCAGCATCCTCCCCGACCTCGGCCAGCGATGCCGCGCAGACCTCGTTCACACACTGGCAACAACAACACTACCAACTGACCGAAGTCTGCGCGGCATGGGCGCAGCGACGGCTGACGGCTGTCGTTCGTCGGGCGAGAGCGTCGCCCTGCTGGAGCTTGGCGGCCGGGAAGCGAAGAGCCGTCCGCGCGGTTCGAGGCTAGGAGACAGGCATGCTGACGCTGACATCGCCCCAATAGCGAGAACGCACTGTCACCCCTCCGGCGACCGGCCACTTGTGTCTCCCAGGGGGCAGAAAGGCTGAGACCAGATCGTTACGTTGCTGAGGCCCCTTCCCTCTGGGGGGCGAAGGCCGGGTTACACCGGCCTTCTGTTTGTTCCGGCACATCCGCGTCGCACTCCCCCATCGACCCGCCGCGGGGTGAATCCGTACTTCGCGATCGTCGATGATCGCGCATGAGCCCACGGACGCTGGTCACACCGCCCGTGCTGATCGCCCTCGTGGCGCTCGCCGTGCTCGTCGCCATCGCCGCGAGGCCTGAACCGGCCTCCGCGGACATGAGCGCGCTCGAACGCGACGCACTCGAGCTCGTCAACGCCGAGCGCACCCAGCGCGGCCTCGACCCGCTCGTCCCGACGTCCACCCTCGACCAGGCCGCGAGCTGGATGGCGTGGGACATGTCGACGACCGGCGGGATCAGCCACACCGACACGCTCGGCCGAGGCCTGCGGGACCGGCTCAACGCCTTCGGCTACCCGTCCAACTCCAGCATCCGCGAGAACGTCGCAGCCGGCGGCATCTTCGCCGACCCAGCCGCCGTCGTCGACGCATGGATGAACTCGTCCGGCCACCGCGCGAACATCCTCGCTGCCAACGTGAAGGCGATCGGCGTCGGCCTCCACGTCGCCCCCGGCACCAGCTACCGCAACTTCTGGGTACTCAACTTCGGATCGAAGATCGACACGCCGCCCCCCGCCGGCGCCGCCCCGGCCAATCCGACCCCGACAGCGACCGCGTCCCCCACGCCCTCGCCAACCCCGACCGCCACCGCCAGCCCAACGCCGGCGCCATCCCCGAGCGCCACGCCGAGCCCGACCGCAACCCCGTCGCCGAGCCCGACACCTACCGCCGGCCCCGCACCGACCCCGGCCGCACCAACCCAGCCTGCGCCCGCGGTCGTGACCGGCCCAATCCCGAGGAGCGGCGTCGCGCTCCTCCGCGTCGAGGAGCAGGCCGCCGCCGAGCAGATCGTCGAGACCGCGCTCGCCGCCGGCTGCGCGCGCCCCTCCGTCTGGGTCACGCAGGGTGGCGCGCTCGTCGGCTACGTCGGCGGCGCCCCGGCGTTCGTCAACGCCGCGTTCCCCGCCGCCGTCCCAGCCGCCAGCCCGATCCTGCTGAGCTGCGGGTAGCACCCACCGAGGCCGCACCACCACCGAGGCCACCCGTCGCCGGCGATCGCGCGCATGACGCCTTGTTCACACGACACTCGATCGCCGACGATGCAACGCGCGCGGTCCGGCGAGCAGCCGGCCCGTCACTGAACGGTCACTGAAGGGACGTCACGTGGTCGACATGCCGGACATGGTCCACAAGCCAGAAGTCTTCCTCCGCATCGAGGAGCGCTACCGGGATCCCGCCCTCCGCCAGGAGAGCCTGCGACGGCTGAAGCGCGCTCGCGGCGCCGAGGGCCTGCTCGGCGTCGGCCAGGATCACACCACCGGCGCCAAGGGCGGCGACCACATCCTCGAGGAGGGCGTCCGCTACCGCTCCTCCCCCGAGCCCGTCGACGAGAGCGCCCACATCCTCCGCGACTGGTTCGGATCCGGGTGGGGTTGGACCGCCCCGAATCGGCCTGACATCGCGCGACGCGCCCTGATCCAGACCATCGAGACGATCGACAAGCTCGAGGCCCGCCAGAAGAAGGGCGTGGTCGTCCCGCTGCAGATCGTCTGGATCTGCGTCCCCGACAAGAGCGTGTTCGAGGCGTCGGTGTTCTGGACCGATCACTCGGTGACGACCGTGTTCCGGACCGGACCGACGCCGATGCCAACACCCGAGGAGTCGAAGCAGAAGCGCGTCGATCGCCAGCGCAAGGAGCCCGGCTGGGTGATCATCCGCAACGACCAGGACGGCACGCCCGAGGTCGTTGGCCCCACGATCTGGGACGTCCCTCCGCCCGCAGCTGGCAAGAAGAAATCGAACCCGCGGCGTCGTCGCGGGAAGAAGTAGCCTCGCTCCCGTCTTGAGTCGGCGTGCGAGCCCGCGCCGCTAGTCGGCGTCCTCCTCGTCGTCCGCGAGCCCGTGTTCGACGCAGAACCGGGCCGCTCCGGCCCGGTTCGTCACCTCCAGCTTGAGGTAGATGTTCGACACGTGCCGCCGCGCCGTCGCCGGGCTGATCACCAGCGACTGCGCGATCTGGTCGTTCGTCAGCCCGCGTGTCAGCGCCCGCAGCACCTCGACCTCCCGAGGTGACAGCCCGCCCGGGTACCGCGCGCGTCGCCCCGGCGATCGCGTCTCCAGCCGCGCTACGAGGCCGTCCGCATCCGCCGCACGCTGCTCCATCCCCACCTCGTGGAGGAGCGCCGCCGCGCGGCGCGCCAGCATCCGCACCTCGTCGCCTCGCGCGTTGCCCGAGTCACCGGCGGCGATCGCGCGCGCCAGCTCCAGCGCCGCCACCGCCAGCTCGCCGTGCGCCTGCTCGCGCTCCGCGACCTGCATCGCCGCGCTGAGATGCCCCTCGGCGTCCTCGTGCCGTCCGAGGAGCCGTTCGGCAGTCCCGAGGAGCCGTGGAACCAGCGCCGGCCACCCCATCGCCACCGCCTTGCCGCGGCCGTCGGCAGCTAGCAACAGCTCGTAGGGACGCTCCACCAGCTCCGGCTGATCGAGCGTCGCCGCCAGATCGATCAACGCCGCGGCCGCACCGAGTCCCTCGGCGGTCGGCACCGGCGGCAGCCGCTCCGCCGCGCGCTCGGCCGCCTGCTTCGCCTCGTCGATCCGACCGCGCGCGACCGAGACGAACCAGCCATGGATGCGGCGCCGAGCGGCCCCGGACTCGCGGTTCCATAGCTCGATCGCGTCCTCGACGTCGTCCCACTCGCCGCGCCAGATGCGGGCGCTCGCGACGATGCCCATCAGCACCTCGTTCGCCGTGCCGTACTGCGCGCGCTGCGCGAGCACCAGCGCCTCCCGCCCCAGCCGCTCGACCCGCCCGAGGCGGCCGCGCAGCGCCGCGACCCCCGCCTGTGCCGCCAACGCCAGCGCGTGATCGGCCCACTCGCCCTGCGTCGCCGCCAGGGCGGCCACCCGCCCCGCCTCCGCCTCCGCATCGGCGAGCCGTCCGAGGCCGTACAACGCCAGCGTGCGACGCGATCCCGCGCGCACCCGGTGCGAGTCGTCGTCCAGCCGCTCCGCGTGCTCCGCCTCGCGGTCGAACCACTCGAGGGCGCCCGCATCGTCCGCCGCGAACAGCCGCGCGAGCCCCAGCGACATGCAGACCTGGATCAGAATGTCGTCCTCACCCGGCCCCGCATCATCGAGCGCCCGTTGCGCCCACTCCTCGGCCTCGCGCCCCCGCCCGGCGTGGAAGAACGCCTGCGAGCGGACCGCGGCCGCCCGCACCCGCAGGCGCCGGCTGTCCTCGATCTCCGGCAGGCCCGCTTCCCAGTCGTCGAGCGGCGCCAGCTCTAGCAGCTGGCCGAACGGCGTCTCGTGCGCGAGGCGGGCACGCGCCAGCTCGAGGACCGCCTCCCCTCGCAGCTGGTGGTGCGCGTCCAGCTGGTCCGGCGCGGAGACCAGCTCCAGCGCCCGCCGCCAGTGCTCGATCCGCGGCCCCACGTCCTGGTTGCGGTAGTAGGCGCTCGCCGCCGAGCGATGAAGCGACGCCAGCTCGGCGACATCCGGCATCTCGTCGCGGGCCTCCATCGCCCGCGCCGCCGCGGCATAGAACCGCGCCTCCGTCGCCCACGCCTCCAGCGCCCCGGCACGGCGCGCCGCGTGGAGGCACAGCTCGAGCACGTCGTCCCCCGGCGCAAGGCTCCCCGCGTCGAGGATGTGCTGCGCCGCGCCGATCGCGTCTGCGTCGGCCGAACCGCGCGCGAGTTCGCGCGCGATCGCGAGGTGCGACTGCCCTCGGGTCGCCGCCGCGCGCTCCGCGACCGCGCGCCGCACGTGGTGCTGCGCGAACCGGTAGTTGGTCCCGTCCGTCAGCAGCATCCCGCTCGACACCGGCTCCGCGAGGCGTGTTGCGCCCTCCGAGGGCGACAGCGAGCACAGCCGCGCCAGCAGCGTCGCCTCGACCGGGTCCCCGACGAGCGCCGCCGGCGCCAGCACGTCCATCGTCGAGGGCTCCAGCGCCTCCAGGTCGCGCGCGACCGCCCGCGGCAAGCTCTGCGCGAGCGACAGCGCCCCCGACGGCACCGTCGCGACGAGGCGCCCGCCGACCTCGGACAGCGCGTCCAGCGAGACGAGCGACCGCGCCGCCGCCTGCAGCAGCAGCGGGCTGCCGCGCGACGCCTCGTACAGCGTGTCCACCAGCTGCTGCGACGCCCGCCCGAGGCCGAGCGCCCGCACAAGCTCACCGGCGTCCAGCACGTCGAGCCCATCGAGGTCGATCACCGAGCAGATCGTTTCGCGTCGCAGCTCCTCCACCAGCGCCGAGATGTGCGGCGGCTCGGTCGGCGTGCAGACCGTCGCCACGACGCCGACCGGCATCGAGGTCTGCCGCGGCGCATCCGCCAGCGCGTACCCCAGCGCGCGCAGCCAGTTCGTCGTCTCCGTGTCCGCCCACTGCAGATCCTCCACCACGAGGATCAGCGGCTCCTCCGCCGCGAGCTGCTGCACGAGCCGAACCAGCGCCCGCTCCGTCGATGACTGCTCGACGGCGGCGCCCGCCGAGGTCGCCCGATCGGAGGAGGGCAACGACTCACCCTCGATCAACCGCGAGATCGGCGCCTCCGGCTCCTCGAGCCGTCCCTCGGCGACCAGCGGCCGCACGAGGCCATCCACCACCGGCAGGAAGGGCACGGCGCGATTCTCGGCGCAGCGGAGCGTGAACACCCGAGGCAGCAGCGCCGCCGAGCGGTCGGCGAACTCGCGGAGCAGCCGCGTCTTGCCGATCCCCTCCTCGCCCCGCACGAAGACCAGGCGCGGCTCGCCCCGGGAGACGGCCGCCGCCTCGGCGGCCAGCAACGCGAGCTCGCGGCCGCGATCGACGAACGGCGGCGCGGTATGCAACAGCTCAACCGGACCGGTGCGCGAGTCGGGACGGCCGTTCGGGGACACAACACTTCCGTCGGTTCCGCGAGCAGATGGCGGCTCCGTCGGAAGTATAGGCAGCGCCGAGCCCGGATCGGCCCCGCCCGAGGCACCCGATCAGCACGGTTGTTCGGGCCCGGGACGCGCGACCACCCACTCGGTCTGACCACCCTCGAGGCCCGCCGCATCCCCGCTGGGATCGAACGCCAGCAGCCCAACCTCGATCCGCACGACCCGCCCGTCCGCGAACAGCGCCGGTCCGATCCGCGCGACAATCTCGGAGAGCAGCCCGCTCGCGTCGCCCTCACCCGCGCCACCCCCACCCGCGTCGCCTCCACCTGAGGTGGTGCGCGCCAGTTCGAGGCGGACCACACCACTCGCGGCGTCAGCAGTGATCGACACCGGCGCCGCGAGGTCGACCCCCTCGAGGGGCCCCTGCGACACCACTTGCCGCCTCGCGAACGACGCCAGATCCCGGTCCGGCGCGGCCGGCTCTCCGCTTATGTCGCGATTCCCATGCCGCGTCCCAAGTCGCAGCCGAGTCGCCAACCGCGCCACGAGCGACGCTCGGTCGTCGGCGTCTTCCGCGTCGTCGATCGGTGGGAGCGCGTACCGCGCCTTCGGTTCGGTCTGCCTCGTCATCATTGGGCCCGCCCGTTCGCTGCCCGGCATCCGTGCCGGGCCGTCATCCTCGCGAGCCAGGCTTCCGGCGGCATCGAACGAAGTGTGTATCGCCACCGATCCGGCGAAACACGCCGCGATCACGCACAGATTCCGAGGGTTACACACTTCGTTCGATGTTCCGCCCGGCCGCTCTCGACAGCATCACGTCGCACTCACTTCCCGGTGGGGCACGAAGGAGGACGTGATGATGCTCGACTCAGATCTCCAGCTCGAACGAGCGCTCGCGCGGATCAGCGAGCCCAGCGTGACCGTGATCTCCACCGATCCGGCCAACGCGCCTCGGATGCCGGAACGGTGGCGCGTCCAGCGCTGCGCACGACCCGCCGCGCTCGGCGACACCCCCCGCAGCGACCTGGTCGTCATCGACGGCGCATTCGTCGACCACTACAACCCGATCGACGAGTGCCGCGAGCTCACCGGCGCCCCGCTGATCGTCCTGGTCGACAACGACGACGATGCCGCGCGCTACCTCGAACTGGGCGCCGACGCCTGCGTGAACCAGGCGGCCACCCCCGCCGAGTGGCAGGCACGCTTCGAGGCCGTGATCCGCCCGATCACCCAGCCCGCGCTCGCGGAACAGGACAACGACTTCCGCATCGACGACCTCCGCGTCTCGATCGAGCGCCAGGAGATCCTCCGCGGCGACGAGCCGATCGACCTCACCCCGCGCGAGTTCGGCGTGCTCCGAGCGTTGCTCGTCGCCGCGCCGGCCTCGGTCCGCGGCGAACGCATCGCCGACGCCCTCTGGGGCAGCTCCACCCCGGCCGCGATGACCCGCGTCCGCGTCTACATCGCGCGCCTGCGCCGCAAGCTCGAGCTGGACCCGAGCCGCCCGAGGGTCATCGTCACCGACGGCGGCTCCTACCGAACGGCGCTCCACCGCGCCCAGCGAGACCGCGCCACAACCAGCGTGCTGCTGCTCGGCCACGACGAGGTCACCGCCGAGCGCCTCCGCCGCGAGTTCGCCCACGGCGAGATCGAGGCCTTCGTGGCGACCGACCGGGCCTCATCTCGCCGCTGCGACGAGTTCGACGCCATCCTCACACCAGCGGATCCCGTGCAGATCACCCGGGTGCGCCTCGCCCTCGGCGAGGCGAGCACCCCGCTGATCGCCGTTGGCGCCAAAGCGGATCCCGCTCGGACGGTCGCCGCCCTCGAAGCCGGCGCCCGCGAGGTCGCGGTCTACCCCGGCCGCCCCGGCGACCTCCCGGCCCGCGTCACCGCCGTCGTGCGCCGCGCCCGCACCCCGGG
>JANQNP010000050.1 GCA_028279505.1 Dehalococcoidia bacterium
GGCGCCGGCGCACGCGTGCTCGGGGCCATCGAGCACGACGGATCCGGCGCCGACCTGGGCGCCGTCGCCGACCTCGATGGCCCCGAGCCCGCGTGCGCCGGCGCCGATCACGACGCCGTCGCCGATGGTCGGGAAGTCAGCGCCGCGGCGCATGCCGAGGGTGATGCCGCCCTGCAACGTGACGTTCGCGCCGATGCGGTGCGCGGTGACGACGTTTCCGACGGAGTGCGGCATGTACAGTCCGGGGCCGATCTCGACGCCCGGCGGCAGCTCGATCCCGTGGAGCGCGACGTTGACCTGGGTCAGCAGGGTGGGGGCGAACGGGATGCCTCGGCGGTGGGCGAGGTGCGCGACGCGGTAGATCAGCGTGGCGCGAAGCCCGGGGTAGCGCAGGAGCAGGCCGAGGACGCCGAGGAGGGTCGAGCCGGCCGCGGGGAGCGGCCAGCCGTGGTCCACCCATGCCTGTACATCCGCGCGGAACGAGTCCATGGCTCGCACTCCATTGTTGGCCGGGTTACTGGCCGGTCCGACCATTCGCCCTGCGGTTCGACCTCGCGGGGGGCGCCGTCGGTTCGAACGCCTCGGCGGGGTTCAACGTTGACAGTCGGTTGTGGAGCCGCCGTTGAACAGCGGTCGGCGCGCGGAGCCGTGGGTCGGGTGCGGGCGGGGACGTCGCGATGACCTCGGCGCCTCGCTGGCTGCGATCGCGTGACATGGACACCTCGAACGTCCAGCCGCGGATGATCCTCGCGCGGTTGCTGCTGGCACCGCTCCCAGCCTACGTGTGGAGCGGGATGCGGGCGCGGCTGCTGCGGCTGCTGGGCTTCTCGATCGGGCCGCGGACCGCGTTCTGGGGGACGCCGACCCTCGTGGGGGCCGGGCCGATCACGGAGCGGCTACGGATCGGCGCCGATTGCTGGTTCAACGTGGGCTGCTTCTTCGAGCTGAACGACCGGATCGAGGTCGGCGACCGGGTCGCGTTCGGGCACCAGGTGATGGTGCTGACGGGGACCCACGAGCTGGGGCCCGGGGATCGACGGAGCGGACCGCTGACGACGGCGCCCGTGCGGATCGGCGCCGGCGCCTGGATCGGCGCCCGCGCGACGCTGCTACCGGGCGTCGAGGTGGGCGAGGGCGCTGTGATCGCCGCGGGCGCGGTGGTGGCCGCCGACGTGCCGGCGCACACCGTCGCCGGCGGGGTTCCGGCGACGCGGATCAGGGACCTCGGAAGTACCGACTAGCACCCCCCGCTGAGCGCCCTGGGTGCTCAGCGGAGGGCGGCGTCCGTTCAGCAGCGGACCATGAAGCCGGCGTCCTTCTTCAGGAACGACGGGAAGCCGGCGTTCACGAAGGCAGGGGCGCCGGTCACGTAGACCTGCCACTGGCCCTCGGTGGTGACGGCGATCGTGTGCGACATGCACCCGTCATTGGTGAGCCAGGCGACGAGGCCCTCGGGGGTGGTGCTGATCGTGACCTGCAGGATCGCGACCCCGCCCAGCGGGGGTAGCGAGCCTGTGTAGGCCGCCGTCAGCGGCGCTCCGAGGAGCGGCGTCTGGACCGGGCCCGCGGCGACACCAGGTGTCGGCTCGGGCGTCGGCTCAGGCGGCGGCGGGGCCGGAGTCGGGCTCGGCGTCGGACTGGGAGTCGGGCTCGGCGTCGGACTGGGAGCCGGGCTCGGAGTCGGACTCGGAGTTGGGCTCGGCGTCGGACTGGGCGTCGGACTGGGAGTCGGACTGGGAGTCGGACTGGGAGTCGGACTGGGAGTCGGGCTCGGAGTCGGACTGGGAGTCGGGCTCGGAGTTGGACTCGGAGTTGGACTCGGAGTCGGACTCGGAGTCGGACTGGGCGTCGGGCTCGGAGTTGCCGTTGGCTCCGGCGTCGACGTCGGCTCGGGCGTCGCCGTCGGTTCAGGCGTTGCCGTGGGTTCGGGTGTTGCCGTTGGCTCGGGTGTTGCCGTCGGTTCAGGCGTCGCCGTTGGCTCAGGGGTCGACGTCGGTTCAGGCGTTGCCGTCGGCTCAGGGGTCGCCGTCGGCTCAGGCGTGGCCGTTGGCTCAGGGGTCGACGTTGGTTCAGGCGTGGCCGTTGGTTCAGGCGTGGCCGTCGGTTCGGGCGTGGGTTCCGGGGTCGCGGTGGCGGTTGGTTCCGGCGTCGGCTCTGGTGTCGGGGCGGAGGTTGGCGTCGGGGTCGGTTCGCTGCCTCCGGATTGCAGGGACCAGACGCGGACGTCCTTGGCCTGCTTCTCGAAGGTCCACCAGCCATCGTCGCTGAACCGGAAGGAGACCGAAGTGGCTCCAGCCGGGACCGGGTGCCAGAACGAGGAGTGGTGGCCCGCGTCGTGACCGTTGCCGTTGGCGTCGTGGCGAACGGTGGGTGCGAAGCGGGCGGGTGCGTAGGAGCCGCCGTCGAAGGCGACCTCGATCCGGCCTTGCCCGCTGAAGCGGAGGAACGAGCCAGCCGGTGCGGGCGCGGCGAAGTTCATGGTCTGGTTGCCATCGCCGTCGACGACGCGCCGGCGGTTGGTGGAGATCATGGTGAAGGGGATCGCCGGCTCGATGACGACGTTGTCCCAGTGCCAGGTGTTGGGGGTGGTCCCACCGCCGATGTCACCCTTCCCGGGGTTGTAGGAGTGGTGCCCCAGCTGGACGGTCCCGAGGTTGAAGTTCACCGAGACGGCCTGGTCGAAGAAGGTGAGGTCCTCGTTGGGCATCCAGAACTTCACGCGGCCGGGGGACAGGACGAGCTCGAAGACCGAGCGGGTCTGGGCGCTCGTGACGATTGCGTCTCGATAGTCGGGGCCGAACTCGGGACCGTGGCCGGTGACGACGCCGTCGCGGGTGGTGGTGAGCTGGAAGGAGTGCGGTTCGCCGAGCTTCATCTCGACGTGGATGGAGTTGCGGGGCTGGTCCTGAAGGTCGACCTCACCGACGTTGAAGGGGAGCTGGACGTTGCCATCGAACGGCTGCACCCAGACGTCGATCCAGTCGCGGCCGCTGGACTTGAAGGTGGACATCTCGAAGCGGACGGTGGCCTCGCTCGAGAAGTCAACGAGCTGGTTCGGGGTGAGGTAGATCAGCCCGTAGCCATCGGCCCGCAGCGCCGTCATCACATGGTTGGCGCACTGGAACACCGCTCCCTCGTAGGAGTTGGTGGTGTGGGTGGTCTGACCGCCGTGCCCAGGGGGTTCGCAGTTGGGCCCGTGGTGGGCCTGCATGGTGTCGAGCTGGCCCCAGGTCTCGCGATCGCGGCTGTGGACGGCGATATCCCAGCCGGGGATGCCGTTCGGGTGAAGGGGGGTCACCTGTGAGGGTTGGCCGTCGAAGGTTTCTTCAAATCTGTCTGACGCGGTCGAGAACGGGGGGTTCAGCCAGATCAGCGCCAGGCCCACCAGGACCACGACGGCAATTCCCGCGTAGCGGGGCATCGGTGACTCCTCATCCGCCAGTCACAAGAGCGGGCCGTCATCACCGGGGAGGTCAAACGCCAAAAAAGGCGTCTGAGGCGGTAGCGATGTGGGCCTGTACTCGCCCTACGTCCGAAAATCGGGTGTAGGTGCTGGCCTACGGTGGGTGCGGCGGATCGAACTTATGTGAGGATCGACCAATCGTCGATCCGGCTTTACCCCTGCTCAACCTTTGCTACAGACCGCGATAACACGGGGTTCTGGGAGCCGGGGCGGTGGTGAGAGATCGTGACGGTTGCTCGACCGCGAGACAATCTCGTGAAGGAAAATCAACGATCGCTCAACAGTTCTCAACCATTCTCCACACGATATCCACAGGGTGTGAAGAAGGGGTGTGAGCGTGCTCGTCCTGGTTGCCGACGCCGAACCCATCTACGCGGAGATCATCAGTGAGCTGCTGCGGCAGGCCTCGTATCGGGTCGTGCTGGCGCCTGATGAGAGCTCATGCCGGCGCTTCCTCGAGCGGTCCGAAGCGGATCTGATCGTGGTGAGCTCCTCGATTCCGGAGGGGCCGCTGCCGGACTTCATCCGCGAGCTGAGGCACGACGAGGGGACGCCGATCATCGCCGTTGTCGGCGAGAGCGGGCCCTCGGCGGTGGCGAGCTGTCTGGTCGCTGGAGCCGATGATTGCGTGCAAAAGCCGTTCCATCCGGGCGAATTCGCCGCGCGGGTGGATGCGGTGGCGCGCCGCCACCAACGACCGCACCAGGCGCGCCGGGCCGAGCCGTCGACGCTTCCCGAGGCGCTTGGATCCGTGGCGGGATCTGGGCTGACCTTCGATCACTCGCGAGAGCGGGTGTACTACGACGGCCGCGATCTCCGCTGCACGCAGCTCGAGTACAAGATCCTGAGCGCGATGGCCGCCGAGGGCGGGACGGTGCTCCCGTATTCGGTGCTCAACGAGCGAATCTGGGGCTATTCGAACCTGTCTGGCGGCACTTTGTTGAAAGGTCACGTCAGCTCGATCCGACGGAAGCTGATGCGCGAGGGATTCGACCCAGATCTGATCCGAACGGTGTACGGAACGGGCTACGCGCTCTCGGCATAACGGATCTGTTCGACGGTCTCATCTGTTCTACTTGTTAGAAAACAGTGAGATAGCAAGCTCGAAAACGCAGTGAAATCGGCCGATCGGATCTCGGTCCACGGCTTTGACGCACAGGGGAACCGAAGATGCAGATCAGTGTTTATGACTCGACGGATGAACTTGCGGCGCATCTGATCACCACCGTGGCGCGCCGACACGGCCACGTTGCGAGGCACCTCGCGAGCCTCGACCAGTTCGCGGATGTGGCGACGCTGTCGCCCTCGGCGGTGGTCGTCGGGGTCGAGCGGATCACCGAGGAGACGCTGGATCAGATCGCTGAGCTGCGCGCGTCAGCGGACGAACTGCTGATCTACGTGCTCGCCGAGACGCTGGGGGCGCAGTCGACGATGGACGCCCTCGAGGCGGGCGCGTCCGATGTGCTGCAGAAGCCGGTGCTGCCTCAGGAGCTGTTGCTCCGCGCGCAGCAGGCGGCGCCGCTCCGAGGACAGTCGGGGCAGCCTGACGGGGCGATCCGCGTCGGCGACATCGAGGTGAATCTGCCTCAGGCGTGGGCGACGAAGGCGGACCAGGAGCTGGTGCTGACGCGGATGGAGCTGCGGCTCCTCTACTGCCTGCTCGACCACCACGGCCGGGTGACGCCGACGGAGCGGCTGCTCTCGTTCGGCTGGGAGACCGAGGAACCGCTGACCTCGACGCTCAAGACGCACATCACCCACCTGCGCCAGAAGCTGCGTGCAGCGGGCGGCGTGCCGGTGGTGATCACCGCCCGCCAGATGCTGGGCTACGTGCTCGAGGTCGAAGGGTCGGAGCCGGCTCCGCGGCCGAGCCTCGCCGGCGCGGCCGGCGGCGGCTAGGCGGCGGCGCGGCAGGACGGCAGGCGTCCGCGCGGGGCGCCAACGGCGGTTCTGGTCGGTCTCCGCTCGCCTCGCGGCGGTCATACGCCCTCGAGCGCTGCCGGGGTCCCCACATCTCCGCTGACCGGCGAGAGGGTTCCTGAACCTGCAGTCAACGAGTTGGTGCGATTACTCGATGGCCGGCCAGAACAGGGAAGCGGGTCGCTTGAGGACATTGGTTTCCGCGTCGTCGACGCACGTTCGAGAGCTACTCGCCCTCACCATCCTGATCGCCGCGCTCGTTGCCTCCTCGCCGGGGGCGCTCAGCGCGCAGACGCCGCCGGTCGCGCTGCTACCGCTCGGCGACTCGATCACGCATGGCAACGCGGCGTATCAGAGCTACCGCTATCCGCTGTGGCAGGGGCTGGTCGACGCCGGCCTCGACGCTGACTTCATCGGCTCGCTCGACACGAACGCCGGTGGAAACCCGCCGTTCCCGGACTACCAGGGCGAGGTGTTCGACCTCGATCACGAGGGGCACTCGGGCTTCCGAGCCGACGAGGTTCGGGATGGCCTCGGCATCTGGCTCCCGGGGTACACGCCGGAGGTGGCCCTGGTCCATCTGGGCACGAACGACATCCTCCAGGGGCAGACGCCCTCCTCGACGGCCAGCGAGATCGGCGAGGTGATCGACCTGCTGCGCGCGGACAACCCCGCGGTGACGGTGCTGGTGGCGCAGATCATCCCGATCGGGCCCGCGTTCTATCACGGTGCGGTGAACGAGCTGAACGACGAGATCGCGACGCTGGTGGCGTCGAAGACGACGCCCGCGTCGCCAGTGCTGTTGGTGGATCAGTTCAGCGGGTTCGACCCGGCGACGGATACCTACGATGGGGTCCACCCCACGGCCTCCGGTGAGCAGAAGATGGCGGACCGCTGGCTCGAGGTGATCCTCGGGCTTCCGGATGCGCCGGCGATCGCCGGGTTCTCGCCGCAGCCGGGCAGTTCCGGCGTTGAGCTCAGCAGCAGCGTCTCAGTGGTCTTCGATCAGGCGATGGATCCGGCGACGATCGGCGCATCGACGGTGACGCTGGCGGTTGCCGGCGGGGCGCCGGTTGCCGCCACGGTGTCGTACGACCCGATCGCGCACGTTGCGACGGTCGATCCGCTGGAGGATCTGCAGAGCAACTCGACGTACGAGGTGCGGGTCCTCGGTGGCGTGGGCGGGGTGAGCAGCGCTCAGGGCGCCGCGCTGCCGTCGACGTACGTGTACACGTTCGCGACGTCGTTCGATGCGACGTTGCAGTACCTCAGTGACATCGAATGGAGCTACGCGGCGAACGGCTGGGGGCCGGTGGAGCTCGACCGCAACAGCGGTGAGCAGGCGGCGGGCGATGGCGGACCGCTGATCCTCGACGGGGTCGTTTACCCGAAGGGGCTCGGCGTGCACGCGGACTCCCACGTCGAGTACGACCTGGGCGGCGCCTGTACGACGTTCAGCGCCTACGTGGGGCTCGACGACGCGATGGACGGCGAGGCCGGGTCGGTGCAGTTCGAGGTCTGGACCGACGGGACGCGGGTGTTCCAGTCGCCGGTGATGATCGACACGTCGCCGACGGCGTACGTGAACGTGGATGTCACGGGCGTCCAGGAGCTTGCGCTGCTGGTGAACGACGGTGGCAACAACAACTGGTGGGACTGGGCCGACTGGGCCGACGCGCAGCTCTACTGCCCGCCGCCGGGGCCCGACACGACCCCGCCGACCGTGATCTTGACGGCGCCGGCGGACGGCGCGGTGAACCAGCCGACGCTGGCGACGCCCTCGGCGACGTTCAGCGAGGCGATGGATGTGGCGACGTTGACCGGCGCAACCGTCACGCTTGCCGTGGACGGCGGGGCGGCGGTCGGCGCGGGGGTGAGCTACGACGCGGCGACGCGGACGGTGCGGCTGACGCCGTCGAGCGCGCTCTCGCTGGCGACGACGTACCGAGCGACGATCGCGAGCGCGAGCGACGAGGCCGGCAACCCGCTGGCCGGGCCGGTGAGCTGGACGTTCACGACGGTCGAGGTGGAGAGCACGGGCGAATACCTCAGCGACCTCGAGTGGACGTACGCGGCCAACGGGTGGGGGCCGGTTGAGCTGGATCGCAACAACGGCGAGAACGTCGGCGGCGATGGCGGCCCGCTGGTCCTGAACGGCGTGGTGTTCGACAAGGGGCTCGGCGTTCACGCCTCGTCGCACGTCGAGTATGACCTCGGCGGTACCTGCTCCACGTTCAGCGCGTTCATCGGCCTGGACGACGCGATGAACGGCGAAGCCGGCTCGGTGCAGTTCGAGGTCTGGACCGACGGCGCGATGATCTACCAGTCCCCGATCATGACGGACGCCTCGGCGACTCAACACCTGAACCTCGATGTGACTGGTGCGCAGGAGCTGGCGCTGCTGGTGAACGACGGCGGCAACAACAACTGGTGGGACTGGGGAAACTGGGCCGACGCGAAGATCGACTGTCCCCCGCCCGGGCCTGACACGACGGCGCCGACGGTGGTTTCCACCTCGCCGGCCGATGGCGCGACCGACCAGCTGTTGGCGCTGACGCCGTCCGCGACCTTCAGCGAGGCGATGGACGCGGCGACGTTGACGGGCGCGAGCGTGACGCTGGCGGTCGACGGCGGAGCCGACGTGAGCGCGGCGGTCTCGTACGACCCTGGAACGCGAACTGTGACGCTCACGCCGGCAGCACCGCTCGCGGTGGCAACCACGTACCGCGCCACGGTCGCGAGCGCAGCTGACGAGGCGGGGAACGCCCTCGGTGGGGCGGTCAGCTGGACGTTCGCCACGATTGCCGCACAGAGCACGGGGCAGTACCTGAGCGACCTCGATTGGACGTTCTCCGCGAACGGGTGGGGGCCGGCCGAACTCGACCGGAACAACGGCGAGAACGTGGGCGGCGACGGCGGGCCGCTGGTGCTGAACGGCGTCACCTACGCGAAGGGGCTCGGCGTCCACGCGTCCTCGCACATCGAGTACGACCTCGGCGGTACGTGCGCGACGTTCAGCGCCTACATCGGCCTGGACGACGCGATGAACGGCGAGGCCGGCTCGGTGCAGTTCGAGGTGTGGCTCGACGGCGCGATGATCTACCAGTCGCCGATCATGACCGACACCTCGCCGACTCAGTACCTGAACCTGGACGTGACGGGTGCGCAGGAGCTGGCGCTGCTGGTCAACGACGGCGGGAACAACAACTGGTGGGACTGGGGGAACTGGGCCGACGCTCGGATCGACTGCCCGCCACCCGCACCGGACACGACGGCCCCGACCGTCGTAGCGACCTCGCCGGCTGACGGGGCGGCCGATCAGTCTCTCCTCGTCGTGCCATCAGCCACGTTCTCGGAGGCGATGGACACGGCGACGCTGAACGGCGGCACAGTGACGCTGGCGGTCGATGGCGGGAGCGCGGTGGGCGCGATCGTTGCCTACGACGCCGGCGCGAGGACGGTGTCGGTGACGCCGCTCGCCACGCTCGCGCCGCTGACGACCTTCCGGGTGACGGTGGCGGGCGCCTCGGATGTCGCGGGCAACCCGCTGGCGGCGCCGGTGAGCTGGACGTTCGTCACCGCCTCGGCGGAGGCGAGCGCGACGCAGTACCTGAGCGAGATCGACCCGGTGTACGCCGCCAACGGATGGGGGCCGATGGAGATCGATCGCAACAACGGTGAGATCGCCGGCGGCGACGGCGGGCCGCTGGTGCTGGACGGCGTGCTCTACTCGCGCGGCCTCGGAGTCCACGCCGGCTCTCACATCGAGTGGACGCTGGGCGGCGCCTGCTCGTCCTTCCGGGCCTCGATTGGTCTCGATGACGCGATGGACGGCGAGGCGGGTTCGGTTCAGTTCGAGGTCTGGATCGACGGGGTCCGGATCTTCAACTCGGGCGTGATGATCGATACCTCGCCGACCCAGGTGCTGGACCTCGACGTGACGAGCGCCGAGGAGCTGGCGCTGATCGTGACCGACGGCGGCAACAACAACTGGTGGGACTGGGCCGACTGGGCTGAAGCCCGGGTCGTTTGCTCGTCGCCGCTCTAGCGGGCTCGCCTTCGGCGGGCCGGAGGTGACGATGCGCGACGCGAGATGGGAGGTGCGACGTGGTTGAGATGCTCGCGGCCCCGCCGCCGCTCACCGCTCGCCCGGCGTGGCAGGCGCTCCGCGCGCATGCGCGCCACACGGAGGGGGATCACCTCCGGGACCTGTTCGCCGCCGATCCGACGCGGGGGACGCGGTTGACCGCCGAGGCGGCCGGGATCTACCTCGATTACTCGAAGCAGCGGGTGTCCGACCGGACGCTCGAGCTGCTGATCAGGCTCGCCGAGTCCTCGGGACTGCCGGGGCGTGTCGAAGCGATGTTTGCCGGCGACGTGGTGAACGTCACGGAGCGCCGCGCGGCGCTGCACGTCGCGCTCCGCGCGCCGCGGAGCGCGTCGATCCACGTTGACGGGGTCGACGTCGTTCCGGAGGTGCACGACGTGCTCGAGCGGATGGGGCGATTCGCCTCGGATGTCCGGGACGGGACGTGGCGGGGGTTCACCGGGCGCCGGATCCGGACGGTCGTCAACATCGGGATCGGCGGATCAGACCTCGGGCCGCGCATGGCCGCCGAGGCGCTCCGGCACTACAGCGACCGGTCGATCGAGGTGCGGTTCGTCTCGAACGTGGACGGGACGAACTTCGTCGAGGCGACGCGCGACCTCGATGCGAGCGAGACGCTGTTCATCGTGTCGTCCAAGTCGTTCACGACGGCGGAGACGATGGCGAACGCGGGCGCCGCGCGCGCGTGGGTCGTCGAAGCCCTCGGTGATGCGAGCGCCGTCGGGCGGCACTTCGTCGCCGTCTCCACCAATGCGGAGGCGGTGCGCGCCTTCGGGATCGGGGACGAGCAGACATTCGGGTTCTGGGACTGGGTCGGCGGGCGGTACTCGCTGCCCTCGGCGGTGGGCCTGTCGACGATGATCGCGATCGGGCCGGAGCAGTTCAGGGAGCTGCTCGCGGGTTACCACGCGATGGACGAGCACTTCCGCTCCGCCCCGCTCGCGGAGAACGTGCCCGCGCTGCACGGGCTGCTGACGGTCTGGAACACCTCGTTCCTCGGGATGGGCAGCATGGCGGTGGTGCCGTACGACGAGTACCTCGGCTCGTTCCCGGCCTACCTCCAGCAGCTGACGATGGAGAGCAACGGCAAGCGGGTCACCGAGAGCGGCGAGCCGGTGGGCCACGCGACCGGCCCGGTCGTGTGGGGCGAGCGCGGGACGAACGGGCAGCACTCGTTCTTCCAGCAGCTCCACCAGGGGACCGCGACGGTTCCCTGCGACCTGATCGGGTTCCTGGAGCCGCTGAACCCCGTCGGCGCGCAGCACGATCTGCTGATGGCGCACCTGTTCGCCCAGTCGGAGGCGCTCGCCTTCGGCAAGACCGCCGCGCAGCTCCAAGGTGAGGGATCGCCGGAGTGGCTCGTGCCGCACCGCGTGAGCCCCGGGAACCGACCGACCAGCACGCTGCTCCTCGATCGGCTCACGCCCTACAGCCTGGGGTCGCTGATCGCGCTCTACGAGCACAGCGTGTTCACGCAGGGCGTGATCTGGGGCATCGACTCCTTCGACCAGTGGGGCGTCGAGCTTGGGAAGCAGATCGCGGCGAGCATCCTCGAAGGGTTCGACGACGCCTCGGCCGGTGCGCGCGACAGCTCGACGACGGAGCTGATGCGGCGGTACCGGGAGCGGCGGGGCGGTTCGGCCGTGCCCACCGCTAGGCGGTGAGCACGGGTTCGAGGGCGTCTCGCTTGGTCTCGAGGGGGAGGGCGGCGAGGCGGTAGCCGCGGCCCCATTCGCTGATGACGTAGCGGGGGTTGGCGGGGTCCTCCTCTAGCTTGGCGCGGAGGCTGCGGACGTAGACGCGGATGTAGTGCGTCTCCTCGCGGTATTCGGGGCCCCAGACCTCGGTGAGTAGCTCCTGGTGTGACATGACGTGGTCGACGCGCCTGGCGAGGGCGGCGAGCAGGCGGTACTCGGTGGGGGAGACGGGGACCTCGGAGCCTCGCGACTCGACACGGGGCTGGCAGAGGTCGATCTCGAGGGCGCCGGTGCGCAGGG
>JANQNP010000054.1 GCA_028279505.1 Dehalococcoidia bacterium
CCGCGACCTGACGGCGTTCGCGGAGGCGGGCCAGCTGGACCCGGTGATCGGCCGCGAGGTCGAGGTCGACCGGGTGATGCAGGTGCTGAACCGGCGGACGAAGAACAACCCGGTGCTGATCCGCGAGGCGGGCGTCGGCAAGACGGCGATCGTCGAGGGGCTCGCGCAGCGGATCACGGACGACGACGTGCCGGAGCGGCTGCGCGGCAAGCGGGTGATGGCCCTCGATATGGGTCAGCTCCTCGCGGGGTCGAAGTTCCGTGGCGAGTTCGAGGAGCGCCTGCAGGGGATCATGCGCGAGGTGAAGGACTCGGCCGGCGAGGTGCTGCTGTTCATCGATGAGCTGCACCAGGTGGTCGGCGCGGGCGGCGCCGAGGGCGCGATCGACGCGAGCAACATGATGAAGCCGGCGCTGGCGCGCGGCGAGCTGCACGTGATCGGCGCAACGACCCTCGACGAGTACCGCAAGCACATCGAGGAGGACCCGGCGCTGGAGCGGCGGTTCTCGCCGGTGTACGTGGACGAGCCGAGCGTGGACGACGCGATCGCGATCCTCGAGGGGATTCGCGCGAAGTACGAGGAGCACCACGGGGTCAAGATCACCGACGAGGCGATCGAGAGCGCAGTGCGGCTCAGCACGCGGTACCTGACGGAACGGCAGCTTCCGGACAAGGCGATCGACCTGATCGATGAGGCGTCCTCGCGGCACGTGATCCAGTCGGAGTCGATGTCGCCGGAGCTGCGCGACCTGAAGCGCCGGCTCGACGAGATCAACGAACGCCTCGAAGCGGCCGCGCACCGCGAGGATTACGAGGAGGCGGCCCGGCTCAAGCAGGACGTGCTCGAGATCCAGACGGAGTACGAGGAGAAGCGGAACGCGTGGCGCGCCGAGAGCGGCGTCTCCGATGAGGTCGGTGAGTCCGACATCGCGGCGCTGATCGCGCAGATGACCGGCATCCCGGTCGACAAGATGCTCGAGGGCGAGGCGGAGAAGCTGCTCCACATGGAGGAGGCGCTGCACGACCGCGTGATCGGACAGGACCGCGCGATCGAGGTGCTGTCCGACGCGATCCGGCGTGCTCGGTCGGGCCTCAAGGACCCGAAGCGGCCGATCGGCTCCTTCGTGTTCGTGGGGCCGACCGGCGTCGGCAAGACGCACCTGACGAAGGCGCTGGCGGAGTACCTGTTCGACGACGGCGACGCGTTGATCCGCCTCGATATGTCCGAGTACCAGGAGCGACACACGGTGTCGCGGTTGATCGGTGCGCCCCCCGGCTACGTGGGGTACGACCAGGCGGGCGAGCTGACGGAGGCGATCCGGCGGCGGCCGTACCAGGTGGTGCTGTTCGACGAGATCGAGAAGGCACACCCGGACGTGTTCAACACGCTGCTCCAGATCATGGACGACGGGCGTCTGACCGATTCGCACGGGCGGACAGCCGATTTCCGGAATACGGTGATCATCCTGACGTCGAACCTCGGGACCGGCGCGCGCACGGAGTCGATCGGGTTCCGGCGCGCAGAGTCGGACAACGATCACGATCAGCTGGTGCGGTCGGTCGAGGAGGCGCTGAAGCGCGCGTTCCGGCCGGAGTTCCTGAACCGGCTCGATGACACGATCGTGTTCGAGCCGCTGACCGAGCCGGAGATCGCACAGATCGCGGACCTGGTCCTCGATGAGGTGCGCGAGCGCCTCGATGAGCGGGGTGTCGATTTCCAGGTGAGCGAGGCGGCGAAGTCGGAGGTGGTCCGCGAGGGCTACGACCCGGACTTCGGCGCGCGACCGCTGCGCCGGGTGATCGAGCGGCGGATCGAGAACCCGCTCGCGAAGCGCGTGCTGTCGGGCGAGTTCGAGTCGGGCGACTGCATCAGCGTGGACTACCTCGATGGGGAGTTCAGCTTCACGCGGGAGCCGGGTGCGGCGCGCCCGGAGCCGGTGGAAGCCGAGGTCGTCGAGGTCTGAGGGGTCTTCGACCCCGCTTTGGACGCTTCGCGGCAGGTTGCGGGGCGTCGAGGGTGCTTCGCGGCGGCTGAGGCAGGTCG
Source organism: Dehalococcoidia bacterium (assembly GCA_028279505.1). Classification (GTDB taxonomy): domain Bacteria; phylum Chloroflexota; class Dehalococcoidia; order UBA2979; family UBA2979; genus UBA6627. Next base: position 2,044 of record JANQNP010000054.1, read on the forward strand.
CGGGGAGTGCGGCGGTAGCGGGCCTCGGCGGGGTCGAGTGCACGAGCGAGGAGGGGGCCCGCGGGCCCCCTCATTGCATGCTACTCGACGAGGATCAGCATGGCGGTGCTGGGTGGGATGCCGGCGGCGAAGTGGGCCTCGAAGGGTTGGTTGACGAACGCCGGTGCGCCGATCACAAGGGTGATGAAGCGGCCGCCGGCGGTGACGGCGACGGAGGTGACGTTGGCACTGGCGGCCAGCGCCGCGAGGTCGGCGATGGTGCCGCCGGAGTAGCTCGTGAGGTTGACGCCGCGGCTCGGGGTCGACGCGAAGGATCCAGTCGGCGGGCCGGCGGTCGGGGGGCCGGCGATCGCTCCCGTGACAGTGACCTGCCAGACGTACTCGGCCGTCCGGCCGAGCGAGTCGGTAAGTCGGACCTTCACCTCGTACGAGTCCTCCAGACCGTCGGGCGTGAGACCGATCCAGCCGCGGATGTGGCTCCATTGAGCGCCGCTAGCGACCAGGTCTCTGGACGCAAGCAGCTCTCCATCGACGAGCCAACCTGCCTGGGTGAAGTGCGCGCCGCTCACTTGCGCTGTGTAGGTGAACAGTGTTTCGACACCCACGGCAAGCTCAGCCATCGGCTCCGGACTCAGGCCGGAGAAGGTGAACGGCGCCGGCACGAAGACGGCGTGCACCGCGCGATCACGGTCCATCGAGATCGTGGCAGGATTGGCGCCTCCGGACAGGTCACCCTCCCAGCGATCGAACCGCCATCCTGACGCCGGTAACGCAACGAGACGAACCGTCATTCCAGCGTCGTAGGTGTCCCAGTCTGGAGTCCTTGCGACGTTGCCGCTGCCTGCCACCGATGTCGTCAAGGTGTGCTGGGGGCCACTGATCTGAACGAAGACCGCACGCACCACTTTGTCCGCGGTCATCGTCAGGCTTTGTGGGTTGCGGGTCCCGGACAGGTCCCGCTCCCAGTGGCTGAATCGCCAGCCCGGTGAGGGTTCAGCGGTGAGTCGAACGGCCGTTCCGGCGCTGTAGGAGTTGACACTCGGGCTACGAGAAACGCGTCCGCTGCCCGTGACCGACACGTCGAGCTGGTACTTCGGATCGCTGAACCGAACGAAGACCGCTCGCACGCTCTTGTTCCGGGTCATCGTGATGCTCGTGCGGTCCGAGGTGCCGCTCGTGTCCCCCTCCCAGCGGTCGAAGCGCCAACCGGGCGCCGCCTGCGCGGTCAACGTGACAAACGCGCCGGAGTCGTAGCTGCTCTGGTGGGGGCTCTTGAAGACGCTGCCACTCCCCGTCACCGACGTCGTCAGCGTGTACTGCTGCGCAGTGACAGGGACGAAGACGGCGCGAACGCGTCTGTCCCCGTTCATCGTGACGGTCGTCGGATTCAATCCGCCGCTCGCGTCGAGTTCCCAGTGATCGAAGCGGTAGCCCGCTGAGGCCGTTGCGGTCAAGGAGACGACCGTGCCGGCGTCGTAGCGCGTCCGGTTCGGGAACGCGCCTATGCCACCTCCGACCGATGTGTAGGTGGTGAGCGTGTACTGCTTGACCGACTCCTGAACGAAGACGGCGCGCACCCGCTTGTCCGATGTCATCCAGATGCTCGTGGTGCTGAAGGTCCCGCTCGCATCGCCCTCCCAGCGGTCAAAGCGCCAACCGAAGGAGGGTCGTGCGGTCAGGACGACGCTGGCGCCAGCGTCATAGCGGAAGCGGTTCGGGCTCGCCCAGATGCTTCCCGAGCCGGTGGTGCTCGTCGTCAGCGTGTACTGCGCGTCCACGAAGCTGCCATCAGCCAGCGTGTCGCTGGGTGAGCCGCCGGTCGAGGCTGCGGACTCAACTCTTGTTGCGCCTGGCGCGGCAACGAGGAGCGTTGCCGCCAGCAGCATCACGGGGATTGCGACGAGCAACGATGTCCGATGCACGAGCTGCCGCCGCGAGATCGATCTCAACGCAAGGCCGCCTTCGGGACTGCCGCCTCCGTGCGCGAGCATCCTGTCGGCCAGCTTACCGGTGTCTCGTCAGGTTCGCGTAGCGAACGGGTAAGAATCGCTGAGGGTGGCGCGAGGCCTCGGAGGGGGCGTCGAAGCGCCAGCGGGGACGCGAAGCCGTCTAGCGCTCGCCGGGCTGGCGTTGGTCGGCCGCGACTGGCGTGGTGGCGGGGTCCTCGGGAGGGGGCTGGCGGTCGGCGCGCCACCAGAGGGCGAGGGTGGCGCCGGCGGCGAGGAGGATGACGGCGGCGGCGCTGGCGAAGGCGAGGGGGAGGGAGGCGTCGCCGGCGACGCCGGCGAGTGGGGCCATGACGGCGAAGGTGAGGGCGGTGCCGAAGGGGCCGACGGAGAGGACGGTGGCGCGGACGTCCGAGGTAGCGCGGGTGTTGATGTAGCTGCTGACGGCGGGGGTGATGAGCCCTCGGGCGAACATGGGGAGGGCGAAGGCGGCGAGCGCGACGACGTGGTCGATGGCGGCGAGCAGGAGCAGGCCGGCGAGGGTGCCACCGAGGGCGACGAGGGTGACGCCGTGCATGCCGATGCGACGGAGGAGACGGCCGGTGGCGAGCGAGCCGGCGGCGGCAGCGAGCTCGATGGGGACGACAAGAATGCCGAGCAGGACGAGCGAGACGCCGTACTCGCGGAGGAACGGCTGAAAGAGGATGAACTGGATCGGCGCGCCCATCATCATGGCGACCTCGAAGAGGATGATGTAGCGCACGGCGGGGCGCCGACGGAGCAGGCGCCAGGCGGCGGCGAAGGTGCCGAGGTACGAGCCGGCGCTGGTGGTGGCAGCCGCCTTCGGCGGTTCGCGCATGAAGAGCAGCGAGGGCGCGGCGACAACGAAGGTGACGAAGCCGGCGAAGGCGGCTATCTGGAGGTTGGTGAGGCCGGCGAGGACGCCGCCGAGGATGGCGCCGCCGGAGCTGGCGATGCGGATCAGGGCGTGGAGGCGGCCGAAGCGGTCGGCGTACTCGTCGGTGCGGTCGCTGGCGGCGAGGGCGTCGTAGAGGAAGGCGCCGTCGTTGCCCGAGCGGAAGGCGATGCCGCTGGCCCAGAGGACGTACGAGACCATGAGCAGCGGGAAGGTGTCAGCGAGGGCGAAGAGTAGGACGCCCGAGCCCTCGATGAGGATGCCGGTGGCGAAGCTGACGCGGCGGCCGAAGCGGTCAGAGAAGGCGCCGGAGGGGATCTCGAAGGCGAGGGTGACGAGCCAGAAGGCACCCTCCATGAGGCCGACCTGGGCGAGCGAGACGTCGCGGAACTCGACGAGGTAGACGACCCAGATGGCCACATGGGGCTGCAGGTTCATCAACCCGAGGAGGGCGTTGAGCACCCTCACCTGCCGCGAGGTGTCGTAGGCCGGCGGCGCGGTGGCGTGCGCCATCAGCGAGCCCTCGCCGCTCGCGGTCGAGCGGCGCCATGAGGCGAGGCGCTAGCGGGCGCCGTGACCGTCCCCGAACGGTGCGTCGCGCCAGGCCAGCGCTTCCTTCAGCCCCTGCTCGCGAGCCATCTGGGCGAACTCTCGGAACGAGGGCGTCTCGTGGTAGATGGCGTCGTACTCCGCGCCCTCGGCGGCGGCAGTGCGAAGGCCAGCGATCTCGAACCAGCGGTTCGTGACGTGCTTGTGGACGGAGAGGGCATCGAGGGGGAGCTTCGCGATCCGCTCGCAGAAGGCGAGCGTGCGGTCGTCCAGCTCCTCGAAGGGGACGGCGTGGTTGACCATGCCGATGCGCGCGGCTTCGGTGCCGTCGATCATGTCGCCGGTGAATAGCAGCTCCTTGGTCTTGAGCATGCCGATCTTGGCGGGCCAGAGGCCGAGGGTGGGCGGGATCCCGAGGGCGCGCGCCGCGGGGTGACCGAAGCGGGCGTCCTCGGCGGCGAAGATGATGTCGCAGGCGCCGGCGAGCTCACCGCCGCCGGCGAGGCAGTAGCCATGGACCTGAGCCACGATTGGCTTCCGGTAGGACCACATCCAGAGCCAGCGGTCGACGGACTCGCGGAGGCCCTCGCGGTCCTGGGCGATCCTCGATTCTCCGAGTTCCCAGGCCTGGGTGCCCCGGCTATCCGAGCCGGCGGCGCGCTGGCGGGTGCTGGGGGTGAGGTCGTAGCCGGCGCAGAAGCCGCGGCCCTCGGCCTTGAGGCGGATGACGCGGACGTCGTCGCCGGGGTTGAGCTCCTTGAGGGCGGCCTCGAGGTCGTTGCGAAGCTCGGGGCTGATGGCGTTGAGTTTCTCGGGGCGGTTGAGCGAGATGGTGGCGACGCCGGTCGGCGCGACGTCGACGAGGATGTTCTGGTACTCGGTCACCGGGAGACTCCAGTCAGGTTCAGCGAGTTCGGGCGGCCGTCGTTGGCCGCCCCCCGTCCGTTTGCTCCCGAGACGGGGCGATCGGGATAATTGGGGCTGCGCGTCGGCGCAGTCTACCTCCCCCACCCGCACTATCGGAGGATCCGTGGGCAGCAACCGCAGGCGTCGACGACGCCGATCTGGCAATCGTTCCAGCGGGAGCGATTCGCCGCCGCCGAGCGCGCCGCCCTCGAAGCCGGGGTGGCGCCAGACGATCGATTCGTGGGGTGGGTTCACGGTGATCGGGTCGCTGGCGGCGGCGATCGTGGTGATCGGCGTGCTGGTGGTGGTGAACCTGCCGGGATCCGACGTCGGCGACGGCGAGTGGACGCCGATCGTGCGCGAGCAGGTGAGCGGACGTGAGCTCGGCGATCCGTCGGCGCCGGTGCAGATCATCGAGTTCGCGGACTACCAGTGCCCGCACTGCCGGACGTTCGCCGAAGAGACCGAGCCGCTGATCTACGACGAGTTCATCGCGACGGGCGTCGTGCGGCTGACGATGCACTACCTGCCGATTCTCGGGCCGGAGTCGACCGCGGCGGCGCAGGCGGCGGAGTGCGCGGCGGATCAGGACTACTTCTGGGACTACCACGACATCCTGTTCCTCCGTCAGGGCGACCGCGGCAACAGCGGCACGTTCTCGACCGGCAACCTGAAGGATTTTGCGCGGGAGCTACACGAGGAATACGACGACTTCGACCTCGATGCGTTCGACTCCTGCGTGGACTCGGAGCGGCACGCCGCGACGGTCGAGGCGATGGCCGCGGAGGCGCAGCAGGCGGGCTTCACGTCGACGCCGACGTTCCTGATCAACGGCGAGCCGTTCGCGAACACGGGGATCGAGGGGTTCCGGATCGCGATCGAGGCGGCGGCCGCGGAGGCCGGAGCGGGCTAGCGCCGGATGTCGCGTCGGACGCGGTGCCCGGCGCAGGCGACGCTGGTCCCTCGTTTCGGGCGCACGTATGATCGCGCCGACCCGACGGGGGTAGGAGGACAGACGTGGTAGACGCGACCGCCGATCCGGCAGCCGTTGCCGATGACGCGCCGAGCGGTGCGACATACCCGTTCGACAACGAGACGAAGACGATGACGCTGGGGTTCAGCGACCTCTACGTCGTGTCGACCGAGGGCGTCGACGTGTTCGCGCTCAACCTGAACACGTGGGAGGGGACGCCTCCCTACTACCTCAACGTCGAGGGACGCGAGTTCGCGCTGCAGCCGTCGAACACCTACCTCGTGACCGGGCACGGCGCCGAGCTTCCGACCTGGCTGCAGGCCGAGGAGGCGGAGGGGCACTTGACGGTGCTCGCCGAGCGTGGTGGCCGTTACCTGGTGTACAGCCACGACACGACGGCCGTGGATGAGGAAGACGAGGAAGAGGGCGAGGGCGACGGCTCCGAGTAGCCGACCGTCCGCGCCGCCTCGAGAGGTACGCCTCGCCACGCGGCGGGGCGTTTTTTTTGGCGCGGCGAGGGAGGGAGCGCGACGATGAGCCTGGACGGCAAGGTTGCGGTGGTGACCGGCGCGGCGGGCGGGATCGGACGGGCCTCGGCGGTGCGGCTCGCGCAGGACGGCGCCGACGTGGCGGTGCTGGACGTGAACGAGGCCGGGCTGACGGAGACGGCGGCGGCGATCACCGCGACGGGGCGGCGGTGCGTCCCGGTGGTGGTCGATCTCTTCGAGCGAGTGGCGATCAGCGAGGCGTTCGCTCGAGTGAAGCGGGAGCTGGGGTTCATCGAGATCCTGCACAACAACGCGGGCGGCAGGCTCCGCGAGGGCGCTCAACCCTTCGATACGGCGTCGGCACAGCAGTGGGACTACGTGGTCGACCTCAACCTGCGCGCGGTCGCCGACTGCTCGCGCGAGGTGGTGAGCGAGATGAAGGCCGAGCGGCGGGGACGGATCATCAACACGTCCTCGGAGCAGGCGTACCGCGGCGGACCCGGCTTCACTGAGTACGCGGCGGCGAAGGCGGGGCTGCTGGGCTTCACGCGGTCGCTGGCGCTCGAGCTCGCGCCGTACGAGGTGACGGTGAACGCGGTGTGCCCGGGGATCACGCGGACGGCCGCGCTGGACGCGTTGCCGGCGGGGCGGCTTGAGGCCTCGATGGCGGAGGTGCCGATGGGGCGGATGGTCGAGCCCGAGGAGATCGCGCACGCGGTCTCGTTCTTCGCGAGTCCCGGGGCCGGGTTCGTGACCGGGGAGCACTTGCTGGTGACCGGTGGGCGGACGCTGCGATAGCCAAGGTCTCGCCGTCGGTGTCACGCGACGGTCGGGCCGACGGCTCGCACCGTGACGGCCGGCCGAGGTGGTCGCGTTAGCGGTAGCGGTCGGCGAGTTCCTCGATCAGGCGTCGCTGCGCCGGATCCTCGAGTGACGGGGTCTCCATGACGAGGGCGTCCTCGCCGTCGTCCTTGTAGTACTTGCGCAGGCGACCGAGCCTCCGAAAGCCGAACCGTTCGTAGAGCGCCTGGGCCGAAACGTTGGATTCGCGCACCTCGAGCACGACGGAGGGCATCTCGGCGTCGCGGGCCTGCTCCAGGCAGTTCAGCAGCATGCGCGCGGCGAGGCCGAGCCGCCGGTACGGCGGGTCGACGGCGATGGTGACGAGGTGGACCTGGTCGCGCATGAACCAGATGCCGGCGAAGCCGGCGACGCGGCCGTCGGGTGCCTCGACGACGATGTAGCTGGAGAAGCCGTTGATCAGCTCATCCTCGAGAGCGCGCCGGGTCCAGGCGTCGGTGCCGTAGGCGGCCTCTTCGATCGCGCGGACGGCGTCGAGATCCGCCTCGGTCATCTCGCGGATCAGGCTGGTGGTCGCGGTCATTCGGCGACGGATCGCTCCGCTTCGCGGTCGAAGTATTCGCGGTAGCGACGGGCCATCCAGCCGGGGATCGAACCTCGGGAGTCGTGCGCCATCCACTCGATGTCCTTGAGCTCGCCGCAGTCGCAGAGTTCGACGGCGACGATCTTCTCCGGGACGTAGTCGGGCCAGTCGAGCGCCCGCGCGGTCATGTGGAGGACGTCTGCTTCCTGGGTGAAGTGGAACTTGTGCTCGTGCTTCTCAGCCATGGTTGGCCTCCGATCGAAGCGGTCCGCGCAGTCTACGCCGGCCGGACGGGCGCTGCCCTGGACTTCGACCTCGAACGTTCGTTCTGCAATACTCGGGGCCGCGGGGGCCGACGGCGGGAAGCGCCGATTCCAGGAGGATGGAGATGGCTGACCGCGAGGGGCCTCTCAACCCGGCGCCGAACGAGGACGATGTGCCGGAGTCGACGCTGCGACCGCGCCAGCTCGACGAGTACTTCGGGCAGGAGCGGATCAAGGAGAGCCTGCGCATCGCGATCGAGGCGGCGCGCGGGCGCGGCGATTCGCTCGACCACCTGCTGTTCCATGGGCCGCCCGGCCTCGGCAAGACGACGCTGGCGATGATCGTCGCGTCCGAGATGGGGGTGTCGATCCGGATCACCTCGGGGCCCGCGATCGAGCGGGCGGGGGATCTGGCCTCGTTGCTGACGAGCCTGCAGGCGGGGGACGTCCTCTTCATCGACGAGATCCACCGGCTGCCGATGGCGGTGAAGGAGGTGCTCTACCCGGCGATGGAGGACTTCTCGGTCGACATCATCCTGGGGAAGGGGCCGAAGGCGCGGGACGTGCGGTTGAAGCTGAACCGCTTCACGCTCGTGGGCGCGACGACGCGGTACGCGCGGATCTCGCAGCCGCTGCGCGACCGGTTCGGGACGGCGTTCCGGCTCGAGTTCTACGACGAGGAGGCGCTCAGCCAGATCGCGCGGCGATCGGCGGCGGTCCTCGGATGCTCGATCGACGAGGGCGGGGTGAAGCAGATCGCGCGGCGGTCGCGGGGGACGGCGCGGATCGCGAACCGGCTGCTGCGACGCGTGCGCGACTACGCCGAGGTGAAGGCGGACGGCACGGCGACATCGGCGGTGGCCGACGCGGCGCTGGCGCAGCTCGACATCGACCCACTGGGCCTCGACCAGATGGACCGCGAGCTGATGACGGCGATGGCGCAGCGGTTCGACGGCGGACCGGTGGGCCTCGAGACGCTGGCGGCGGCGATCTCTGAAGAGTCGGACACGATCATGGACGTGTACGAGCCGTACCTGCTCAAGCTCGGCTTCCTGACGCGCACGCCTCGAGGGCGGGTGCTGACGCCGGCGGGGTATGCGCACTTGGGGCTGGACCCGGAGATGCGGGTAGCGCAGGCGGCGCTGTTTGGCCTCGATGGTGGGCTGGACGGCCCGGAGGTCGAATGACGCGGCAACGAGTCTCCTCGGGCGGGCCGTGGGAGGAGCGCGTCGGCTACTCGCGAGCCGTGCGTGTCGGCGACCACGTGTGGGTGGCCGGCACGACCGGGACGCACCCGGACGGGACGATCCCGGAGGGGGCCGGGCCGCAGGCACGACACGCCCTCGACACGATCGAGCGGGCGCTGATCGATGCCGGCGCGTCCGTGGCGGACGTGGTGGTGACGCGGACGTACGTCGTGGACATCGACGAATGGGAGCAGGTGGCCGAGGCGCTCAAGGAGCGGTTCGGCGCGGTGCGGCCGGCGATGACGATGGTTGAGGTGTCGCGGTTGATGGCACCGGAGCACCGCGTCGAGATCGAGGTCGAGGCGGTGGTCAGCTCCGGCGGCGAATGATCGTGTAGGTCGCCCGCCCGGTGGCGACGAGCGTGCCGTCCTCTGCGGTGACGTCGACCTGAACGAATGAGAATGAGCGGCTGCTGCGCAGCACGCGGGCTTCGGCGACGATCTTGCCGGTGGCGGCGGCGAGGAACGTGGCGTTCATGTCGGTGGTGGCCTGACCATTCCAGGTCTCGTCGTCGGGCTCGCGGAGCGTCGAGGTGGCGGCACCGGCGGCGGAGTCGATCAGGGAGCCAACCGCGCCGCCGTGCATGATGCCGGGCAGCCGGGTGCCCAGCTCATCGCGCATGTCGAGGCTCAGCTCGACGTGGCCTCGTTCGGCGGAGTGCACCTCGATGCCGAGGTGCGTCCAGTAGGCGACGCTCTCGGGCGCGATCAGCTCCAGGAGCGCCGGGTCGATCACGCGGAACCGGCCGGTGGCTTGTCCTCGGAGGGTTCGCCGTCGTCCGGGGCGTCGTCGGTGGCCGAGGCGTCCGGTTCGCCGGTCGCGGCGGTTGGTTCCTCGGTGGTGGGTTCGTCCGTGTCTGCGGGCGGCTCGTCCGTGGCGGCGGGCGGCGTGGCCTCCGGCGCGGCGGTGTCGGGGGCCTCGGTGGGTGCTTCGGCTGGTGGGATGCGGGGGCGGCGGGCGACTTCGCCGATCTCGTTGGCGGCCTTGCGGGCGGCGTCGGCGGCGATGGTGGCGGCTTCGCCGAGGCGGTCGGCGGCGTCGCGGAGGGCGTCGGTCAGCTCCTCGGAGAGGGGCTGGGGCTCGGCTGAGGCGGGCTGGGCCTCGGTGGGTGGGGGCGCGGGCGCTTCGGTGGGCGGTGCGTCCTCGATGGTCGCTGTCGTGCCGGCGGAGGCGGGCGGGGCGACGGGCGCGGGGGTGACGTCGGACCTCGGCATGACGACCCAGGCGACGAGGTAGAGCAGCACGCCGGGGACGATGCCGGTGGCGATGGTGACGAGGGCGGCGACGATGCGGAGGAGGGAGGGGTCCCAGTTGTAGCGCAGCGCGATGCCGGCCATGACGCCGCCCAGCATCGCCTCGTCGAGGTTGCGGGTGAGTCCGGTGGTGGTGGCCGTCATCGCGTTCTCCGATCCCGCGGGAGCGGATCCGAGGGTAGCGCGTCCCCGCGCGCTACCAGGAGCGAATCCAGTCGGATTCGATCGTGACGATCGTCCGCAGGTCCGGGTAGCCGGCGAGGTAGGCGTCGAGGTCGGCCGGGGGCACGTAGCGCTCGCAGATGCGGCGCGCCTCCTCGTCGACCCAAGGCTCCTCGGAGGTGGCGACCGTGGCGCGGCCACGGACGAGGACGCCGCGCAGGTCGACGCCCTGGTTGTAGACGGCGAAGGCGCAGCGCGGGTCGCGCTGCAGGTGGCGGACCCAGGCGCGTTCCTCGGTAGTCCAGATGGTGATCTTGCCGTCGACGTGACGGAACCAGACGGGGACGGCGCGGGGGCCGCCGCCGGCGTCGATCGTGGAGATGGTGGCGTTCAGCGGCTCGCCGAGGAGCTGGATGGCGGCTGCGTCGAAGTCGGGCACATCGCAGTCCGATATCGGTCCGCGCGCCCTCGCTAGGGAGCGGGCGCTAGCGGCGGGCGGAGGCGGCTTCCTCGGTGAGGACGTCCTCGCTGCCAGCCTGGGTGAAGGTCATGCGGTAGAGGTCGGCGTAGACGCCGTCGGCGGCCATGAGCTCGTCGTGGTTGCCGATCTCGACGATCTCGCCGGCGCGCATGACGACGATGCGGTCGGCGCTGCGGATGGTGGAGAGGCGGTGGGCGATGACGAAGGAGGTGCGGCCCTTGAGCATGGTGGCGAGGGCGCGCTGGATGATCTGCTCGGTGTGGGTGTCCACCGTCGCGGTCGCCTCGTCGAGGATGAGGATGCGGGGCTCGGCGACGAGTGCGCGGGCGAAGGAGATGAGCTGGCGCTGGCCGACCGAGAGGTTCTGGCCGCGCTCGTGTAGCACCGTGTCATAGCCCTCGTTGAGCTGCTCGATGAACTCGTCGGCGCCGACGGCGCGGGCGGCGTTCTCGACGTCCTCGTCGCTGGCGTCGAGGCGGCCGTAGCGGATGTTCTCGCGGATGGTGCCGGAAAAGAGGTAGGGCTCCTGGAGCACGACGCTCATCCGCCGGGTAAGGGACGCGCGCTCGATCGTGGTGAGGTCGTGGCCGTCGACGAGGATGCGGCCGCCCTGGATGTCGTAGGAACGATTCACGAGGGCCGTGACCGAGGTCTTCCCGGCGCCGGTGTGGCCGACGAGGGCGATCGACTCGCCCGGCTCGACGTGGAGGTCGAAGTCGCGGAGGACCGGGACGCCCTCGATGTAGCTGAACTTCACGTGCTCGAAGTCGACGCGGCCCTCGACGTCGTCGAGGACGGTGGCGCCGGGTGGGTCGACGATCTCGGGCTCGGTGTCGAGGACCTCGAAGATGCGGTGGGCGCCGGCCATGGCGCGCTGGAGCATCGTGTACTGGAGGACGATATCGCGGACGGGGTTGAAGAAGCGCTGGATGTAGAGGGTGAATCCGAGGGCGAGCGAGCCGGCCTCGGCGCCCGTGAGCGCACCGTCGAAGGCGCGGAGGCCGATGACGAGGAGCACGAAGATGGTGGCGACGGTGGAGAGGATCTCGACGAGCGGCATGACCGACGCCTGCAGCTTGGCGGCGTCGAGGTTCATCTGGCGGTTCTGCTCGTTCAGGTTGTCAAAGTGCTCGAGGTTGGTTTCCTCGCGGACCATCGACTGCACGACGCGGACGCCGGAGACGTTCTCGTTGATGTTGGCATTGACGATGGCGATCGCCTGGCGGACGCGGATGAAGGCGCGCGCGGCGTAGCGCTGCCAGACCACCATGAAGATGAAGAGGAACGGGATGACGGCGAGCGAGACGGTCGCGAGGACGGGGTCGAGCAGGTAGACGGCGATGATGATGATGGTCAGGCCGAGGATGTCGGAGAGGACGTTCAGGAAGCCGGAGGTCATCAGCTCCTGGAGGGTGACCACGTCGCTGGTGACGCGGGACATGATGCGGCCGACTTCTTCGCGGTCGTAGAAGCTCAGGGAGAGCTTGTTCAGGTGGCCGAACATCATGCTGCGCAGGTCACGCAGCAGGTGATGACCGATGTAGCCGGTCATCAGGCGCTGGACCATCGCGGCGACGAACATGAGGGCGGCGAGGCCGACGAGCAACAGGCCGTAGAACTGGGTGTCGGCGACGGCCTGGTCGAGCGACTCCGGGGTGTCGGCGGCGACCGCGTCGATGATCCGCTCGAGGGCGAGCGCCATGATGAACGGCGGCGCGTACGAGGTGATGGAGAGCGTGACGGTGGCGATCAGGGCGATGATCGCGCGCCACTTGTGCGGGGTGATGAACGGGATCAGGCGCCCGATGAGGGCGGTGTCGTAGACCTTGCCGAGCTCGTCGTAGTCCCAGCCGTCGATGCCTCGACGGTTGGTCATGTCCACCTGGGCGCCACGGCCACCGCGCTGGCCGCCGATGCCGCCGCTCCAGCCGCCCGCGCCGCCGCCGCCCCAGTACGCCATTAGTCGACCCCGCCTTCAGCGAGGACGGAGGCGGCGGCCTCGTCCTGGTCGCGGAGCTCGAGGTCATAGATCTGGCGGTAGAAGCCGCCGGCCTCGAGGAGGTTGTCGTGCTGGCCCTGCTCGACGATCTCGCCGTCGCGCATGACGAGGATCTGGTCGGCCTCCATGACGGTGCGGAGCCGCTGGGCGATGACGAAGGTGGTGCGGCCGCGCATGAGGTTGCGCAGCGCCTCCTGGATGAGGAACTCGGTGCGCATGTCCACGGCGGCGGTCGAGTCGTCGAAGATGAGGACCTTCGGGTCGAGGAGGAGGGTGCGGGCGATGGCGACGCGCTGGCGCTGGCCGCCGGAGAGGGTAGTGCCGCGCTCGCCGACCCAGGTGTCGTAGCCGTCCGGCTGCGACTCGATGAACTCGTGGATACGCGCGGCCTTCGCGGCGGCGATGACCTCTTCGTCGGTCGCGTCGGGGCGGCCGTAGCGGATGTTGTCGCGAATGCTGGCGATGAAGAGGAAGACGTCCTGCTGCACGATGCCGATGTTGGTGCGGAGCGAGTCGAGGGTGACGTCGCGCACGTCCTGGCCGTCGATCAGGATGCGGCCCTCGGAGGGGTCGTAGAACCTCGGGAGGAGGTTGACGACGCTGGACTTGCCAGAGCCGGTGGGACCGAGGAGGGCAACGGTCTGGCCGGGCTCGGCGGTGATGTCGACGCTCTTGAGCACCGGCGAGTCGGCGTCGTAGTGGAACGAGACGTTCTCGAAGCGGACCTCGCCGCGCGCGACCTCGAGCGGCTCGGCGTCGTCGCGTTCCTCGACGGGTGAGCGCGCGTCGACGATCTCGAAGACGCGGGCGCCAGCGGAGTGGGCGCGGGCGAAGATGTTGATGATGAAGCCGATGCTGCGCACCGGGACCTGCATCAGCGTGAGGTAGAGCTGGAACGCGGTGAGCTGGCCGGCGGTCATGTTGCCGGCGCGGATCTCGATGACGCCGACCCAGAAGACGACGGCGAGCGAGAGCAGCCAGACTCCCTGCAGGAACGGCTCGTTGAACGCCTGGAAGCGGGCGGTCCGGTATGACTCGTGGAAGAGGTCGTCGACCTTGGCGTCGAACTTCTGCTGCTCGAACTCGGTGCGGGAGAAGGCCTTCACGACGCGCTGGCCGGTCAGGTTCTCCTGGAGCACGTTGGCCATCTGGCCCTGGAGATCCTGGATGCCGAGCCAGATCGGGCGGAGCCGCATGGTGACGATGGAGGCCTGGATCGCGACCAGCGGGACGAAGGCGAAGGCGACGAGCCCGACTTTCGCGTTGGTGGAGATCATCAGGCCGTAGGAGACGGCGACGAGGACGATCACGTAGGCGAAGCGGATCACGCCCATGTTGACGAACATGCGGACGCCTTCGACGTCCTGCGTCGCCCGCGACATGATCTGACCGATCTCGGCCTTGTCGTGGTAGGCGTACGAGAGGCGCTGGAGCCGCTCGTAGATGTCGTTGCGGAAGTCGTAGGCCATGGTCTGGCCGAGTCGCTCCGCGAGGTAGGTCTGGGCGTAGACAAAGGCGCCGCGACCGACGGCGGCGGCGGCGAGCAGGCCGATCGCGACCCAGAGCGTGCCCCAGTCACCCTCGACGGTAGTGACCTCGTCACCGCTCAGATTGATCGACGTGACGACGCCGAGGCCGGTGTCGATGGCATAGCCGGTGAGCCAGGGGGCGGCGATCGTGAGCGCGCTCGCGCCGACGAGCGCGAAGATCGAGGCGAACATCATCGACCGATGCCACCAGGCGCGCGCGATCAGTCGCAGCAGTACGGGCGCATCGGGATTCGAGGCGACGCTCACGTAACTCCAGACCGGTCCTGGACGGACAAGGGCAGCCGTGCGGACCCGAAGCAGTCAGTCTATTCGACTCTCACGTCTACGTGAAAGTTTGCCCCCAGGACGCGACGCCGGTCACCGAGCGGTGTGGCCGGCGCGCAGCAGCGCGTTGCGCGCGAGCGTCGCCTGCGGGTGGATCTGCCATCCCAGCTCGATCGCCTCGCGGGCGCGGAGGTCGAGGTAGGCGAGCGCCGCGCCCTCGATGGAGCGATCGGCGAGCTCGCGGATCGGGGCGAGCGCCGGGGTGCGATCGACCTTTGCCGGCTCGACCTTGTCGGCGACGAACATGGCCCACGCCTCGCGGGTGTAGTCCGGGTGGCCGGGCGTGTGCCAACGAATCGCCTCAAGGATGGCGTGATCCTCGAGGCCGAAGCGCTCCGCGAGCTCGAGCGCGGCGAGCGGGCCGTGGAGCATGACCGGCGCGGCGCGCTCGACGGGGTCGATCGCGAGGCCTCGGGACTCGGCGCGGGCGAGGAGGTCGGCCGGCGGGACCGCGCGCAGGAGGTCGTGACCCTGGGCCGCGAGGCGGGTGGCGGCGACGTCGAGGTGGTGGCGCCTCGCGAGTTCGTCGGCCAAGGCGACGACGCGATCGATGTGCGCGGCCATCGGGGGTGGCAGCTCCGGGAGCATGCGCTCGCGGAGCGCGCGGTCGTCGAGGGGCTGAGCGGTCACGCGCCGGCGTCCTTGTGGCTCGTTGGCAGGTTGGGCTTGTCAGGGAGTTTACGGATACGAGCCGGGTGAACTGCTGACTACGGTGATAGCCGACCACCGAGCGACCGCTATTGAGGGCGCCAGCCGATGTTCCAGTTCGACTCCCCAACCACGACTTCGGCGCTCGTGCGCAGCCCGCGCGTGCAGGCCGCCCTCGGCCGGGCCGGGCACTTCTTCGCGCGCTGGCCGATCCCATTCGCGATCGCCGTCCTCGGTGTCGTGACCGGGGTCGTCCAGATGCTCGGCTGGGGCTGGTACGGCACCGGCGCGGCCGTCGCGATCGGGGTGCCGCTGCTCGTACTGCTGCAGCAGAGTCACGAGCTGGCGCGGACGAGCGCGGAGCGGCGGGAGCTGTCGGCCGAGGTGGAGGCGCTGCGGCACGACGCGGCGTCGGTGGCGCACGACCTGCGGTCGCCGCTCGTGACGGTGCGGTCGTACATCGAACTGGTCGATCAGGGGTCGTACGGGCCGCTTCCCCTCGAGGCGCGGCGCGCCCTCGAACGGGCGGTCGACGCGTCCTCGCGGGCGCAGTCGCTGGTGGAGTCGACGCTGCGCCGGCACCGGCAGGAGCCGGGCGACGCCGCGGTCGTGGGCCAGGAGGTCGCGCAGCTCGACGCGATCCTGCGCGACGTCCGCGTGGGGCTCGGCGCCCAGTTTGCCGCGGCGGACGCGCGAATCGAGGTGGATCCGCTGCCTGCGGTCCTCGGTGGGCGCGACGATCTGAGCCGCGTGTTCCAGAACCTGATCGAGAACGCGCTCAAGCACGCCGCGCCGGGATCGACGCCTCGGGTGCGGGTCAGCGCCTCGGTGTTCGGGAACCGCTGCGAGGTGGAGGTGCGCGACTGGGGCACCGGGATCCCGGTGTCGGAGCAGGAGCGGGTCTTCAACCGGCACGAGCGCGGGGTGCGCTCGGAGGGCAGCGGGCTCGGGCTGGCGACGGTGCGGCAACTCGTCGACGACCTCGGCGGGCAGGTGTGGATCGATCCCGAGGTCACCGACGGGACGAGCGTGCGGATCTCGCTGACGGTGGCGACGCCTCGGATGGCGGCCGCCGCGTAGGACGGGCCGGGTACGCACGACGCACACGAAACGGCGGCCGTGCGCACGGCCGCCGTCTTTGATCTCGGCGCGAGTCGCCCGCCTAGTAGTCGAGCTCGCGGAGCCGGCGGATGCGCTCCTCGGTCGGCGGGTGGGTCGAGAAGAGCTGGCCGGCGTTGAGGCCGCCGAGCGGGTTGGCGATGTAGAGGTGCGCCGTCGCCTGCGAGACCTCGCGCGGCACCCGCTGGACGCCTGCCTCGATCTTGGCGAGCGCGGAGGCGAGGGCCTCCGGGTCGCCGACGGCACGCGCGCCGTCCACGTCCGCCTGGAACTCCCTCGAGCGGCTGATCGCGGCCTGGATGATCCCGGCGGCGATCGGGGCGATCAGCGCGGCGATCAGGGAGGCGATGCCGTTGCGGCGGCCGCCGAACCAGAGCGCGAAGAAGGAGAGCATCGAGATCGCGCTCGCGATCGTGGCGACGACCGACGAGGTGAGGATGTCGCGGTTCTTGACGTGGGCCATCTCGTGGCCCAAGACGCCTCGGAGTTCGCGATCCGTCAGCATCTGGCGGATACCCGTGGTGACCGCGACGGCGGCGTGCTGCGGGTTGCGGCCGGTCGCGAAGGCGTTGGGCTGCGGGGTGTCCATGACGTAGACACGCGGCATCGGCATGTCGATGCGGTTCGCGACTTCCTCGATCATGGCGAATAGACGCGGGTCTTGCTCGCGCTCGATCTCGTGCGCGCCGGATGAGCGCAGCACGATATCGGCGGAGAACCAGTAGGAACCGAAGTTCATGGCAACGGCGATGCCGGCCGCGATGATGACGCCGCCCACGCCGCCCACGGCTCCGCCAACCGCGATCAAGAGACCGCTGATGGTGGCGAGCAGCACCACGGTACGCAGGTTGTTCATGTTCGTTCAGACTCCAGTGCAATTGGCAATATCGGGGCCTGCGGGCCCACCAAGATCGTAGCACTGCCCTACCGGGGAGGGGTTATGAGGGTGCTAACGGGCGGTGAGGGTGAGGGTGGTTGAGGCGCTGGGCGCGCCGGGCCCCGCCTCGCCTGCGGGGACTGGAGCGGACGTCGAAGGCACAGCGGGTGCGGGCGCTGTGGAAGCGCTCGTTCCTAGCGGTGTTTGCCTTCGGCCGTGTTTGCCAACTTGTCTGGATCCCGCCCGCCCACCCGAATACCCAGCGGGGGCTTCGCCCCCGCACCCCCGATCCGGAATTCGCACCGGATCTCGTGCGGGGGACACACGGAGACGGGCGGAGCCCGTAGCAGAGCATCCGGCCTACACGAAAAAGGGCCGCCCGTGAGGGCGGCCCTTTGTTCTCAGACCGGGAGCTCGCGGTTAGATGCCGAGCTGCTGGGCGACCAGCTCGCGGTGGTAGTCGGCGTCGCCGAATGCCAGTTCCGCGCGCTTCTGGCGGCGGAAGTAGAGCTGGATCTTGTAGTCCTTGGTGAAGCCGATGCCGCCGTGGATCTGCTGGCCGTGGGCGACGACGCGGCGCGTGGCCTCGGAGCACCAAGCCTTCGCCATGTTGACGGACATCTGGGTGTCCTCGGCCGGCTGGTCGGTGGCGAGGGACCAGGCCGCCTTGTACATGATGAAGCGAGAGCCGTCGACGTCGGTGACCATGTCAGCGCACTTGTGCTGGATGGCCTGGAACGAGCCGATGGGGCGACCGAACTGGACGCGCTCCTTGGCGTAGTCGACGGAGATCTCGAAGTCCATCTGGGCGAGGCCGACGAGGTAGGCGCACTCGGCGACGGTGTAGCGATTCAGGACCGGCTCGAGCGCGGCCCATCCGCCGCCGTCGGTGCCGAGGAGCTGACCGGTGGCGCCGTTGAGCTTGACCTCGGCCTGCTTGTCGCGGGCGATGGTCTGGAGCTGGGTGACTTCGACGCCGGGCTGGTCGGTGGCGACGATGCCGAGCGTGACGCCGTTGCTGCTGCGACCGGCGACGACCATGTAGTCGGCGACGTTGGCGTCGGGGACGAAGAGCTTGGTGCCGTTGAAGGTGACTTCGTCACCGCTGACGGTGGCCTCCGCCTGGACGCCCTCTTCGTCGAAGCGGGCGGACGGCTCGGTCAGGGCGAGCGTGAAGATGACGTCGCCGCTGGCGATGCGGGGGAGGAACTCCGCCTTCTGGGCGTCGGAGCCGATCTCCATGATCGGGACCGCGCCGCCGAGGACGGTGGACATGAAGGGTCCGGGGACGAGCGCCCGGCCGAACTCCTCGAGGAGGACGCAGAGGTCCAGGAAGTCGAAACCGGCGCCGCCGTGCTCCTCGGGGACGAGGAGACCCTGCCAACCCTGCTCGGCCATCTTCGACCAGAGCTCGGGGCTGTAGCCGGCCTCGTCCTCTTCCATGTCGCGCACGAGCTGCTCGGGACTCTCGTTCTCGAGGAAGTCACGCGCGCTGTTCTTCAGCAGTTCCTGGGTTTCGCTCAGGCCTAGGTCCACGTCCGGCTCCTGTTCAGTGCGTGCCCGCTCGATGGAGTCGGGACGCGTTCGCTCAAATTGGTCGGCGCTCCCAGGGGGAGCGCCGGTTCACTAACCGCGAGGCAGCCCAAGGCCGCGGGTCGCGATGACGTTTCGCTGGATCTCGGACGAGCCCGAGAAGATGGTGTGCGGCACCGACCCGACGTAGTCACGGGTGAACTCGGCGCTCATGGGCGAGTGGTCGCCCTCTTCCTGCCAGACGTTGGCGTAGAGCCCGAACACCTTGGTGCCGGTGCGCGCCAGGCGCTGGTGGATCTCCGACCCGAACATCTTGTTCACGGATGCTTCGTAGTTGGGGACCATGCCGCTGTTCTGCATCGAGACGATGCGGAAGGCGAAGTTGAAGAGCACGCCGATCTCGAGGTGGCGCTCGGCGATCTCGTGGCGCAGTGCCCGCCAGTCCTGGCGGACGTGCTTGTTGCCGTCCTCGGACTTGCCGTAGTCGAGGAGGCGGGTGAGGTTCCGCTCGTAGGAGATGGCGCCGGAGATACCGGAGCGCTCGAAGTCGAGCAGGGTCATGCCGACGTACCAGCCGCGGTTCTCCTCGCCGACGATGTTGGCGGCGGGGACGCGGACGTCCTCGAAGAAGGTCTCGTTGAACGGCTCGTTCCAGCCCATGTCGACGATCGGCCGGACGGTGATGCCCGGGGTGTTGATGTCCATGACGATGAAGCTGATGCCGCGGTGCTTGGGCGCTTCCGGGTCGGTGCGGACGAGGGCGAAGAGCCAGTCCGCGTACTGCGCGCCGGAGGTCCAGATCTTCTGACCGTTGATGACGTAGTCGTCGCCGTCGCGGGTGGCCCGGGTCTGGAGCGAGGCGAGGTCGGAACCGGCGCTCGGCTCGGAGTAGCCCTGGGCCCAGGCGACCTCACCGGAGAGGACGCGCGGGAGGTGCTCCGCCTTCTGCTCGTCGGAGCCGTGGACGATCATCGTCGGGCCGAGGAGCGAGACGCCCATGCCGCCGACGGGCGGCGCGGCCGACTTGGCCATCTCCTGGTTGTAGATGAACTGCTCCATGACCGAGAGGCCGGCTCCGCCGTACTCCTTCGGCCAGTGGGGCGCGACCCAACCCTTTTCGGCCAGGGCGTCGGCCCAGTCCATCGCGCGCTTCTGCGCGTGGGGGTTGTCGGACTTTCGGTCGGCCTGCCAGCCGCCGCTGAAGCCCTCGCCGCCTTCTTCCGAGCCGCGGTAGTCGTCCGGGAGCCGTTCCTTGATGAAGGTGGCGACCTCTTCACGGAATGCTGCTTGCTCTGGGCTGTCGCTCCAGTCCATCTGGTTTCCCTCCGTCGCCGGCCGTTCGGTCCCGTGCACAGGTACCGACGTGGCGCGTGCTCATGCGGTGTGTCCGGTCGCTGCGCGCCGCTGGGCAACGCGCACGGCACAGCGGGGCGCCGCAGCCCCGATGCGAGCGCATCATCGCGGGAAGCGCGCGGCGGGTCAACCGCCTGACGTTTCACCGGCAGATGACGAATTGGTATTGACCGGGGGCGGTTGGGTCCCGATGATTCCCGCCCTCGCTCGCGCGTCGTGAATCGAATCGTGGGTGTGGATAACTGAGTTACCACTTCTGGCGGGGTGGACGTGCGTCCGATCCTCGGTGGCCTGCTGGCCGCCAGCATCCTGATCGTGCTCGCCGGCAACCCCGGTCTGGTGGCGCACGCGCAGACCAGCCCCGACTTCGCGGAGATGTGCTCGGCGGTGCGCGCCCTCGATGGGCGCGATGGCGTGCGGCTGGGCCTGGTGGTGCACGATCTGCAGAGCGGCGAGCGCTGCGAGGTGCACGCCGACGAGAGTTTCCGCTCCGCGTCGCTGTACAAGCTGGTGGTACTGGCCGAGGCGCACCGGCAGGTCGCCGAGGGTCAGTTCTCCCTCGATGAGCCGCTGCTGATCGAGCCGCGTCACGCGATCGACGACCCGCCGGCGTTGCAGCCGGCGTTCAGCATCGAGCGGCCGGCGAGCGAAGCGGCGCGGCGGATGATCCAGTCGTCGACGAACTCGGACGCGCTGGCGCTGCGCGAGCGGCTCGGCGAGGAGGCGGTCGACGCGCTGCCGATCGCCCTCGGGATGGAGTCGACGCGGCTGGGCGAGGAGTTCGTCACGACGCCGGACGACATCGCGACGTTCTTCGCAGCGCTCGACCGCGGCGAGCTGGTCGACGCGGAGCAGAGCGAGGCGATGCTGGAGCTGCTGCGCGGGCAGCTGGTGGACGAGCTGATCCCGGCAGCGCTGCCGCCGGAGACCGAGGTAGCGCACAAGACAGGGACACTGAGCGAGTTTCTGCACGACGCCGGGATCGTCTACGCGCCGGGTGGCCGCTACACGCTGGTGGCGATGACCCAGCATCCGTTCAACGAAACGAACGCCGCGGATCTGATCCGCGAGGTGGCGACGCGGGTGTTCGACCACTACGCGCTCGCGCCGGGATCCGAGCCGCTGCTCGCGCCAGCCGCGCAGCAGCAGGAGTCTGCGTCGGGGATCGCGAGCGGGGTGATCGCGGGCCTCGAGGCGGGTCGGGCCTCGGGTGGTGGGGGGAACGCAGGCGGTGACGCGGGGGCGGTGATCCCGGCGCTGGACACGGCGGCGGAGCCGGCGGGGGCCGCGAACTCCGGGTTTGACCTGCCGGGGATCTCCTCGCTGGGATCGAGGGAAGCTGCCCTCGGCGCGATTGCGGTGTCGGGAATCGCAGCACTATTAGGGGTTTTCACCTACGGAATGCGGCTGCGGCGGTCTCAGGGGGCTGTCTACAATCGCGGAGCAGTCAACGCCGTGGCGGGCGGGGGAGAACGGAGAGCGCTTATGCGTCTCGGAATCCGCAAAGCTGAACCAGCAGACGAGCAGATCGTCGAAGAGGAGACCGCCGTGGTCCCGGCTTCGGCGTCGGTCGCGGAGATCGAAGCTCAGCCCGTCATGCCATCGCCCCGCCTGGAGCGGATGGCGGAGTTCTTCGCCTCGCAGCAGCACCTGCTCGAGTCGATCCGGCAGCAGTACGAGGACGAGATGCAGCCGCTCAACGCGCTGCTCGCTCGGCAGAGCTTCACGCAGCAGCGTCTGCTCGCGAACCTCGAGAACCGGTTGCGGCCGCTGAACGAGTACGCCGACGGCGAAGAGGCGAACCTGGACGCGCTCGAGCAGCGGATGCTGGAGCAGGGTCCGGACTTCATCCAGCGCTCGTTCTCCGAGTACCTGGAGACGCAGCGCCAGCGGATCGCTGAGACGCGCGACCAGATCGATGACCAACGGCTGCCGCTGCTCGCCTACGGCGAGGAGCAGCGGGACGCGGTCGAGGTGGCGCTCAGCCGCTTCGATGCGGACATCGAGGCGCTCGAGCTGAACATCGCCGAGCAGCGGAAGCTGCTGATGCGGATGCTGGATGCGATGCGCTCGGACAGCTTCGTCGCGGTGAAGCAGTTCCTGGAGTCGCGCGAGCTGACGATGTCCGAGCTTGCCGACACGGGGGTCACCGACCCGGGGCAGATCGGCCAGTCGGTGCAGAACCTGCGCGCGGCGGTCGACGCGATGGCGAGCCAGTCGGTGCACATCCAATCGGTGCTGGAGGCCACGGACACCGCGGACGAGCGGCTCGTCGAGAGCGCGCCGGGCAGCGGTCCGTACCCGCTGCCGGAGCTGGGCTCGTTCGAGGAGGCCCTCGCAGAGCTGGAGACGGCGGAAGCCGTCGAGGCCGACGAGACGGTGGCCGGCGGGTAGCCCCCACCTCAGGTCCAACTGTCTAGACCAGGAGAACGCGGCCCCGGGGGCCGCGTTCTTCGTGTCACGCGGTCTCGTGTGACGTGTCCGAACGGCTGCGACTCGTCGCTAGTCGGGCTCGCCGAGGACGACGCCGCCGGAGAGGTCGAGCTTGTCGGCGTCGTCGATGTCGAGGTCGGCGGCGAGCTCCGAGACGTCGACGATGTTGCCGCGCTGGACCTCGTCGGCGAGTTGGCCCTCGATCTCCTCGCGGCGCTCGCGGGCCTCGGTGGTGAGTTCGAGCTCCTCGGCGATGCGCTCGGCGAGGATGCGTTCGGGGGCCTCGAGGTCGCGCGGGGGACGGGCCTCCTGCTCGCGGTCGAGCGTGGAGTAGGCGGTGCCGCCGAGGTAGAGGAGCGGGCGATCCTCGCCGGCGTCGGTGCGCCAGCGCTCGCCGAACGAGGCGGGGTCGACATGGACGGCCATGACCTCTGCGATGTAGACGACGTGATCGCCGAAGGGGAGCTGGTGGCGGACGCCAGCCTCGATCCAGGCGGCGCAGCCCTCGATCAGTGGGGCGCTGACGCGGGCGGGCGCGAAGTGGGCGAGCTGGGCGGCCTCGAGCTTGTCGACGTGCTCGCCGGAGAGCGCGCCGAGGTACTGGACGTGGTGGAGCATCGGGCGCTTGGGGATGTTGAGGGCGAACTCCTCGGCGTGGTCGATCATGTCGACGGAGTAGCGCGACTGCTCGATGGCGATGGCGATCAGGGCGGGGTCCGAGGAGACGGGCATGTGCCAGGCGAGGGGCATGACGTTGGAGCGCCCTCGCCAGGTGGTGGTGACGAGGACGACGGGGCCGCCCATCAGGATGCGGGCGGCGGTCGAGAGCGGGCGGCGCTCGATCGACTCGGGTGCGGGCTGGAGCAGGGGGGTGTCGGTCACCGGTACCTCGTTCGCAGCGGCCCTCTGACTCGGCGGCGGTGGGGCGCCGGGGCGTGAGTATACGAGGCGGTTAGCTGGACTCGGTGAAGCGGTAGCCGACGTTGCGGACGGTCTCGATGAAGGGCTCCTGGTCCTCGATCTTTGCACGGATGCGCCGGACGTGGACGTCGACGGTGCGGGAGCCGCCGTAGTAGTCGTAGCCCCAGACCTGGTTGAGCAGCGCCTCGCGGGTGAAGGGCTTGCCGGGGCTGGAGGCGAGGAAGCGGAGGAGCTCGTACTCCTTGTAGGTGAGGTCGACGACGTTGCCGTTGACGGTGACCTTGTAGCGCTCCACGTCGATCTCGAGGCTGCCGCGTCGCAGGACCTCGCCGGTTTCGTCCTCGGCCTCGTCGGTGGAGTGGAGGCGGCGCGCACGGGCGCGGAGCTCGATGGGGACGGGCGGCGAGAAGATGAAGTCGTCGACGGCCTCGATGGCCGCGGCGTTCATCACCGTGAGGTCGTCGACGAGGGCGATCAGGGCGATGCCGTCGCGGTTCAGGAGGTCGAGCGCGGGGCCGGGGGGCACGAGAGCGCAGTCGACGATCAGCAGTTCGGGCTGCCACTGGACGAGGGAGGCGACGCCTCGTTCGACGTTGGTTTCGGTGCGCACGACGGCGTCGTCGCTGCTGAGTGCAGCGTCGACGGCCTGGATGTTGGCCGGGAGGTCAGAGAGCAACAAGACGCGGCGCATGGCGCCAGTGTAGTGCGGATGACGACTCGGAGGCGCCGGGGAGACCACGGATGCAGTGATTCACCGGTGATTCACCCCGGCGTGCGCGGGCGCTCAGATGCGACGCTTCCGCCCTCGATCGTGGCGCTGCTATCATCCGGGCCCGCAGGGAGGCGGAAGAGCGGCACCGCCCCCTGCCGATCGCTGGAGCGTGCGCTCCGGCGTGACTCCTCGCCGACCGCTCGGACCACTGGTTCGGGTGCGGGCGGGTCGCCGACCATGCCGCGATCGAACGCCTGGGATCCCCGATGTACGTGGTTCAGACGACCGATCTGACCAAGATCTACGAGAACAGCTACATCGCGTTGAACGCGCTGAACCTGCGCGTCGACAAGGGGATGGTGTTCGGGCTGGTTGGCCCGAACGGGGCCGGCAAGTCGACGACATTCCGGATCTTGCTCGGGCTGCAGCGGCCGACGGCGGGAGCGGTCTCCGTCTTCGGGGAGTCGATGACGCCGGAGCGGGCGGACATCCGGCGGCGGATCGGCTACCTGCCGACGAACCCGTCGTTCCCGAAGCACATGACGCCGATCACGTACCTGGAGTTCGTGGGCTCGATCCTCGGAATGGACGCTAGCCGGGCGAAGGTGCAACTGGCGCGGCTGCTGCAGGCGGTGGACCTGGCCGGGGCGGCGTCGCAGCGGATCCACGGGTTCTCGACGGGCATGATGACGCGCCTGGGGATTGCGGCGGCGCTGATGGGCGACCCGGAGCTGTTGATCCTCGATGAGCCGACCTCGGGGCTGGACCCGGCGGGCCGGAAGCAGACGATCGAGCTGATCCGGGAGCTGTCGGGGCGCGACCGGACGATCATCATCGCGACGCACATCCTCTCGGACGTGGAGCGGGTCTGCTCCGACGTGGGGATCATCTCGCAGGGGCGGATCATCTACTCCGGTCCGATGGCGGAGATGCGGCGGCTCGCGCGGCAGGGCTCGATCTCGATCGAGATCGAGGGGAACACCTCGGCATTCGAGCAGCAGATCCATACGCTCGACGAAATCGGGTCGGTCCGCTACGAGCGGGTGGGCTCCGAGTTCCGGATCACGTTCCTCGGCACCGAGCCGCTGTCCGAGTACGTTCAGCGGGTGATCAACCTCGTGGACCGGACGGGCGTGGAGATGCTGTACATCACGACGGGCGCGGACGAGATCGAGGAGGCGTTCCTGCGCCGGCTCGAGGACGACCGCACGCGCGGGTTCCTGCGTGCCGCGGCCTGGGCCGCCGTGCAGGACTTCAGCGACGACCCGATCACCGAACTCGCGGGCATGGATCTGTCAGAACGGGAGCAGCCGGATGCAGGCCTTCCTCGCCATCCTGCGGTATGACTTCGGCCAGCTCACGCGGTCGTGGATCTCGCGGATCTGGGTGCCGCTGCTGGTCGCGCCGGCGTTCGCGCTGATCTTCATCGCCAACAGCGAGTCCGAACTCGCCTCGGAGACGATGGCGTTCTACATCTGGGCGGTGATGGCGCCGATCTCGGCGCTGGCGGTGGCGATCCTGTCGTCCGGCGCGATCAGCGGCGAGTCGACGATCATCTCCGACTCGATCCTGTCGCGGTCGGTGACGCGCACCGAGTACGTCGCCGCGAAGATCATCTCGCGGGTGGGGTTCACGCTGGCGGTGTACGCGATCGTGGTGGTGCCGTTCGCGTACCTCGTGATCCGCTACGCGTCGGCGGACACCTCGACGGGCGGGGTGATCATCGGGCTGCTGATGATCGCGGCGATGCTGATGTTCCTCGCGACGTTCGGGATCGCGATGTCGGTGGTGATGACGAGCGTGCTGCCGGCGGTGCTGGTGGTGCTGCTGGCGCTGACGCTGTCCGGGGCGGTGCTGCAGTTCCTGGGGCTGACCTGGATGAGCACGACGGCGGTAATCGACCAGCTCCCCGAGACGTTCCGCGGCGACACGGCGGCGTGGGAGCAGATGCGGGTGCTGCTGGTGTTCACGGCGCTCAGCTTCGTGGCGCTCACGAGCGCCGTGTGGCTGTTCCGGCGCAAAGACCTCTAGGCGCTGCTCGATGGCGATGCGCGAGCGGTTCGACGCCGGCGGCTTCCTCAGCACGGACGTTGAGTCGGTCGACCTGGGGCGGCACCACGGGATCCACCTCGAGGGGGAGATCGTGCGGCGGCGGCTGCGCATCGGCGTGGGCGGCCGGCGCGGGGTGCGAATCGAGCTGGGGCGGGCGCGGGCGACCTCGATCCGGGCGATCGGGGCGGAGGGGGACATCGTCCACCGGTTCCGCCCGAACCCGGATCCGTGGGTGGAGGCGGCGCAGCGGCTGGTGGCGCTGACAGTGGCAACGTCGCTGCTGCCGATGGTGCTGCGGCAGCGCTCCCGTTTCGCACAGCGAGCCGCCGAGTAGACTGCAGCATGGCGAACACGGAGGGCCGGATGGAACCGACGGACGCGGTCGCAGAACTGGCGCGAATGCCCGAGCACACGGGCGCCGGCACGTGCTTCGGGATGCCGATCTCGGCGGGCGACCGCACGGTGATTCCGGTGGCCGAGGTGGTCTACGGGTTCGGCTTCGGCTGGGGCGCGGGCGGGAACGAAGAGTCGTCTGGCGAGGACTACGGCAGCGGCGGTGGTGGTGGCGGCGGCACGAAGGCGCGCGGCGTGGCCGTGGTCGAGGTGTCGCCGGGCGGGGTGCAGATCCACCCGGTACGCGACCGAACGGCGATCGCCCTCGCACAGCTCGCGTTCGCTTCGTCAGCGACGGCACTGGTCTCGCGCACGCTGATCAAGCTGTTGCGCGGCTAGGGCGGGCATGTCCACCGACGAACGACAGGATCTCACACAGCGCGTCTCCGGCATGCCGTTCGCGACGGGCCTCGGGCTCCGCGACGTCTGGGGCGATCTTAGCGGCATCGACGCGAAGGCCGACTGGGCGGCGGAGCACTGCACCGGCGGGAACACGCTGCACGGCGGGTACCTGATGACGGTTGCCGACACCCTGGGAGCGATGTGCGCCGGGCTGCATCTGCCGGCCGGAGCAGGCACGACGACGATCGAGTCGAAGACCAACTTCATGAGCGGGGTGCGCGAGGGCACGATCACGGTGCGCTCCGAGCCGGTGCACGTGGGGCGCACGACGATCGTGGTGCAGACGGACATCCGCCGTCATGACGGCAAGCTGGCGTCCCGCACGACGCAGACGCAGGCGGTGCTGCTGCCGCGCTAGCCCTCGATGGGTTGCGCGCCCTCGGATGGCGGCGCGCCCTCGGGCGGTCGGCGGCGAGTCAACGTGAGCACCATCGCCCCGAGCCCGGTGCTGATCGGGACGGCGGCGACGATGCCGATGCTGCCGGCGAGGGTCCTCGCGAGTTCCGTGGCGATCAGTTCGCGCTGCAGCAGGATGCCGAACGCCTCGTCCCGGGTCGCGATCAACAGGAGCAGCGGGAGCGCGGCGCCGGCGTAGGCGAGGACCAGCGTGTTCACGGTCGATGCGACGTGGTCGCGACCGACGTTCATCGCCCGCTGGTAGAGCTCGCGGCGGCTGAAGGAGGGATTCGCGTCGCGCAGTTCGGCCACGGTTGAGACCTGCGTGGCGGTGACGTCGTCGAGGACACCGAGCGCGCCGATCACGATCCCGGCGAGCAGCAGACCTTCGGGTGCGACCGCGGAGTCGGTGAGGATGACGAGCTGCGCGGACTCCTCGTCGGCGAGGCCGGAGAGCCGGAGGAAGCGCACAGCAACGCCGGCGAGGAGACCGGTGAGGAGGAGGCTGGCGGCGGTGCTCGCGATGGCGAGGACGGTCTTCAGGTTCGGCCCGTGGGCGAGCAGCAGCGTGGTGGTGACCAGGACGAGCGCGCCGATGATGGCGATCGCCACGGGGTCGTGACCGGCGAGGATGCCGGGGATGACGAAGCGGACGATCACGAGCGCGCTGGCGAGCAGGCCGAGCAGCGATCCCAGTCCGTGCCAGCGCCCGATCAGGAGCACCAGCGCCACGAACAGCAAGCCGATCAGCAGCAGCGGCCCGGTCCGCGCGTGGTCGCTGATGGCGTAGACCGGGCCATCGGCCGTGTCGAGGGCGGTGACGAGCACGCGGTCGCCGACCTCGTAGGTGACGATGCCGATCTGGCCCTCGATGTAGCTGCGCTCGGTGGGGACCTCGGCGCCGTCGATCTCGACGAAGAGCTGCTCGGCGACGATGGTGGCGCCGCCGGAGGCGGTGCGCTCGGCGATGACCTCAGTGACGACGCCGGTACGGGTGTCGCCGCGGGCGGCGGTGTACTCGGGGACCTCGAACGGGCCGGTCGCAGGGATGACGACGGTGAAGATGAGGAGCACGAAGGCAGCGAGCGCGAAGGTCAGCGCGCGCAGGCGGTGGCGGGGAGCGAGGAGGCTGTCGAGGAAGGAAGTTCTCAGGGCCGCGCCTCATCTCGCATCCGAGCGAGGATAGTCGGGAGACGCCGGTAGTGCGTGCCGCGAGACGGGTCCTATACTCGCTGCCTCACGCCGGTGTAGCTCAGAGGCAGAGCAGCTGTTTCGTAAACAGCAGGTCGAGGGTTCGAATCCCCCCGCCGGCTCCATTTCCCGTGCCCGACCTTGCTTGAAAGGCCCCCGATGAGCAGTTTCCGCACGCGCCTGCGCCAGACCTCGCAAGGGGCTCGCGGCCGCCAGATGGGGTTCGCCCAGCAGGCCGCGAACGAGCCGAAGTCGCAGCTCCTCGTGATCGCGATCGTGGAGGATGCGGCCTCGGTGGGTGGCCTGGTCGAGGCGGGCGCGGGGGCGTTGATCTCGACGTCGCTCGACGCGCTGGCGGCGATCGTCGAGGCGGCGGGGGAGGTTCCGGTCGGGGTGCGGGTGGACGCGACGACGGTGGAGGCGGCCGAGCAGGCGCGCGCTGCCGGCGTTGACTTCATCGCGTTCAACGACGCGGAGACGGACGCGGAGGCGCTGCTCGAGCCGGAGCCCGGACGGGTGCTGCTCCTCGAGAGCGAGGTGGACGAGGAGCGGCTGAAGTCGTTCTCCGGGATGCGCCTCGATGCGGTGATCACAGCACCGCCGGCCCGGCCGCTGATGGTCCGCGACCAGCTCGCGCTGCGCCGGGTGGCGGAGCTGGCGGGGGCGCCGCTGATCGCGCCGACCGGGGAGGCCGCGGCGACGGCGACGCTGCACGCGTGGCGCAACGCGGGCGTGCTGGCGGTGCTCGTCCCCGGCGACGCGGCGCTCGTTCAGGCGACCGTCGAAGCGGCGGCCGAGGTGCCGGCGCCGAAGCCGCAACGCGACGACGAGCGTGGCATCGCGCTTGTGCCGAGCGTGACCGATGGCGGCGGCGACGACGAGGACGATGACTT
This sequence comes from Dehalococcoidia bacterium, assembly GCA_028279505.1. Taxonomy (GTDB): domain Bacteria; phylum Chloroflexota; class Dehalococcoidia; order UBA2979; family UBA2979; genus UBA6627. Next base: position 31,408 of record JANQNP010000054.1, read on the forward strand.
CTAGCGGGACTTCTCGGGACCGCCGATCCTTGACGGTCTTTCTCGCCGATTCCTACGATGCCCGGGATGAGTGACGCCGCGCCCGAGCCGGGCGAAGACAGCGCCGTACCGAGGTACCAGATCGGTGAGGTCGCCGCTCGCACCGGCGTGACCCAGCGCGCGCTCCGCTTCTACGAGGAGAAGGGGCTGCTCCACCCGCCCGAGCGGATGGAGGGCGGCTTCCGGCGCTACTCCGAGGACGACGTCACGCGCATCGAGTTCGTGAAGAAGCTGCAGGATCTGCTGGGGTTCACGCTCTCCGAGATCAAGGAGATGGTGGAGGCCGAGGAGCTGCGACAGCAGGTGATCGCGAGCCGGCACGCCGACCCGAACCCGGGTCTGTCGGCGCGCCTCGGTCGGGCCGGGCGCATCCTCGATGCGTTGCAGCGGCAGCTAGACGTGGTCGACCGCAAGGCGGACGCGCTGATCGAGATGCGGAGCGAGCTGCGCGACCGGATCGGGATGATCAAGCAGCGGAAGGCCGACATCCTGGAGCTGATGGACGCCGAGCAGGCGAGCTCCGGCTCGAGCAGCGACGCGAAGCCGCGGAAGAAGCAGAAGCAGCGGCCGACGGCCTCAGCGAGCGGCGCCTAGCCCTCGATCGCCTCGCCCTCGCCAGCGCCGATCCTCGAACACGGGAGTGCCCTCGAACGGCCGTCCGGCGCGGACGGCGGACCGAGCGACCCGACTACCCCGCGAGTGCTTTGACCGCCTCGAGTGCGCCCGCCGGGTGCGCGTTCATGTCGCGCTGGTCGTCGATGACGTTGGTCAGCGTGCCCTCGGCGTCGAAGACGAAGGTGACGCGCTGCGCGACCTGAGCGCCCTCGCGACGGACGCCGAACGCCTCGATGGTGGCGAGGTCCGGCCAGTCGGAGAGGAGCTGGAAGGTGATGCCGTTCGACTCGGCGAAGGCGCCCTGTGAGGCGAAGGTGTCGGCGCTGACGCCCGCAACGCGGGCTCCGAGGGATTCCAGCTCTTCGATGTTCTGCTGGAAGCCCCGCATCTCGGTGGTTCAGCCGCCGGTGAAGGCCATCGG
>JANQNP010000073.1 GCA_028279505.1 Dehalococcoidia bacterium
GGCCGCGTTGACCGTCGCCCGGGGCCTACCTACACTCGTTCGACTCGTTGACACGTTCCGGATGTGACATCAATGTTCGCGATCATCCGCTCCGGCGGCAAGCAGTACCGTGTGCGCGAAGGCGACCAGATCGACGTCGAGCTGATCGACGCCGAAGAGGGCGCCGAAGTCACGCTCGATGAGGTCCTCATGATCGAGGGCGACGCCGGCGCCACCGTCGGCACGCCGCTCGTACCGGGCGCCTCCGTGACCGCCACCGTCGCCGGTCACGGCCGGGCGAAGAAGGTCACCTTCTTCCACTACAAGAACAAGACCCGCCAGAAGCGCACGCGCGGGCATCGACAGCACCAGACGCGGCTGCAGATCACCTCGATCGCGCCCGGTTCCTAGGCGAACGGAGCGACCCCATGGCTCACAAGAAGTCCGGCGGATCGACCCGCAACGGCCGCGACTCCAAGTCGAAGCGACTCGGCATCAAGCGGCACGACGGTCAGGAAGTCACCACCGGCTCCATTATCGTCCGCCAGCGCGGTACCCGCTTCCACCCCGGCGCTAATGTCGGCGTTGGTCGCGACTACACCCTCTTCGCCCTCACCGACGGCGTCGTCCGCTTCACCCCGCACGCCAAGGGGCGCCGCAAGCGGGTCTCCGTCCTGCAGGAGGCCTCGTGAAGTCCGACATCCACCCCGAGTACCACCCCGTCGTCTTCGTCGACCTCTCCAGCGGCTACGAGTTCCTCACCCGGTCCACGATGACCTCCGAGGAGCGCCGCACCGTCGACGGCGTCGAGGCCTACGTCGTCCGGCTCGACATCACCGCTGACAGCCACCCCTTCTTCACGGGCGAGCAGCGCATCGTCGACACCGCCGGCCGCGTCGAGCGCTTCCGCCGCCGCTACCAGCGCGGCGCCGCCGCCGAGGAGTCCTCCGACACCCCGGCGACCGAAGAGGCAACCACCGAGGGCGACGCATAGTCCCGCCCGCGGCCGCTTACGCGACCCGCAACGCCTCGCTCACGCGACCCGCAACGCCTCGCTCACGCGAGGCGTTTCTGATCCCGCCGATCCTGACCGCGACGCCTAGCTCCTCTTCTCGAGGTCGAGGATCAGGAAGTACGGCACGAGGCGGGCGTCGAGCAGCTCGGGACGTGCAGCCAGCGCCTCGTCGGTCGGGCGCGGCTCGCGAAGACCGCGCACCGCGAACCCACCCGCGGTCACCCATTCGAACCACTGCTGCAGGGTGACGTGGTTCGCCTGCGTCTTGAAGGGATACAGCATCCGTTCATGCGCCCACTCGTACTCGAGCGTCGTCGCCTCGAAGTAGTCGCCAACGATCAGCGCGCGCTTCTCGCCCGCCTCATCGCGGAACCACTCGCGGAACGGCGTGTCGGAGAACGGATGCGAGTTACAGGTCACGAAGCGACCGCCCGAACGCAGCACCTGCCGGGTCGCCGTAATCACACCCGGGATGTCCGGCATGTCCTGGAGCGACATGCACGCCGTCACCAGGTCGAACCGCTCCGCCCCGAACCGATCGCCGACCGCGAGCGCGTCCAGCAGCTCGTAGTCGATCCCGAGCGGAGACGCCGCCTCACGTTCCTCGGCGAGCCGGATCATCTCCGGCGAGAGGTCGACACCGGTGACGCGGGCGCCGCGGCGCGCCAGCTCGCGCGAGAGGTACCCGTTGCCGCAGCCGAGATCTAGGACCTCGAGACCCCCGACATCGCCGCAGACCTCAAGCTGGACGGGGCCGAAGAACTCGGTGCGGTAGTAGTCGTTCCCGCTGTCCTGTAGGGCGGCGTAGGCCTCGGCGGCCTGATCCCACGTCGCGCGCGCGACCTCCGGAGTCAACGGCGGGCGACGCTCGGGCATGGCTGCACCTCGGCGCTCTGGCTGATCGGGCGGCGGGTGACGATAGCAACACCCGAGGTCGCCGAGCGACCGCCGGCGCCGCGTTCGTCGTTCAGCCGGTGCACGCGTACGGTGTGCCGATGACCGAAGCACCCCAGCGAATCTACGGCGGGCAGGCCGTCGTCGAGGGCGTCATGATGCGCGGCCCGACCGCGGTCGCCGTCGCCGTGCGACGCCCCGACGGCGAGATCGTCTCCTACACGGAGCGACTCTCTGGGCTGTTCACGACGCGACTGCGAAACGTCCCGCTGATCCGCGGCGTCGCCGTCCTCGCCGAGTCGCTCACGCTCGGCGTGCGCGCGCTGAACTGGGCCAGCTCCGTTGCCTCCGAGGAGAGCGACGGCCGCAGCGGTCCCGAACCGCTGGGCATCTCCGGCTGGCTGAGCCTCATGATGACCATGGGCATCGCCAGCCTCGTCTTCTTCCTCGGACCGGTGCTCGCCACCTTCTGGCTCGACGGCCCGCTCGGATCCGCCTGGTGGTCGCTCCTGATCGAGAGCGCGCTCCGCCTCGTGCTGCTGCTCGGCTACGTCTGGCTGATCGGCCAGTCCGAGGAGATCCAGCGCATCTTCCAGTACCACGCCGCCGAGCATCAGACGATCCACGCCCACGAGCACGGCCCCGAGCTGAGCGTCCCCGCGGTCCGCCGCCACCCGCCCGAGCATCCGAGGTGCGGCACCTCCTTCCTCCTCACCGTCGCGGTCGTCTCCGGCCTCGTCTTCATCTTCGCCGGCGCCGATCCCCTCTGGTGGCGCTTCGCCTCGCGCCTGCTCCTCATCCCGCTGGTCGCCGGCCTCGCCTACGAGGCGATCCGCTTCGGCGGCCTCCACGCCCGCTGGCCCGTCGTCCGCGGCCTCTTCACCGCCAACCTGCTCCTCCAGCGCCTCACCACCCGCACCCCCGACGACGAGCAGATCCAGGTCGCGCTCGAAGCCTTCCGCCAGGTCCGCGCCATGGAAGGCGACGACGAGCGCGCCGCGTCCTAGCCGCCGCCCGATCGAGGGCTAAGAGCCCGCCTGCCTGCCGTCCGGTCTATTGTCGAGTGATATACTCGTGTTTGTCGGGATCCACCGTGATCCGCCGCCACGAGCCCCATGACGCACACGCCCCGAGGTGACCATGGCCGCCACCCCTGACGCCCGCTACCGCGTCGATCGCAACACCCTGCGCACCAACCAGGGCTTCATCGTCGCGCTGACCATCATCGCCTTCATCCTCGGCAGCGAGATCGGCGTCTGGATCGTCCTCTTCACCGGCCTCGTCATGACCGCCGGTACCATCGACGACCGCCTCGCCCTCTTCAAGCAGGTGCACCGCCGCATCCTCAAGCCGCTCGGCATCCTCGGCAGCGACGTCCACCCCGAGGACCCGATGCCCCACCAGTTCGCCCAGGCGATGGGCGCCGTCTTCCTGCTCGCCGCCGCGGCCGCGCTGTTCGCCGGCGCCACCCCGCTCGGCTGGACGCTCAACTTCATCGTGACCGCGCTCGCCTTCATCAACGTCTCGATCCAGTTCTGCGCCGGCTGCTTCGTCTACTTCCAGCTCGACCGCCGAGGCATGCTCCCCGCCTCCATCGCCAGCGACCGCGCCGTCGGGGCCTCCTAACCCGATGCTCGAGCGCCTCCTCATCGCCACCGTCGTCGTGGTCGGCTTGGTCGTGGCCATCGCCGCCGTCCGCCTCGCACTCCGGATCCGCGACCGCCGCCTCCTCACCCGCCTACGCGAAGCCCAACCGGCCGAGACCACCCTCGGCGTCCCCCGCATCGTCTACTTCACCACCACCAGCTGCGTCGTCTGCCGCCTCCAGCAGGAGCCCGCGATCGAGCGCCTCCAGGCAGAACTCCCCGAGCTCGTCGTCGAGCAGCACGACGCCGTCGAGGAACGCGCGCTCGCCGACCAGTACGGCATCCTCTCGGTGCCAACCACCGCGGTCTACGACCGCGACGGCGACCTCGTCGTGATCAACCGCGGCTTCGCCCCGGTCGCCCAGCTCTACGCGCAAGCCACCGGCGCCGAGCACATCTCCGAAGGCGGACAGGCCATGGCGGCCGAGCGCCTCCCCGCCCCCAACGAATCCAGCCCCGACGAATAGCGAGCACTCACCCCGAGGAACCGGGAACCGCGATAATGTTCGCCGGCCGGCGCGCGCGGATCCGGCCGTGCCACCCCGGCAAGCTCGAGAGGCCTCACATGCGGATCGTCGTCCTCTGCGGTGGTGTCGGCGCCGCCCGCTTCCTCGACGGCCTCGTCCGCAGCGTGGACGACCCCACCGAGGTCACCGCCATCTGCAACGTCAGCGACGACCTCCAGTGGCACGGCCTCCACGTCTCCCCCGACATCGACACCATCCTCTACACGCTCGCCGGTCTCGAGGGCGAGTTCGGCTGGGGCCTCGCCGGCGACACCCATGTCGCGCTCGAGGAGCTCCGCACCCTCGGCGAGGACGAGTGGTTCACGATCGGCGACCGCGACCTCGCCACCCACATCCGCCGCAACGAGCTCCTCCGCGCCGGCGCCACGCTCGCCGAGGCGACCGCCGCGCTCGCCACCGCCCGAGGGCTCGCCTGCCGCCTGCTCCCCGTCACCAACGACCCCCACCCCACGGTCGTGGTCACCGAGGATGGCGAGCTCGAGTTCCAGGAGTACTTCGTCCACCGCCGCGCCCAGGACCCCGTCCTCGAGCTCCGCTTCCCCGGCGCCGAGGCCGCCCGGCCGGCCCCCGGCGTGCTCGACGCTATCGCCGAGGCCGAGTTGATCCTCTTCGCGCCCAGCAACCCCTTCGTCTCGATCGACCCGTTGTTCGCCGTCCCCGGCGTCCGCTCCGCCGTTCAGTCGAGCACCGCCCAGCGCATCGCCGTCTCGCCGATCATCGGTGGCGCCGCCGTGAAGGGCCCGGCGGCTGACATGCTCCGCTCGCTCGGCCATGAGGTGTCCGCCCTCGGCGTCGCGCGCCTCTACGAGGGCTCCATCGACACCTTCATCCTCGACGAGGCGGACCGCGCGCTCGTCCCCGCCGTCGAGGCACTCGGCCTCCGCACCGTCGTCCTCGACTCGATGATGCGTGACCGCCCCGGCCGCGCCCGCGTCGCTTCCGAGGTCCTCGCGGCGGTCACCCCGTGAGCGCGGCCACGAGCGCGCTCGTGGAGGCTGCGTTCGCGAGCGCACTCGTGAAGGCCCCGCTCACGAGCGCCTTCGTGAAAGAGCAGCCCCGGTGAACCGCGACGACGTCGCCGTCGTGGTCGCCGTCGGCCCCCTCGACCGAGGCAAGTCCCGCCTCGGCCCGACCCTCGACGCCGACGGCCGCCGCCACCTCGTCCTCGCGATGCTCGAGGACGTGCTCGTGGCCATCGAGGGCGCCCACACCGGCCCCCGCTTCGTCGTCACCCCCGACGCCGACGTCGCCCCGTTCGCCTCCGCGCGCGGAGCCGCCGTGATCGAAGACGCCGGCGAGGGAACGAACGCCGCCATCGTCGCCGCCCTAGACGACCGCCGCGTCGCCGCCGCGCCCGCAAGCGCGCTCGTGAAAGAGCAGTCCCGGTGAACCGCGACGACGTCGCCGTCGTGGTCGCCGTCGGCCCCCTCGACCGAGGCAAGTCGCGCCTCGGCCCGACCCTCGACGCCGACGGCCGCCGCCACCTCGTCCTCGCGATGCTCGAGGACGTGCTCGCGGCCATCGAGGGCGCCCACACCGGCCCCCGCTTCGTCGTCACCCCCGACGCCGACGTCCACCCCGTCGCCTCCGCACGCGGAGCGGCACTGATCGAGGACGCCGGCAAAGGAACGAACGCCGCCATCGTCGCCGCCCTAGACGACCACCGCGTCGCCGCTGCGCCGGCGGTCTTGGTGGTGCAGGGCGACCTCCCCCACCTCACACCCGACGACGTCCGCCGCTGCATCGACGCGCTCACCGCCGACGCCCCCACCGCGCTCCTCGTCCCGAACGACGACGGCGGCACCTCGGCCCTCGGCCTGCGGCCACCGCACGCGATGCCGACCGCGTTCGGACCCCAGTCCGGCGCCCGACACCGCGAGGCCGCCGCCACCGCCGGCCTCCCGCTACACGAGCTAGCCATCGAATCCCTCGCCGCCGACGTCGACACCGTCGCCGACCTCGAGCGCGTGCGCGCCGCCGTCGGCCCCGCGACGGCTGCCGTCCTCCAGCGCCTCACCGTCCGCACCGAGGGCGGAGCCACGCCGTGAGCACCCCCGACCTGGCCGCGCACCTCGAACAGGCGATCCGCAGCCGCCGCTCGATCCGCGGCCTGACCGGACCCCCGCTCGACGCCGCCGAGGTGGAGTCGCTCGTCGCCCTCGCGCTGACCGCGCCGGCCCCGCACCACACCCAGCCGTGGCGCTTCGCCGAGGTCTCCCAGCCGCGGCGCGACGCCCTCGCCACGGCGATGGGCGCCGCCTGGCGCGCCGACCTCGAGCACGACGGCGTGCCCGAGGCCACGATCGAGCGCCTGCTCACGCGGTCACGCGCCCAGATCGAGGGCGCCCCCACCCTCCTCCTCGGCTGCCTGGTCGCGGACGGCCTCAACCACTACGAGGACGATCGCCGCGCCCGCGCCGAGTGGTCGCTCGCCACCCACTCCTTCGGCGCGGCTCTACAGAACATCCTGCTCACCGCCTCCGCCCGAGGACTCGCCGCCTACTGGATCTCGGCGCCCGTCTACGCGCAGCCGCAGGTCCGCGCCGCGCTCGACCTCGACGAATCGTGGCAACCGCAGGCGTTCGTCGCCCTCGGTCACCCCGACGCGAGCTACACACCGTTCGACCGCCCGACGCCGGAGCTCGGCGTCCACTTCGTCCGCCGCTAGCCTGCGAACTCCCCGCTAGCCGGCGAACTCCACGAGGCCCGGCAACTCGCTGAGCGACGCGATGCTCGGCACGTCGATGTCCGGCGCCGCGTCATGGCGATCGAGGAACACCGCGTGCAGACCCGCGGCGTGCGCCGGCGACACGTCGTTCTCAACCCGATCACCAACCGAGAGCGCCAACTCCACCCGCCTGTTCGTGTCGCTGACCGCTCGTCGGAAGAACTCGGGGTCCGGCTTCGACACCCCGACCGCCTCGGCCCGAGGGCTCGCCGCCTACTGGATCTCGGCGCCGGTCTCCGCGCAGCCGCAGGTCCGCGCCGCGCTCGACCTCGACCTCGACCTCGACCTCGACCTCGACCTCGACCTCGACCTCGACCTCGACCTCGACCTCGACGAATCGTGGCAACCGCAGGCATTCGTTGCCCTCGGCCACCCCGACGCCGACTACACGCCGTTCGACCGCCCGACGCCGGAGCTCGGCGTCCACTTCGTCCGCCGCTAACCGGCAAACTCCCCGCTAGCCGGCAAACTCCACGAGGCCCGGCAACTCGCTGAGCGACGCGATGCTCGGCACGTCGATGTCCGGCGCCGCATCGTGGCGATCGAGGAACACGGCATGCAGACCCGCGGCGTGCGCCGGCGACACGTCGTTCTCGACCCGATCCCCAACCGAGAGCGCCAGCTCCACCCGCCCGTTCGTGTCGCTGACGGCCCGTCGGAAGAACTCCGGATCCGGCTTCGACACCCCGATCACCTCGGCCTGCTGATGATGACTCACGTGCGCCATGAACCGGTGCGACGCCAGCTCGGCGTTCCCGTTCGTCGCCGCGATCAGCGTGAACCCGGCGCCCGCCAGCTCGCCCAGCGTCGGCTCGACCTCATCGTAGGCGTGAAGATTCTGGTCACGCGCCGCGTAATACGTCTCCGCCACCGAGCGGACGATCTCGGGATCATGCTCGCCCGCCGCCGCGAGGACCCGTCGGATCGACTCGTCGCGGATCGTCACGAACGTCTTCCCGCGCCACGCCGGATCGACCGTCAGCAGCTCCCGCGCCTGGTGAAGCTGCGTCGGCGACACGATCGTCCCGAGGTGGGCAGACGCCGCCTCGGCCGCCGCGCGCAGCGCCGCCCGCAGCGCGCTCTCGAAGTCCACCAGCGTCCCGTCCACATCGAACACGATGTGGGTGACGCGAAACGGTGGGCCGGCCATTCGCCGGTTAGCTGGCCGCGTCGGCGGTGGGCGCCTCGACCGGCCGCATCGGCACGCCCCGGCCCTCGAGGTACCGCTTCAGGTACGAGATGTCGTACTTCCCGAAGTGGAAGATCGACGCCGCCAGCACCGCGTCCGCACCGCCCGCCGTCAACGCGTCGTAGAGGTGCTCCGGCTCCCCCGCACCCCCCGAGGCAATGATCGGCACCTCCACGGCGTCGCTGATCGCGCGCAGCATCGGCAGGTCGTACCCGTCCTGGTGCCCGTCCGTGTCCATCGAGGTCACCAGCAGCTCGCCGGCGCCCCGGTCCACCGCCTCGCGCGCCCACTCGACCGCGTCGCGCCCCGTCGGCTCGCGACCGCCGTGGGTGTAGATCTCCCATTTGCCCTCGGCGACACGCTTCGCGTCGACGGCAACCACGATGCACTGCGCCCCGAACCGATGCGACGCCTCGTCGATCAGCTCCGGCCGCTCGACCGCCGCCGTGTTCATCGAGACCTTGTCCGCCCCCTGCTCGAGCATCAGCCGCACGTCGTCGCCGGAGCGAACGCCGCCCCCCACCGTCAGAGGGATGAACACCTGGTCCGCCGTGCGCGCGATCATGTCGTACACGCTCGCCCGCTGGTCCGATGACGCGGTGATATCGAGGAACACCAGCTCATCGGCGCCCGCCGCGTCGTACTTCGCGGCCAGGTCGACGGGGTCTCCGGCATCGCGCAGCTCGACGAACGACACGCCCTTCACAACGCGACCGTTGTCCACGTCGAAGCACGGGATGATCCGCTTAGTCAGCATCAATCCATGATCGCGGCAGTTGCCCGCGTCCGCCACCAACGAGGAGGTCGAGCTACAGCGCGGCCGCGATCGCCTCGGACAGGTCCAGCTCGCCGCGGTAGAGCGCGCGCCCGATGATCGCGCCGTCGACGCCCGCCTGCGCGAGCCGCCGCACGTCGTCCGTGCTGCTCACCCCGCCGGCGGCGACAACCTTCACCGAGGTCTCAGCCGACAGCCGCTCGTACATCGTGAAGCTCGGCCCGCCTTTGACCCCGTCGCGCATGATGTCCGTGTAGACGATCCGCTGCACGCCCATCCCCTGCAGCCGGTCGATCAGCGACAGCGCCGAGATCCCGGTCGATTCCGTCCAGCCCTCGAGACTCACGAGGCCGTCCCGAGCGTCGACCGAGACGATCAGCCGGTCGCCGGCGACCGCGACCGCGTCGCGCAGCATCTGAGGATCCTTCACCGCCGCGGTGCCGATCACCACGCGGTTCACCCCGCTCTGCAGCGTGTGCTCCAGCGTCGGGATGTCCCGGATCCCGCCGCCGCACTGGATCGCGCTGTCCACCGTCTGCACGATCCGGCTGACGATCTCCGCGTTCGCCTGGCTCCCGTCGCGCGCACCATCGAGGTCAACGACGTGGATCCGCTTCGCGCCCAGCGAGGACCAGCGCACCGCCATCTTGACCGGGTCGTCGCCGAACACCGTCTCGCGCTCGTAGTCGCCCTGCTCGAGGCGGACACAGCGCCCGCCTCGGATGTCGATCGCCGGAATGACATCCACGGCTCAGCCCCTTGGATCAGCCTCGCGCCACCGAGGCTGGTGCTGGAGCAATTGAACCCTGTTCGCGGGCGAGGCGGATGAAGTTCGCGTAAAACCTCAGCCCGTTCGCGCCCGACTTCTCCGGGTGGAACTGCGTCGCGATCATGTTGTCGCGACCAACCACCGACGGAAACACCTGGTTCTCGTACTCCGTCGTTCCAATCACGATCGTCGGCTCGTTTGGTCGAACGTGATAGGAGTGAACGAAGTAGAAAAACGCATCTTGCGGGATACCGTCGAACACCGGGTGCTCGTCTTCGACGTGAACCGTGTTCCACCCCATGTGCGGCACGGTCAGCCCCTGCGGGAAGCGAACGATCCGCCCGGGCAGGATCCCGAGGCACTCGTGGCTCCCGCCCTCCTCCGATACGTCGAACATCGCCTGCATGCCCATGCAGACACCGAGGAACGGGCGACCGGAGTCGACGTACGCCTGGATCGGGTCGTCCAGGCTGCTCGCCTTCAGGTTCTTCATCGTGTCCGCGGCCGCGCCGACGCCCGGCACGATCAGCGCCCAGGCGTCATCGATCGCCCGCGCTTGCGAGGTGACCAGCGGCTCGTACCCGGCATGCGCCACCGCTCGCGCCACGCTGCGCAGGTTGCCTGCGCCGTAGTCAACGATCGTGACGGTACGGTCCGAACTCACGCTTCGCCTCCAGTTGGCCGGTCTTCCGAGTGTACCGCCGGTGCGGCGATATACTCGCCGCCGTGACCGTCAGCGACCCCATCTCCGACGCAGCCGGCGCGCCCTCCGAGGCCCAGCGAGACCTCGAGGCACAGCGTGACCTCGAGACCGCGCGCGAGCGCGTCGACGAGCTGCGCGGCCTGATCCGCTACCACGACCACCGCTACCACACCCTCGCCCAACCAGAGATCGGCGACTCGCAGTACGACGAGCTCCGCCGCGAGCTGATCGACCTCGAGACCCGCTTCCCCGAGCTGATCACGCCGGACTCACCCACCCAGCGCGTTGCCGGCGAGCCCTCCGTCGAGTTCGACTCCGTCGAGCACCGCGACCCCATGCTCTCCCTGAGCAACGTCTTCGGCCGCGAGGAGCTGACCAAGTGGCACGAGCGCGTCGTGCGCCTCCTCGAGCACGACGACTTCGGCTTCGTCTGCGAGCCGAAGATCGACGGCCTCGCCATCTCGCTCATCTACGAGAACGGCAGCTTCGCGATCGGCGCCACCCGCGGCGACGGCTATCGCGGCGAGAACATCACCCCGAACCTCCGCACGATCGACGCCATCCCGCTCAAGCTCCTCCTCCCAGACCCGCCCCAGGGGATGGAGGTCCGCGGCGAGGTCTACATGTCGAAGGCGGAGTTCGCGCGCCTCAACGCGGAGCGCGCCGAGGCCGGCGAGCAGCTCTACATCAACCCCCGCAACACCGCCGCCGGCTCGCTCCGCCAGCTCGACCCGAAGGTCACCGCGAGCCGCGGCCTCGACCTCTTCGTCTACCAGCTCGGCTGGCTCGACGGCACCCCGCCGCCCGAGCGGCACTCCGAGGCGATGGCGTGGCTGAAGGACGCCGGCTTCCCGATCAACCCCCTCGCCCAGCGCTTCGACACCGTCGAGGAGGTCGCCGCCTTCTGCGAGCAGTGGGAGGAGCGTCGCGACGAGCTCGAATACGAGATCGACGGCGTCGTCATCAAGATCGACTCCCTCGAACTCCAGCGCCAGCTCGGCACCGTCGGTCGCGATCCGCGCTGGGCCACCGCCTGGAAGTTCCCGGCGGAGCAGGCCGTCACCTACCTGAAGGACATCGCCGTCTCGGTCGGCCGCACCGGCGTCCTCACCCCGTTCGCCGTCCTCGAACCCGTCTTCGTCGGCGGCGCGATGGTCGGGATGGCGACGCTGCACAACCTCGCGCACATCCAGGAGCTCGACATCCGCGCGAAGGACGACGTGATCGTCCAGCGCGCCGGCGACGTCATCCCCCAGGTCGTCGGACCGGTCCTGTCGCGCCGCGCCGGCCGGCGCCTCCGCAAGTTCAAGATGCCCGAGGTCTGTCCGGTCTGTGGTACCCCGGTCCAGCACGACCCGGAGCAGGCCGCCTACTACTGCCCCAACCGCGACTGCCCGGTCCAGATCGCCCGCACGCTCGAGCACTACACCGGCCGCGGCGCCCTCGACATCGAGGGCTTCGGCGAGACTCTCTCCTGGCGCCTCGTCGAGCTCGGCTTCGTGGAGACGCTCTCCGACCTCTACGCGCTCCCCAACCGGCGCGAGGAGCTCCTCGAGCTCGACGGCATCGGCGAGAAGACGCTCGACCGCCTGTTCGCCAACCTCGAGGCCAGCAAGCGCCAGCCGCTGCACCGCCTCCTGATCGGCCTCAGCATCCGCCACGTCGGCGGCGAGACCGCGCGCGCCCTCGCCCTGAACTTCGGAAACATGGAGACCCTCCGCAACGCCTCCGCCGAGGAGATCGAAGCGATCGACGGCATCGGCCCGATCGTCGCCGAGGCGGTGCACGAGCACTTCCAGGACGAGCAGAACGCGGCCCTCGTCGACCGGCTCATCGCGGCCGGCGTCCGCATGGACGAAGACGTCTCCGCGCGTGGCGGCCCCTTCGAGGGCATGTCCATCGTCGCCACCGGCTCGCTCTCGCGCTGGTCGCGCAACGAGATCGAGAACCTCGTGAAGCGCCTCGGCGGCCGCTTCGCCGGCGCCGTGTCCAAGAAGACCGCCTTCGTCCTCGCCGGCGACGGTGGCGGCAGCAAGCGTGAGAAGGCCGAGACGCTCGGCGTTGAGGTCATTGACGAGGACGAATTCGTCGAGCGCTACGCCGAGTGGCTGGACTGACAGCCGCTCACGATCGATGCTCGGAGCCGAGAGAAGGAGCACGACATGGCCGACGTCGCTGAGCTGGAACGCCTGATCATCGACTCGCTCGGTGAGACCGATCAGATGTCCAAGAAGGACTTCAACAAGCTGATCGAGATCGACAGCGGTCACATGGCGAGCGTGCTACGCCGCCTGGTCCGCGAGGGCCGCATCACCTCCGGCAGCGACGGCAGCACCCGCGTCTACCGCCTCGTTCGTCGGTAGGCCGGGCGCCCGGGCGTGTTCCCCCGCCTCTCCGCCCGGCGGCACCTCCCGCTCCCCTCGCACCACACGCCCGAGGCCATTCGACAGCGCCTCGCGGACGGCCCCGACCAGAGCTACGTCCGCGACCTGATCTATGGCGCGATCGACGGCGCCATCACCACCTTCGCGATCGCCGCGGGCGCCGTCGGCGCCGACCTCTCCGGCGGCGTGGTCGTCGTCCTCGGGCTCGCGAACCTCTTCGCCGACGGCCTCAGCATGGCCGCGAGCAACTACCTCGGCACCCGCGCCGACCACGAGATCGTCGAGGAGCTGCGCCGCATCGAGCACGAGCAGATCGAGCTGATCCCCGAAGGCGAGCGCGAGGAGATCCGCCAGCTCTACGCCGCCAAGGGCTTCGAGGGCGCCGACCTCGAGCGCGTCGTCGAGGTCCTCACCGCCGACCG
>JANQNP010000115.1 GCA_028279505.1 Dehalococcoidia bacterium
CCCACGCCAACCCCGACCCCCGAGCCAACCCCGCCTCCGGTCGAGCCCTTCGAGCCCAACGCCACCGCCCCCGGCGCCTCCTTCGTCTGGTCCGGCCACGTCGCCAACGCGGGCGTCCCCTGGACCTCCATGCGCATCACCGTCGGCGCCGACCCGCTCACCGACCCCTGGGCCTTCGCCCTCGGCGTTATCCCCCAGACCCGCTTCCAGTGCCTCCCCACCCCCACCGAGGCCGGTGTCACCCTCGGCGCCTGCGGCCGCACCTTCTCCGCCACCGTCAACTTCGAGGCCAACGAGATCGACGTCGCCTTCAGCGAGCCCACCAGCTTCGGCGCCCGCTTCGTCGAGAGCACCCTCCGCCCCGTCTGGCAGCGCGACGAACCCCAGGCCAGCGACAACGTCGAACTGCTCTGGCAGCACACCGCTACCGACATCGGCGGTAGCTACACCGACATCTGGTCCGCGGACGGCATCGTCTTCGCCCCCCACTTCGGCGGCGCCATCGAACTCCTCGACGCCGCCACCGGTGAACGCATCAGCATGGTCACCGCCGCCTCATCCGTCCTCGACGTCAAGGCCCGCGACGGCATCCTCTACGCTGCCACCACCGCCAGCGGCGTCCTCACCTACGACGTCAGCGACCCGGCGGCGCCCGCCTTCCTCGGCCAGTACGCCATCACCGTCGGCGCCAACGTCGACCTCTTCTCCAACGCCCACAACATCTACCTGGATCCGCGCCGCCCCCTCGTCTACGCCATCAACGACACCCACCCCCAGACCGACCTCCGCATCATCGACGTCACCAATCCCGCCGCCCCCTTCGAGGCCGGCCGCTTCGTCATCCAGCAGGCGCGCAACACCCTCGAGGGCGCTCACGACGTCCACGTCACCCGCCAGGGCGGCCGCACCATCGCCTTCCTCAACGCCCTCGCCTCCGGCTTCTTCCTCCTCGACGTCACCGACCCGGCCGCCATCGAGGTCCTCAGCCACACCACCCCGAACACCATCGCAGACGGCGCCACCCCGGACGGCCCGGCCTCCTTCTCTCACTCCGGCTGGGTCACCGAACTCCAAGGCCGCCCGCTCTACCTCCACGGCGACGAAGGTGCCGACGGCCGCCTCACCCTCTACGACGTCGCCGACCTCACCGCGCCCGAACTCCTCTCCACCTTCACCGTCGCCCCCAACGCCTCCGTCCACAACATCGAAATCGACGCCTCCACCGCCTACGTCGCCTACTACGCCGCCGGCCTCCGCGTATACGACCTCAGCGACCCCGAATCCCCCCGCCAGATCGCCCACTTCGACACCGTCGCCCCCGAAGACGAGCGCGACATCCTCCAGGGCGCCTGGGGCATCCACCTCGCCGACACCCAACCCCTCGAGGCCGCCCGCACCGTCTACCTCTCCGACCGCGAAACCGGCATCTACGCCTTCCGCGTCACCCTCGACTGATGTGGGTGAAGTACGACAGATCGGCGGACGCGGCCTACATCCACCTCGTAGGCGGCGACGTCGAGGGTGGGGTAACGACCTATCCGTGCGACCCTCTCGACGTCGACGGGATGATCAGCTTCGACGCCGACGTCGGAGAACGGCTCGTCGGTCTTGAGGTGATGGACGCGAGCAAGAAGCTGGCACCGAAGCTCCTTGGCGCGGCCGATCCCACGTCGGCCGAGCTCGGGCCACCGTCACGTAGGTTCCGGATTACCCACTCGGTGGCTTCCGACCTGGCGTACCTGTACTTGTCCGATGATCCGGCGCCGAGCGTTGCCTCGACGGCGAACTGCAAGAACGGCACTGGCGACGCGCACCTCGACTTCAACGCTCTCGGCGTTCTGGTGGGGATCGAGTTCACGCACGCGAACCACCAGCTACCCCAGGAGCTCATCGAAGCCGCCGAGCGGCTGCGTTCGTAGCGTCCGGCTCCCCCGGCAAATCTCGCAAGCTGGCCCGGTAGGCGCGGCGGGGCCACGCGGAGCTACGCCTAGCGGGGTAACGGTCGACCAGGCAAAAACAGCATCGCGGCAGGGCGCAGAGCTACCGCCCCGCAAACGCCGGACCCGCTTCTCGGGGAACGCCAACAGCCCCTCCTCCGCATCCTCCCCGGTACGAGCCAGCGTCGCCATCCGCCGCACGTAGTCCACGTGCCCTCCCCCTCGGAGGAGAACAGCGCGGGCACCGCCCCGCGTCCCCAGCCGAACGTCCCGCGTTCCACCCCCAGCCACGCGCCCGGGCGCGCAGGCGCACGGAGTGAAGCCAGCCCCACCGTGCACCATCGGCAATCTCGAGGCCACCCGTCCCGCCGCCACCGAGGTCCAACAAACACCGAGGAGCCCCCGGCTTGGAGGGGTCACGGGGACACCCTGTCCCCGTGCGGGGGTGTCGGGGGCGAGTGCCCCCGACGACGACCACGTCCACGAAACAACTCTCGGAGCATCGGCATCAGCCGCCGCCTCGAAAGCCAGCACCCGATCCCTCGGAGAAACTCCCACCCATCGAGGGGGCCCGGCGAACCTTCCCCTCTCGAGCCGGGGGTCCCGGGGGCAACGCCCCCGAGCGAGTTTGCGCAGCACCCCCACCGCGCGGCGTGATACATAGGCCGCGCGCCCAAGCGCACACACGCCCCGCGAGGAGCACCCCCATGGTCAAAGCCGCCGTCTGCCGAGAACACGGTCAACCCCTCACCATCGAGGAGATCCGCCTCGCCGACCCTCAGGACGACGAGGTAAGGGTCGAACTCGCCGCCTGCGCCATCTGCCACAGCGACATCTTCTACGTCGACGGCGCCTGGGGCGGACAAACCCCCGCCGTCTACGGCCACGAGGCCGCCGGCATCGTCGAGGCCATCGGCCCCGGCGTCACCGACGTCGAGGTCGGCGACCACGTCGTCGTCACCCTGATCCGCGCCTGCGGCCGCTGCCACTACTGCGTCCAGGGCATCGCCGTCGCCTGCGAGGGCCAGCTCCACCTCGACCGCGAGCCACCCGTCACCGCCGCCGACGGATCCCCAATCGTCCAGGGCCTCCGCACCGCCGGCTTCGCGGAAGCGGTCACGGTCCACATCTCGCAGGTCGCGAAGGTCCCCAACGACCTCCCGCTCGACGTCGCCTCGCTGCTCGCCTGCGGCGTGATCACCGGCTTCGGTGCCGTTACCAAGACGGCCGAGATGCCCGCCGGCGTCAACGCTGTCGTGATCGGCACCGGCGGCGTCGGCCTCAACGCCGTCCAGGGCGCCGCCCTCAGCGGCGCCTCCCGCGTCATCGCCATCGACCTCGCCGAGGACAAGCTCGCCGCCGCTCGCGCCTTCGGCGCCACCGACACCATCGACCTCACCGACGGCGATCCCACCCCCGAGGTCCTATCCCTCACCGAGGGCCGCGGCGCCGACTACGTCTTCGTCACCGTGGGCGCGAAGGCCGCCTTCGACCAGTCGTTCGGCCTGATGAGTAAGGCGGGGACGCTCGTCCTCGTCGGCATGCCCGAGGGCGGTACACAGACCTCGTTCGCCCCGGGCTCCGTCGCTGGCCGCAGCCAGCGCATCCTCGGCTCGAAGATGGGCAGCTCCCAGATCAAGGCCGACATCCCCGCGCTCGTCACCCTCTACCGTCAAGGCCGCCTCAAGCTCGACGAGCTGATCACCAACCGCTACCCGCTCGAGCAGATCAACGAGGCGATCGACTCGGTGAAGCGCGGCGAGGCGCTCCGCAACGTCATCGTCTTCTAACCCCCCAACGACAGCCCGACAGGAGCGACCGCATGAAGATCGCGAAGATCGAAACGTTCGCCACCCAGGAGGTCGGCTTCGTCCGCGTCACCGACGAGGAAGGCGGCGAGGGCTGGGGCCAGGTCTCCCCGTACAACGCCGACATCACTTCGCAGATCCTCCATCGCCAGATCGCCCGCTGGGCGCTCGGCGCCGACGCCGAAGACATCGACGCCATCGTCGACCGCATCGCCCTCGGCGAGTACAAGTTCCCCGGCTCCTACGTCCGCCGCGCGATGACCGGCCTCGACACCGCACTCTGGGATCTGAAGGGCAAGCGCGCGGGCAAGAGCGTCTGCGAACTCCTCGGCGGCACGGCCGGCCCACTCCGCGCCTACGGCTCCAGCATGCGCCGCGACATCAGCCCCGAGGACGAGGCCGCCCGCCTCGTCGAGCTCCGCGACCGCCTCGGCTTCGACGCCTTCAAGTTCCGCGTCGGCAAAGTCGTCGGCAACGACGTCGATGCCGCGCCCGGCCGCACCGAGGCGATCGTCCCCGCCGTGCGCGCCGCCGTCGGCCCCGACGTCGCCCTCCTCGTCGACGGCAACAGCGGCTTCTCGCCCGGCCGCGCCATCGAGGTCGGCCAGCTCCTCATCGCCGAGGGCGTCTCCCACTTCGAGGAGCCCTGCCCCTACTGGGAGCTCGAGCAGACGAAACAGGTCACCGACGCCCTCCCGATCGACGTCACCGGCGGCGAGCAGGACTGGGACCTCGCCCAGTGGCGCCGCATCGTCGGCGACCGCGTCGTCGACGTCGTCCAGCCCGACGTCTGCTACATCGGCGGCCTCACCCGC
>JANQNP010000124.1 GCA_028279505.1 Dehalococcoidia bacterium
CGGGAGCTGCGCTCCGTCGCCCTCGGACGGCAGCTCGACGTCGTCCGGCAGCGGTGGCAGCTCGTCCGGCCGCTCCAGACCGAAATGCTCGAGGAAGCGCTGTGTTGTCGCGAACAGCAGCGGTCGCCCCGGCCCCGGCGCGCGCCCGATGCCGTCGATCAGCCCGCGCGCCCGCAACGTCGCGACCGCGCCGTCGCTGCTCACGCCTCGGATCTGCTCGATCACGTGCCGCGTGACCGGCTGCCGGTACGCGATGATCGCGAGGGTCTCGAGGGCCGCGTTCGACAGCCGCCGGTTCGCCTCGAGTCCGAGGAACAGCTCCACCGCGTTCGCCGCCTCCGGTGCCGTGACGAGCTGCGCGCCGTCCGGCCCCTGCTGCAGCCGCACCCCGCGGCCGTCCTCCCGCAGCGTGTCAGCCAGCTCGTCGAGGCCACGGCGTACCTGCCGCGGCGTGCGGTCGAGCGCCCGCCCGAGCGCGGCCGGCGCGATCGGCTCATCCGCGACGAACAGCAGCGCCTCCAGCAGCTGCGGCAGCGACTCGCTCGCGTCCGAGGTGTCCTCGTCCGCTTCGTCGGCCGCGTCTTCCTCTGCGTCCTCGTCTTCGACGATCGCTTCGGCCGTCGGCGCCTGCTCGTCCTCGTCGACGAAGTCGTCGGGTTCGTCCTGGTCCTCAACCTCGGGAACCTCGTCCAGCTCCTCGGCAGGCTCGGCCTCCACCAGCTCGGCGTCGGGCGCCTCTTCGAGGTCGCTCGACGCCTCGATCAGCTCCGCGGCCGGGCCGTCGTCATCGGTGGCGGCGGCCGCCTCGATGGGGGGCACATCCTCGAGTTGGGATTCTTGGTCGGCGCGATCAACGGGTGGAGGAGCGATCGAATCGGCGGCCAGTTCGTCGGCCGGGACGTCAACGATGCGCTGCGCTCGTTCGTTGGTCATGCACCTGTCCTGACCGGAGATCGAGTTCGTCGAAGTGAAGCTCGACGGACGGTGGCGATGATAAGCGGACCAGCAGATGACCGTGAAGCAGCAGCTCGGCGGCCTCGGACACGCTCTGGATCGCCCCGGTCAGGTTCGCCTGCGGCCCGACGTGGATGCGCGACGAGACCCGCAGGCCGCGCCGGTGCAGGTTGTCGACCCGCACCTCGGCGCGACGCACGTCGGCGCCCTCCTCGATCAGCTGCTCCAGGCGCCGGGCGATCTCCGTCACCGTGATCCGCCCGCCCGCGGGCAGCGCCACTGGCCGGCCGAGCGCCGTCCGCCGCGCCCACGCGATTACGAGGCCAAGCAACCCCACCGTCGCGAGCGCGATCGTCGCCACCGCCTGCGCTGACGGCGTCAGCTGTCGCTCCATCCACGCCACGCCCTCGGCCGAGGCGTCCAGCGCCTCCATCGGAGCGAGCCACACCACCGCGATCAGCGCGCCGGCGATCGCCGCGAGGAGCATCGCCCCGCGGTACCCCTCGAACCGCCGTCCTCGATGGATCCGTCGCCGCGGCGCCGCTGCGAGCGCGCGCAGCTGCGTCGGCCGCGCGCGGCGTCCGAGGTCGACCGGGGAACTTGGTTGGCGGAGGGACGACATACGACTCCCCGACTCCTGCACGCCGATCGTCGGTCGTGAGTGAGTCGTCCGGCACCCCGCCACGGGTGCGCGTCGTCTGACGCCTCCCAATACGATGAAGCAGCGGGCCGCACCTGTCCACAGGGACCGCCCGCCTCGCGCGGTTGAGGCGCGGTCGCGAATCGGCTATCCGACCTCGATCCGACGGAAGAGATAAGCGGTCGGACTCTTCGTGTACGCGACACCGCGGCCGCTCTCATGGAGCCCGTCGACCGTCGGCGGCTCGCCGCGTTTGGGGACGAGGTAGCCGTCAAGGTTCTCTGTCGTCACCCGGTACCGCCCGTCCCGGCTCGTCACCGCCGCCGCCAGCTCATACCCACCGTCGAGCGAGGCCATCGAGGCGTCGCCGTGGCTGTCGTTCACGAGCAGGTGCCCGCCCGGCGCCAGGTACCGCGTGCACGACTCGCTGATGAAGCCGGCGTAGAGCGAGACCAGCAGCTCGACCGATCCGTCGGCGATGTCGAGCGGCGCCTGGTAGTCGCCGTGGTCGAATCGCACCTCGAAGTCAGTGCCGCCTCTCCCCGCGCGCCGGCGCTTCTCTTCGATCAGGCGCCGAACGTCAGTTGCCTGCCCGAAGAACTTTGCCGCCCGCCGGTCCAGGTCGATGTAGTGCACATCGTCGAAGAACACCGACGGCGCGATGTCGACGTAGCTGCCGGGGTACAGCACCGTGGCGGGCTCGATGAAGTCGGCCACGGCGGCGAACAGGTGAATGCGATCGTCCGGGTGGCGATCGTAGTCCGCGTGGAACTGGGCGACGTCCAGCTGCGGCGTCACCCGGCGGCAGCCTCGGCCACTGGCGCCTCCGCCGAGGTCGCGTACCAGTCGTGGACGATCATCGCCGCCGCCCTCCCGCCGGCGCTCGCCGACTCGATCGCTCCCATCCACCCTTGCACGTCGCCCGCCGCCCACAGCCCCTCGACGTTCGTCCGTTGCGCCTCGTCAACGGCCACGTGGCCGCTCTCGTCGAGTTCGAGGCCGAGCCGCTCGACCAGCTGGTCGATCAACGGCGCGCGGCGCTCCTCCATCGACCAGAGCAGCGTGCCCACCTCGACGGTCTCGCCCCCATCGAGGATGACCGACCGCACCGCTCGGTCGTCGTGGTCGATCGCGGCGACCTCCCCGCGGTACAGCGGTACGTCGAGACGCGCGAGCTCCGCCTCGACCGCTGGCGTGACCTCCAGCTCGCGCGAGGCGATCACCACGCGGTCGCTCGTCCAGTTCTGAACCATCCGCGGGAACGTCTCGAGCTCGCGCGTCGTCGACGCCACGATGCCCCAGCGCCGATCGCGGTTCTCGTAGCCGTCGCAGAACGGGCAGGGGATGATCGTCTCGCCCCAGCACTCGCGGAACCCCGCGATCGCCGGCGGCACGTCGTGGTACCCGAGGGCGAGGACCACCTGCCGCGCGCGCCAGCGCCGATCCGCCGTCGCGACGACGAACGTCCCCGCCGCGTCCCGATCGATCGAGGTGACGGCCGACCGCTCGAGGGTCGCCGAGCCGTAGACCTCGATCTGCTCCCAGGCCCGCTCCCGGATATCGGCGGGCAGCAACCCATCCAACCCGACGAAGTTGTGCACCCCGTGTGAAGCGGCATTTCGAGGTGGCTCGGGCCGGTCGAAGACCACCACGCGCTTGCGCGTGCGCGCGAGCACCAGCGCGGCCTGCAGGCCGGCCGGTCCGCCGCCCACGATCGCAACGTCGATGTCGATAGCGTCCTGCATGGTTGCTCTCCTGACTGACCATCGGTCAGTCGAGTATGACCGATGGTCAGTCGAGGTGCAACCGGGTATCATCGAACGCATGACATCTTCGAAGACGGCCCCTCCGTCGGGCCGGTTCCAGCCACCAGAGGTCCGGCAGCGCCAGATCCTCGATGCCGTCGCCGACCTTGCGGTCGCTCACGGTCTCGATCAGGTCTCGATCGCCCACGTCGCGGAGGCCGCCGGAATCGCCAAGGGCTCGATCTACCTGCACTACCAGTCCCGCCAGGAGCTGATCGGCGCGTTGCAGGCCGACGTGTGGGACCAGATGCTCAGCGCCCCGCGAGAGATCGCCGGCGACGCCTCGCTGACCTGGACGCAGCGACTCGACCTCGTGCTCGAGCACTGGGTGCGGTTCGAGTTCGCGCATCGCGAGCTCTACCACGCCGTCTTCCACGCCACCGGTTCCGAGTCCGAGGAGCCGTGGGCCGAGTCCCGTTCGCTCGTGCGGACGCTCCTCCGAGGCGGCGCCGACGCCGGCGAGTTCGCGCTCGTCGACCTCGAGGTCACCGCCGACTTCCTGCTCCACGGCTACGCCGGCCCCTGTTACCACCACGACGACGTCGACCTCGTCGTGACCAACCTGCAGGCGCTCTTCCACCGCGCGGTCGGCCTCGCCGAGGCCTGACCTCGCGCCGCTCTGGCGGTCCAGCCGGATGGGCCAGCCCGGAGGTGACGGTGCGACTCTTCACCGCGCTCGACGTACCCAAGGACTGGCGCCACGCCGCCACCGAGGCACAGGCGCGACTCGCGAGGCAGTTCGACGCCGACCTCCGCTTCGTCCGCCGCGACCAGCTCCACGTGACCGTGCGTTTCCTCGGCGAGGTGCCGCCCGAGCGGGCCACCGCGCTCGCCGCCGCCATCGAGGCGGCGCCACCCTTCGAGGTCGATGTCGCGCTCGCGCCCGCCGGCACGTTCGGGCCGCCCGCCCGCACCGCGGTCACGTGGCTCGGCGTCGCGATCGACGACGCCGCGACCGTCGCCGTCCTCGGATCGGTCGATCACGCGATCCGGGCCGCCGGCCTGGAGCCCTCGGATCAGCGCTGGCGGCCGCATCTCACGCTGGCCCGCGTGCGCCGCCAGGTGGACGCGGCGCGCCGCCGTGAGATCGCCGGCGCGGTGGCCGAGCTGCCCGCGCCGCTGGCGCACTCGGCGCTCGTTCGGAGCGTCTCGCTCTTCCATTCGCAGCTCGGCGGTGGGCCGCCGAACCATAAATTGTTAGCTCGGTCAGCAGTTAGTTGACGAGCGCGGATCCGGCGATCTACTGTCGCCCCATGAACCGCATGGCATTGAGCGATCAGTAGACGGCGTCGTGGCTTCCCACGGCGCCGTTTTCGTTGTGGGGTCGTTCTGAGGACAGCGATGCGGTCGAACGAGCACCTGCAGGAGGCGCGATGTACTCAGGCATGATCGGCAAGATCGACAAGGCTCACCGTTACGCCGCCGAACGCGACCGGTTCCAGTTCGAGGACCTGCGCGTGACGATCCACGGCAACAACGACGATCACGCCGTGACCTACCATGAGGGCGCCTGGCGCTGCGAATGCGACTTCTTCCGCCACGAGGAGACCTGCGCCCACACGATGGCGCTCGAGGTCCTGCTCGAAGGCATGGTCGAGGTCGCCCACCCCTCGGCGATCGAACCCCAGGCCGCGGTCAGCTAGCACCGGCCACCGCGTCGCCGTCTATCGAGGCGGCGACGCGCATCTTCCGGCTCATCGGTCAGGCATCCCGGGGCAGACGCCCGGGTTAGACGTCGAAGCGCTCCAGCACGAGCACCGCGTTCTGTCCGCCGAAGCCGAACGAGTTCTTCATCACCAGCCGCGCGTCGATCGCGCGTGACTCCAGCGGCACGTAGTCGAGGTCGCACTCGTCGGCCGGGTGCTCGAGGTTGATCGTCGGGGCGATCTGCCCGGTCAGCATCGTCTGCACCGCCGCCACCGTCTCTACGCCGCCTGACCCGCCGAGCAGGTGCCCGATCTGCGACTTCAAGGAGGTCACCGGCGTCCGGTACGCATGCTCGCCGAACACCGTCTTGATCGCCTTCGTCTCTGCCACGTCGCCCACCTCGGTCGCCGTCGCGTGTGCCGACACGTAGTCGATCTGCTCCGGTGCGACCCCCGCGTCCTCGATCGCCAGACGCATCGCGTGCGCCGCGCCCTCGCCACCGTCCGAGGGCGCCACCAGGTAGGTCGCGTCCGCGCTCACGCCGTAGCCCCGCACCTCAGCCAGCGGGGTCGCTCCCCGCGCCTGCGCGTGCTCGAGCGTTTCGAGGACCATCATCCCCGCGCCCTCGGCCGGCGCGAACCCGTCGCGGTCGCGGTCGAACGGGCGCGACGCCCGTTCCGGCTCGCCGTTGTACGAGGTGGTCAGCGCCCGCATCGCGGAGAAGCCCGCGAGCCCCAGCTCGCAGATCCCCGCTTCCGTGCCGCCCGCGAACATCACGTCCGCGTCGCCGCGTCGGATCACCTCGACCGCTTCGCCGATCGCCTGCGTGCCGGACGCGCACGCGGTCACCACCGTGTTCGTGTAGCCGCGCAGGCCGAGCTGGATCGTCACGTTGGCCGCCGCCATGTTCGGTAGCCACTTCGCCACGTACAGCGGATCGATCTTCATCCCGCCGCGCTCGAGCATCGTGCGGCCCGCCTGCTCCACGTTCGGGTACCCGCCCCCGCCGTTGCCGAGGACGATCCCCGCCCGATCGAGGTCGATCGCCTCCGGGTCGAGGTGCGCCGCCTCGGCGGCCTGGCGCGCTGTCGCCACCGCGAACTGCGAGAAGCGCGCCATCCGTCGCGAGGACCGGCGATCCATGTAGTCGGTCGGTTCGAAGTCTAGGATCTCGCCCACGACGTGGCAGGGATAGTCGCTCGCGTCGAGCTCCTGGAACGGCCGGATCCCGGACTTGCCGGCGATCGCCGCCTCCCAGAACTCGTCGACCGAGTTTCCGAGCGGCGTCAACGCGCCCATTCCCGTGATCACGACTCGGCGACGTCCGTTCGACGTCATCGCTGCCTTCCCCTACGTCCGCGGCGGCGCCCTGGGCCCTGAATGCTATCTCAGCCCCAGCGCCCGATCGCCGGTGATCACCAGCCGTGCCTCGCGCGCGTCGGCCACCGTGCGCAGGCTGCCGGTCACGATCACCGCCCCTCGCTCGCCTGCCGTCGCCGTCGCGCGCTCCAGCGCCGCGGCCACGTCCGGCGCCGTGCTGACCGGCACGCCAAGGGCGCGCACCGCCTCGGCGATCTCGCGCGGCTCTGCCGCGCGCGCGCTCGTTGGCGGGGCGACGAACGCCTGGTCGTCAGGCCCGAGGAGCGCGCTCGCGATCGGCTCCACGTCCTTGCCGTCGAGCAGCCCGAGGACGAACACTCGCTGCTTGGGCACCCCGGACTCGTCGAGCGCCTGCCGCAGCCGCTTCGCCGCGAGCTGCGTGTGCGCGCCATCGACGATCGTCAGCGGCTTGCGGCCGATCACCTCGCCCCGTCCCGGCAGGCGCACCGCGCCGAGGGCTTGTCGCACCTGCTGGTCGGTCGGTTCGAGGCCGGCGCTGGCGAGCGCGAGCTCCGCCGCGCGCACCGCCGCCGCCGCGTTCTCCGCCTGGTGCTCACCGAGCAGCTCGAGCTTCAGCTGGCGGTAGGTGCGATCCGGCGTCTTCAGGTCGAACTGGAGCTGGTCGACCGACTGCGACAGCACCCGCAGCGCGCAGTCCTCGGCAACCTCGTGCAGCGTCGCGCCGGCCGTCTCGGCCGTCTCCCGGATCACATCCAGCGCCGAGCCGCGCTGCGGCGCGACCACCAGCTCGCACGGCCCGGTCAGGATCCCCGCCTTCTCGGCCGCGATCTCCGCGATCGTCTCGCCGAGGATCGCCGTGTGTTCGAGGTCGATCGGCGTGATCACCGCGACCGCCTTCTCGGCGATCGCGTTCGTCGTATCCAGCCGCCCCCCGAGCCCGACCTCGAGCACCTGCCACTGGCAGTCCGCCTCGGCCGCCGCGAGCCAGCTCATCACCGTCAGCAGCTCGAAATAGGACCAACCGTCGGTCGCTGGATCCTCGAGCAGCCGGTCCGCGAGGCGCGCGAACGTGCCCGCCTCGACCGGCTCCCCGTTGATCGAGATTCGCTCCCGTGCCGCGTGCAGGTCCGGCGAGGTGTACAGCATCGTCCGCGCCTCGCCGGCGTTGGCCGTCAGCGACTGGCGCAGGATCGCCTCGGTCATCGTCGCGACCGAGCCCTTCGCCTTCGACCCGGCGATGTGCACCGTCGGGCGCGTGTCGGGCCGGCCGTGGCGCTCGAGGTACTCCTGGATGTGGCTGATCTCCCAGCGATCGGCCTGCGCCGGGCGTCCGGTCAGCTCGAAGCCGCCACGCGCGAGCAGACCGCGAACCGCGTCGGCGTAGTGGGCCAGATCGGCATCGTTCGGGGCGATCGTCATGGGGCGTCAGTGTACGGAGCCCCCTCCCTACGGAGGATGGCTGCGGCAGGCGGCACGTGCCGCGAACCGCTGCTACCGTCTCCCGTCATGGTGACCGACCACGCCCCCACGCCCGGCTGGCAAACCGTCTCCGCCGTCTCCGACCATCTCCTCGCTGGGCTCGCCCGTCGCGAGGTCGGTCAGGGCGTCCGCCTCGTCGTCGAGGCCGGGCCGCTCGACCGCGTCGGCGCCCGCCGCTTCCGCGTCCTGCTCCGCAGCCGCGAGGTCGGCCTCACGGTCGAGCCCTTCGTCGCTGGCGTCCTCGACCTCGACCCACCGGCGGGCGCGCCATGGATCGAGGTCACCCGCTACCGCGCCCGCCTCCCGCTCGCCAACGGCGAGCAGGTCGAGGTGCCCGAGGGCATCGGCCTCCAGGTGATGGAAGCCCTCGCGGACCTCCTCCCACCCGGCGGCAGCCTCGTCGTCGAGTACGACTCACCCGCGCTGGCGATCACGGCGCAGGCGCTCGCCGCCGGTGTCCCGCCGGCCGCGACCCCCCTCGGTGGCATGCTCTTCGTCGCCGGCTGCGGCTCCGCGATTCGCGACTGCGCCGCCAGCAGCGGCGGCCGCTCCGGACGCCGCGCGCTGCAGGGCTTCCGCTTCGATCCGGACAGCGATCGCGAGCAAGCGCGTGGAATCGCGATGCTCGAGGAGTTGGAGGCCTTCCTCTCCGCCTCCAGCGACCTGGACTGGCAGGTCCAGTCGCAGACCCGCCCGATCGCCGAAGCCACGATCACCGCGCTCCGTGCCCGCCACGCGGTACCCGAGGGTCCGCTCCCCCCGCCTTAACCGACTCTTACGGAGCGTTTACCCACCGACCACCCTCGAGCGGCGATGGTATCTTCGGTCCGCCTCAACCCGTGGCGCCCCGGCCGGCCGCACCCGCGGTCCTGGTTCCGAGGAAGCCGAAACCGGGCCGGTCACGGCCCCGGAAGCGAGCACATGGTCCTCTCGGTCGACGGCATCGCGACCCCGGTTCAGGGCATCGACGACCCGGCGCTCGGCCGCGTCGTCGCCGCGATCGTCGCCGCGTCGCGCGACGTCGCCACCCACGTCCGCGCCGGCGCGCTGCTGGAGATGCCCGACACCGACGGCGCCCAGAACGTGCACGGTGAGGTCGTGCACGCCCTCGACATCCTCGGCACGGAGCGCTTCGTCGAAGCGTTCGACGACAGCGACGCGGTCGCCGGGCTGGTCTGCGAGGAGCTCGAAGAGCCCAAGTTCTTCGACCCGACCGAAACCGCCGGCTCTTATCTCTGCGTCCTCGACCCGATCGACGGCACCTCCAACGCCGACATCGCCATCACGATCGGCTCCATCTTTGGCGTCTTCCCGACGCCGGCGGGCGTGCCCCTCGAGGGCGAACAGCCCTTCCTCCGCCCCGGCACCGACCTCGTCGCCGCCGGCTACGTGCTCTACGGCTCCAACACGGTGCTCGTCCTCGCGACCGAGGGCCTCGTCCAGGAGTTCACGCTCGACGCCGCCGGCGGCGAGTTCCACCTCACCCGCGAGAACATCCAGATCCCGGACGACTGTCCCTACTACAGCGTGAACCAGGGCTACGCCGACCGCTGGGACCCGGCCGTGCGACGCGCCGTCGACGTCGCGCGCGAGGGACGCTCGCTCCGCTACGTCGGATCGCTCGTCTCCGACTTCCACCGCGATCTCATCCGCGGCGGCGTCTTCCTCTACCCCGCCGACGCCAGCAGCCCCAACGGCAAGATCCGCGTCCTCTACGAGGCCGGCGTGTTCGCGTTCATCGTCGCGCAGGCGGGCGGCGCCGCCAGCACCGGCAGCGGCCCCGTCATCGACCTCGTCCCCAGCGCGGTCCACGAGCGGACGCCGCTCTTCGTGGGCAACGCAAACGCCGTCGAGGCGATCGACCTGGCGCTCCGCGGCTAGTCTCCCCGCGAGACCTTCCCAACGACACCCGGAGCGGAGCCGACGTGCGAACCACCCTCACCGCGGTGTCCACCGTCACCGGACGGCCCGCCGCCGTCCTCGCCCGCCTCGCCCTCGCCGTCGCGGCCGACGATCTGCTCGACGCGCAGGTGCGCACGCTCGGCACCGGCCTCTGGCTGCTGCTCACCCACTCCCGAGGTGAGAGCGACGGCGACGTCCACCGCATCGCCTGGGAGGCGCTCGACGCCGGCTCGCCCGGCGACTTCGGCGTCGACGGCTTCCCCGGCCGCCTCGAGGGCTGCGGCGCCAGCGTCGTCGAACTCTCGTTTGACGAGCGCCCCAGCGAGGCTCTGATCGCCTTCGCCGGTGCGGGCACTGCCACCGGCGCGTTCAACCTCCCGCTGTTCCGCACCTTCGCCGACCCGTTCAACACCGCCGGTCTCGTGCTCTCCGACGCGCTCAACCAGGGCAGCTCCTTCGAGGTTCACGACTCCCTCGAGCGCCGCAAGGCCGTGTTCAACACCCCCGAGGAGCTCTACGACCTGCTCGCCTACATCGGCTCGCCCGGCCGCTTCGCGGTGAAGCGCGTGATCCCGAGGGCGACCAGCAACGTCGCCGCAGCCGCCTCGACCGATCGCATCGCCGAGGTCGCCGGCATGGCGGGCCACCAGAACCCGCTCGCGATCGTCCGCTGCGAGGGCGATCTCCCCACCGTCGGCGAGGCGCTCGAACCCTTCGCGATGCCCGCCCTCGTCGAGGGCTTCGCCCGCGGCTCGCACCTCGGCCCCTGGATGCCGGTCGCGCTCGATGACGCCGCGCCCGGCCGCTTCGACGGCCCGCCACGCGCCGTCGCGCTGGCCTTCGAGGTCACGGACGGCAAGCTCGAGGGCCCGCGCGACCTCTTCGCCGACCCCTCGTTCGACCGCGCTCGCGAGGAGGCGAACCGCCTCGCCGACCTGCTACGCCGCCAGGGCCCCTTCGAGCCGCACCGCCTCCCGCTCGACGAGCAGGAGCAGGCCGAGCTGCCCGCCGCCACCGCCCGCACGCAGTCGCGCTGGGTCGACGCCTAGCCCTCGCCTCGCTCCGCCCGCCGCAGACGGCAGTACCATCCCCTCGCGATCGGGGCCGCGGCACGTGTGCCTCGAGAAGGGGTGACCATGCCAACCGCCGACATCAACGGCACCGAGATCTACTACGAGACCCACGGGAGCGGCTTCCCGCTCGTCTTCGTCCACGGTGGCTACGGCGGCCTCGGCACCGGCGCCGCCCCCTCGAATCCCGACTGGCTCGACCAGTTCACCGACGACTTCGAGGTGATCCTCTACGACCGCCGCTCCTCCGGCCGCTCCGGCTTCCCCGAGGGCGAGCACACCATGGAGCAGTTCGCGACCGACGTTGCCGAGCTCCTCAAGCACCTCGGCCACGAGCGCGCGCACGTCTGGGGCACCTCGGCCGGCGGCCCGATCACGATCCAGTTCGGCCTCTCCTACCCGCAGATGGCGGCCAGCCTCGTCGTCACCGACACCGCCCCCTGGCTCACCGAGGACGAGGAGATCAAGGCCCGCCTCCGCGAGCGCATCGCCGTCCTCGAAGCTGACGGCGGCGACGCCGCCTACGCCGCCCGCCGCGAGAGCGGCACCGTCGGCCTCCAGCTCTTCGCCGCCTCGCGCCC
This sequence comes from Dehalococcoidia bacterium, assembly GCA_028279505.1. Lineage (GTDB taxonomy): Bacteria > Chloroflexota > Dehalococcoidia > UBA2979 > UBA2979 > UBA6627. The sequence continues at coordinate 11,420 of JANQNP010000124.1, forward strand.
CGCCGCCGACGAGGCCGAGAAGCAGCAACGCGAGGAGCGTGCCGCGGCGATCCGCGCCCAGCTCGCCGCGATCCCACGCGAGGTCCGAATCGCCAAGTACGCAGGCGAGCTCCGCACCTACGGCGCCTACGTCGACTGGGACGCCACGCCCACCTTCGGAAGCCTCGCGATGCCGGTCCTCGTCATCTATGGGACAGGCGACACGGTGTTCCCGAACGTCGACTGGGCCTCGCTCGCGGCCGGCCACGACCAGATCACCTACCGCGAGTACCCGGGCGCGGAGCACGGGATCACCGGCGCCCACCCGGAGGCGCTCGATGAGATCCGCGACTTCGTCCGCCAGCACACCCCGGCGATGGCCGGCTAAAGGGCTGCGGTCGGTCGACTACTCGAGCGCGGAGATGAACCAGCCGATCGCGACCGCGTTCCGCAGCAACCACACCTGGTTGTAGTCGTCCGCGGTCCCCGCCAGCGGCGGGTCGCACAAGCCGAACACCGTGAACAGGTGTGGCTCGCCGCTCGTGATCCAGAACTGCTGCTCGTAGACGTCGTCGCCTAGCGTCAGCCGCCCGTTCTCGTGCGGGCGCTCAACCGCGTTCCCCGGTGGCGGCATCGTCAGCGAGGTCACCGGTAACGACCGCGCTTCCGCGTCGATGCCCGTGACCAACCAGGCGGTGGCGCCGATCGGGCGCTGGTTCCACCACAGCCGCGAATCCTGCGCATACTCCTCGCCGCGAGCGCTGGTGAGCTTCTGGATCAGTACCGCGATCTCCGTCGTCTCGGGGGGCATCTCCCCCCACTCGAATCGCGGCGTCGCGAAACCCGTCTCCTGTCCGTTAGTCCGCGTGTACGCAGCGGGGATCGCCGGCTGCACGTCCGGGCTGCTCAGCTGCACGATGTCCTGCCGCGCGTGCGCCGTCTCGCACGCACCGGCCGCCGCCGTCGCCGCCGGCTCGTTCGCGTTCGACGCCGCCGGAGCGCCGCTGCCCTCGAAGGCATCGCTCGTCCCGACGAAGTCGCCGCCGTTCGCATCCACGGTGAGTTCCAGCTCGTCCGAGGAGAACGTCCCCCGGTACTCCTGGATCGTCCGGAGCGAGACCGTCGCCCCGTTCGGCGCCGCATAGCCGGTCACGTCGAACACCAGCGTCCCGCCGTCGGTCCACCCCGAGGTCACCCCCATCCCCGAGGGCGGGTCGGACAGCTTCGAGCTGCCGTCCTCGCGCAGCAGGATGTTGTGGATCTGCCCGTCGTCGGGCGGCCGGATCAGGATGTCCGCCTCGAGCTCCTCCCCCGCGATCCCGGTCAGACTGCGCGCGTCCCCGGCGAAGCTCAGCGTGATCCGCGTGCGGTTGCCGCCCGCATCGACCTCCACCTGCATCTCGGTCACGTCGGCGGCCGCGTTCGGACTCTCGATCGGGTCGAAGTCATCCCACGTTCGCACGAGATCCCCGGTTCCGTCCGCCACCGCAAATCGCTCGACGCTCGAGCCCCCGCCGCCCGTCTCGCCGCCACCGCTCGTGGGGCCATCGTCACCGCCCCCGCCGAACACCACGACGACGCCGACCATCGCCATCGCGAGGATCCCCCCGCCACCACCGATCACGATCCGGCGCGGGAACCCGAAGATCGCCGATGACGACACCTCGACGGGCTCTTTCTGAGGACTCTCGACCGCCTCGCCCGGGGCTGGCTCGCTCGGGGCCGGCGTCTGCGTCGCGCCCTCCTCCGCGGGCAGCGCGAACTGTGGGTACATGATCTCCAGGTAGCGCAGGTCCTCGTCCGTGAACCCCTGCTCCTGGTTCGCGTACTGACCGAGCTGCTGGAGCCGCGACTTCATGCAGTCGTCGTACGGCTGTCGCGCTGCGTCCCAGTTGGCCTGCGCCTCGTCGTACCTCGACCGCGCGGCGGCCTGATCCGCTTCGCGAGCCCGCAGCGTCTCTAGCGCACGGTCCGCCGCTGCTGCTGTGCTCCTGGCGCTCGCCTCCGCCGCGCCGACGTCGAACCTGGCCCGGCCCGACCCGGTCGCCGTTTCGAGGTCGATCGCCGCGGCTTCCGCCTCGGCGGCGGCCGCGTCGTAGTTCGCCTGAGCGAGTGAGCGGGCATCGTCCGCCTGTTCGAGCGCGCGCCAGGCGTCGTCGCGCGCCCTGAGTTCTGGAGCGTCGGCGGGCGGCATCAGCTCCTGGCAGTCGCGCATCGCGGCACGCACCGCGATGTCCACCTCCGTCATCTGATCGTCCGGGATCGCCGTACGCCGTTCCTCGGCGATGTCGACCAGCTCGTTCACCCTCCGGTCGATCTCCAGCTGGATCGCCTGCAGGCGCTGCTGGCGGATCTCGTGACCGCTCCGCGCGTGGTTGTACATGGTGGTGCCGGGGAACAGCTGTGCCCATATGCGCTGCAGTGAGCGCTGCGTCGCCTGGATCTTCCCGACCGAGAGCGCGATCTGCTTGATCGCCTCAGCGTAGATCTGGAAGAACGCGCCGAGCCCCGGAATGCGATCGATCAGCGGCCCGAGTTGGTCGACAACGCTCTCCAACGTCTCGGCCAGCGCCTCGATCTGCTCTTCGGCCGAGGCCTCGCTCTTCTCGAGTCCCGTCTGCAGGAGTTCGATCGCCTGCTCCAGCGGCTCCAGCGTCTCGTTCACGTTCTCGAGCGCGCCCGCGAACTCCTCGAGGCCGGACCCGACCCCCTCGGTGAGCTCCTTCACCTTCGGATCGTTGACGATCTCCTTGATCTCGCCGCCGAGGTTCTCGAGCTTCTCGGCGTACTCTCCGAGCTTCTCCTTGACCGCCTCCGCGTCGCCGCCCGTCTCTTCCAGCACCTGGCGCAGCTCTTTGATCGCAGCGTTGGTCTGCGTGACCTCCTCGATCACCGGCATGTCCGCCGCGAGTTCGTCGCGGAGTTCGGTGAGCGCCTTGAGATTGCCTTCGAGTTCCTTCACGTGAAGATCGCTGGTCATACGTTCCATCCTCGGACACGCCGGCACTGTACTCCTGCCGACCGGTCTCACCCGTGAAGGCACCTTGATCGAGGGCGCCCGCCGCCGACCTGGGCGCGAGCACAGCCCTCCGAGGCCCCGCGCCCTCCCGCTTGCACCCGCCTCGGCGTCCCCCGACTATCTGCTCCCACCCGTCGCCCACCCCGAGTAGCCCCATGACCGACGCCCCCCGCCTCGTCGTCGCCACCGGCAATCCCGGCAAGCTGCGCGAGATCCGAGGCCTCCTCGAACCGACCGGCTGGCAGGCGCTCAGCCTCGCCGAGGCCGGCGTCGACAGCGCCGAGGTCGTCGAGACCGGCCGCTCCTACCTCGAGAACGCCGTCGCCAAGGCCAGCGCCGTCGCCCACGTCTCCGGCCTGCCCGCGCTCGCGGACGACTCCGGCCTCGAGGTGGACGCGCTCGGCGGCCGGCCCGGCGTCACCTCCGCCCGCTACGGCGGCCCGCTGCTGACGGACCAGCAGCGCGGCGCCCGCCTGCTGCAAGCGCTCGAGGGCGTCCCACGCGCCCGCCGCCGCGCTCGCTTCCGCGCGATCGTCGTGCTCGCCCTCCCCGGCGGCGAGCGCCACGTCCGCGAGGGCATCCTCGAAGGGCGCATCGCTGAGACGCCGCGCGGCGAGAACGGCTTCGGCTACGACCCCGTCTTCGAGATCGCCGACGGCCGCACGCTCGCCGAGATCGGCGAAGAAAAGCAGCAGCTCAGCCACCGATCCCGCGCGCTTCGTGCGATGATGGGCGTGCTGGGGGTGTTGCATGGCCGTGCATGACGGTCACCTCGACCTCGACGGGCTCGAGGCCGGCGCGCCGGGATCGGCCGCACTGACCGATCGCTTCGGCCGGCCGCTGCATGACCTCCGCATCTCCGTCACCGACCGCTGCAACTTCCGCTGCCAGTACTGCATGCCGAAGGAGATCTTCGGCCCCGACTTCGCGTTCCTCCCGAGGAACGAGATCCTCAGCTTCGAGGAGATCGAGCGCGTCGCCCGCATCGCCGCGAGCCTCGGCGTGCGCAAGTTCCGCCTCACCGGCGGCGAGCCGCTGCTCCGCGCCGAGCTGCCGAAGCTGATCGAGATGATCTCCGCGATCCCCGACACCGAGATCGCCCTCACCACCAACGCGACGCTGCTCGCCTCCCAGGCCGAGGCGCTCGCCACCGCCGGCCTCGACCGCGTCACCGTCAGCCTCGACTCGATCGACGACGCCGTCTTCCGCTCGATGAACGACATGGACTTCCCGGTCGCGATGGTCCTCGAGGGCATCGACGCCGCGACCGCGGCCGGCCTCGGCCCGGTCAAGGTCAACGCCGTCGTCCGCAAGGGCGTGAACGATCACACCCTCATCGACCTCGCCCGCCACTTCCGAGGCAGCGACCACATCGTCCGTTTCATCGAGTTCATGGACGTCGGCAGCACCAACGGCTGGCGACTCGACGAAGTGCTGCCCGCTTCGGAGCTGGTCGCGCTGATCGACGCAGAGTTCCCGCTCGAGCCGGTCGACCCCAACTACGAGGGCGAGGTCGCCCAGCGCTACCGCTACCGTGACGGCGCGGGCGAGATCGGCTTCATCACCTCCGTCACCCAGCCGTTTTGCGGCAGTTGCTCCCGCGCCCGCATCTCCGCCGAGGGCCAGATCTACACCTGCCTCTTCGCGACCGAGGGCTCCGATCTCCGCTCGAAGCTCCGCGACGGCACCAGCGACGAGGAGCTGACCACCCTCCTCGCCGGTATCTGGCGCGCGCGCACCGACCGCTACTCGGAGCTCCGCTCCGAGGCGACCGACGAACTCGGCGAGCGACCGCGCGTCGAGATGTCCTACATCGGCGGCTAGCGCGATGTCCGAGCCGCAATCAGAGCAGACCGAACTCTCCCACCTCGACGAGCGCGGCCACGCGCGGATGGTCGACGTCTCCTCGAAGGACGTCACCGTGCGCGAGGCAACCGCCCGCGGCCGCGTGTTGATGCGCCCCGAGACGCTCGCCCGGATCGTCGAGGGCGAGCTGCCCAAGGGCGACGTCCTCGCAACCGCCCGCATCGCCGGCATCATGGCCGCCAAGCGCACCCACGACCTGATCCCGCTCTGCCACCCGCTCCCGCTCAGCGGCATCACCGTCGAGCTGACCCCTGCTCACGACCCCCCGGCGATCGAGGTCCAGGCGACCGTCCGCACCACCTCGCAGACCGGCGTCGAGATGGAGGCGCTGACCGCCGTTAGCGTCGCTGCCCTCACCGTCTACGACATGTGCAAGGCCGTCGAGCGCACGATGCAGATCAGCGATGTCCGCCTCGTCGCCAAGTCCGGCGGCCGCTCCGGCGACTATCGAGCAGACGAGGTCTGACGCGCCTCCGCCGCCTCGCCCTCGGACGTAACGACCGGCGCCGCCGCCGGCCGGTTCACCAGGTACATCCCCACGAGGATCAGCGCGAGCCCCGGCCACACGCCGGGGCCCAGCGTCTCATCGAGGACCGCCCACCCCCAGAACACCGCCGCGACGGGCGCGAGGTACGTGACCAACGACGCCTGCGTCGCGTGCAGCGACGCCAGCAGCCAGTAGTAGATCAGGTAGGCGACGCCCGTCGCGAGGAACCCGAGCGCGAGCGCCGACCAGAGCACGTCGGCGGGCAGGTCGACCGGGTTCGGCACGCCTCCGGCGAGCGCCCACGGCGTCAGGTAGAGGAAGGCGAGCAGCGTCTGGTTGCCCGCCAGCAGCGTCGAATCGACGCCGCGCAACCGCCGCCTCACCCACACCGCCGAGGCCGCATAGCTGAGCGCCGCGCCCAGCATCAGCAGCGCCCCCTGCGTGCTCGCGTCGCTGAGGTCGAAGATCCCCGGCCCGATCACGATCGCCAGCCCGCCGAAGCCGATCAGCAACCCGAGCGCGCCGACCCGATCGACCCGCTCCTCCACGAGCGCGACGTGCGCGAGGATCGCCGCCCACAGCGGCATCGCCCCATTCAGGATCCCCGCGAGCTGCGAGCTGATCTCCTCCTCGGCGAGCGGGATCACGAAGAACGGGATCGCCGATCCCAGCAGCCCCACCACCAGCGTGCTCCGCCAGTAGCGGCCGTCGCGCGGGATCGGCGTCCGCCGCGCCGCCACGACCGCCATGATCAGCACCGCGCCGCCCCCGAGGCGCATCCACCCGATCTCCACCGGGCTCAGCTCGTCCAGCATCACCTTGATGAACATGAACGACGCGCCCCAGATCGAGGCGAGCGCGATCAGGCCGAGGAGCTGAGGCGTCGGGATCCGCATCTGCCGCTACCCGTTCACGGCCGGCGTCACCCGTCGAGGTGATCGACCAGCGCCAGCACCGCCGCGTGCGCCTGCGTCACGTACTCCGCCGGCGACAGTTCGAGGGCGATCGCCTCCTCGACCCGCGCCGCGTGCGCGTCGCCGCCGCTCGCGATCACGTCCTGGTCCAGCCCGAGCTGCAGCTCGGCCAGCTCCCCGTCCTCGGTCACGATCACGCACCCCAGCGACGTGTGTGCGGTCGGCGGCACCTCGATCCCGTGCGTGAACATCGACCCGGGGAACGCGGGGAACGGATCCACCTCCGCCACGAGGCCGGTGAGGATCTCTTTGAGCTGGTCCGCCGCGCGCTGCGCGATCGCGTCCGCGTGCGCGCGCTGCTCCAGGTGGTCGTCGGCCATCGTCGTCACTCCCCATCCGCCGATCGAGGATGCCGCCCCGATCGAGGCGATCGACCATAGCGCGCGCCTCGCAAGCCACAATCGCGAGATCCGGCGCGGCTCGCCATCCGAAACGCGACGCCACAGCGGCCGGCGATCGGGACCCGTGATGGAGCGCGTCGCGAGTCGGTGGTTCGTCACTCGACGCCGTCGCTATCATGATCGCCGCTTCGCGGGTGGGGCCGAGGACGCGAGCGGCGTTGGTATGGCCCCGCGACGCCGCTGGAAGCTGCCTGCTCTCCACCACGACGGGGCCCGCGTCTCGCGCCGAACCACCGTTCGACGCGCTGTCCGCCGTCGCCGAAGCTGGGAGCCATGGGGATCTGGGTCGGCCGCTACGCGATGGACCAGGGCCAGGTGCGCGAGCACGGGCCCTGGCTCGTCGATCAACGCCGCGACCGCGACGACGGCGCGATCCGCCTGCTCGTGCTCGCCGAGCCCGTCGACGATCGCCCCGCCGAGTTCTGCGACGAGGTCGCCGAGGCCGTTGCCGCCCTCTTCGGCCGCGAGGCGCTCTCCGTCACCGGCGGCGTGCTGCGCGCCCTCCGCCAGGCGCATGCGAACCTCGCCGAGTGGAACGAGCGCTCGCTCCGCGAGCACCACGTCGCCGTCGGCCTCACCTGCGTCGCGATCCGCGAGGGCGAGGCGACCATCGCCCAGCTCGGCGCCGGCGCCGTCTACCTCGTGCGCCACGACGACACGGCGCGCCGCGTCGGCACCGAGGATCTCCCGGCCGCGCTGCCCCTCGGCGGCACCGAGCCGATCGAGCCGCGCTTCACCACCGCACACCTCGACGATGAGTTCCTGCTGCTCCTCACCTCGGCCGCCGAGCAGCAGATCGGCGAGACCGCCGTCCTCGAGTCGCTCACCGCCGGCCCCGAGCGCGCCCTCGCCGAGCTGTTCACCCGCACCCGCGAGGTGCCGAACATGTCGGCCGTCCTCATCGCCGACCTCGACATCGAGGAGGACACCCCGCCACTCGGCGAGCCCGAGGAGCTGCCCGACCCCCCACCCCCGCTCGACTCCGGTCCGCTCGAGGCCGCGCCCCCGGCCGGTTCTGCTGGCGCCTCCACCGCGGCCGACGCCAGCACCGATCCGAGGACCGGCGCACCCGCGGCGTCGCCCCTCGAGCGTCGCCGCACGCCGGCGATGCCGTCCGTGCGTCGCCCATCCCGCATCACCGAGCGCTCCGGCGGCCACTTCGCGCCCTCGCGCCAGGGGCCACCGCGCTGGGCCTGGACGGCGGGCGGCGCCGCCGCGCTGATCGCGGTCGTCCTGCTCGGCTGGATGTTCCTGCCCGCCCTCTTCGAGCAGGACAGCGCCGGCCGCCTCGAGGATGCGCTCGCCGCCGCCCAGATCCACGTCGACGAGGCCGCCGCCGCCGAAACCCTCGGCGCCGAACGCGAGGCGCTGCTCGCCGCGCTCCAGGACCTGGAGCAGGCGCGCGCCGTCGACGCCGCGGAGCCGCGCCTGATCGCCCTCGACACGCGCATCGCCGCGCAGCTCGAGGTGCTCGACGCCGTCGTCGATGTCGAGGCGCTGCGGCCGGTGCTCCGCTTCGCCGGCACCGTCACCGCGCCACTCGACCCGCGCTCGATCACCTTCGGCGGCGGCTCCCTCTGGCTGATGGACGCCGAGCAGGGCCGCGTGATCCGCGTCGACCCCGAGGGCGCGTTCGACCCGATCGAGGTCTACGCCGCCACCACGCTCTACGGCGGCCGCATCGCCGCCGTGCCGCTGCAGGTCACCTGGGATCAGGGCGGCGACCGGCTGCTCGTGCTCGATGCCGACCGCCAGCTCTGGTCGGTCCTCCCGGTTACGAACAGCGAGCCCACCGCGCTCACCCTGCGCGACGCCGAGGAGTTGCGCTCGATCGCCGGCATCGCCACCTACGTCAGCAACCTCTACGTGCTCGACCCGGAGAGCGGCGAGGTCTGGCGCTACCTCCCCGCCGGCGACGGCTTCGACTCCGAGCGCGGCGGGCTGCTCGGCGCGATCGAGCTCCCCGAGGCGACCCAGCTCATCGTCGACGGCGACGTCTACGTGCAGGACGGCGGCACGCTCCGCCGCTTCCGCCAGGGCACCGAGCAGGACTCGCTCCTCGACGGCATCGACCAGCCACCTGCCTCGCCGAGCGCCGTCGTCGAGGACGTGATCCGTGGCCTGATCTTCATCGCCGACCGCGGCAACGGCCGCATCGTCGTCGGCGACCGCGAGGGCCCGTTCGTTCGCCAGTATCATCACGGCGGCTTCGCCGACCTGCGCGGACTCGCGCTTTCCGGCGATGGTGCGATCCTGTACGTGTTGACCGCCGATGGGATCGACGCCTTCAGCGTGATCGACCCCGCGTCCTAACACTGTGGAGTCCTGACACCGCCGAATCCTGACCACCGCCGCGGACCGCTCCCGGAGCGTTCCCGCCCACCGAGGAGCCACCGCTGAACATCCTCGCGATCGAAAGCTCCTGCGACGAGACCGCTGCCGCCGTCGTCGCCGACGGCCGCCGCATCCGCTCCAACATCGTCGCCTCGCAGAGCGAGCTGCACGCCGAGACCGGCGGCGTCGTCCCGGAGGTCGCCGCGCGCGCCCACCTCCAGGTGCTGACGCCCGTGATCCGCCAGGCGCTGCGCGACGCCGAGTGCGACTGGGACGACCTCGACGCGATCGCTGCCACCGCCGGGCCCGGCCTGCCCGGCGCGCTCCTCGTTGGCCTGAACGCCGCCCGAGGCGTCGCCTTCGCCCGTGGGCTGCCGTTCATCCCCGTCGACCACATTGAGGGCCACGTCCGCGCCAACTGGCTCGACACCGAGGCCCCGCCGCTGCCGGCGTTGGCCCTCGTGATCTCGGGCGGCCACAGCGAGCTGCTGCTCATGACCGAGAGCGGCGACTTCGAACGCCTCGGCGGCACGCGCGACGACGCGGCTGGCGAGGCCTTCGACAAGGTCGCGCGGCTGCTCGGCCTCGGCTATCCCGGCGGCCCCGTCGTCTCGAAGCTCGCCCTCGAGGCCGAGGACCGCACGCTGCGCCTCCCCCGCGCCTGGCTGAGCGGCAGCGACGACTTCTCCTTCTCCGGTCTGAAGACCGCCGTGCTCCACACCGTCGAGGCCGACGCTGCCCCGCCCCCCGCCGAGGTCGCCTGGGCCTTCGAGGAATCCGTCGCCGACGTGCTCTCGAAGAAGGTCGCCCGCGCCGCCGAGCGCGAGGGTGTCGCCTCGGTCCTGGTCGCCGGCGGCGTCGCCGCCAACCGCCGGATCCGCGAGCGCGTCGAGGAGCGCTCGCCGGTCCCCGTCTTCATCCCGCCGCCCGTGCTCTGCACGGACAACGCCGCCATGATCGCCGCGGCGGCCGCGGTCCACCCCGACATGGCGACAAACCCGGAATCGGCGATCGACATCGACCCGACCCCCTACCGCTCGAAGGTCACCCGCTCCCGCTAGCTGCCGGAGCGCGCCGCCGAACAGCCTCCAGCACGACACCGTCCGCCTCCGAAGACACCGCCGACCGCGGGCCAACACCCCCGACCCCAACACCCAAACGACCTGAACCAGGCGCGAAGCGTCCAAGGACCCCCGAAGGGGGCGTCAAGAAGCCGCTGAGAGCGGGCAGACGCCGCAGCCGCCGCGCTCGCACCAGAGATCCTGGACGTGGAGGAGGCCCTGCGCGTAGAGGGCGCCGCCTCCCCGAGGCGTGCCACCGCCTGGGCGCAGCAGTCGCGCCAGCGCATCGGTGCGCCCGTACGGCCGAGGCGCGGGCCACCGGTCGACCAGCGCCGCCACGTGCGCCGCCAGATCCCGATCGCCGTAGGCCGCCGCCGTCGCCGCCAGCAGCGGCAGCACCGCATTCCATCCCAGCTCGGTCGCCCGGGCACGGCCCGGCCCACCGGGCTGGCGTAATGCCTCGATCACCGCGGCCGGTCGCTGCGTCCGCGCGACCCGATCGAGGGCCGGCAACACCGACCGAGGCCGCCTGCCTGGCGCTGCGTCCGGCACGCCGGGCGTCGCTTCCTCTGGCTCCCCGTCCCCGTCGGCCAGCCCCGCGCTGATCCGCGCCGCGAGTGCGCGCTGCTCGACGTCCGTCTCGCGCCGCCGCCCGGCGCTCGCCCGCAGCGCGCGGATCAACAACTCCTCCCACGTCCCGTCCCAGCCGTTCAGCTCGACGAGGCGGCCCGCGCCCCACGCGCGCTCCGCGAGCCGTCGCCGGCCCTCGGCGCGGACTGTCGCCGTCATCTCGGCCGGCTGCGTCGCCGCTGCCCACGCCTCGCACGGCTCGCCGCCGCTCGGCCCCAGCCTCACCAACTCCCGCAGCCGTCCCGGGTCCCCTCCGAGGGCGGGCCCCACCTCGATCGTGACCACGAAGTCGCCGCCGGCCAGCCCGGTCGGCGTCCCGCGCGCGGTTCCACGGTCGTCCTCCCAGACGAGATGGAGCACCAGCCCGTCGTACGCCGGATCGTCGGCGTGACCGTGGCGGACGAAGTCGCTGGCGCGCAAGTGGACCTCCACGTCGCCGGCGAGCGGGACCCCGCTCGGGTGCTGGAACGCGGCCTCGCGCACGTCGGGACCCGGCCCGCGACCGGCTCGACCGGCGCGCAGCAGCGGCCACGGCAGCACCGCCTCGGGCACTCGCCCCAGCAGCCACAGCGCGACCAGCTCGTGCTCGGCGAGCCCCAGTTCGTAGGCGCCCGCCTCCTCGCGTAGCCGTCCGAGGGCGGGCGGGTCCACCGGGCCAGTCGTGCCGGCCCGGATCCAGTCAGTCGTCGTCATCCGTCTCGTCCTCGTCCCCGTCTTCGACCGCTTCGCCATCAGGTTGCGTCGCCCCGGTGCGTTGTTCGACGTCGTAGAAGCCCGATTCCTCGGCGACCATCCGTAGCAGCCGGCGCGACATCCGCCGCGGCTGGCTCGTGCCCGTTTCCCACTCGCTGACCGTCTGTTGTCGGGTCCCGATCCGGTCGGCGAGCCCGGCCTGGCTCGAGGCGAGCCACTCCCGCAGCGCGCGGACGCGCTCCGCGTCCCACTCATCCCGGTGGTTACTCTCCATCCGTCGCATCTTACACGAAACCGTGTAACTCTATCTCACCCTCGTCAATGTTCGCGGGGTGCTGGCACTCACCTATGGAGAGTGCTAACATCCCGTCCGGCTCGCAGTCAGCGAGCCTCCCAACCGCGAGTGTGCACGGGTGTCCGTCGACGAAGACTGACGGCGCCGGCCAACCCGAAGGAGACACATTTTGGCGACGCAGGTGCAGCCGATGACCGACCACATCGTGCTTCAGGCCGTCGAGCAGGAAGAGGTCACCTCTTCCGGGCTCGTCATCCCCGATTCCGCGAAAGAGCGACCGCAGCACGGTCACGTGATCGCCGTCGGTCCCGGCAAGGTGTCCGACTCCGGTGAGAAGATCACCATGGACGAGCTGTCCTCCGGTGACCGCGTGCTCTACCAGAAGTACACCGGCCAGGAGGTCACCGTGGACTCCGAGGAGTACATCGTGATCCGCTTCCAGGACGTGCTCGCCAAGCTCGTCGACTAGACGCGGCCCGCGGTCGGGCCCGCGACCGCGCGGGGCGCGCCGGCAGGCGCACCTCGCGAGGCGGACCCGACCCACCGAGGCGCATCGCACAATCACGCGTCCGCCCGCCGACCCGCCGGCGGACGCCCACGAGGAGACTCCCGGATGACCGCGAAGACGCTCCGTTTCGAGGAGGACGCGCGCCGCGAGCTGTTGCACGGGGTCGACGCCCTCGCCAACGCCGTCCGCGTCACGCTCGGCCCGCGCGGCCGCAACGTCGTGCTCGACAAGGCCTACGGCCCCGCCACGATCACCAAGGACGGCGTCACCGTCGCCAAGGAGATCGAGCTCAACGACCGCTTCCACAACATGGGCGCCCAGCTCGTGAAGCAGGTCGCCGTCCGCACCAACGAGGTCGTCGGCGACGGCACCACCACCGCCACCGTCCTCGCCCAGTCGCTCTTCCGCGAGGGCCTGCGCAACATCGCCGCCGGCGCGAACCCGATGGCGATCCGCCGCGGGCTCGAGGCCGGTGAGCGCGTCCTCGCCCAGCACCTCCAGGGCCTCGCCGTTCCCGTCGAGGACAAGGAGACCATCGCCGACGTCGCCGCGATCTCCGCGAACGAGCGCATCGTCGGCGAGCTGATCGCGGACGTCATGGAGCAGGTCGGCCGCGACGGCGTCATCACCATCGAGGATGGCCGCGGCACCGACTACGAGACCGAGATCGTCGACGGCCTCCAGATCGACCGCGGCTACGTCTCGCCCTACTTCGTGACCAACCCGGACCGGATGGAGGCGGCGCTCGACGACCCCTACATCCTGATCACGAACACGAAGATCGAAGACATCAACCAGCTCCTCCCCGTGGTCGAGAAGGTCGTCCAGATCTCCAAGAACCTCGTCATCATCTGTGACGACCTCGCGGGCGAAGCGCTCTCGACCATGGTCGTCAACAAGATGAAGGGGAACCTGAACATCCTCGCGATCAAGGCGCCCTCCTTCGGCGACCGTCGCAAGGACATGCTCGAGGACATGGCGATCCTCACCGGCGGCACCTTCATCACCACTGACATGGGTCGCTCGCTCGAGGAGACGCAGGTCGCCGACCTCGGCCGCGCGCACCGCGTCGTCGCCGACAAGAACAACACGACCATCATCGAGGGCGTCGGCTCCGACGAGGCGATCCAGGCGCGCATCCGCCAGATCCGCGCTCAGATCCGCGACACCGGCTCCGACTTCGACCGCGAGAAGCTCCAGGAGCGCCTCGCGAAGCTCGCCGGCGGTGTTGCCGTGATCAAGGTCGGCGGCGCCACCGAGACCGAGGTCAAGGAGAAGAAGTTCCGCGTCGAGGACGCGCTCTCCTCCACCCGCTCCGCCGTCGAGGAAGGCGTCGTCCCGGGCGGCGGCGTCGCGCTGCTGCGCGTCCAGCCGGCCCTCGAGCCGCTGATGAAGCAGTACGAGGGCGAAGAGGAGCTGATCGGCATCCAGATCCTCAGCCACGCCCTCGAGGCGCCGCTGCGGCAGATCGCCGACAACGCGGGCCAGGAGGCCTCCGTCGTCGTCCAGCATGTGCGGGAGGCCGACTCGAACGTCGGCTACGACGCCGCCTCGGGCGAGATGGGCGACATGTTCAAGCTCGGCATCGTCGACCCGGTCAAGGTCGTCCGCGTCGCGCTCGAAAGCGCCGTCTCCGTGACCGCCCTGATGCTGACCACCGAGGTCGTCGTCGGCGAGCTTCCGGAGAAGAAGGGCGTCGCCGGTCCGATGGCCGCCGCCGGCGACCCGATGGCCGCGATGGGCGGCATGGGTGGCATGCCCGGGATGATGTAGCCCGAGCCCCGTGCTCGAATCACCAACGGGCCCCCTCACGGGGGCCCGTGCTGATCCCGACGCCGCGACGGCTGCGCACCGCCTCACGAGGTCGGATTCGAGACCGAGTCGGAACGAACGGCCAGGCGCCCTCGCCTGGGTGCGGGACGCCCGAGGTGGGCGGCTACGCCTCGACGAACGCCGCCTCGAGGGGCCCCGTGGACTCGAACGGCCCGACCACCGCCACATGCGTGTCGTCCGGCTGGATCACGCGCTCCGCGACCCGCTGCAGGTCGTCGACCGTCACGCGTTGGTACTCGGCGAGCGTCTGCTCCGGCGTTAGCATCGGGAGCCCCAGCGTGGCCTGCGATCCGTACCAGCCCGATACGGCGCGCGTGTCCTCCATCCGCAGATGGATCCGCGATCGCACCACCGCCTGCGCGCGCTCCAGCTCCGCCGCGTCCACCGGCTCACGCACCCGGTCCAGCTCACGTCGGATCTCGCCGAGGGCTTCGAGCGCGTGCCCCGGGTCGACGCCCGCGTAGACCCCGAACATGCCCGTGTCGAGCAGCTGCGCCGCGTACGTGTGGATGTCGTAGCAGAGCCCCAGGTCCTCGCGCAGCCGCAGGAACAGCCGTGAGGACATCCCCTCGCCGAGGCAGATCGACAGCAGGTCGAGCGCGTAGCGCTCCGCGTCGCTCGAGTCGCAGCCGCGCATCCCGAGCGCGATGTGCGCCTGCCCCGTCTCCTTCGAGATCAACCCGCTGCGCGTCCCCGTCCCGCCGTCGTTCGGCAGCCACGGATCCGGCGTCCCGCGCTCCCAACCGTCGGCCACCCGATCCACGAGGGCTGCCACCCGCTCCGGGTCGATCGCGCCCGCGATCGAGATCACGGCGCTGCTCGCCACGTACTGGCGCTCGTAGGCGGCCACTACCTGATCGCGCGTGATCGCCGTGACCGTCTCCTCGGTCCCCGCGATGTCGCGCCCGTGCGGCTGGTCGGGCCAGATCAGCGAGTCGAGCAGCAGCGTCGCTTGCTCGCCTGGCGAGTCCTCGACGGCTGCCAGCTCCTCGAGGATCACGCCCCGCTCCCGCTCCACCTCCTCGGCGTGGCAGAGCGAGTGCCGCACCATGTCGACCAGCAGGTCGAGCGTCGGCTCCATGAACTCCTCGGTCACCTTGCCGTAGTAGACCGTCATCTCTCGGTGTGTCGACGCGTTGATCGTCCCGCCGAGCGCGTCGATCTCGAACGAGATGTCGCGCGGCGTCGGCCGCCGCGTCGTCCCCTTGAAGCAGAGGTGCTCCAGGAAGTGTGAGACGCCGGCCGTCTCGACGTGCTCCTCGTAGCGCGAACCCGCGCGCAGGTAGACGGAGATGCCGACGGACTTCGCGTGCGGGATCGGGATCGCCAGCAGTTGCAGGCCGTTCGGCAGCAGGCGGGAGTGCACGGGCAACGCGCTCGGGTCGGTCACGGGCGTCCGTTCTGGTGCGGTGTGATCCGGTGTCGAGGGATGAGGCGCGTGACCCGCGGCGCCGCCGGGCGTCTCGCGCTCACGCTGATTGAGCTTCGGTCCACAGCACGTCGCCCTGCAGGTCGGCCGGGTGCTCGCGGCTCGCGAACACCTCGTACTCCGCCTTCGAGGCGCCGATCGTCGTCGGGTCGCCGTGGCCGGGCAGCACCGCCGTTTCGTCGCC
The DNA here is from genome assembly GCA_028279505.1 of Dehalococcoidia bacterium. Taxonomy (GTDB): domain Bacteria; phylum Chloroflexota; class Dehalococcoidia; order UBA2979; family UBA2979; genus UBA6627. The sequence continues at coordinate 27,113 of JANQNP010000124.1, forward strand.
GAGCGGGTAGAGCCGCCTCGTGATCGACTCGATCTCTTGCTGCAGCGCCTCCGGCGATCCGCTGCGACCGGGCCCGCCGGGGAACAACGTGTCCCCGGTCAGCACCGCGTCGCCGACGTGCAGGCTGATCGACCCGGGCGTGTGCCCCGGCGTGTGAATCACCCGCACCGTCGCTCCGCCCACCGCGAACGTCGCGTCGTGAGCGAGCGGCTGCACGTTGCGCGACTCCTCGAGGTTCGTCTCCTCCGCGCCCGCGAACACCGGCGCGTCCGTGTGCCCGCGCACCAGATCGAATCCGTTCCAGTGATCGAAGTGCGAGTGGGTCACCACGATCCGCTCGACCGGGGCGTCGCCCAGCGCCGCGATCACTGCCTCGCTGCCCTCGGGCACGTCGACGATCGTCACCGCGCCGCCGTCGGCCGGCCGCAGCAGGTACGCGTTGTTGCCGTAGCTACCGAGGTCGCTCAGGACCTCGATCGTGACGTGCTCGTCGCGGTAGGCCTCCGCCATCGTGCGTGCTCCTTGTCGCGTGGGAGACGCCGCTCGCCGCGCGACATATCGCGCGGATCGCTGCCGTCGGAGACTATCAAACGCCCCGCTTGCGGACCGTCTGCCACCCGGCGGTCACACCGTCGATCGAGCGACCGGTGCCCGCGCCACCTACCGAGGCGCCGCACCCAGCCCGCAGCGCTCGCCCTCGACCCACGCCAGCCCCTCCGACACCAGCGTGTTCAGCAGTCGCCGTGCCCGCGCCCGCTCCGCGCGCGTGCTCGCCACCGTCCCGAGGAGCGACGACACCGTCGAGCCGCCGCCGCCTCCGCTGTTGCTGCCACCGTGGCCGTCATCGCGATCGCGCAGCTCCTGCATCAGCCGCCCGCGCCAGTCCCGATCCGACCCCGCGAACGCGCCCTGTGCCCGCACCGGCTCCGCCACCTCGCCGGCCGCGAAGCGCGGCCGTGCCGCGCACAGGTGCGACACCACGCACTCGTCGCAGTGCGGCCGCGGCGTGCAGACCCGCCCGCCGTAGTCCATCAACGTGGGGTTCCAGCGCGCCGCCGTGCCCGGCCGCATCAGCTGATCGGCCAGCGCGTCGATCGTCGCCCGCGGCGTCTCCGTCGCCGGCTGCAGATCGCCGCACACGACGCGTCCGATCACCCGAATGATGTTCGTGTCCACCGCCGCCGCGTCGTCGCCGAAGCCGAAGCTCGACACGATCGCCATCGTGAACGGCCCGATCCCGGGCAGCGCGAGCAGCGCCTCCTGGTCCCGAGGCAGCGCGCCGCCGTGCTCCTCCACGCAGATCCGCGACGTCTCGTGCAGGTGCACCGCCCGCCGCGGGTAGCCCGCGCGTCCCCAGACCCGCAGCACCTCGGCGCGACTCGCCGCCGCGCACGCCTCCAGCGTCGGGAACGCCTCGGTCCAGCGCGCGTAGATTTCGAGGACCCGCGACATCTGCGTCTGCTGCGCGCACACCGCCGCCACCAGCGCCAGGTAGGGGTCGCGCGCGCCCCGCCACGGGAAGTGCTGCTCGTGCTCGTCATACCAGCGCAGCAGCAGCGTGCGGATCCGCCCCAGCCGCTGCGGCGTCAGCTCGGGAGGCGCGTGGGTTGGGCTCACCAGATCTCCTTGACCCCAAGCCTAGCGACCTGGCCCAGCGCCCCGAGGCGACGCGCCAGCCCGGCTCGCGGTCGTGACGGGCCGCCTGGACTACCCTGCGAACCGACGAGGCGCGCCTCGGCTCACGCAGGAGGACGGTCACGATGGCACAGGCAACCGGCACGTTCGAGGTTGAGACCACCCCCATCGCCGACGACGCGGCTCCCGGCCGCATGTCGATCGCCAAGCAGTTCTCCGGCGACCTCACCGGTTCCGGCACGGGCCAGATGCTGACCGCGATCACCGCGACCGAGGGCTCAATGGCCTACGTCGCCGTCGAGGTAGTGGCCGGCACCCTCGAGGGCAAGCATGGCTCCTTCACCCTGGTCCACACCGGCGTCATGGAGCGCGGCGCCTCCAGCCTCAGCGTCACCGTCGTGCCCGACTCCGGCACCGAGGAGCTGACCGGCCTCGCCGGCACGATGGCGATCGACATCGTCGATGGTGAGCACCGCTACACCTTCGACTACGACCTCTAGCCCGCCACCAACCGACCCGCGAGCCGGTCCCGGTCACCCCTGGTGGATCCCCACTCGGGCTGACGCATCGCCCCCCGCCGAGGTCGTGCGATACTCATCGCCCCGCGCGGACGGGCGCGGGACTTCAGCCGGGAGCAAGCGGTGTCCGCGATGTCGACGGATCAGGCGAGCGGTGACGCCGGTGCCGCCTGGCACCTCGAAGGGCTCGACGGCCCCGTCGCCGCCCTGCGCCGCGCGATCGACGGTGGCCACCTCGCGCACGCCTACCTGTTCCACGGTCCGCCCGGCGTCGGCAAGGCGACGCTCGCGAAGCGCCTCGCGCAGGCGCTCGTCGCCCCGCTCGGCGCCGACGGCACGATCGACCTCGACGCCAACCTGGTCCGACAGATCGAGGCCGGCGAGCTCCCCGATGTCGAGCGGATCGCCGTCGGCGGGCTCTGCGACGACGAGACCGAGGAGCGCAGCGCCGCCGCCACCCGCATCCGCATCTGCCAGATCCGCCGCCTCCACCGCCTCGCGGCGCTCGCCCCGTTCCAGTCGCCCCGCCGCGTCTTCATCATCGATACCGTCGACGACATCCAGACCGAGGCCGCCCACGCCCTCTTGAAGGTCCTCGAGGAGCCGCCACCCCACGTACTGCTCCTGCTTCTCGCTAACGACGTCGACGAACTGCTCCCCACCATCCGCTCTCGCTGCCAGGAGATCGCCCTGCACCCGATGCCGGTCGCCGACCTCGCGAGGGCGCTCGAACGCCGCGCCGGCCTCGAACCGGACGAGGCTGCGGCCACTGCTCGCGAGGCGCGCGGGCGCTACGGACTCGCCTCGCGGCTGATCGAGGACCCGACGATGCGCGTCCTCCAGGAGGCGGTCGCCGAGGACGCGGCGCGGCTGGCAGGCGCCGATCGGAACGAGCGCTTCGACTACGCCGCCACGCTCTCGCAGCGCTGGCGACGTGAGCGCGGCAGCGTGATCGCGACCCTCGATCTCTGGGCCGAGTGGTGGCGCGACGCCCTGATTCGCGCCGCCGGACTAGGCGAACGCGCCGGATCGGTGCAGGATGGCAGTGAAACACCACGTTGGCCGGCGGCCGATGCCGTCCGTGCGCTCCGTGCGGTGCGCGAGGCACGCGAGCACCTGCTGGCCAACGTCAACCCGCAGCTTGCCCTCGAGGTCATGATGCTTGACCTCCCGGTTGCCACGGGTGAATCGGAAACGGAGGACGCGCCGGTCGCGTCTGGCTCGCGCTAGCCATTCCCGATCGCGCTGACGCCATGAGCGACGTCGTCGGCATTCGCTACTACACCGCTGGACCGATCGACTACTGCAGTCCGCGGGATCTGGAGCTGGGCGTCGGCGACTACGTCGTCGTCAGCCGCGAAGGGTCCGAGCAGCTCGGCTGGGTCGTGCTCGCCGCCGATCAGGTCGTCTCCGCGACGCTCGAGCGTCCGCTCCGCGTCATCGACCGCATCGCCAGCGAAGAAGACGTCGCCGCTTGGCAACGCCAGAAAGCGCGCGCCGAGGAGGATGTCGGCCGCGCGCAGGAGCTGGCGTCGCGCACAGACCCCCGGATGCGCGTCGCCTCAATCACCTATGACCTCTCCGGGGACCAGGGCGAGCTGACGTACACCGCGCCCGAAAAGCACTCCGCAGACTGGCTCCGCCGCGAGGCCCAGGACCTGCTGAACGCCCGCCTCAGCATCCGCCAGGTCGGCGACCGCGACCGCGCCAAGGCCATGGGCGAGGGTGTCATGGGCCTCTGTGGCCGCGACCTCTGCTGCTCCAACTGGATGACCGAGTTCCCCTCCGTCTCGATCCGGATGGCGAAGGAACAGGGCCTCGCCCCGAACCCCTCGAAGATCTCCGGTCTCTGCGGTCGCCTCCTGTGCTGTCTCTCCTTCGAGGTCGACGCCTACCGCGAGCTGCGCGGCGACCTCCCGAAGGTCGGCAAGCGCGTCACCACCCCCGTCGGCCGCGCCAAGATCCTCTCGATCGACGCCTTACGCCAGCTCGTCCGCCTCCGCCTCGACGACAGCGGCGAGATCGTCGAGATCGAGGCCGACGCGCTCCGCGCCCAATACGGCAGCCTCGTCCGCCCCGAGGAGCTCGAATCCACCGTCGAGGACCCCGCCCGCGCCGAGGCGCGTGACCTCCAGGCCGCGACGATCGCCATCCTCGAACCCGTCGACCGCCCGCCGGCACCTGCACCAGTCCCGGCGTCGACGGCGAAGCCGGCGGACGCCAGGCAGGCGGAGGGCGTCTCATCCGACGACACCTCGTCCGACGACGAGCCCAAGAAGCCCCGTCGCCGCCGCCGTGGACGGCGCGGCGGACGCCGTCGGCGTGGTCGCGGCGGTGGTGGCAGCGGTAACAACGGTTCGGGCGGCGCTGGCCAGCAGTAGTCCCTACCCCCTCACCTCGACCGAATCAGCAAGTCAGGAGCCGCCATGCCCGCGAACCCAGATGCCGTCGTCAGCGCCGACTGGCTGGCCGCTCACCTCGAGGACGATGACCTCGCCCTGATCCAGATCGAAGGCGACCGCGCCCCCTACGAGGCCGGACATCTCCCCGGCGCGGTCTACGCCCACGGCTACGACGACTTCACCGCGGAGCGCGACGGCGTCCGCGCCCTCGTCCCGCTCGCCGAGGAGCTGGCGGCCACCCTTGGCCGGATGGGCATCGACCCCGCGCAGCAGATCGTCGTCTACGCCGCTGGCAAATCGATGTGGCCGTCCCGCGCCTACTGGGTGCTTCGCTACTACGGCTTCCTCCGCGTGCACATCGCCGACCGCTCGCTTGCCGCGCTCCAGCGCGCCGGCCTGCCCGTCACCACTGACGAGGTCACCCGACCGCCCACCAGCCCGGCGATCGGTGCCGGCGACCCCTCGATCCTCTCCACGGTCGACGAGGTGCTGGCGATCGCCAACGGCGGCGACGGCGCGCGTGTGCTCGACTGCCGCTCGGATGCCGAGTACGCCGGCGAGAGCACCGGTGCGCACGCGGCCGCCCGGATGGGCCGCGTCCCGCGCGCGCAGCACCTGAACTGGGAGCTCCTCGTTGACGACGACGGCACGTTCCTGCCGCCCGACCAGCTCCGCGCGCTCTACCTCGCGGCCGGCATCGACGGCAGTGAGCCGGTCTTCCCGTACTGCGGTGGCGGCATCCGTTCCGCGGCCAGCTGGTTCGCGATGTACGAGCTGCTCGGCTGGGAGCAGGCGCGCAACTACGACGGCTCCTGGGCCGAGTGGGCCGGCCGCGCCGACCTCCCGATCGAGGTCGGCTAGCCCAACCGAGGTGGCGTCGACCTAGGTCGCGGCGGCCGCCGGCTCGGCAACCCCGAGCAGCCGTTCGATCTGTTCGATGTGCTCGTTCAGGTGGTCGATGTGCGCGCGCAGCTGCTGCCGCAGCGAACGCCGGCCGCGCCCCGGCACCGTGCCCGGCCGGCCCCACGCCGCGTCCGGAGTGCTCGAGAGCAGCTCGATCGTCTCCGCGATCGGCACCCGCAGCGCCTCCGCCAGTGTCGCGCCGTTCTTGCTCGCCCACCCCTGCGAGGTGACCTCGGCGTCCTCGTCCCAAGGCCGCCGGCGCGGATCGGTCATCCAGGCGATCTGATGGATGAACTCGCCGTTGTGGATCGCGTAGCTGATCATGTGCGCGAGCACCCGGCTGGCGCCCCACTCGCCCTCGGAGGGCGCGCGCTGCAGCTCGCGGCCGGTGCTGCCGGCGACCAGCTGCTCCACCCGGTCCGGGATCAGGCTCAGCTCCTGCACCAGCGGCATGTACTTCTCGGGCGCGCCCGTGACGAAGTCGATTCGCGACATCAGTAGGTCTCCATCAGTAGCTCGAGTTCCACGGGCGATCGCATCGGCAGCGACGCCACCCCGAAGGCGACGCGCGCTCCGAGGCCCCGCTCCTCGCCAAAGACGTCGCGCAGCAGCTCGCTCGCGCCGTTCACCACGGCGGGGTGTTCGCTGAATTCAGGCGTCGCGGCCACGTACCCGACGGCGCGGATCAACCGCAGCTCCTCTAGCGATCCGAGCAGCGCCTGCACGGCTCCGAGGCCGTTGATCGCACATTGGCGCGCGGCCTCGAACCCCTCCGGCATGCTCACCTCCCGGCCGAGGTGCCCGGGGTACAGGATCACGCCGTCGCGCATCGCGAGCTGACCGGCGACGTAGATCTGTGTGCCGCTGCGAACCGCCGGACGGTAGACGCCGGCGGTCGACGGCTCGGGCAGCGTGATCCCCAGCTCTTCGAGGCGGGCAGCGATCGTCACAGTTGCTCGTCTCCGATCAATCGCTCGAGCACGCCGTCCAGCTCCTCATCGCTGTAGAAGTGGATCGTCATCGTACCGGCCCCGTCTTGGGTCCGGCGCAGCGTCACCTTCGTCCCGAGCGCTCGCTGGAGCGCCGCCGCGAGGCCTTCCGTCACCACCGCGGGCCCGCGCGCGCCCGGGTCGGCGACCGCCACCACCGCCTGCTCCAGGTTCTCCGCCGACTCCGGATCCGCTTCGACCGCCGGTTCGCGTTGCGCGCGCACCAGCTCCTCGGTCTGCCGCACGTTCAGGCCATCCGCGACCACCTGCCCCCACGCCTCGAGGAGCTGCTCGGGATCCGGCGCGCCCAGCAGGGCGCGGCCATGGCCCTCGGTGATCTCGCCTCGCGCCAGCGACGTGGTGACGACCGGCGGCAGATCCAGCAGCCGCACCGTGTTCGCGATCGCGGTCCGCGAGCGGCCGACCCGCTCGGCGACCTGCTGCTGCGTCAGCGAGAAGTCGTTCATCAGTCGCTGGTACGCGGCCGCCTCTTCCAGCGGACTGAGGTCGGCCCGCTGGACGTTCTCGATGATCGCCAGCTCGAGGAGTTCTTGCGGCGTCGTCTGCCGGATCGTCACCGGCACCTCGGTCAGGCCGGCCGCGCGCGCCGCGCGCCACCGCCGCTCGCCCGCGATCAGCTGGTAGCTCGCCGTGCCCCCCGCACCCGTCTGCTCCGAGACGAGCAGCGGCTGGATCACCCCGTGCTCGCGGATCGAATCAGCCAGCTCGGCCAGCTCCGCCTCGTCCATCACCGTCCGAGGTTGTTGCGGGTTCGGCACGATCTCGTCGATCGGCACCGCCGAGGTCGGAACGCCGGCCGTAGCCATCGCCGCCGTCTCGCCCTCCGGCGTCGGCGCTGCTTCTGAGGCGCCGGGTGCCGCTGCGGCTGCGTCGGGTGCCTCCGCCCCCGGCGCCGGTGGCGCGGCGGGGTCCGCGGGGTCGGTGACCGGCTGATCGGGGATCAGTGCCGAGAGCCCACGGCCCAGACCGCCCTTACGAGCCATGCGTTCCTCCAGTCACGGACACCTCGCGCTCCTCGTTCGCTAGTAGTTCTTCGGCGAGCTGGTCGTAGGCGATCGCCCCCGCCGAGGTCGGGTCGTAGCGCTGCACCGGCAGCCCGTGACTGGGTGCCTCCGACAGCCGGATCGACCGCGGGATCACCGCTCGGAACGTGTTGCCGAAGTGACGCCGCACCTCGGCCTCCACGTCCTTCGACAGGTTCGTGCGCACGTCGAACATCGTCAGCACCACGCCGCGCAGCCGCAGGTTCGGGTTCAGGTTGCGCTGCACCAGTTCGATCGTGTGCGACAGGTGGCTCAACCCCTCGAGGGCGAAGTACTCGCTCTGCACCGGGATGATCACCTCGTCGGCCGCGGCCAGCGCGTTCACCGTCAGCAGACCGAGCGAGGGCGGGCAGTCGATCAAGATCACGTCGAACTGCTCGCGCACCAGCTCGAGCGCGCGCTTCATTCGGAACTCGCGCGCCATCACCGAGACCAGCTCCACCTCGGCGCCCGCGAGCGCCGGGGTAGTCGGCACCAGCGACACGTTCGGCGTCTCCGTCTGAACGATCGAGGGCAACAGCGGCGTCTCGTCGACCAGCGCGTCGTACAACGCCCCGCCCTCGGAGTCGTGCACCCCGAGGGCCGATGACGCGTTCGCCTGCGGATCGGCGTCGACGACCAGCACACGCCGTCCACGCGCCCCCAGCGCGGCCGCCAGCGAGACGGTCGTCGTCGTCTTGCCAACACCACCCTTTTGGTTCGCGAGGGCGAATACGACGCTCACGCGCGGGCTCCTCGCATCTGCTCGTCGGCGGCAGGGGACTCCGCCTCGAGCCGGCGCTTGATCTCGGACAGACTGGGGAGCGGCGCAGGGCCGATCTGTTCAACGGACGCGGCAGCGAACGCCGCCGCGATCTGCGCAGCCGCTTGTTTGCCTTCGTCCAGCGCGAGTATAAGCGCTGTCGCGAACACGTCACCGGCCCCGGTCGCATCGACCGCGTTGTTCGTCGGAAAAGCGCCCACCTCGAACGGTCCGTTCGGGCCGTCGATCAGGGCGCCGCTGGCGCCCCGCGTCGTGACGAGGCGCGCACCGCCCGCGCGCGCATCGGCGAGCTGACTCTCGGTCCACAGCGCCGCTTCACGCTCGGAGCGGAAGAATGTGTACGAGTGCGAACAAGTGCGTACGAGCGAATTATCAACAGGTGGTGCGAGGCGCATGATCCGCTCGCCATCTAACTTACGCTGTAAGCCTTGCGTCATCACCCCGACCCGCTGGGCTCCCTCCGCCACCGGCGCGAACGACTCGATGTCCAGGTCGTCGCGGAGCAGCGGTGTGATCATCACCGTCCCGGCCCGCTCCCAGTCCCGAGGTAGATCGCTCGCCGCCAGCGCACGCGTCGGCTGCGCCGGCACCCGCATCACGCGCCCCTCGGGCCGGTCGTCGATCTCGAACGTGACCGTGTGCGGATCCTCCACCAGCTCGAGGTCGTGCCCCTCGAGGGCAGTGAGGTCGGCGTCTGGCCCGGCGATCGTCAGAATCCGCGCGCGGATCCCGAACGCCTCGGCCACCCGCGCCCCGTACGAGACGGGGCCACCCGGCAGCCGCTCGCCAGCGATCACATCCACCGTGACAGGGCCGACCAGGAGCAACGGCAGCGGCGGACCGTCCGTCACGAGGCCTCCTCGACCCGCAGGTTACTCGGGGAGGACCTCGACCTGCCGGTCGTCGCCGCGCCCGACGCTCTCCGTGCTGACGCCGTCCTCGTCCTGCAGCGCCAGGTGAATGATCCGCCGCTCCGCCGCTGGCATCGGCTCGAGGGTGATCACATCACCGGTCGCGCGCACCTCCGAGGCGATCTCCTGCGCCATGTCGACCAGCGTCTCCTCGCGGCGCCGCCGGTAGCCCTCGATGTCGACGCCGAAGACCTCCTTCGAGGATCCCTGGCGTGAGACCAGCACGTTGAGCAGGTACTGCAGCGAGTTCAGCGTCTCGCCGCGGCGACCGATCAGCACGGCTAGTTCGTCCGAGGCCTCGTCGCTCTCGCCGTAGACGTCGAAGACCTGGGTGATCAGCCCGACACCATCGCCCGGCGTCTCCGGGTCGCGCGCCGTGATGCTCGTGTCGCCGAGCCCGAGGTGGACCAGCAGGTCACGCAGCGTGCTGCCGAAGAGGTCGACGTCGTCTTCGGGATCCGAGTTGATCGACTCAGGAAGGTTCGGGGGAGCGCCGGGGACCAGTACCTCCTCGTCCGGTGAGACCGCCTCGATCGGCCGGCGATCGCGGTCGCGACCGCGCCCACGCCCGCCACGACCGCCGCGCCCGTTGTCGCGTCCACCGCGCCCGTTCCCGCCACGTCCACGTCCGCCGCGGCCACCACGACCGCGACCGCCACGCTCGCGCTCCTCGTACTCGTCGCGTCGGGGCGGCTCGTCGTCGTCGAGGTCGTCGGCACCCGAGGGCTCGTCGCGCCGCGGAGGCCGGTCGTCGTCGCGATCGTCACCTCGGTCGTCGTCTCGGTCCGCGCGAGGACCATTGCCATTGCCGCCGCCACGGCGGCCGCGCCCACCTCGACGGCCGCGCCGTCGCCGGCGTCGCCGGGCGTCGCCGCCCTCGCCCTCGCCGCGGTCGCCGGCGCCACCCTCGGCCCGGGCGTCGCCGTCGTCGGAGCTGTCATCGCCGCGGCCGGTCGCCCGCTCGGGAGCGGCCCGCTCAGGAACCGCGGCGTCGTCGCTGGCGGACTCGGGTCGAGCGGTGACGCGGACCAGCGCCTCCTCGCCGCCGATCCCCAGGAACCCGCTCTTACCCTCCCGAACGACCTCGACGTCGACTTGATCGCGACGACGACCGAGCTGATCGAGAGCGCGAGCGACGGCGGCGTCGACTGTTCTTCCGCTTGCTTCCGTTGTCTCCATCTTCCAACTCCGTTTCGGTCTCCGTCGCCGTGTCGGTCGACGGTTGAGAGGCGGCAGGGGTGCGACCGTTCTTCTTCGAATCGGTCTCGGGAAGGCGTGCCAGGCCAACCTGGTCTCGGACGATGTTGGGGATCAGCGAACCCCAGGTGAAGTCACCAGGGCCCACGAACTGCCACTGCAGAAGGACGCCGATGATCGTGCTCGCGGCCCAGTAGAGCCCGAGGCCGGCCGGCACCGCAAGGACGAACCAGGCGAACAGCGCTGGCAGCATCCACTGCATCATCTGGTTCATCTGACGCTGCTGCTCGCTCTGCATCATCGCGTTCCGGCCGGTCGAGATGCGCTGCTGCAACCACATCGAGGCGAACACGAGCGCCGTCAGGAAGAAGCCGCCGTTCTGCTGGAGGTCGATCCACAGGAACTGAGTGCTCAGCGGCGCCGCGCCCTGGATCACATCGATGTTGTAGAGGCGGTGCGATAGGCTGACCAGGCTCTCCGGCGTGCTCGCCAGCGTGATCCGGATGACCTGGTAGAGGGCAATGAAGATCGGGAACTGGATCAGCTGCGGACCTAGACAGCCCAGCGGATTCACGCCGGACTCTCGGTAGAGCTTCATCGTCTCCTCGGACCGGCGGCGCGGGTCGGAGTACTTCTTCTTGATCTCCTCCACCTGCGGCGCGATCGCCTGCATCGCACGGGTCGCGTTCAGCGTCCGCAGCGTCAGCGGGAACATCAGCGCGCGCGAAATCAGCGTGAACAGCAGGATCGCGATGCCGAACGACCCGAAGCTCACGGTCGTCAACAACACCATCACGTTGATCAAGGGCGTCTCGAGGAACGTCTGCCAGATGGCGCCGATTGGCACTGGGCTAACCCCCTCGTCCGGCGACGATCGTCGCGCCGCCGTCGGCGGCCGACACCCGCAGCAGCTCGCCGTCCTTGGTCAGGTACAGGATGTTCCCGTCGTACACGAGCGGATCGGCGAAGATCTTCGCGTCATCGAGGTCCGACTCCCACCGCAGCTCGCCAGTCGCCGGCTCGATGCCGCGCAGCCGCCCGTCGCGGTCGGCCACCACCAGCACCCCGCCGATCAACACCGGCTGCGACCGGAACTCGAGGTCCTCCTCGACGAATTCCCAGTCCAGCGCCCCGGTCGCGGCATCGAGGGCGAACACCTCCCCGCGCAGCGTGGCGCCGTACACGACGTCGCCCGCCACCAGCGGCGTCGCGACGATCCAGCCCGCCGCCTCGTAGCTCCAGCGCTCAGCGCCGGACGGGTTCGTGCTGTCGTACGCGTGGATCTTGTGGTCCAGCGACCCCGCGAGGATCAGGTCGTTCGCGAACACGAGGTCGGCGGTAAGCGCCCCGCCCGGATCCTGCCGCCACTCGATCGCCCCGGTGGACGAGTTCAGCGCCAGCAGCTCGCGCCCGTCCAGCTTGCCGACGTAGACCGTCGTGCTCCGCGCGATCGGCGCCGCCCAGATCCGCCCGTCCGGTTCGAGGAACCGGTCGAGCTCCGCGCCGGACTCCCTATCGAGGACGATCACATCCCCGTCCTCGGTCGGGATGTACATCGAGGAGCCGCTCACCAGCGGCGTCGCGACCACGTTCGTCTCCAGGTCGACAACCGGCCACTCCGGCCGCCCGCTCCCCACATCGAGGGCGGCGACCACCCCGTCGTACGAGACGAGATAGACCGTGTTTCCCTCGACGATCGGCGTCGCGTAGAAACCGTCCAGGTCAAGGTCGTCCAGCTCCGCCGGGAACCGCCAGTCCTCGTTGAACGAGCCCGCCGAGGTAAACGAGCCCGAGCTCATCGTGCCCCGCTCGAGCTGGACGAACAGCCGGTCGCCGTCCGCCGTCGGCGCCGCCCAGCCCTCGGGGCTGGCGAGGTTGACGCACCCGGTCAACGCGAGCGCGAGGACGGCAGTCGCGAGGGCGAGCCACCGGCGATGTTTCACGTGAAACATCGGAGTGGCGGTTCGGGAGGGCCGTGCTCGGCGGGAGCCCGGGATCGTCGTCACGCTGCCTGCTTCCGCTCGGGAACGGGATCGTAGCCGCCTGGTTGCCCGGGCCGGCACCGCGCGATCCGTCGGATGCCGAGCCACGAGCCACGGAACGCGCCGTGCGTCTCGATCGCCTCGTAGGTGTAGGTGGAGCACGTCGGCTCATGCCGGCACGACGCGCCAAAGAGCGGTGAGAGGAGTTGCTGGTACCCGCGAATCAAGATCAGCAGTGGTCGCTTGATCATGGTTGGCGGTCGTTCTCGTGCTGAACGACCTCGAGGCGGCGCGCACACCGCCTGGAAGCGGCCGATAGTTCGCGAAAACTCGCGCTAGCGCTCGGATGCTGCGGCACCGCGACGATATCGTAGCCCGGCCGCAGCGGCAGGTCGCGCATGATCGCGCGCAGCCGCCGCTTCACGCGGTTGCGCGTCACCGCGCCGCCAACCCGTCGGCTGACCGCGTACCCCACGCGGCTGTACGGCAGCTCGTTGTCGCGCGCCACCAGGTGCAGCATCGGGTCCCGCGTTCGTCGTCCGTGACGCATGACGGCCTCGAAATCTCGGCTGCGCCGCAGGCGCTCGACGGCCCGAGGAGCCGCGTCGCCATCGCTCGTTCGGCGCGCCGGGGGGCGGTCGCGTTCCGTCGCCGCCGAGGCGCGCTCCGGCGCGGTCATCTACGGCGCGGGCTAGACGGCTAGTCGCGCTCGGCCGCGCGCGCGGCGCCGCGCCAACACGTGGCGGCCGTTCTTGGTCGCCATCCGTGCGCGGAAGCCGTGCTTGCGCTTCCGCGGAATCCGCTTCGGCTGCCATGTTCGCTTGGGCACGGGTCGCTCCGATCGGGCGCGGCCGGCAGATCGCGCGTGGCTGAGGGGGCAGACGAGTATAGGTGTCGGTTTGACCTCCGAGCAATTCGCCGGAGGCGCACGTTCACCCTCAGCGGATCGCCGGCAGATCCGCCAGACCATAGGCGTATCGGTACCAGCCGTACTGTTCGATGACCGTCGTCACGTACCGCCGCGTTTCTTCGAAATCGATCGCCTGGATGAACCCGTCCGGGCCCGGCGACGCCTGGCTATCGAGCCATCGCTGCGCGTTGAACGGCCCCGCGTTGTACGCCGCCAGCGCCGCGAACACGTTGCCGTCGAACGTCTCGAGTTGGGTCGACAGGTACGAGGCGCCATACCGAAGCGCCGTCTCCGGATCGGTCAGCGACACCACGCCGCCCCACTCCTCGCCGAGGGTGTTCGCAATCTGCACCCCCGTCGGTGGGATCACCTGGGTGAGGCCGATCGCCCCCGCGGGCGACACCACGTCCGGCTCGAACGCGGACTCCTGCCGGATCAGCGCCAGCAGCAGCAGCGGCGGCACCTCGAACTCCGCGCTCGCCGCCTCGACCAGCTCGAGCCACGGTGCCGGGTACGCGAGCCGCTCGAGGGCGAGCGGAGTCTCCAGCCGCTCCGCCGTCGACAGCGGCCCGATCAGCCGGATCGCCGCGATCAACGCCGCGTCCGGCAGATCGAGGTCGGCGGCACGGCTGCTGAGTCCGGCGACGGCGTGCGGGTCCCGCTCCACGAGCTCGATCCGGTCGAGGAATACCGCCCGTCCGAGCGAGCGTTCACCAGCATCAGCGAGGATCTGTACAAGTTCGAGGAATTCGTCCTCGTCAAGCCGGCTCGTGCCCGTGGAAACGCCGTAACGCCCCACTAGCCACGCCTCGATCTCCGCTGATCCATCCTCGAGCGCCGGCAGCGGCTCGATGATCGGCCACTCGAGGGCGTCATCGCCCGCCAGTTCGAGGATCGCGGAATAGGTGCGCGGGTCGATCTCGTTCGCCGCCGGCACCGCCGCCTCAACGCGCGCCTCCGGCCCCGCGATCAGGTCGTACCACCGCGCGGCCGTCGCCGCGTGGAATCCACCAGCGCTCGCGATCGCCCCCAGCCGCTCGAGCGCCGTCGCCTCGTCGCCCGCCTCGAAGACCGCGAGGGCGCCGCGCAACGCCCCGTCGCCGACGAACCCGGAGCTCGGGTACTCGGCGAGCAGCACGTCGTAGAACACGGCCGCAGCCTCGAAGTCCAGCTCCTCCTCAGCGACGCGTCCGCGCCAGTACGCCGCGTCGTCCGCGCGGCTGCCGAACGGATCCACCGCCAGCGACTCGCCGTACGCCTCGATCGCGCCCGGCCGGTCCGGGACCCGCTCGGCGAGGGCTCCGAGGTAGAACCACGCCACGCCCGCGGTCGCCGGATCCGGTTCCGTCGCCAGGATCGCCTCGTACCGCTCCGTCGCCAGCCCGTTCTCCCGCGCGAGGTAACGCGTGTACGCCGCGCTCAGCGCCGGCGCCTCGATCTCGGCGAGTTCGAGCGCATCGAGGGCCAGCGACGCCGCCCAATGCCCCGGCGCCTGCGTCACCAGCGCGATCGCGTCGTCCGCCCAGCTCGGATCTTCCCGCTCGAGCAGGATCTGCGCCCGCGCCCAGCGCGCGCTCATCTGCTCCGAACTGCTCGCGGCCGGATTGTTCGCGGCGGCGCTGAGCCACGCGATCGCCTCGTCACTCCGATCCGCCCCGGCGAGCGCCGCCGCACCTTCCTGCTGCGCGATCGGCCGCAGCGAGGCCGGAAGCCTCGGATCGTCGAGCGCCGCGCTGAACGCGGTCGCGGCGCCGTCGTAGTCGCCGTTGGCCGCGAGCACCTGCGCCAGCCGGAACCACGCGAACGGCGCGAGCGCCCCATCCTCGTTGGCGATCGTGCGCAGTCCCGCCGCGGCCGTCTCTGGATCGCCGGCGTCGCGCGCCCGGATCGCCTCGCGGTACCGGTCCGCCGCCGAGATCGGCGGCGTCGGCGTGGCTGTCGGGAGCGGCGTCGGCGTCGCGGTTGGGGTCGGTGTCGCCGTAGGGGTGGTCGTCACAGTGCTGGCGACGACGTCGGCCGGTGCGTCCTCGTCGCTGAACGCGCCACCAAGCACCACCACCGCGACGAGCGCGGAAACGAGGACGACCGGGAGCCCGAGGGTCAGCGTGCGTCGCATCGACCTCGATCGTACGTCGCGAGGCCCGTCAGTTGGTGTCCCCCGTAACCGGGCGGATCGTTAGAATGCGACCCGGACATCGATCAGAAGGAGGCCGCTGGGTGAAGCGCTGGCTCGGCTCGATTACTGGACTGCTGCTGGCAGCGTCCCCCGCCGTCGCCATGGCGGCCGACGAGGGCCGCGCCCTCGACCCGCCCGCCGACACCGCCACGGTGCTGCTCGTCACCATCGTCGCGCTGCTCGGGATGGCGCTCGTCGGTGGCATCGGCTACCTCTACCGTCGCGAGCGCGGCCTCGATTGGGACTTCCAGAAGCCGGACGCGCCCGACCACCACTAGACCCGGGGCGACCCCACGAGGTCCGCACCACACGACCGACACACCCCGACCGATTCGACACAGGAGCGAGGCGAATCCGAATGCTCGAAGTGGGAAGCAAGATGCCGGCCTTCACGATGCGCGACCCGCAGCGTGAAGAGGTCACCAACGAGTCCTTCGCCGGATCGATCGCCGTCCTGGCCTTCTATCCGATGGCCTTCACCGGCGGCTGAACCACCGAGATGCGGGGCTTCCAGCAGAACATCGAAGAGCTGGAATCCCTCGGAGCCCGCGTTGCGGGCGTCAGC
>JANQNP010000010.1 GCA_028279505.1 Dehalococcoidia bacterium
GCATCTCGACGATGCGGCGACCGGGACCGCGGGCGCGCTGATCTGGGGGAAGAACAGCCAGACCGGTGAAACGACCCACACGGTTCTGAAGAACAGCTATGACGTGGTGCTCGTCCAGGGTCCCAAGAGCCTCGTAGTCGACGGAGTCGACTGCAGCGGAGAGACCTGCGACGCAGGCGATGTGCTGTCGACGCTGACCGTGGATGTCGAGGACATCAGCGTCCGCATCGAACTCCACAAGTCGGATGGATCGCCGGGTGCGCTGATCTGGGGGAAGAACAGCCAGAGTGGTGAGACCACCCACACGGTTCTGAAGAACACCTACGACATCGTGCTCGTGCAGGGGCCAAAGAGCCTGGTCGTCGAGGACATCGACTGCACCGGCGAGAGCTGCGATGCCGGGGACGTCATCTCGGAACTGACGGTCGATCTCACGAACTTCACCGGTGTCCGGCTCGAGCTGCACCTCGATGATGGTGCCGCTGGCACGGCGGGCGCCCTGATCTGGGGCAAGAACAGCCAAAGCGGCATCAGCGTGCAGCAGGTGCTCAAGAACCACTACGACGTCGTCGCGAAGATCGGCAGCGACTCGTTCCTCTGGGATGGAGTGGACTGCACTGGCGAGAGCTGCGTGCTCGACACGTCGAAGCTGACCGTGGAGATCCCTGGGCTCTCGGGCGTCCGGATCGAGGTCCGCACCGACGATGGTGTCGAGGGAACCGCCAGCGGCGCTCTGAAGGTTGCGAGGAACGGCCAGTCCGGCTCATCCGTCTTCGATGACCTCGAGAACGGCGTCTACGACGTCGTGCTCAAGCACGGCGCGAAGACGAAGGTGGTCGACGCCGTGACCGTGCTCGGTCACGTGGTGCTCGACGACATCGTCGCCGAGCTCACCGTGGACTACGAGGGCCTCACCGGCGTTCGGATCGAGATCCGAACCAACAACGGTCTCCCGAACACGGCTGGCGGGCTCGTGCGGGCCTACAACGGCCAGAGTGGCGTGAAGCAGTACGCGGTCCTCAAGAACAGCTACGACCTCGTGTTCAAGCAGGGCGCGAAGGTCAAGGTCGTCGATGCCGTCGACTGCACCGCCCCGACCTGTGACGCGGGTGACATCGTCGCCGAGCTGACCGTGGACTACGAGGGTCTCTCCGGTGTGCGGATCGAGATCCGCACGAACGACGGAACAGCCGGCAGCGCCGGTGGCCTCGTACGGGCCCACAACGGCCAGAGCGGCGTGAAGACGTACGACGTGCTGAAGAACAGCTACGACCTCGTGTTCAAGCAGGGCGCGAAGTCCAAGGTGGTCGATGCCATCGACTGCACCGGCCCGACCTGTGACGCCGGTGACATCGTCGCCGAGCTGACGGTCGACTACGAGGGCCTCACAGGCGTGCGGATCGAGATCCGAACCGACAACGGCCTCCCGAACACGGCCGGCGGGCTCGTGCGGGCCCACAACGGCCAGAGCGGCGTGAAGACGTACGACGTGCTGAAGAACAGCTACGACCTCGTCTTCAAGCAGGGCGCGAAGGTCAAGGTCGTCGACGCCGTCGATTGCACCGGCCCGACCTGCGACGCCGGTGACATCGTCGCCGAGCTGACGGTCGACTACGAGGGCCTCACCGGCGTGCGGATCGAGATCCGCACGGACAACGGCGTCGCGGATACGGCTGGCGGCCTCGTGCGGGCCTACAACGGCCAGAGCGGCATCAAGACATACGACGTGCTGAAGAACAGCTACGACCTCGTGTTCAAGCACGGCGCGAAGGCCAAGGTCGTCGATGCCATCGACTGCACCGGCCCGACCTGCGACGCAGGCGACATCGTCGCCGAGCTCACCGTCGACTACGGAGCACTGACGGGCGTGCGGATCGAGATCCGCACGGACGACGGAGCAGCCAGCAGCGCAGGTGGCCTCGTGCGGGCCTACAACGGGCAGAGCGGCGTGAAGACGTACGACGTCCTGAAGAACTTCTACGACGTTGTACTGAAGAAGAGCGGACTCACCGGCATCGCCGACGCGATCGACTGCACCGGCGAGACCTGTGCCCTCGGAGGATCCGGATTCACGATCAAGGCGCCGGCTGGAACCGGCGGGACCGTGAAGCAGGCCGGAACGGCGTCAGTTGTGGCGTCGACGAGCCTCCCGGGCTCCGAGACCCGCACGATCTCCCTGCCGATTGGCATCTACGACCTCGAGCTGACGCAGGGCACAGGTCAGGTCGTCGAGCCGAGCATCTTCCACGTCGGTGGGACAACGGTCGATCGGCTGCACAAGCTGACGGTGAAGGCGCCGCCGGCGACCGTGATCCGGGTACGGGTGGCCGGAACCACAGACGACCTGGTCACCTCGACGCTCCCGGGCAGCGAGACGCGGACGATCTCCGTACTGCGAAACGACGGCGTCGACACGACGCCGGACTGGGACCTGTTCCTGAAGCAGGGCGCCGGCGAGCTGACCATCCCGGGGACCGACCCCGAGTGGGATCCGAGCGGCGCGACGGCTACCGTCGACCGTCTGCACAAGCTGACGGTGAAGGCGCCCGCGGCGACCGTGATCCGTGCACGGGTCGCTGGAACGACCGACGACCTGGTCACCTCGACGCTCCCGGGCAGCGAGACCCGGACGATCTCCGTGCTGCGAAACGACGGCGTCGACGCGACGGCCGACTGGGACCTGTTCCTGAAGCAGGGCGCCGGCGAGCTGACAATCCCGGGCACCGACCCGGAATGGGATCACAGCGGCGCGAGTGACACGGTCGACCGCTTGCACAGGCTGACGGTCAAGGCGCCGGCGAGCACCGTGATCGAGGTCGAGGTCGCGGGCCTTGACCTGGTGTCGTCGACGGTCCCGGGTAGCGAGACTCGCACGATCTCGGTCTTGCGGAACGACGGGGTCGATTCAACCCCGGAGTGGGACGTGTTGTTGAAGCAGGCGGCGGGCGAGATCGCCATCCCCGGGACGGACCCGGAGATCGACACGAGTAGCCCCTCGTCGACGATCGATCGGCTGCACAAGCTGACGGTGAAGGCGCCCGCGGGCACCGTGATCCGCGCGCGGGCAGCCGGGACGACCGACGACCTGGTCTCCTCGACCGTGCCGGGCAGCGAGACGCGGACGATCTCGGTGCTGCGCAACGACGGCGTCGATGCGACGGCGGACTGGGACCTGTTCCTGAAGCAGGGCGCCGGTGAGCTGACGATCCCGGGCATCGACCCCGAATGGGATCCGAGCGGTGCCGGCGCCACCGTCGATCGCCTGCACAAGGTGACCGTGGAAGCGCCGTCGGGCACCACGATCAGTGTCCGTACGAGTGGCACGACCGACGTGCTGGTGTCTTCGACGCTCCCGGGCAGCGAGTCCCGAGTGGTGTCGGTGCTGCGGAACGACGGCGTCGATGCCACAGCCGACTGGGACCTCTACCTGCTCCAGGGCGCCGTGGACAAGACGCTGACCGGGATTGCGGCGAGTGCTGGCACCTCGACGGAGGACCAGCTCTGCAAGCTGACGATCACCGGGCCGGCCTCGACGGCAATCGACGTCAACGAGGCGGGGACCAGCAACCTGGCTACGTCGACGACGCTGCCCGGTAGCGGCAGTCGCACGGTTTCCGTGCTGAAGCTCATCTACGACGTGGATGCGTCCGGCATCGGGACCGCCGCGGGTGTCGATTGCACCGGCGAGACGGGGGCGGTGAGCTTCCCGTAGCGGCTCCCCTCGGCAGTAGCGGCCGGGCTCCCGAGCGGGAGCCCGAGCCTCCGGTCCCACCGAGGATGATCGACGGATCGGCGTGTCCCGACGCACGTCGCGCCGATGAACGCGACGAAGCCCGCCGAGAGGCGGGCTTCGTGATCGGTCTGGTGGAGACGGGGGAGAATCGAACTCCCCGTCCAGCGTACGTGCGGCAAGAATCTACTACGGGCGTAGTCGACGGCTATTGGTTTCGCCGGCGCCCCGCCGTTGACGTAGGGCCATGCCAGCTAGTCGCAGTGATCTTGGTCGTGAGCGCCTGCGGCGCACGGTTCACGAAGCACCCCGGACAAAATGTCGCGACGTCGCGGCCCGCCGGGGGTAGACCGCGCGCCACGTCACTACGTTAGTTACGCAGCGAGGGCGAGTTCGTTGGTTTCGCCAATTACCTTGTTGCCACCTGTTTAACGAGGGCGGTGGCGCCTCGACCCGCAATCCAAGTCCGACCGCACCTGTCGATTCCTGTCGTCCCCACGAAATGGGTGTCCAGGTGGACACGTACAACGAACTGTGCGCACCGATCCTCGACACGAGCGGCACGAGGGTGAACCCCGACCGCTCCGAGGCCAGGTGGGTCCTAGCGCTGGGCGTGGCGAACGGCGCGTTGCATGTCGCGTTCGGTCTCGCGCTTCTTGATCACCTGTCGCTTGTCATAACGACGGCGACCGCGCCCGAGGCCGATCTCGACCTTTGCCAGTCCGTTGTAAAGGTACATCCGCAGCGGAATCACGGTGGTGCGCGGCTGCTCCTGCATCGCCTGCCCGAGTCGATCGAGCTCTCGACGGTGGAGTAGCAGTTTGCGTGGCCGAATCACGTCGTGATTCTCGCGAGCGGGCCCGTACTGGGCTATATGCACATTATACAGGTACAGCTCGTCGCCTCGGAACCGGGCATAGCCCTCGGACAGGGTGACGCCACCGTCGCGGATCGACTTGATCTCGGTGCCGGTGAGGACGATGCCGGCGTCGTAGCGACTCAGGATCTCGTAGTCGTAACGCGCACGGCGATGCGTGGCGACCGTCGCGCCCTTCGCTTCCTTGACCTGCTTCTGCTTCGCCATGAGCAGCGCCTCACAACGCGACATAACGACAGTCGCCTGGTGCACCTGTGCACAGAGCAGGGTAGCGCGCGGGAAGGACTAGCCGCTCCGGGAGCACCCGCGGACGCCACCAAGCTCGGGAGCCCGGAACGCCCGAGGGCGAGACGCCCCGCGTACTACTGCGCCGAGGCGGCCGCTGCCGCGACGTTCGACTGCGCGGCAGCATCTCGGAGGAACTCCACGGCGCGCTCAACCTGGACGTCGCGCTGGGCCTCGACGTCCTCGAGCGTGAACTCCACCTCGATGTCCGGGATCACGCCGCGCCCTTCGATGATGTTGCGATCCGGCGTCAGCCAGCGCGCGATCGAAACGTAAACGGCTCCTCCGTTTGAGAGCTCGCGGACGTGGTTGACCGTGCCCTTGCCGAAGGAGGGCGTGCCGATGACGGTGGCGCGATCGTTCTCCTGCAGCGCGGCGGCGAGGAGCTCCGAGCCAGAGGCGGAGAAGTCGTCCTGGAGGATCACCAGCGGGAGGTCGGTGACCTGGCCCTCACGCGCGCTCGCGATCTGCTCGTTCCCTTCGCGATCGACCTGAATGACGATGATCCCCTCGTCCAGGAACATGTCGGCGACCTCGGTGGTCTCGACGAGCAGCCCGCCCGGGTTGAGGCGCACATCGAGGATCAGCCCGGACACCCCGGATGCCTCGAGCTCCTCGATGATTTGCGTCAGCTCCTGCGGGCTCCGCCGCGTGAACTGGTTGATGTAGATGTAGCCGATGTCGGTGATGTCGTTGTCGTCGGCATCCTTCAGCGTCCGCGTGGTGACCGAGGAGATCTCGATCTCGTCACGGATGATCGTGATCAGCTCCTCGGTGCCATCGCTATGCCGGATCAGGAGCTCCACCGGCGTGCCCTGCGGCCCGCGGATGCGCAGCACCGCCTCGTCCTGGGTCCAGCCCTCGGCGGATTCGCCGTCGACCTCGAGGATCAGGTCACCCGCGCGGATCCCGGCGGCCTCGGCGGGCGTGTCCGGGAGCGGGCGGACGATCACGATGAAGTCGGACTCCGGCGATTCCTGCACGGTCGCGCCGATGCCCTGGAAGGCGCCGGAGAAGTCGTCGGCCGACAGCGCGTAGGTGTCCGGGTCGATGTAGGTGGAGTGCGGGTCCCCGAGGGCGTCGAAGATGCCGCTGATGGCGGCGGAGTGCAGGTACTCGGCGTCGACTAGATCGGGGTCGACGAAGTCGCTTTCGAGGACCTGCAGAATCTCATCGAGAATCAGGAAATCGGCCTCGGAGATCGCCGCGGGCCGCCCGTCGTCGGGCTCGGCCGCGCTGACGGTCGTCGTCTCGTCCGGCTCCGTGAGCACACGCCCGAGGAACCCGAGCGTCACGAGCATGACGCCGATCAGGACCGCGATGACGCCCAGCAGGATCTTGGGAGTGGCGCCGGATCCACCCGAGGGTGCGACAGGCGTCGGTGCCTCGGGTGGCACGTCGCTCGTGGGCTGGTCGTCCGCTGCGGGCGGTCGGTCGTCTGAGGTCATGCGGCGTCGATTCCGGCGCCAGCGACGTGCGCGGCGCGCTGCGAGGTGGTGGTTCGCGTTGTTGAAAAAGTCTAGCGCATGGGTCTGCACGCGATGTGAGGGGAGATACCGTCACCCGCGTCGCAGCGCACATAACGAGAATAGTGCGACGTGTCGGCGTCGGTTGTGGTCGAGCCTGGGAAGTGCCTCGATCGCGTGGTCCCGAGGCCGTCCTGGCTGTGGCATTGACCGCGCCAGGATCCTAGGCCTGCATGTCGCTGCGGAGGCAAGACGCGATCAAATGGCGGCACGTCGCCGGTGCTTCGCTCAAGCACCCGGTGTGCGCCGAGCTTTTCTGAAACGTGCCAGTGGTCGGCCGCGTCCCTTGGAGTCCTTGTTCGCTGGCATTGAGCTTGCGTCCAACCGCCCGACGCGAGATCGGCGCTGTCGCCTAGCTTGAGCGTCGTGGCGCCCTCTAGTGCGTACCGGCCCAGTCCGCGCCACACACACCTCCTCTTCTGCTGGTTCCCCTACCCGCTTTGTTCGCGTGGCAGTTATGTCCTGTTGAGGTCGCTCTGAGTCCATAGCAATGCTGGTTTTGGGGGCCCCGCACGGCGTCGCGGATGCACTTGCGCGAGGTACCCCTATGGGGTATAAATACGCATACCCCGATGGGGTACATGAGAGGGAAAACCGATGCCGGCACCAACACTGACAGTCCGAGGCGAACTGCGCTGCTTCTCCTGCGCGCGCTACCTCGGCGACTTCGAGTCCCACCCTGACACACACGGGCGCGGCGACATCCACCTGATCAAGCCCGAGTTCGGCGAACTCGCCGCCACCCCTGTCCCGTCGAAACACGGGCTGACGTGCTCCGTCTGCGGCGGTCGTGTCGTCGCCGAGTACGTGGAGAAGGCCGCCTAGGATCCACGGCCGACCGGATCGCAGAGGGGCGCCCATCGGGCGCCCCTCTTGTTATGTCGCAGCTTCGGCGTCGCGCTACGCGCGCAACGCCTTCAGCACTGCCTGGCCATGGTCAGCGGCCTTCGCGCGCTTCCAGACCTTCGTGAACTTGCCGTCCGGCCCGATCACGAACGTCGAGCGCGTCATCCCGATCGACTTCCGCCCGTAGAGCACCTTCTCGCCCCACGCCCCGTAGCGTGTCGCCACCTTCGCGCCCTTGTCCACGAGCAGCGGGAACGGCAGGTCGTACTTCTCGCGGAACTTCTGGTGCGACTCGGCGTCGTCCGTCGACACACCGAGGACAATCGCGCCCTCCTCGGCGATCGCCTCGTGCTCGTCGCGGAACGAGCACGCCTGCTTCGTGCAGCCGGGCGTGTCGTCCTTCGGATAGAAGTAGAGGACGACCGTCTGTCCCTTGTATTCGGTCAGCTTGTGGGTCTTGCCGTCCTGGTCCTTGAGTGTGAAGGCCGGCGCGCGGTCGCCTGCCTCGAGAGTGACTGCCATCGTGAGGTCCTCTCTACCCGCCGGACGAGCGACCGAGGGTTGCCGACCGGCGTTGAGTGCTTGACTGGGTTGGACCGTAGGCGAGCGGCGCGGGTCCGGCAACATGTCCATCCGGCCGGGTGGCGCGCGGCCGATTCGACCTAGACTGCGCCTCGTGAGTGGCGCACCGGCATCGACGACGGGCGAGGACGAGCTCCCTCGATGGGGCGCGTTCGGTTACCCGAACTACCGCCTCTACTGGACCGCCTCGCTGGTGCGCGTGTTCGCGATCCAGTTCCGGATCATCGGGACGCTGTGGCTTGTCGCGGTTGACCTGGAGCAGTCGCCCGCGCGCGTGGGCATCGTCATGCTCAGCTCCGCGATCCCCACGATCGTGCTGGTCGTCCCGTTCGGCCATCTCGCCGATCGGCTGGACAACCGCCGTCTGTTGATCGCCAGCTCGTTCGCCGGCGCGGCGCTGCACTTCGCCCTGGCGCTCACCGTGGTCACCGGCGTCGTCGAGCTCTGGATGGTGATCGCCTGGTCGGCGGCGAGCGGCGCGCTGAACGCGCTGACGGCGCCGTCGCAGAACGCGATTCTCCCGCAGCTGATCGATATGCGCGCCATCGCCAGCGCCGTCGCGTTCAACAGCGCGATCTGGAACGGGATGAGGGTCATCGGTCCGGCCGCCGCCGGTGTGATCATCGCCATCCTCGGCAGTGGCCAGGCCTTCTTCGTCACCGCCGCCGGCTACGCCATCGCCGCCGTCCTGACGATCGCCTTGCGACCCGCCCCGCGCCCGGCCGCCGTCCGGCCCTCCGAGGGCAACCCACTCCTCGAGGGCGCTCGCTACGTCCTCGGGAATCGGCTCTTCGTCGCGGTGATCGGGTTGTCGTTCTTCACCTCGCTGTTTGGCAGCTCCTACCAGATCCTGCTGCCCTTCTTCGCGGAGGACATCCTCGACGTTGGCGAGATCGGCTTCGGGCTGCTCGAGGCGGCCGCCGGGCTCGGCGCGATCCTCGGGACGGTCGCGATCATCCGCTTCGGCGCCTCGCGGCACCGCGGGCAGATCATGCTGCTCGGCGCGATGACCTTCGGGCTGCTGATCACCGCCTTCGCCGCCAGCACCCTCATGACGCTGTCGATGCTGACGCTGTTCGCCGCCGGCTTCGCCTCGAGCGTCTACCTGAACCTTGGGATGACGACGCTGCAACTCGAGGTCCCCGACGAGCTGCGCGGCCGCGTCATGGGGATCTGGTCGATGACATGGAACCTGGCGTGGGTCGGCGGCGCGGTGGCCGGCGGCATCGCCGAGCTGATCGGCACCCAAGCGACGGTGGCGTTTGGCGGGCTCTCCGTCGCGGCGTTCGCCCTCGTGCTGTTCGTGATCTCCTCGGACCTGCGCAACCTCCCGGGACCACCGACGTCGGAGCCGGCCGGAGCGAGGGCCTAGCCCGTCAGACCGGGAACGCGACGAGCGAGGTCGTCGACTGGATGCCCTCGATGGAGCGGATGTCGTTCGAGAGGATCGCCGGCACGTCTGTGAGCTGTGGTGCCTCCAACTCGACGACGATGTCGTACGGTCCCATCACCTCGTGCACGTCGGTGACGAGGTCGAGAGTTTTGAGGGTGTTCGCGACTCGTCGCGTCGTGCCGGGATCGGTGACGATCAGGATGAAGGTCTTGGTCATGTCGAGGCTCCTGGCGCGGCGAGTTTGCGGATGTTCGGGTAAGCGCGCACAGGCCGGATCCGAACGGGGCCGATGCTATGATCAAGATTGTTCGGACGGCACGTTGAGCGTAGTCACGTTCCGGTCGGATAATCTACGGCGATTCTGATGAGGTTGGTGGACGAATAGCCCAACCGCCCCGTCAGGACTAACATTTTGCCGCCGCTTCAGGCAGGCGACCGCACCGTCCGGATCCGTCGTGACGACGTTGTCCGGGAATGCCTCGGCTGCCAGCACACGCGAAGGCCGCCTCCATGAGTAAGAACCTCGTCGTCCGCTTTGCCGGTGAAGGCGGACAGGGGGTCGTCGGCGGGTCCGAGATCCTCGCCGCCGCGGCAGCCGCTGTGGGCTACCACGTCCTGACGTTCTCGACGTTCCCGTCGCAGATCAAGGGCGGCCCCGCCTGGGGACAGGCCCGCATATCGACCGACGAGATCCTCTCCTCCGGCGATGACCTCGATGTGCTAGTTGCCCTCAATCGCTACGCCTACGACCACAACGTCGAGGAGCTGAGCGAGCAGGGCGTCGTCGTCTACAACTCCGAGGAGTTCGAGGTCGAGGAGGGCGGTCGCGCGATCGGCCTCCCCGCCGACCAGATGGCGCGCGACTCCGGCAACCCGCGCGCGGCCAACATGGTCGTGATCGGCGCCGTTGCCCAGCTCGCCGGTTTCCCGCTCAAGTACCTCGAGACGTTCGTCACCAAGCGCTTCACGCGCGGCCGTCCCGGCGACGACAAGATCATCGAGGGCAACATCGCCGCCCTGCACATGGGCGCGGACGAGGCCGCGAAGACCGGACTCTCCCTCGAGGGCCTCGAGGATCCCGTGCCGTCGCCAGACGAGCGGATCCTGATCAAGGGCTTCGAGGCGGCCAGCCTCGGCGCGATCGCCGCGGGCCTCGACAGCTTCATCGGCTACCCGATCTCGCCGGCGACCACGATGCTCACCTACATGGAGGAGTTTCTCCACGGCGAGGGCAAGTTCGTCGGCCAGTCCAGCTCGGAGATCGAGTCGATCGCCGCACTGGTCGGCGGTGGCTTCTCCGGCAAGAAGATCATGACCTCCACCGCCGGTCCCGGCCTCAGCCTGATGGGTGAGGGCCTCGGCCTGGCCTGGATGGCGGAGATCCCGCTCGTCGTCGTCGACGTCCAGCGCGGAGGTCCCGCTACCGGACTCCCAACGAAGACGGAGCAGTCCGACCTCATCACCGCGATGAACCCGGGGCACGGCGACATGTCCGTCCCGATCATCGCGCCGGGCTCGATCGAGGAGGCCTTCTGGGGCGCGATCGAGGCGGTCAACTGGGCCGAGCGCTACCAGGGCCCCGTGATCATGCTGTCCGAGGCGTCGATCGCCGAGCGTCAGCAGGACATCGTCAAGCCCGACCTCGCGCAGGTGAACGTCGAGACGCGGCTCGTCTCCGACGGGTCGACCGGCAACGAGCGATACGTCGGCGACGGCGTCGCCCCGTTCCCCGTCCCCGGTGGCCCGGGCGCCTACGTGGCGAACGGCTCCGAGCACGACGAGCAGGGCGACACCACGCACCTCCCTGAGGTCCATGTCACCCAGACGCACCGCCGCTTCAAGAAGCTCGAGCTGCTGGCGAACGGCAGCTACGAGGCCGAGCAGACCGGCGCCTCCATCGCGATCCTCCCGTGGGGCGGATCCAAGGGCTCCGCGCGCGGCGCCTACCTGGAGCTGACCGCCGCCGGCGAAGACCTCGCTTGGTACTACACGATGTTCCTCAACCCGTTGCCGACCGAGCTCCTCGAGGAGCTGCACGGCAAAGAGCTCGTGCTGGTGCCCGAGTTGAACTACCTCGGGCAGCTGTCACAGGTGCTGCGGGCCCAGGGCGTGAACGCGCACTCCGTCACGCAGTACACGGGATTGCCATTCAAGGTTCGTGACCTCAGAGACCGTCTCGCGGAGGAGATCCGCGCCCGGTCCGGAAAGTTGGCCGCCGTATGAGTAAGCGGAACCCCGTTTACGACTTCAAGTGGTGCCCGGGTTGCGGCGATTTCGGCGTCAAGCGCGCGATCGAAGGCGCGCTCGTCGAGCGTTCAGCAGCCTTGTCCGAGTCGATTGAGCAGACCGCGATCGTGGCCGGCATCGGTTGCTCCGGGAACCTCGTGCACCTGCAGGAGGGCCCGCAGCCGTTCGGCATCCACGGCATCCACGGCCGCACGCTGCCGATCGCCTACGGCCTCAAGTCGAGTCGCCCCGACATGAACGTCCTCATCGTCTCTGGCGACGGCGACTTCCTCAGCATCGGGGCCGAGCACATCGGCCCGCAGGCGAAGCGCAACCTCGACGTAACCGTCGTCATCATGGACAACGGCGTTTACGGCCTGACCAAGGGCCAGGCCTCGCCGACGACGGAACTCGAGGTCGTCACCTCGACCACGCCGTACGGCAAGCTCGACGATCCGATGTCGCCGCTGGAGACCTACCTCGCCGCCGGCGTCGGCTGGCTCGCCTCGTCGATGTCGACGCAGGTGAAGGCGCTGCAGCAGCTCATCGTCGACGCGATGGCGCACCCCGGCTTCTCGATCGTCCACGTGCAGTCGCCGTGCACCACGTACAACGACACGTACGCGGCCCTCAAGGGCAACGAGAAGGAGGGCATCGAGCCCATGGCCTTCCCGGTGCCCGAGGACCACGACCCTGCTGACCTGGAGTCGGCCTACCGCCTCGCTCGCGGCGGCCGCATCCCGATCGGGATGGTCTACGAGCGGCCGAACTCCGTGCCGGCGCACGAGCGGCTCCGCCTCGCGCAAGAGCGGACCGGTTCGCAGGAGAAGAGCGTCGAGGAGCTATTCGCCGCGATGGCGATCTAGCTCCTCGGTCGCGTCGAACACCGCGAGGGCAGCCCACCGGCTGCCCTCGTTGCATATGGTCGACCGGTGCCACATCGTCCGGCCACCAGACGCGCTCCGAGCGCGACGACCGAGGACGGCCACCCGACGCGGGGAGAGGTTCCGATGAACGAGACCCGACACGTCACGGTCGAGGGCATCCGCTTGAAGTTCGCGGCGTCGCACATGGCGACCCTGGGCGACGACCTCGAGCCGCTGCACGGGCACAACTACATCGTGACGGCGCGCGTCGAGGGCGAGCTGACCGACGACCGCTGGGTGATCGACTTCTCCGCCCTCAAACGCTTCGCCCGCGAGGCCTGCGACTACCTCGATCATCACTTCCTGCTGCAGGCGGACTCGCCCCTCCTCGATCTGGAGCACGCCAACGAGGCGTGGACGATCCGCTTCGCCGATCGCGAGTACCGGATCCCCGAGCGCGACGTGATCGCGCTACGGATCGAGAACTCCACGGCCGAGCTCATCGCAGAGTGGATCGCCGGTCGCGTGATCGACGAACTGCGTGCCGGCGGCCACTCGAACATCCGCCGGCTTGCCGTGGACGTCGAGGAGATGCCGGGCCAGGTGGGTGGCTACGCCCGCGACCTGTAGCGGCGTGAGCCGGATCCGCCGATTCGTTGACACCGCTTCCCTACCCCGTACGATCGACGGCTGAGGAGCGCCATGCAGATCAACTGGGAAGAGGCGATCAACCAGATCTTCGAGGATCGGTTGACCTGCCCGCGCTGCGGTACCGACTATCCCTCCCTTGTGGTCGGCTACTCGCGACGCCCGACGCTGAACAAGTTCGCGCCGCGGCACCAGGACTGCCCGCGCGGCGACGAGTGCGAGGCGCGCAAGCTGATCACCCTCTGCTCCGACTGCGCGGCTGAGGAGCGCCTCCCCGGCAACGACGCCGACGCGGACCAGATGCTCGAGACCTACATGCTCGACTGCCGCCGTGACCTCGAGGACGCCCTCGATTATGTCGCGGATCTCTGGCGCGACGACTTCGAGCTGGAGACCGAGAACCTCGGGCAGGGCCTGCACGACGTGGCGCCCGAGGTCTTCAAGGACGAGCTCGCCTGGCGCGAGCGGCTGGAGACCGAGTACCTCCGCTACCACCGCGAGTTCCGCAGCCGGGCGCGCCGCATCCCCCACGCCGGCTGGCGATCGGAATACGTCGAGGAGCTGCACGCCCTCGGCTACGAGACCCTGCTCGGCGACTAGGCTCTGGTGCCCGCCCTCCGTCCCCTCCTGACCTACGGCGCGGTGCTGATCGTCTTCTTCGGCGTCGCCGTCGCCATCGGTTATGTCTACGAACACGACCCGGAGCGCGACCTCGTCGAGGTGGCGATCGACCGCTCCGCGATCCCGGCGGGCGACGGCGAGTTCGCCTCCGGCACGGTGCTCACTGTCGAGGGTGGCACGGCGCTGATCGCCAGCGCGCTCGGCACCTTCGAGGTCGACTTGGCGGACCTCACGCTCGAGGAGCTGCGCTCCCTCGAGGATCCGACCGACGCCCTCGCCGGTCGCTCGGTGAACCTCGGCGGCGAGCGCGCCGCGACCGAGCCGGTGATCAGCGGCGTCGTCGTGATCGCCTCAGAGGACGCGCCGTGAGGTCCCTCTCGCGTGCTGCCACTGCGATCGGCCTGCTCGGCTTCGGCCTGGCGATCGTCCTCGGTGGCCTGCTCGGCGTGCGGCTGGGGGCCGACGCGAGTGAGCCAAGCGTTCAGGAGCTGACGATCGTCGACCCGGCACTTTCGGCCAGCGCACCGGAGCACGCCCGCCGGTCCTCGGGCGGGTTCACCGGCTTCGGATCCGCCGCGCTCACGGGCGAGGTGATCGCCGGCGGCGTCGTCGTCTCGGTCGAGCCGAACGAGGAGGGTGACGGCGGCCAGCTCGTGTTCCGCGACGAAGGTCGGCAGACGACGGTCCGCTACCTCGATGGCACGCGCCTCTTCGAGCTGGTCGAGGGCGCGAAGGTAGCTCAGGGCGACACCGTCGTCCTGCGCTTCGTCGACAACGAGGTGGTCGGCCTGCTCAGGGTGCCCGCCGAGACGGACCGCAACTCGGGCGACGGCTAGCGCCCTACTGCGTGATGCGCAGCTCCGAGGCGTTCGCGCGCCGCATCGTTGCCACCCACGCCACCGCGAGCGCAGCGGCCACAAGCCCGACCAGCGCCCCGATCCCGACACCGAGCGCGGCCCAATCGGTCTCCAGGGTGAACGGCGGAAGCACGCTCACGCCCTCCTCGGTCACCTCGAGGAACGAGAGCATGATCGAGGCGACCTGGCGCCCCAGGAGCACCCCGATCGTCGTCCCGATCACCAGCACCGTGCCCCACTCCAGCAGCATCGCGCGGAGGATCTGCCACGACGAGGTGCCGACCGTCCGCAGGACGGCGAACTCGACGGTGCGCCGCCTCGCATTGAGCACCAACGTCACCACGAACCCGAGCGCCGACAGCGAAAGTACCGCGACGAACGCGACCGAGAGGATCCCGCTACCTGAGGCCTGGATCGTCGGATCCGCGCCGATCTCCTCCAGCTCGCGGCTGAGCAGGATGCCGCTGCGCCCGACCAGCTCGACCGGCGCGAGCCGGTCGCGAAGCGACAGGACGATCGCCTCCTGCTCCTCGATCGAGACGCCCCGGTCGAAGTCGAGCCAGAGCTCGTCGCGGTCGCGCAGCTGGGAGAAGGCGACCGCCCCCGCCAGCGAGCGCAGGTGCTCGTAGTTCATGACCACGATCCCGGACTCCGGGTTCATCGTCGGGAAGAAGTCGACCGCCGCCCGGACGCTGATCGGCGCCAGGATGCCGTCGATGTTGACGGTGCTGATCCCTCCGACGCTCGTGCTGAAGGCGCCCATCGCCTGCGCGTTCATGAGCGCCGCGACGGGTACGACGGGGTCGTCGACCGCCAGCACGCGCCGGTTCGGACTGACCGAGGTGTTCCAGGTCCAGCGCGCACCCCAGCGTCCAGACCTCGCGCGGTCGTTCACGCGCTCGAAGGTCTCCTGGTCTCCCGGCGGGCCGAAGATCGTCCAGCCGAACTCGCCCTCGAAGTCCTCGAGCACACTGCGGCGGCCGCTGGCGCTGACGGCGGAGAAGTCGTCGAACACGAGCGCGCCCTCGACCCGGAGCCGCGCGGTGGTCTGGTCGGACAGCTCGAGGGAGACGAGCCGGATCGGCTCGACGAGCGTTGTCGGCACTTGGGTCGCCGAGGTCACCCACCCCGTCCCCGCCGACGTCGTCGCGAACGCCTCGAGGTAGCGCCCGGTCGCATCGAGGAAGATCGGCCGGATGCTGACCCGCGGCTGGCCCTCCAGCTCGCCCTCGGTGCGCACGCTGAACTCGACAGAGGTCGTGCCGGCGGGCAACTCGAGGCCGCCGCCGGCCGGCACGGCCGACTCGAGCTGTGCGAGCAAGACATCGAGGTCCCCCGCCTCCGCGAAGTCGTCGCGGAACCAGAGCAGCTCGCGCCCGAACGGGACGTCGATCGCGAGCAGCGGGATGATGCTGCCGGTACCGGCGGTGATGGTGCCGCGGTGGACGAGCGCGGCGTCGCTGACGCCCTCGATCGCTCGCAACGCCTCGAGGTCTTCGAGGCGCAGCTCACCGTTGGCGTCGAAGACGTCGCCACGGAAGGGCACGCCGCCCTCGTACTGCGTGCGCTCGGTGAAGGACCGGTCGACGGTCGGACCGTACGAGGCGGCGAACGTACCGACCGAGACCGCCATCACGACCAGCAGCATCAGCCGCGCATACGCCGAGGGCGCGCGACCCGCTCGCCGCAACCCGAGCGCGACGGCCGTCCCCCGCAGCACCATGAGCAGCCGCACCGCGAGCCGCAGCAGCGGCGGATAGAAGCGCAGCAGGAGCGCCGCGACGGCCAACGTGAAGACGAGCGGCGACAGCAGCAGCAACGGATCGGTCGACCAGCCGCCGACCGAGTCGGGATCGAAGACGCTGCCGCGCTGCTCCAGCTGCCAGAACATCAGACCCGCGAGCGCGACCACCGCGAGGTCGAGGTAGTAGCGCTGCACGATGCTGCGGACGGCGGGTCGTGCCTGGTCGCGCTTCACGTCGATGATGCCGCGCCGCGCCGACGCGAACGACGGCAGGAGCATCGCCAGCAGCGCCAACGCCGCCCCGGCCCCGGCGAGCAGGAACGCCGCGGGCGACAGCGTCGCGGGCAGCGATGAGCCGTCGGTGATCGGCTCGAATGTCCCGGTGAACCCGAGCGCCTGCACCGCGGCGTGCGCGATGAACGGCGCTACCGCCGCCGCCGGCACCGCCAGTACGAGCCCCTCGACGACCGAGAGCCCCACGACCTGTGTCGTGCTCGCCCCGCGCCCGACGTAGACGCCGATCTCCTCCGACTGCCGCTCCAGCAGCATGTTCATCACGAGCACGACGTAGAACAGCACGATGCCGACGACCTGCAGCAGGATCAGCAGCAGCGGGATCTGGGAGAAGGTCTGCGCGTTGCGGAACGTCTCGAGCTGACGTTCCAGCTCGAGCTGGCGCGTCGCCAGCAGGTCCAGCCGGTCGCCGATGTCCGTGTCCCACGCGTTGAGGTCATCGATCGCGCGCGTGACCTCGTCGAGGGCGATCCCATCGATGTCCGGAACGATCCCGATCCGATGCTCCGTCTGCAGCTCCGGCACCTGCGCCCCGAAGACATCGAAGAACTGCGACTTCGTGGTGAGCAGCGGCATCCCGCCGGCCCCGCGCCGCGCCGCGAGCACGGCGGCGTCTTCGCTGCCCGCGGGGTCGCCCGGGCTCGGCACGAACTCGGTCAGGCGCGGCAGCAGCGGCTGGTCCGGCACCACCCACTCGCCCGGGTTCTCGGTGAGCTGGATGAAGGCCCAGCGCTCGTCGTCGGAATCGTTGGCCGCGACGAACCCGACGATCGTGGCGTCGACGGTCGTGAAGGCGAAGGTGGTTGGCTCGCAGGGCACCTCGTCGCGCGCGACGCTCGGATCGTCCGACTGCGGGATCGCCTGGCAGTCGTCGTACGCGGTCGCGCTGAGCCGGACCACGTCGCCGATCGCGGCGTGGCGCTGGAACCCGTCCGGCAGCACCACCTCGAAGGTGCCATCCGCCTCGGCGGCGTCGACCGGGAGTCGCCCCTCGACGACCTCGGTGTGGTCCTCGAAGCCGGAGGACCAGATCACGAAGCTGCCCCACGGCTGGCGGATCAGCTCGCCCGGGCCCGGTGTCACCGGCTCCTCGGGCGCCTCCTCCTCGAACCCGACGAAGCTCAGGTCGAGCCGGAACGTGCGGGCTTCCACCTGCACCTCGTCGGCGAGGTTTCCGAGGCGTGCCTCCGACACGGCGTCGAGTGCGTCACGGCGAGCGCTGTCGGCGGGGTCGCCGATCGCGAGGCTGAAAACGTTCGCCGCGACCACCTGGTCACGGGGCTCGTCCAGCCCTCGATCGAGCCGGAACTGGAGCCCGAGGTTGGACATCGTGGTGGTGTAGATCGGCGCCGCCGCGAGCAAGGTAGCGGCCACGAGCACACCGATCGCGGCGACCAGCATAAAGCGCCAGCCAGCGCGAAGCCGTCTCAGAGCGAAGCGCCAACCGGCGAACAGATCTCGCACCAGCGGCAGTGTAGCCACGACGCCGCTGTACGTCTGTGGAGCGCCCTCGTAGCATGCGTGGAACACTCAGCGCGGGGGTGTGGGGGGTTCGTTCTGAACGGTCGACAGCAATTCGGCATGGCGGTCAGCGCCGCGCTTGCCGGCCTCGCCTGGGGCTACCTCCGCCATCGCGGCGATCATCGTGCGATCTGGTACGGCCTCCTCCAGGCCGCCGAGTGGTTCGTGGCCAGCGGCGGCGCGACGATCGCGTTCCAGTCGATGCGCGAGTCCATGGACCGCGCCGGCCAGCCCGAGGTCGACGACTTCGAGGTGGAGCGAATCACCCGCACGCGCCAGATCGTGAGCGAGCGGACCGGCACCGAGGGCTGACGCCGTCCGGGCGCACCGGCGCCCCATCTTCGCTGGTTCGCTGCGGATCCCGCTGCTACCTTGGGCGCCGCCCAGACGACCCAACCATCGCGATGTGCTGGAGGATGCATGCCTGCTCCGTGGAGCGACTACGAAGAGATCGTGACGCACATCTACAAGTTCGCCCCCGAGGCGACGCGCTCCGACTTCCTGGACATCTGCTACGCGAACGACATCTCGGACGACGTGGTCGACGGCTTCGACGCCCTCCGCGAGGGCGTGATGTTCAAGTCCACCGACGAGGTGAAGGCGGCGCTCCAGGAGGCCGGTCAGATCGCTGACTAGCATGCCCGGCGACCCCGACGAACTGCGCGATCGGGCGCAGGAATGGGGTCGCGCCCTCCTCCTCAAGGCACCCTGGGAGCCGCTCACCGAGCGGCTCTCGTTGATCCTGGTCGCCCCGCCCCCCGCCGAGGTCGAGTCGACCCTGACCAGCGACCCGCCAGCAGCCACGCTGTGGCTGCTGCTCGATCGACCCACGATGAGCGCGCTCCCCGACGCGCTCAAACAGCCCCTGCTTGAGACCGGCGTCGTGATCGAGCGCCACGCCGCCACCGTCACGACGCCACCGATCGAGCTGGCGATTCGCGGCCTCGAGGGCATTGAGCGTCAGATCGAGGGCACCGGCCGCCGCGAGATGGAGCTGCGCTGGACGCTCGTTCACGCCACGCCCGTCGCCGACCGGTTGCGTCGCCTCGAAACCCTCGCCTCGCAAGCGCGGCTGCTTCCGCCAGACGGCCTCGAGCGGGCGGTCCGCAACCTCTGGCTCGAGGCGCACGCCGCGGCGCGCGCGCTCTGGCCGCTGCCCGCGGAGCCGGCGCACGCACTGACGGCGGGCGGCGAGCTGGCCGGCTCGCTACTGCGCCTCGCCTGCCTGATGGACGAGGGCGCCTACCCGCCGGCAGACCGACTACGTTCCGAGGCGGCTCCCACCCGCATCGGCATGCGCCTGGATGCCTGGCTCAACGACCTCTCGGCTGGCTTCGCCGGCGACGCCGCGGCCGCCCGCCGCGCCGTCAACGCGAGCGAGCAGGTCCTCGAGGAGGTGCGACTGATCCTCCGCGAGCGCTACGCGGACCGCGCCTGGCTCCGCGACCCCGCCGGCTACGAGCTGCGCACCCGCCGTTAGCCTGGTCGTCCCGTGGGCCCCGACGACGTCGCCTGGCTTTGCACCCCCGAGGGCGCCGAGGCGACAGCGCTCGCCACCGATCGCCTGACCCGTGGCGACGACGAGCTACGCACCATCGAGGCCCTCCGGCGTACGTACACGCCCGACCACTCGCGCGCTGCC
Source organism: Dehalococcoidia bacterium (assembly GCA_028279505.1). Classification (GTDB taxonomy): domain Bacteria; phylum Chloroflexota; class Dehalococcoidia; order UBA2979; family UBA2979; genus UBA6627. Next base: position 19,659 of record JANQNP010000010.1, read on the forward strand.
CTGGGCCTCGCCCTCGGCCGCGCGACGCTCTCCTCGAAGCTGGCGGACGCCGCCAACCTGTTCTGTGACCGCGATGCAGCGGAGCAGACCTCACATGAGCTGGTCGCGCGCCAGACGGCGCGCCGCTTCGCCGGCCGAACGCGCGTCGCCGACCTCGGATGTGGCATGGGCGGCGACGCGCTCGCCATCTCCGAGCACGCGCCGGTCGTCGCGGTGGATCGCGACGCCGGGCGGCTGGCGATGACGGCGGCCAACGCCGACGTCCGAGGGCTGTCGCAACGGTTCGAGGTGGTCGAGACCGACGCGGAGACGTTCGACCACCGGGGCTGCGACGCCGCGTGGCTCGATCCGGCGCGGCGCGACGATGGCGGGCGCGTCCTCGACCCCGACCGCTGGTCGCCACCGCTGCCCGATGCGCTAGCCATCGCCCTCCGGTTCCCGGCCGCCGGCATCAAGCTCGCGCCCGGCATCGATCGCGACCGGCTCCCCACCGAGGGCGAGCGCGAGTTCATCTCGCTCGATGGCCGCCTCGTGGCCGCCGTGCTCTGGTTCGGCGACGTCGCGGAAGTGGAGCGACGCGCGACCATCCTCGGAAGCGACGGGCGCGTCTCGGAGTTGCGCGGCGCGCCGGATGGTGCGGAGGGCCACGTCGCCCCGATTGGACGCTACCTGTACGACCCTGACCCGGCCGTCGGCCGTGCGCAGCTGGTCCACACACTCGCAAGGTCGATCGAGTCGTGGCAGCTCGATGCGCGTGTGGCGTACCTCTGCTCGGACGTGGCGACCGCGACACCGTTCGCGCGGCGCTTCCGGGTGCTGGCCAGCCTGCCCTTCAGCGAGCGGCGACTCCTCGAGGAGTTGCGGGGCCTCGAGGCTGGGCGGGTCGAGGTGATGCGACGTGGCTCGCCGATCGAACCGATCGAGCTGGCCGCCCGCCTCGATCGGCGGTTGACCGGCCAGCGGGTGCTGACGGTGGCGCTGACCCGCGTCGGATCGGAGTCGACGGCGATCGTCTGTGAACGAGAGAGGGACAGTGCGGACTAGCCGACCGGGGTGAGCGTCGCCCCGAAGAACTCGTAGAGGAGCCGCTCGCGAAGCGCGTCGACGCCCCAGCCCTCGGTCGCGGAGACGTAGCGCACCTCGTCGGTCAGGCCCGGTAGCTCCGGCACGGGCAACGCGTCGAAGTCCTGTTCGCTCGTCAGAGGCGTACCGTCGCCGAGCGTCAGCTCGTCGGCCTTGTTGAAGACCGTGAGCATCGGCAGCTCGGACAAACCGAGGTCGGCGAGCGTCGAGAGCACCGTCGCGTGCTGTGCGGCGAGCGCGCTCGAGGTGGCGTCGACGACGTGCAGCAGGAGGTCGGCGACCTCGAGCTCCTCGAGCGTGGCACGAAAGGCGGAAACCAGCTGGGTTGGCAGCTTCTGCATGAAGCCGACGGTGTCCGTGAGGAGGAAGGACTCGGCCGTGCCGGAGCCGACCCGTCGAGTGACCGGGTCGAGCGTGGCGAACGGCGCGTCCGCGGCCAGCACGTCCGCGCCGGCGAGCGCGCGCAGTAGCGAGGACTTCCCGGCGTTGGTGTAGCCCACGAGGGCGACCGTTGGGATCCCGAATCGCTCGCGACGCGCGCGCTGGAGCGCCCGCTGCTTCCGCACCTGTTCGATCTGCGACTTCAGGCGCGTGATCCGCGCGCCGATCAGCCGGCGATCGGTCTCCAGCTGCGTCTCGCCCGGACCTCGGGTGCCGATCGCGCCCTCGGTTCGTTCGAGGTGCTGCCATTGACCGCGGAGGCGCGGGAGCAGGTACTCGTGCTGCGCCAGCTCCACCTGCAGCGACGCCTCGCGGGTGCGGGCGCGGCTGGCGAAGATGTCGAGGATCAGCGCCGACCGATCGAGGACCTTGACCTTCAGCGTCTCCTCGAGATTGAGCTGCTGCGACGGACTGAGCGCGTCGTCGAACACCACGGTCGTGTAGTCGGTCGCCGAGCGCTGGCTCGTGATCTCCTCGACCTTGCCGGAGCCGATGTAGGTCGCGGGATCGGGGCTCCGCCGTCGCTGGACAGTGGTGCCCACCACCGTGCCGCCGGCGGTCCGCACGAGGCGTCCCAGCTCACGCAGCGACTCGTCGACGGGCATCGCGTCGGGGTCACGGGTGTCGACCGCAACGAGGAAGGCGCGCTCCTGCTGAGGAGCGGTGCTGTGGCGCGCGCCGCGCCGCTTGGCCCGCTGTGGGGCTCGGGGTCGCTTTCGGGGTATCAGCTGCCTCCCGCGCCCTCCTACGGGCGCTGTGCCCAGTCTAGCGAAGCATGCACGGCTCCGGGCGGTGGATGCCTAGGCTGAGAAGACCGCCTCACCGCGCGCGAAGCGCGACAGCCGCGTCAGCGCCTCCTCGAGCCGCTCGTCCGGCACGGTCAGCGAGATGCGGATGTAGCCCTCCCCCGCGTCGCCGTACGAGGCGCCCGGGGTCACCACGACGCCGGTCTCGTTGACGAGCCGCGCCGCGAAATCCCCAGACGACGGCTCGCTCGAGGGCAGTCGCGCCCAGACGTAGAGCGACGCCTTCGGCGGATCGAGGTGCAGACCCAGCTCACGAAGGACCTCGACCGCCCGGTCACGGCGGCGCTGGTAGATCTCGTTATGTGAAGTAATCGCGTCACGCGGGTCGTCGAGCGCGGTGATCGCCATCTGCTGGATCGCCTGCGGCAGGCCGCTGTCCATGTTCGTCTTCACGCGGGTGAGCGCGTCGATCACCTCGGCGTTGCCGACCGCCATCGCCGCCCGCCAGCCGGTCATGTTGAACGTCTTGGAGAGCGAGTTGAACTCGATTGCGACATCGCGCGCGCCGTCCACCTCCAGGATCGATGGCGCGACGTAGCCGTCGAAGGTGACGTCCGCGTAGGCGAGGTCGTGCGCGATCACCACGTCGTTGTCGCGCGCCCAGGCCACCGCCCGCTCGAAGAACGGTAGGTCCGCGAGCGCGCCCGTCGGGTTGTTCGGATAGTTGAGCCAGAGGATCCGCGCGCGCGCGGCGTCCGCCGGGTCGACGTCGTCGAGTTGCGGCAGCCAGCCGTTCTCCTCCGTCAGCGGGATCCGCACGGACTCCCCGCCGGCGAACATCGTCGCCACCTCGTACACCGGGTAACCGGGGTCGGTGATCAGCGAGACGTCGCCGTTGTCGATCAGGCAGAGCGGCAGGTGCGCGATGCCCTCCTTCGACCCGAGCAGAACGACGACCTCCGAGGCCGGGTTGAGCGTGACGCCGTGCCGCGTCGCGTACCAGCGCGCGACCGCCTCCCGCAGCTCCGGCAGTCCCTCGGACTCCGGGTAGCGGTGGTTCGCCGGGTCCGTCGCGGCTTGCTGGAGACGCTCGATCAGGTGCGGCGGCGTCGGCAGGTCGGGGTCGCCGATCCCGAGGGAGATGACGTCGACGCCCTCAGCGCGCTTCGCCTCGATCATCTGCGAGATGGCGGCGAAGAGGTACGGCGGAAGCTGCTGGACGCGCTGAGCAAGCTGCATGGGGGAGTCCATCCTCGAATGCATTCGAAACCGAGGCCGAGTGTCGACGTGACATGCGTTGCGGGCTAGTGGACGGTCGGTGCGCGCCTATCGCCATCCGCCGAAGCGAGCCTTCACGCCGGCCTTGCGCTTCTCCTCGAAGCGCTGCGCGATCAGCTCCTCGTCGGTGGGGCGCCGGTATTCGAGGCCACCGGTCCCTGGCCGGAACCCGGCGTCCGCGCAAGCACGGAGCGACTGCTTGATGTCAGGCCGGACGCGGATCGTCGCCCGGCGCGCATCCTGCGTCGTGAGCTGGAAGGTCGCCGCCTCCAGCAAGAGCTTCCCGTAGCCGTTGCCCCAGTGCTCCGGCGCGACCGCAACCTCGAGGACCGGGCCCTCCGCGGCCTTCACCTGCCCGTTGATCGCGAACCCGACGATCTCGCCGTCACGCTCGAGGACCCCGGCCCAGCTGTGCTCGTCCAGGTAGTAGTCGAACGTGCCCGCCGCTCGCGACAGCTCGCCGTACGCGCCGTTCCAGATCTCGAACATGCGCTCGACGTCGTCGTCTCCCGCGCGCCGCATCTCGACGCCCTCGGGAAACTCGGGGATCGCCTCGGGATCCAGCCCGGGGTGCGTCATGTCGAGCCACTCGGCGAAGAAGTCGAAGGTCGCATCGTCCAGGAGCGGCTTCAGCCAGTCGCGCTCGCGCACCTGCACGAGATCCATCGTCACGAAGTCGACGTCGGCCTCGGCGATCTCCTCGCGGAGCTCGTCGAACATCGGCTGGAAGTGCAGGCGCATCGAGTCGAGATCAACGAACTGCCAGTAGAGCGCGAGCTCACCCTGCTGCCGCACGAGCGCGAGGTCACCGACATCGGCGCTGATCGACGTGGCGCCCGGCTGTTCGACGAGTTCGGCCCAGTCACGGGCGCTCATCGGCGTGTTCCGCATCAGCATCACGCGCTCGGAAGCTGCTTGAGTCATCGTTCCCACACCGCCTCGAACACTTTCGCCGCTGGTCCGGTGAGTGAGATCGGACCTTCGCCCGCCCACTCGATGCGTAGCGTGCCACCGGGCACGGTGACGTCAACCGCGTCGTCGACGGCGTCGGCCAGCCGGGCGGCCACCACGGCCGCGCACGCGCCCGAACCGCAGGCCTGCGTCTCCCCGACCCCCCGCTCCCACACCCGCATATCGAGGTGGGTGCGGTCCTGCACCCGGATCACCTCGTAATTCGTGCGGTTCTGAAAGATCGGGTGGTGCTCGACGAGCGGACCGGCCTGGAGGAGCGGGTAGTCCGCGGGCGCTTGGTCGATGAAGCGCACCGCGTGCGGGTTCCCCATCGAGACCAGCGTCACGGGGAACGACTCCTCGACGCCGTTCCCACTGACGCTGATCGGCAGATCCGTGACCGGCGGTCCCTGTTCGATCTGGACGCCGACGCTGGCGGGGTCGAGGTCCGGTGGGGCGAGGGTGAGGTGGACGCGCTCCACGAGGCCGTCCGCACCGCGTGTGGCCTGCGTCGCGACGATCCCGCTCAATGTGTCGACCGTCATCGCGCCATCGGGCGCGTCGACCAGCCCGCGGTCGAGGCAGTACTTCACGAAGCAGCGAATGCCGTTGACGCACATCTCGGCCTCGGAGCCGTCCGCGTTGATGATCCGCATGCGGCGATCCGCGACGTCCGAGGGCAGCACCACGATCACGCCGTCGGCGCCGACGCCCTGGTGGCGGTCGCAAGCCTCGACGGCGAGGCGCGTCCACCCAGCGTCGTCGGCCGGCGGCTCCGGGTACGGCTCGAGAACGACGAAGTCGTTCCCCGCGCCGTGCATCTTCCAGAAGTCGAGTTTGACCATCAATTCATCGTACGGGTGGCGTCGCCGCTCCCTCAATAGCATCGAGGACCGCGGCACGATCACGGGCATCGACCCAGCGGATCCGCTCGTCGTCGTCCCGGAACCAGGTGCCCTGCATTCGAATCAGCCGGTGCGTCGCCGTCTGGGTCCGTTCCAGCGCCTCCGCTGGCGTCCAGCTCCCATCGAGGACGTGCAGCGCCTCCGCGTAGCCGATCGAGCGCAGCGCGTCGAACGCGTCGCCGTGCGCTGCGACGAGCGCACGCGTCTCCTCCACGAGCCCCGCGTCGTACATCGCCGCGGCGCGCGCATCGGCGCGCGCGTAGAGCTCCTCCCGAGGCCAGCGCAACCCAACGGCGTTCCAGGTGAAGTCAGGCGGCTCGGTCGCAAGCGGCGGCACCGGCTCCCCGGTGGCGTCGATGATCTCGAGGGCGCGAATCACCCGCCGTACGTTGCTCGCCTCAATCCGACCGGCCGAGGCGGGATCGGCCGCCTCGAGGCGCGCGTGCAACGCCGCCGCCCCCTCGCGAGCGACGAACCCTTCGAGGTCCGTGCGGAACGCGGGGTTCGGCGCCACTCGCGGAACGGCGTGCCCCTCGAGCAGCGCCCACGCGTAGTGTCCCGTACCCGCGAGGAGCAACGGCAGCTTGCCGCGCCCCCAGATGTCGTCGAGGGCGACACGCGCCCGCTCCAGCCAGTCCACCAGCGTCCACGGCGCATCAGGCTCGACGATCTCGACCAGGTAGTGACGGACGGCGGCTTGTTCCTCCGCGGTCGGGGCCGCGGTGCCGATCCGCATCCCGCGGCGGATCTGCCTCGAATCAGCCGAGACCACCTCGACGGGCAGCCGCTCTGCGAGGTCGACGGCGACCGCCGTCTTGCCGGACGCGGTCGCGCCGAAGAGGGCAACGAGGTGCCGCGAGCCGGGGTCGCCGCGGTCGGGCGTCACGCCTCGGAGAGGCGGTGAGCATGCGCGAACGCGCCGCAGATCGAGGCGAACTCGCTCGCCTGTAGCGACGCCCCACCGACGAGCGCGCCGTCGATGTCCGGCTGCGCGGCAAGGTCGGAGGCGTTGTCCGCGTTCACCGAGCCTCCGTACTGGATCCGGATCAGCGCGCCGGTCGATTCACTGAAGCGGTCCGCGACGATCGAGCGGACGGCCGACGCGGCCTCCTGCGCGATCTCCGGCGTGGCTGCCCGCCCGCTGCCGATCGCCCAAACCGGCTCGTAGGCAATGACCGTGCCGATCGGCAGGGTCCGCAGGCCCTCGAATGCCGCGTGGAGCTGCCGGCGGAGCACGTCCTCCGTCGTGCCGGCCTCCCGTTCCGCCTCGAGCTCGCCGACCGCGAGGATCGGCGTCAAGCCCGCGTCGATCACCGACCGGAACTTGTGATTCGTCTGTTCATCGGTCTCGCCGAAGACGTGCCGGCGCTCCGAGTGGCCGATCAGCACGTGGCTGACGGTCCCGACGAGCATCGCCGCGCTCTGCTCACCGGTGAACGCGCCCTCCGTCTCCCAGTGAACGTTCTGCGCGCCGACCTGCAGCGTGCCCTCGGACAGCGCGTCCGTCGCGTCTGCGAGCCACGGCGTCGGCGGGCAGATCACGATCTCGATGTCGGTGATGCCATCGAGGGCTGCTCGCAGCGCGTGAAGCAGCTCGGCCGCGTGGCTCCGAGTGCCGTGCATCTTCCAGTTGCCGCCCACGATCGGGACACGGGTCGCGTCGGCCATCGCTCGCTCCTAGGGCCCGAACGGCTCGAGGCGCCCGGTATGCGCGAGGGCGAGTGGGATCACCTCACAGGCCCGGATCGTGCCCAGCACGCCGCGCGCGCAGCCCAGCTCGGAGAAGTAGTGCGTCTCGTCGGGCAGCGTGCGGCGGCCGGTCATTAGCAGCGGCACCGGGTGCCAGGTGTCGCCGTCCTCGATGGCCGGAGCAGAGCGGTCGCCGGTGACGATCAGGAGGTCCGGCTCGAGCAACATGATCGCCGGCACGGCATTGTCGAACGCGGCGATCGCGGTCCGCTTCGCAGCGAACCGCTCGGCCTGCTCGCTCGGAAACTCCGGGCGGTGGTGCACGATGAAGCAGTCGAAGTCGGCCCAGCGGGCCGAGACCGTCTCGATCAGCGCCGCCGGGTCCCCGGCCGGTGACAACGCCTCCAGTCCCGCCCGCTCCGCGAGCGCCGCGTGTGTCGCCGAGTCGGTGACGACAACCGCGTTGAGCCCCCAGCGCTCGCCGAACGGCTCGACGGCGGCGCCCTCATCGAGCGAGGTGGTCAGCGGGTCGTACCCCAGCAGCGCCATGAAGGCTGTCGCCGGCCCGGGCGTGATACCGCGCGCCACAGGCATGAGCTGCCCGAGCGATCCCTGCTCGGCCATGCGGTCGAGGTACTTCGTGTCCGCATCCTCGAGCTCGGTGCGGCCACGCGTATTCGGCAGCCCCCCGAGGCCGTCGAACACATAGATCACGATCTTGGTACTGGCGGAGCGCAGGAGGCCTCGCGCGACGTCGGTCGTCATGCGGCCATCGTATCGTGCGCGGGGTGCGATGCCGTCCTCGGTGGGGCGACCGTGCGCCTCACTTGGCGTCGATCAACGCCTCGAGGCCGGGCAACGAACGGCCCTCGAGCAGCTGCAGCGACGCGCCGCCGCCGGTCGAGCAGTGCGAGATGCGGTCGGTCACCCCGGCGCGCGCGACGGCCGCCGCCGTCTCGCCGCCGCCGACCACCGTAGTCGCATCGTCGAGATCCGCGAGGAGCCGCGCAACCTCGAGCGATCCGCGATCGAACGGCTCGCGCTCGAACAGGCCCATCGGGCCGTTCCAGGCGATCGTCCGCATCGGCGCCAGGGCGGCGCGGAAGTCGTCGATCGTGTCGGGACCCACGTCGAGGATCCGGAAGTCCGGCGGGATGAGGTTCACGGAAACGGCGTCGACGGTCTCGCCGGCCGCGTCGCTGATCACCACATCGCGGGGCAGCACGAGCTTGAGGTCCGGCCGCTGCGCCGCCTTGCGCATGACGTTGAACGCGTCCTCGATGCGGTCGGGTTCTGCGAGCGAGGCACCGACGTCGATCCCCTGCGCCATGAGGAAGGTGTTCGCGATCCCGCCGCCGACGCAGATCACGTCGGCTTGGTCGCAGAGGTGATCCAGGATCGCCAGCTTCTCCGTGACCTTCGCCCCACCGAGGACCAGACCGAGCGGTCGCTGCGGGTCGTCGATCACGCGGCTCAGGTAGTCGACCTCGCGCTCCATCAGCAGGCCGGCGACGCCGGGCAAGTGCTGTGGCACACCAACCACCGAGGCGTGCGCGCGGTGGGCGGTGCCGAACGCGTCGCTCACGTAGACGTCGGCGAGCTCGGCCAGCGCGCGAGCAAACTCCGGGTCGTTCGCCTCCTCTTCGGGGTGGAAGCGCACGTTCTCGAGCAGCACGATCTCGCCCGGTTCGAGCGCGTCGACCGCGGCCTTCGCCTCGGGGCCGATGCATTCTGTGACGGAGCGGATCTCCTGCTCCATGAGCGAGGAGAGATGGGCGGCGACCGGCGCGTTGCGCAGCTCCTCGACGACCTCGCCGCCCGGACGGCCGCGGTGAGAGCAGATGACGGTACGCGCGCCCGCGCCCTGCAGCGCCCAGATCGTGGGGATCGACTCGCGGAGGCGATGGTCGTCCAGGATCCGGCCGTTGACGAACTGCACGTTGTAGTCGACGCGCAGGAACACGCGCTTCCCGTGCAGATCAATGTCCCGAATCGTCTGCTTTCTCATCCGGGGCTCTCCATGCACATGCGCAACCGGTTCGAGGTGCGAGTTGAGGGGAGCAAGCGGGATCCGGGGGGACGGTGGCCGGGATGATAGGCAGCGCCCCCCTCACGGGCAATGGCGCTTTGGCACATCTTCCGAGGCCTACGTCACCCGACCGATCGCCTGCGATGCGTACTCGGTGAGTCGCTCCAGCTGCTCGCTCCCGATGCCCACATCCTCCAGTACCGCAATCGCCTGGTCCCGCTCATCGATAGCCCGGCGCTCGGTGGCCTCACGGCCGCCGCCGGACTCGATCAACGTGGCGATCGCACCTAAGTCTTCATCGGCACGTGGTGCGGTTTCGTAAAGGGCCTGTAGTCGTTCGGCAGCGTCGTCGTCGCCCTCGAGGACCGTGACCACGGGGTACGTCATCTTCCGCGAGCGCAGATCGTCCTGCACCGGCTTACCCGTGACCGCGGGGTCGCCCCAGATCCCGAGCACGTCGTCGACCATCTGGAACCCGAGACCGATGTGCCGTCCTGCCGTGCGGTACGCCCGGACGACCGCCTCGTCGGCGCCCGCGATGATTGCACCGATCGCGAGCGGGGCCGAGAACATCGCCGCCGTCTTGCCACCCGCCATCGTCAGGTACTCGGCGACGCTGACATCGCGCCGCTCCTCGAACGAGATGTCGTGGTACTGGCCCTCGACCAGCTTGAAACAGGCGTCGTCCAGCTCGCGCATCGCGCGGACGGCGAGCGTCGCCTCGAGCCCGCGATCGGCGAGGCCGTGCATCGCCGTGCGAGCGAGTGTGTACATGCCGTCGCCGGTGTTGATCGCCTGGGCCTCTCCAGCGAACGTCCACAGCGTCGGCCGGTCGCGCCGGCGGTCGCTGCGGTCCTCGACATCGTCGTGGAGCAGCGAGAAGTTGTGGACCAGCTCCACCGCCGCGGCCGCCGGCACGGCGCGCTCGACGTCGCCGCCCGCCAGCTCCGTCGCGAGTAGCAGCCCCGCCGGGCGGATCATCTTCCCCGGCGACGCCTCAACCGGACGCCCCTCGGCGTCCTCCCATCCGAGGTGGTAGCGCATCCACGCAAAGAGCCCCTCCGGCCGGTCGCCCACCACGGCGCGCATCTCCTCGGTCGTCAGCATCCGGTAGCGCGCGGCGCGGCTCTCGAGGTCGCTCATTCGTCCTCCGTCGGTTCGATCACGAGCGTGCTCTCCGCCGCCGCGGCCACCGCGTCCCGCGTGTACAGCAGCGGGCGTGTCCGCCCCGCGAGGTACTCGTCGATGCAGTCGTCGTACCGAGGGTGCCCCGGGATCCCGCTGGCGCCCGTCGGGAGCTGGAACGTCGAGCGATCAAAGTCCGCGAGGTCGATCACCTGCCGGTACGCCGGCGACACCCCGTTCCGGCCGTCCGGAGCCTCGGCGATCGGCGTTGAGACCTGCCAGACCGTGTTCACGTCGCCGCCGGCGGGCCGCGATCCTCGCGAGAACGCCGCGCCGGCCACCGGGATCGCGCGGAACGGGTGGTCGAAGTGCAGCCGGTGCTGCGCGCCCCACGCCCACCGCGACGGGTCGGTCCCTTGCTCGGCGCGCAACCCATCGAGGGCGCGCATCACCGCACCCCGCAACACACGGTCGCGCTCCTCGAGGTCCGCGAACGCCGGCAGGCGAGGCGCCGATAGCTGGTCGAGCACCCACCCCTGGAGTCGGTAGCTGAACGACGGCTGCGCCGTCCCCGCGCCGGGCTCCTCACCGAACACCTCGTACGTGCCGGCTCCGCCGGTGCGCTCCAGGAGGTCCAGTGCGAGCTCGTGGTAGGCCGCTTGCACGACCGCAGCGCCCGGGCCGTCCGGAGCAAGCACCCCATCCCACTCGCGCAGCACGTCCGCGGTGTCTCGGTCTGGCAGCTGCTCGACGATCAGGTCGCGCAGCGCGACGAGCGCGTTCGACCGCTGATCGGTCTGGATCGCCTCGAAGGTGCCGACGTCGTGGCGACTGGTTGCCTCGACGAGCGCGGCGATGCGCTCCGCTCGCCACGGCTCGCACCAGTCCTCGCCCAGCGTCGACGCCGATCCAGGCGCGTTGTTCGCAGCCACGAGGTACCCGGCCGCTGGATCCTCGATTGCCGGTAGCTCGTGGGCTTCGCGGGTCGACGACGGCCCCTCTGAGCTGGCGCCGTCGGTCGGCAGCAGGCCGTCGCCCGGCGCGCGCCTCGGTACTGAGCCCGCGAGGCGCTGACCGATCGTGCCGTCGACGTGCGCGTACACGAAGCCGAACGTCGAGCCGTGCCAGCCGTCGATCGCCTCGTGCAGGTCGTCGAGCGACGCCGCGCGCAGCAGCCCGAGGAACGGCGAGGCGAGGTCGCCGGGCTCGAGGGCGGTACAGCGCAGCGCGATCGCGCGATCCGCGCCCGGCTCGGCGGGTTCGATCACCGGCCCGTGGCGTGTTTCGAGCACCACCTCATCGACCGGCTCGGCGCCGCGCACCTCGATGCGCTCGGTGCGCCGCTCCGCGGTGCGCCAACCCTCTGGCGTGCAGTACCGGTCGCGCTGCTGCGGGTCGACGGTCTCGACGAAGCAGTCGGCGACGTCGGCCATGCCCGCGGTCAGGCCCCAGGCGAGAGTCCTCGTGTGACCGATCGCAATCCCGGGGACGCCGGGAGCATCCGCCCCGATCGCGTCGATCGCGCCGCCCTGGACGTGGGTGACGTGGAAAAGCCCCGGCAGCCGCGTCTCCACGTGCGGATCCGAGGCCAGCAGCGGCTTTCCCGTCGCCGAGCGCTCCCCGCCGACGACCCAGGCGTTGGACGCGGCCCCCGCCGGCAGCCCCGCCGCCTGGGCGCTGTGGTAGGCGTGCAGCAGCCGCTCCGCGCTGCCCGGGTACGGCTCGCCGGTGTGCGTCGCCCGGTGCGTGTCGTAGGCCGGATCGAGAAGCGCCGCCCGCTCCGCTCCGAGCGCGTGCCGGAGCTTCTCGCGGAGCAGCTCGGTATCCCAGTTCACCGCGAAGCTGAACATCAGCAGGCGGCCGATCAGCATCGTGTCCGCCGGCCGCCACGGCTCCGGCTCCGTGCCGAGCAGCGTGAACTCCGGCGGCAGCTCCGGCAGCGCGTCGATTCCCGCGTTCACGCCGCGCGCGTACGCCTCGAGGAGTGCGAAGTCTCGTGGCGCGGCGACTGCGGCGTCGGCGGCCGCCCGCCGCGGGAGCCCCAGCCGGCGCATGAAGCGGTCGCTTCCGAGGAGCGGCGGACCGGCTAGCTCTGCCAGCCGGCCGGCGGCGACGCGCCGTAGCAGCTCCATCTGGAAGAGGCGGTCCTGCGCGTGCACGTAGCCCTGGCCGAACAGCGCGTCAGCCTCCGTGCACGCGAAGACGTGCGGGACGCCGTGCTCGTCCCGGATGACCTCGATGCTGGCGTCCAGGCCAGCGGCCGAGGTGCGGCCATCGACGATCGGGTGGCAGTCGGACCGCGACGCCGCGCGGCGCGCACGGAGCGCGCCGGGCGCGAGTCCCGCCGCGAGACGCAGCGAACCGAGCGAGATCACGTCGCCAGCGAGGTCGCGCGCAACCTCATGCCGTGGGGCCGGCCGGCGTCGCCTCGCGGCGCATCCGGTCGTCGATCTCGTTGACCTTGCCGATGCGCCGTTCGTGCCGCCCGCCCTCGAACTCCGCGTCGCGGAAGGCGCGCAGCACGTCCACGGCCGCGCCGCGGCCGATCGCCCATGCGCCCATCGCCAGGACGTTGCAGTCGGTGTGCTCCCGCGCGCGGCGCGCGGAGAACGTGTCGTGGCAGAGCCCGCAGCGCACCCCGTGCACCTTGTTCGCCACGATCGAGGGCCCGACCCCGTTGGAGCAGATCAGCACCCCGAAATCGTGGTCCTCGGCGGCGACGGCCTGCGCGAGCGGCTCCGCGATGTCCGGGTAATCCATGGACTCGAGCGAGTGCGTACCGAAGTCGGTGACCTCGTCGCCCCAGGCCTTCAGCTCTTCGATCAGGATCGCCTTCAGCTCGAACCCGGCGTGATCGGAACCGATCGCGACTCGCATGAGGCCCCCCGCAGCGCTGCTCGATCGATGGTACTAGAGGCCCCTTCTTGAGCACTCATCCTGAGCACTCGCAGGGCGCCTGCTCGATGCGGCTGCGGGAGCGTCTCAGCCGGGCTCATCCTCGATCAGTGAACTGACGTCGGTCGCCCCCTCGCGCAGGACCCGCGGCGGCTTCGTCGTCAGGTCGACCACGGTCGACGGGATCCCGCCGTGCCGGTCGCCACCATCGAGGACCGGCAACAGCTCGCCGAAGAGCGCCGCGACCTCGTCCGCCGAGGTGGCGTCCGGCTCGCCGTGCCGGTTCGCGCTCGTCACCGCGAGCACGCCACCGCACGCGCGGATCACCGAACGCGCGAACGGGTCGTCCGGCTTGCGAATGCCGATCGTCCCCGATTCGGCCACCACCGGCGCGACGATCGGTGAGTCCGAGGCCGCGCGCACCACGGCCGTCAGCGCGCCGGGCCACAGCCGGGCGATCCGATCGACAACGTGCGGCTCCGCGAGGTGCGGCAGCACGTCAACCACCGAATCGAACAACAGCGCGATTGGCTGATTCGCGTCGCGTCCCTTCGCCTCGACAAGGCTCGCGACCGCCTCCGCGTCCGTCGCGAGCGCGGCGAGACCGTAGACGGTATCGGTCGGGATCCCGGCGATCCCGCCCGCGAGGATCCGGTTCACGACGTGCTCGGAGTCGGCCGGTGAGAAGATCGGCAGCGATGGTCCCCTTCGGCGCGATCCGCGTCGTTTGTCGCCCGATTGTGCCGCGTTGACCGGACTATAGCGGGTGGATAGGCTGCGTTCTTAGCGGTCCACTCCCCTGGAATCCGTGCCCAATGGTCGACACTGCCACAGACACCTCCGCCTCCGCGGATCGGATTCGCGCTTCCGGCGACAGCGAGGTGGCGACCTACCTCGAGATCGCCGAGCGGCGCGAACCGGGCCAGGTCCTCACCCCCGCCCCAAACGCCCCCGAGTCGGTCGTCGTCCTCGACTACGGCTCGCAGTTCTCGATGCTGATCGCGCGCCGGATCCGCGAGGCGAGCGTCTACTCCGAGCTGATTCCGTGGGACACGGAACCCGAGAAGCTCAACCACCTCAACGTGAAGGGCTTCGTGCTTTCCGGCGGCCCGGCCTCCGTCTACGCCGAGGGTGCGCCGCAGCTCCCAGACTGGGTCGTGGCGACCGGCCTGCCGATCCTCGGCATCTGCTACGGCATGCAGCTGCTCGCCCACAAGCTCGGCGGCAGCGTCGAGCCGGCGACCAGCCGCGAGTTCGGCCACGCGATCCTCGAGGTCGGCGAGGCCTCGAGCGATCTGTTCCACGAGCTGCCCGGCTCGATGCCGGTCTGGATGTCCCACGGCGACCGCATCGAGCGCCTCCCCGCCGGCTTCCGCTCGATCGCCCAGTCTCAGAACGCCCCGATCGCCGCGATGGCCGACGACGCCGGTCACTACGGCATCCAGTTCCACCCCGAGGTCGTCCACACGCCGCAGGGCGACCAGGTGATCCGCAACTTCCTCTTCGAGGTCGCGGGCTGCGCCGGTGACTGGACCGCCTCCTCCTTCGTCGACGAGTCCGTCGAGGCGATTCGCAAGAGCGTTGGTGACGGCAAGGTCATCTGCGCCCTCTCCGGCGGCGTCGACTCGGCGGTCGCAGCCGCCCTCGTCCACCGCGCCGTCGGCGACCAGCTCACCTGCATCTTCGTCGACAACGCGCTGCTCCGGCTCGGCGAGCCGGAGCGCGTCGTCAACACCTTCCGCGAGCAGATGAAGATCAACCTGCTCCACGTCGACGCGCGTGACCGTTTCATGCGCGAACTCGCCGAGGTCACGGCACCTGAGACGAAGCGCGTCCGCATCGGCGAGACCTTCATCCGCGTCTTCGAGGCCGAGGCGCAGAAGCTCGGTCAGGTCGACTTCATCGCCCAGGGCACTACCTACCCGGACGTGATCGAGTCAGCCTCCACCGGCAGCAACGCCGCCGCGAAGATCAAGACCCACCACAACGTCGGCGGCCTGCCGAAGGACATGCAGTTCACGCTGATCGAGCCGCTGCGCAACCTCTTCAAGGACGAGGTTCGCCGCGTCGGCAAGGAGCTCGGCCTCTCCGACGAGATGGTCTACCGGCAGCCCTTCCCCGGTCCCGGCCTCGCGATCCGCGTCATCGGCGAGGTCACGCTCGACAAGCTCGACGTGCTGCGCCGCGCCGACTGGATCGTCATGGACGAGATCAAGAAGGCCGACCTCTACTACGACCTCTGGCAATCCTTCGCCGTCCTCACGAACACCGCGACGGTGGGCGTCCAGGGCGACTACCGCACCTACGGCCACCTGATCGCGCTCCGCGTCGTCACCGCCGAGGACGCCATGACCGCCGACTGGGCGCGCCTCCCCTACGACCTGCTCGCCAACATCTCCAACCGCATCACCAACGAGGTCCCCGAGGTGAATCGCGTCGTCTACGACATCACCTCGAAACCCCCGGGCACCATCGAGTGGGAGTAGGCGCGTGCGCGTAGGCGGATCGGCGTGAGCGCGAAGCTGGAGGCAACCACATGAACGTCCTCCTCCTCGGGGGCGGCGGTCGCGAGCACGCCATCGCCTGGAAGCTCGCCCAGTCCCCCCGGCTCTCGAAGCTCACCATCGCCCCCGGCAACCCCGCGATGCGCGACCTCGGCGAGCTCGTCCCCGACGTCTCACCGCTGGACCTCGACGCCGTCGTCGTGCTCGCCGAGCGCGTCGCCGCCGATCTCGTGGTCGTGGGTCCCGAGGACCCCCTCGCCGCCGGCGTCACCGACCACCTCCTCGAAGCCGGCTTCCGCGTCTTCGGCCCGACCCGCGCGGCCGCCCAGCTCGAGGCGTCGAAGTCCTTCGCGAACCAGCTGATGGCCGAGGCAGGCATCGCCACCTCCATCTCCGAGTCCTTCGATGATCCCGAGGCAGCTCGCGCCTACGCCGCGGACGCCGGGCACCAGGTCGTCATCAAGGCCGACGGCCTCGCCGCCGGCAAAGGCGTCATCGTCTGCGACAACCTCGAGGAGGCGGACGCCGCGATTGACCGCATCATGATCGAGCAGGCCTTCGGCGACGCGGGCACCCGCATCGTCGTCGAGGAGCGCATGTTCGGCCGCGAGACCTCGGCCCACGCTTTCACCGACGGCGTCACCGTGCGCCACATGCCCTTCTCCTGCGACCACAAGCCCGTCTTCGACGGCAACCGCGGCCCCAACACCGGCGGCATGGGCGTCTACTCGCCGCCCGGCTGGCTTGACGACGACACGGCCGAGCACATCCGCTCCGACGTCACCGAACGCGCCGTCGCCGCGATGGCGGCCGCCGGCCGCTCCTACGCCGGCGTGATCTACCCCGGCATGATGGTCACCGACTCCGGCCCGAAGGTCGTCGAGTTCAACGCCCGCTTCGGCGATCCCGAGACCGAGGCCCTCCTCCCGAAGCTCCGCACCGACCTCCTCGAGATCGTCGACGCGGTCGCCGACCAGCGGCTCGCCGACATCGAGGTCGAGTGGGACGACGTCGCCACCGTTGGTGTGTTCATGGCGTCCAGCGGCTACCCGAACAGCTACGACACCGGCAAGCCGATCAGCGGCCTCGAGAGCGTCGACCCCGAGGTGCAGGTCTTCGTCGCCGGCGCCCGCGAGGAAGGCGGCCGGCTTGTCACCGGCGGCGGCCGCGTCCTCTGCGTCGTCGCCAGCGGCACCAGCATCGAGGACGCGCGCGGCCTCGCTTATGACAACGTGGCGCGCATCTCGTTCGAGGGCGCCCACTACCGCACGGACATCGGCCTCACCGCCGATCAACCGCTCGAGGTCGGTGCACGATGACGATTATGTCGTGCATTTCCCTGTCCGGCCGCCAGCCGTACGCTGGCTAGCCCGAAGGAGCCTCCCCATGGCCCAACCAAGCGCTCAGGCTCGCACCCGCGAGTACAGCGCCACCAACCCGATCGAGATGTTCCCCGGTGTCGTCCGCCGCACGCTCGTCTCCGGCGACAACGTCACCCTCGTCCAGATCACCCTCAGCCCCGGCGCCGAGGTGCCGCAGCACACCCACCCGCACGAGCAGGCCGGCACCGTCGCCGACGGCAAGATCCACATTGAGATCGGCGACGAGAGTTGGGACCTTGGCCCCGGCGCCTCCTACCTCATCCCGGGCGACGCCCCGCACTACGTCCGCGCCGTCGACGCGGCGACCCTCGTCGAGGTGTTCTCACCCCCTCGCGAGGAGTTCGCGAATGACTAGTCGGCGCGAGGAGTTCGCGAATGATTGAGCGCTACAGCGTCCCCGAGCTGACCGCGATCTGGTCCGACGAGCACAAGTTCCAGACCTGGCTCAAGGTCGAGCTCGCCGTCGTCGAGGCCTGGGGCGACGAGGGCGTCATCCCCGCCGAGGACGTCGCCGCCATCACCTCGAAGGCGAAGGTCCACGTCCCCGACGTCATGCGCTACATCGAGGAGACGCACCACGACGTCACCGCGTTCCTCCGCTCCGTCGCCGACTCGCTCGGCGATGAGTCCCGGTGGGTCCACTACGGCCTCACCAGCAACGACGTCTGGGACACCGCCACCTGCCTCCAGTTCGTCGACGCCCTCAACTTCCTGACCGCCCAGGTCGGCGAGCTGAAGGCCGTGATCACGAAGCGCGCCATCGAGCACCGCCGCACGATCTGCATCGGCCGCACCCACGGCGTCCACGCGGAGCCGACCACCTTCGGTCTCAAGCTGGCCGTCTGGGTTGACGAGCTCCGCCGCCACGAGGAGCGACTCGCCCTCGCGAGGGAGCACGTCGCCGTTGGCCAGATGTCGGGTCCGGTCGGAACGCACGCCTCAGTGCCCCCGAGCGTCGAGGCCAACGCCTGCGCGCGCCTGGGCCTCGGCGTCGCCCCCGTCACGACCCAGATCATCCAGCGCGACCGCCACGCTTTCGTGCTGAGCGTGCTTGCCGGCGTCGCCGCATCCCTCGAGAAGTTCGCCACTGAGATCCGCGCGCTCCAGCGCACCGAGCTCCGCGAGGCGGAGGAGCCCTTCGCCGAAGGTGCCCAGACCGGCTCCTCCTCGATGCCCCACAAGCGCAACCCGGAGCTGTGCGAGCGCGTCTGCGGCCTCGCTCGCACCCTGCGCGGGTATGCCACCGTCGGCCTCGAAAACGTCCCGCTCTGGCACGAACGAGACATCTCCCACTCCGGAGCCGAGCGCATCGCCTTCCCCGACGCCACCGGCCTGCTCGCCTACAGCCTCCAGATCTTCACCGGCGTCATGCGCGGTCTCGTCGTCTACCCCGAGCGCATGCGCGAGAACGTCGACAAGACCCGCGGCCTCATCTTCTCGGCCAAGGTCCTGAACGCCCTGCTCGCCGCCGGCCTCACCCGCGAGGCCGCCTACAAGATCGTCCAGACCCACGCGATGCGCGCCTGGCACGAGGACCTCCCCTACCGCGAGCTGCTCGAGGCAGACACCGAGGTCACGTCGCGTCTGTCGACGGCCGACCTCGACGCTCTCTTCGATCTCGACGCCTACCTCGTTCACGTCGACGACTCGTTCGACCGGCTCGGCTTGGTAGCGGAGGCGACTGCATGACGACGGCAGCACCGGTGATGATGGAGACCTCGCTCAACCTGGAGCGGATCCACACCGGCAAGGTGCGCGACATCTACGCGCTCGGCGACGATCGGGTGCTCCTCGTCGCGACGGATCGCGTCTCCGCCTTCGACGTCGTCATGCCGAACGGCGTCCCCCACAAGGGCGAGGTCCTCACCCGCATGTCCGAGTTCTGGTTCAGCCGCACCTCTGAGGTCGTCCCCAACGCCTTCGTCGCCGTCCTCGAAGCCTCGAACGCTGCGGACCTTGGCGTCGACTGCGGCCCGGAGTACTTCGGCCGCTCGATGGTCATGCGTCGCGGCGAGGTGCTGAGGGTCGAAGCCGTCGTGCGCGGCTACATCGCCGGATCCGGCTGGGCCGAGTACCAGCGAACCGGCACCGTCAGCGGCAACCCGCTCCCCGAGGGCTTGCTGAAGTCCAGCCAGCTCCTCGAGCCGATCTTCACCCCGTCGACCAAGGCCGAGCCGCCCGATCACGACGCCCCGATGACCTACGAGGAAGTAATCGCGCTCCTCGGCGAAGAGGTCGCCAACGCGGTCAAGCTCCGCGCGCTCGCCCTCTACCGCTACGGTGCGCACCACGCCGCCCAGCGCGGCATCCTCGTCGCCGACACCAAGTTCGAGTTCGCTATCATCGACGGCGAGGTCACCCTCGTCGACGAGGTGATGACCCCGGACTCGTCCCGCTTCTGGCCCGCCGACAAGTACCTCCCCGGCGCCGACCAGCCCTCCTTCGACAAGCAGCCGCTGCGCGACTACCTCGACGGTCTCGACTGGGACAAGCAGCCCCCGGGCCCCGTCCTCCCCGACGACGTCGTCGATGCGACGAGCGCCCGCTACATCGAGGCCTACCGCCTGATCACCGGCGAGAACCTCCCCGACTAACCGCCTCGAACGCACGAGAAGGAACGCCGATGCCCGCCTACCTCGCCGCCATCGAGGTCATGCTCAAGCCCTTGGTCAACGACCCCCAGGGCCTCGCCGTCCTCGACGGCCTCAAGAACCTCGGCTTCGACGGCGCCGAGCGTGTCCGCGTCGGCAAGCGCATCGAGGTCACCCTCGAGGCCGCCACCCCCGAGGCCGCCGAGCAGGCCGTCACGGAGATGTGTCAGCAACTCCTCGCTAACCCCGTGATCGAGGACTTCCGCTTCGACCTCACCGAGGCCGAGGTCGCCGCCGGCAACTAGGCGGCGCGTTCGGAGCGACGTCGGTACACTCAGCGTCGTCAAGCGCGGCCGCGGCCGCGGATCCCCATCACCTGACCCGTCAACGCCGCTCTTGGTCCGGCCGGCAGGTTCTTGCGCTCAGACGACGATCCCTCGCAGCCCACCCGTGACGTAGCCGCCACCTTCCTCCGGTGGTCGACGACCCGTGCCGTCTTCCATCGCGGCTGGTGGTTGCTCACCAGCCTCTACCTCGTCGTCGAGGCCGGGCTGACCGCCTCCGAGCTGCTCGTGTACGGCGCGGTCCTCGCGCTGACGACCGTAGTCGCCGAGGTGCCCACCGGCGTCATCGCCGACACGATCAGCCGCAAGCGCTCGCTGGTGATCGCCCACATCGTCATGGGCACCGGCATGACGCTGATGGGCTTCGTCACCAACTTCGAGCTGATCCTGGTCCCGCAGGTCCTGTGGGCGCTCGGCTGGACCTTCTCGAGCGGCGCCGACATCGCCTGGGTCACCGACGAGCTGAACCGCCCCGACCGTATCTCGCGCCTCCTGATCACCCGCGCCCGGCTCGAACAGGTCGGCGCGGCGTCGGGCCTGGTCGGGTTCGGGCTCCTCGGATGGTGGATCGGCCTCGGACCGGCGATCGTGATCGCCGGCGTCGGGATGCTGCTGCTCGGCGCGGTGGTCGCGCTGACGTTCACCGAGCACAACTTCACGCCGACGCACGAGGACCGCTGGCGCACCTCGCTCGCCATCTTCCGAGGTGGCCTGGCCCTCGCGAGGCGCGATCGCGAGATCCTCACCGTGCTCGCCGCCTGGTTCCTCGTCCAGAGCGCCGCCGAGGTCGGCTTCCTCGTCCCGAAACGCCTCGTCGAGCTCGGACTCCCCGAGAATCCGGCCCCGATCGTCTGGCTCACGGCGTTGGGCCTCGTGACGCTCGCCGTCGGCGCGCTCGCCCTGCGCGCCGTCGAGCAGCGCATCGACGGCGTCGGCGCCGCCCGCTCGTTCTACGTCGTCGCGTGCATGGTCGGCGCGATCGGCCTCATGGTGGTCGCCGCAGCTCCCGAGGAGTTCACCGCCGCGGCCGGCGTCCTGTTGGTCGAGGGCATGGCCTGGCCCGTCGCCCGCTCCGTCTCCGAGGTCTGGGTCAACCGCCGCGCCACAAGCGACGTGCGCGCCACCGTCCAGTCGATGCTCGCCCAGATGGAATCGTTCGGCGAAATCACCGCCGGCATCGGCCTCGCGATCGTCGCCCAGTCGGTCGGGTTGCCGGCGCTCTTCTCCGCGGCAGCGGCGCTCGCCGCACTCGCCGGCCTACTCGTCCTTCGGTCCCACGCCGGCCGGGCCAGCTAGCCGAGCGGTCGGCTGGCCAGCTTCCCCAGCACCTCGTCGTGCATCCGACCGTTCGAGGTCACCGAGTGCCCCGCATCGAAGACGGCGTTCCCGTCGAGGTCGGTCATCCGCCCGCCCGCCTCCTCGACGATCACGATCAGCGCCGCCATGTCCCACGGCGAGCAGATCGCCTCCAACATCAGCTCCGCCGATCCCTCGGCCACCAGGCAGTGCCCCCAGAAGTCGCCGAGGCCACGCGACCGCCACCCGCGCCGCAGCACCGCGTCGGCCCCCGGCCACGTGTCGACCGTCAGGTCGTACGACCCATACAGCACCTGCGACTCCTCGAGGTTCGCGACCGTCGACACCGCGATCCGCTCCCCCGCGCGCCCCTTCGCGGTCAGGTCCCCTCGGTACGCCCCGAGCCCCCGCCCGGCCCACCACCGCGTCCCAAGCGCGGGTGCCGAGGCCACGCCAACCTCCACCTGCCCGCCTCGCTCGAGCGCGATCAACGTTGCCCACACCGGCAGGTCCCGCGCGAACCCGTGCGTCCCATCGATCGGATCGAGGATCCATCGTGCTCCGCCACCCGCCGGCGTGAATCCCTGCTCCTCGCCCAGGATGTCGTGGTCCGGATACTCGGCCGCGATCCGCTGCCGGAGGTGCTCCTCGACCTCCCGGTCCGCCTCTGTGACCAGCGACCCATCGGCTTTTGCCTCAGTTCCGAGTTCACCTCGGTAGTAGCGCGTCGAGATCGCGTCGGCCTCGTCCGCGAGGTCGAGCGCGAAGCGCAGCAGCGACGCGGCGTCGTCCTCGCTCACGCGCGAACGAGCTCCGACGTCCGCGCGGCCACCTGGTCGCGTAGCACCTCGATCGCCGCCCGTACCCCGAGCACCTGCGTCTCAAGCGCCATCGAGGGCGTCCCAACCGGCTTGTCGGCCACCTGCTCCGGCAGGTACGGCACGTGGATGAACCCGCTCGGCATGTCGCCGCCGGTCTCGGCGAGGTGGTGTTGCACCGTGTAGATCGACTCGTTGCAGCAGTACGTCCCGGCCGTGTTCGACACCGCCGAGGGCGCCCCCGCTTCGCGCATGCTCGATGCCACCTCGTGCAGCGGCAGCCGCGCGAAGTACGCGTCCGGTCCGCCCTCGCGGATGGTCAGCTCCTCCCGCTGATCGATCGGCAACGAGGAGTCGACAAACACGTTGATCCCCACTCGCTCAACTGAGAGGTGCGCGCGCTTCCCGGCCTCGCCCAGCCCCAGCCAGGCATCGTGGCTCCCGAGGGCAGGCAGAATCCCCTCCGCCACCGATCGGAAGTGCACCGGCAGCACCATCGTCGTCAGCTCGACGCCGGCCGGCGGGTCGGCCGCCAGCGTCTTCGCGATCTCGCCAGAGGGATTCACGGTCTCGCCGCCGAACGGCTCGAACCCGGTCAGGAGTAGGCGCATCGCGGCGCTCCTCTCTCCCACGCCGGCGGCGCGGGACGATCACGAGGAGCCTAGGCCGTCAGCGTGCCCTTCGTCGACGGCACGCTGCCCTCGATGCGCGGGTCCACTTGCGTGGCTGCGTCGAGCGCGCGCCCCAGCGCCTTCATCGCCGCCTCGGCGATGTGGTGGTCGTTCGCACCCTCGAGCTGTCGGACGTGCAGCGTCAGGCGCGCGCCCACGGCGAACGAGGACAGCACGTGCGGCACCATCTCCGTCGGCGCCTCGCCGATCCGCTCGCCGATGAAGTCGAAATTCGTCGAGGCGAACGGCCGCCCCGAGATGTCGATCACCGCCTGCACCAGCGCCTCGTCGAGCGGCACCAGCGCGTCGCCCATCCGCACGATCCCGTTGCGCGTACCGAGCGCCGTGTCGAACGCCTGCCCGAGGGCCAGCGCCGCGTCCTCCATCGTGTGATGCGCGTCCACCTCGAGGTCGCCGGACGCCTTCACGGTCAGGTCGAACCGCCCGTGCCGCGCGAATGCGTCGAGCATGTGGTCGAAGAAGCCGATCCCGGTCGCGACGTCGGCCTGGCCGGTGCCGTCGACGTTCAGCTCGACGTGGATCGTCGTCTCATTGGTGTCGCGGTCGACCGTTGCCGCCCTAGCCATCGCTGGCTCCAATCTCCGCGATCGCCGCGACGATCCGCTCGTTCTGCTCGGGCGTCCCCATCGAGATGCGGAAGCAGTCCGCAAGCCGCGGGGCGCTGTACGTCCGCACGAAGATGCCGTGCTGCCGCAGCGCCTCGGACGCCTCGTGCCCGCTCCGCCCGTCGCGTACCCGTACGAGGAGGAAGTTCCCGTCCGAGGGGAACGGTTCGAGGTACTCCGACCGCCGCATCGCGTCCGCGAGGCGGTCGCGCTCTGTGACCAGCATCCGCGCTCGTTCGTTGAGCACTTCGAGGTCTTCGAGGGATGCGAGCGCCGCTGCCTGGCTCGCCGCCGAGATGTTGTACGGCTGCTTGGCGCGCAGCATCACGTCGACGCTCTCCGCTACGCCAGTCGCGTAACCCACGCGCATCCCCGCAATGCCACCCCACTTGCTGAAGGTCCGCAGCACGATCAGCGCGGGTTCCGAGGCAGAGCGCACGGTCGCCGAATCGGCGCCGGCGAACTCGATGTAGGCCTCGTCCAGGACGACGAGAGCACCGGTTTCCAGCAGCGCGTCCAGCAGCTCCGGTTGGAGCAGGTTGCCGGTCGGGTTGTTCGGCGAAGCGAGGAAGACGGCCTTCGCGTCGCGCGCCGCCGCAAGCAGCGCCTCCCCGTCGACCGACCAGTCGTCGAGCCGCGGCACATCGAGGAGCGTCGAACCATTCAGCCCGGAGTCGAAGGCGTACATGCCAAACGTTGGCCCCGACGTGACGACCGTATCGTCCGTCGAGACCCAGAGTCGGAAGATCAGATCGATCAGCTCGTCCGACCCGGCACCGGCGACGATGTTCTCCGCGGGCACGCCCACGTACCCCGAGATCGCCGAGCGCAACCGGAACTGCGCCGCGTCGGCGTAGCGGTCGGCGCCGTAGTCGCTCTGCAACGCAGCGAGCGCCTTCGGCGACGGCCCGTACGGGTTCTCGTTCCCGTCCAGCTTGAGGATCTCCTCGGGCTCGAAGCCATACGCAGCCGCGAGATCCTCGAGGTCTTCGAGCGCCTCGTACGGCGGCAGCTTCCGGATGTGCGGCTTCAGCGAGCCGATGGGGTCAAAGCGCGCCATTACCGGCCCTCGATCCGTCGTTCGATGCTGCGGGCGTGGGCGGTCAACCCCTCCGCACGCGCGAGCGTGGCAGCGTACGGCCCCTGCCGGTCCAGCTCGTGCTCGTCGAACGAGACCACCGAGGTGACCTTGAGGAAATCGAGGACCGACAACGGCGAGGCGAAGCGCGCCGACCCGCCGGTGGGCATCACGTGGCTCGGCCCCGCCGTGTAGTCGCCCAGCACCTCAGGCGATGACTCTCCGAGGAACACCCCACCCGCGTTGCGGATCCGTGGCAGCAACCCTTCCGGATCAGCGACGAGCAGACAGAGGTGCTCCGGCGCGAACTCGTTCGCGAGCGTGACCGCCTCCCCGAGGTCCGCGGCCACCACCGCACCGCCGCGTTCGACGGCGGCGCGCGCGATCTCGCCACGCTCGAGCGTCTCGAGCTGCGTCTCGATCTGCTCGGCGGCGGCTTCGGCGACCGCGCGGCTCGTCGTGATCAGCACCGGCGTCGCCAGCCGGTCGTGCTCCGCCTGCGCGAGCAGGTCGGCAGCCACGAGGTCAATGCTCGCAGTCTCGTCCGCGATCACCAGCGTCTCGGTCGGCCCGTAGATCGCGTCGATCCCGACTCGCCCGAAGAGCTGCTGCTTGGCCAGCGTCACGAACAGGTTCCCCGGCCCGTAGATCTTGTCGACCGCCGGGATCGTGTCGGTGCCGTAGGCCAGCGCCGCGATCGCCTGCGCCCCCGAGGCGCGGAAGATCCGGTTGATGCCGGCGAACCGCGCCGCGACCAGCTTGACCGGGTTCACCGTCCCGTCCGCCTGCGCCGCGGTCACGCCGATCACCTCGTCAACGCCGGCGACGACGCCGGGCACCGCCGTGTGAATCACCGAGGACGGCAACGCCGCATCCGAGCCGGTCATGTAGACGCCGACCCGTTGCAGCGGCTTCACCGACCAACCGGCTCCGCGAGCGCTGAACGACTGCGGCGCGTGGCGCAGCTGCTCGCGGTGGTACTGCCGGATCCGGTTCGCCGCGAACTCGATCGCGTCGATCTGCTCCTGCGGCACGAGGCCGAACGCCTCGCTGATCTCGTCCGTCGACACCTCGATCGCCTCGTACGAGGAGCGATCGAACTGCTGCGAGAGCCGCGTCACCGCGGCGTCCCCCTCGCCGGCGACCGCTTCGAGGATGCGCGCCACGTGGTCGGCCGCGCTGAGCGGCTCGCCCCACAGCTCCTCGATGCTCTTCGCCACCGCCTCGGGCAGGTCGGGCGCGCCGAACGGATCGCGCTTGAGCACGCTTGAGCGCGCGGCATCGGCGCCCTCGACGATCTGGAGTGAGGGCATCTTGGTCCTTGCCGTTGTCGTCGTCACCGCAGATACCGCCTGACCCGGTCGTGCATCAGGTCGGCCGCGTGCTCCCAGAACCGTTCGAGGCGCTCCGGGGACACCACCCCGATCGCTTCCTCGATGATCGGGGCCGGGTCGCTGCAGCACGCGTCGATGTCGTCCTCGGTAAAGCCGGCACCTTCGAGGTGGCGCGACATCATCCGCCGGAACCGCGAGTAGTCCGGCTCGTGCTGGGCGATATCCGTGACCATCACGAACCACTGATCGAGGTGGTCATCGGCGATGAATGGAATCCCCTTCGGTGGCGCCGTCGCGGCAAGCGCCCCATGCAGGTCGTGGCGGCACATGTCGTCGATCCGGTCGCGCCGGTCCAGCTCGTACTGCAGCACCCGGTCGAGCACGTTGCTTCGGGGATCAGCGTCGATGTCGGAGTACACACCGAACGACGGCCGGTAGATCTCCTCCACCCACGCCTCGTCCAGCACGAGGTGCGTGAGGTACCCCGCGAGGAATGCCGTCGTCGCCGCGTCCAGCCCCGAGGGCGTTCGGTACTCCGGGTGCGCACGGAACATGCGCTCCACCGAGTCCTGCTTCTCGAGGTCATCGAGGTCAAAGAAGTGCGTGTCCGCGCGGTCCCCGCGCGTCACCACCCGCACATCCGGCGCCGTCGACCCCAGGTAGAACGCGCCGCGATCCGCCTCGATCTCCTTGAGGTCGAGACGGTCCGCCATCTCCTTGGCGCGCACCATGTGGGAACCCAGCGACGGCATCGCTTCGAGGCCTATCCAGCGTCGACGCCAGCGGCGGACAGTCGTTCGACGAACTCGTCTCGCAGCTCACCGCGGCGACCGGGCGGGCGCGTCGTGTGCCCGATCGCGCAATTGGTCGACTCCATGATCACATCAATCATACGCAGCCGGTTCGCCTTCAACGTGGTGCCGGTCTCCGTCCCCTCGATCAGGATCTCTGCGTCCTCAGGCACGAACCCCTCCGACGCCCCCGAGAGCGGAATCACGCGATAACGACCGAGGTGCTGGTCCCGCGCGTACTGGTCCGCCAGCGACGCATACTCCGAGGCCAGTCGGATCGTCCGGCCCGGATCGTCACGCCGCCACAGCGCCACCGCCTCGGCCATCGTGTCCACCGGCAGGTCCTCGGACACGACCGCCCCCAGCCGATAGTTTGACCGCTTGAGGTCGCATAGCTGCGTCACCGGCGCGCCGGGGAACAGCGACTCGAACACCCCGAGCCAGTCCTGCCCGGTCATCGCTAGGTCGAACCCACCGAGGGCGACCGCCCGCGGCATGTCCTGCGGGCGCATCATCTTCACCTCGACGCCCTCGATCGAGGAGCGCGGCCAGCGGTCGGCGCGCTCTTCGGTGTACCCCTCGAACTCGATACCGGCGCTCGCCAGCGCCTGCACGGTCCCCTTCTGGGCGTGCCCGTCCGGTACCGCGATCCGGAACGTCTCCCGCTCCGGCCGCGGAGTCAGCGGCGCGATGTCACCGAGCTGCAACGGCCGAGGCGAGGCGACCCCGCCGGCGTCCGAGCCGAGCGGCAGCGACATCAGCGGCTCGAGCGCCGCGGCGAGATCCCGCTGCGCCAGAGACTCGCGGTTCGCGATCAGCCAGACGCCGCCGCCGTGCGCCTCGCCGAGCGTTTCAAGGTTATCCTTCGCAAGGTCGCTCTCGAGGCCGATCGCGAGCTCGGCGTCGTCGGGTGGCCAGGCCTGCGCCTGCGCCCACACCTCGAAGAGCTGCACGTTCGGGATGCGCAGCCGCGTCAGCACGTGCTGAGCGAGATTCGGGTACTCCGTCGCCACCCGCACCGGCCCCGCGGCGGCCATCGCCTCGAGGCTCGCGCCGGCCGCGCCCCCGATCACCAGCCGCTCGCTCGGCAGATCGAGGGCGCGCAACGGCACGATCGAGTCGTGCCGGTATCGCACTAGCAACTCGTCGACCCACGCCCGACTGCAGATCGCGAGGTCGTAGTTCCCGAGGGCGACCTGGATCGGCGTGTCCTCGTCGGAGAACACACGCACCTGCACGCCCGGCCGTCCGCTGACCTCGAACCGGTACGATCTCGACCCCTCGCCATAGCCCTCGGCGACGAAGTCGACGGCGGCGAGCTGCTCTGCCAGCGGTGCCCGCAGCTCCCCCCGAGGCAGCGCGACGCGGATCGGCAGATCGGTCACGCCGCACCGCCGTTGGCGACCAGCTCTGCGAGCTGCGACAGCGAGGCGGCGAACCCGGAAGCCGGCGTCGCCACGCCACCGACGGACTCCGTCAGCCCGTCGTAGCGCCCGCCACTGATGCACTCGGCTCCGCGTGCCATCACGCGGAACGTCACCCCGCTGTAGTACTCGAACGTCGAGGCCGTGCCGGCGAGCACCCGATAGCTCACCCCGACGTCATCGAGGGCGCGCGCCGCGTTCTCCAGCTCGTCGAGCGGCCCGGCAGCCGCCGGCACCAGCGGCAGCATCGTCGTCCGCAGGTTGCCGATGTACCCGGCGCTGTCGCCGTCGACGTCCGCCAGCAGCCGCAGCGCGCCGGCACTCTCCTGCTGCGTCGCGCTCAGCTCGTCGATCAGTGCCGGGTCGCCCTCGAGCATCCGGTCATACGCAGCGATCTGCTCCACCGGGTCGAGGCCCACGGCCGCCAGCACGGCGCGAATCAGCCCGGCGTGGGCCAGGTCGACCCGCAGGTCGGTCAACCCGAGACCGCCAAGCAGTTCAACCGCCACACGAAGTAGCTCTGGGTCGCCCTCAGCAGCTCCAGGACCGAACAGCTCGACGCCGCACTGCCACAGCTCGCGATCGGCGTCGGTGCTCGGTTCGAACCGGTACACCGGCTCCACGTAGCTCACGCGCGCCTCGGATAGCCCGCTACCGCCGAACCACCGCGCGGCCGGCACCGTGGCATCCGGCCGCAGCACAACCCGCTCCCCACTCCAGCCGTCCCAATCGAGGAACGAGTACGCGCGGTCGAGCAGCTGAGGCGAGAGCGCCCCGGCCGTCGTGTACAGGTGCAGCGGCTCGATCGTTGGCGTCCGGATCTCCTCGAAGCCACGCTCCGAGGTGATTTCGAGGAACTGCCGCTCGACGCGCCGGAAGCGACGCATCGCCTCGGGATCGAGCTCACGCATGCCGCTACTGCGCCAGGGGTCGGCCATCTCGGTGTCTCCGTTGTCGGTCAGGTCCGCGGGCGCGCTCGCCTCGCGACGGGCTGGGGTCACGTCGTTGCTGGTTGCGATTGTCATCGATGCCTCGGTTGCGCGCTCCCCTGGGTTCGATCTGGCTCGTGAGCGGGCGTCGCGGCGAACGGGAGGCACAAAAAAAGCCGCGAGGCCCGTGGCCGTCGCGGCGATGGATTCGAGGCTCCGCAGCTACTCGCTAGCTGCTCCTCGACGCGCGCGACGGCAACGCATGCAGATGGGCATGCGCATGGACGTGCGTCGCGAGGGCGTTCCGGTACTTCATCTCCACGAGCCTAGGCAGCACGCACGCGGAGCGTCAATCGGACGACCCCGCGGTCGCCGCCACGCCCGGCGCGACCACGTCGCCAGACGCGATCTCGCGCCGAGTCCCATCGTCCAGCTCGATCACCAGCTCCCCGCGTCCCCCGAGGCCGACCGCGACCCCCTCGAGGGTCCCGGTCACGGTGTTGATCCCCACGCGCCGCCCCAGCGTTGAGAGCCGCGCGCGCCAGTCCGCGAGCAGTCGCTCTGGCTCAGCATCCACCTGCGCCACCCGTACCTCGAGGGCATTCGACAGCGCCGCCGCCAGCTCCTCGATCGCCGGCGCGGTCCCCGCGATCTCCTCGAGGCTCACCGCGATCGACGCCACCTCGGGCGGGTGATTCGGGTTCGGGCGGACGTTCACCCCGATCCCGAGGAACACGTCGAGCCGGTCGCCGCTGCTCCGCGCCTCGGCGAGGATCCCGCAGAGCTTCCGCCCCTCGTGCATCACGTCGTTCGGCCACTTGAACACCGGCGTCGCGCCGCAGCCCGCCTCCGCCGCCTCGGCGACGGCGAGCGCGGCCGCCAGCGAGATCAGCGGCGCGTTCGCCACCACCGAGGGCCGCAGGTAGTACGTGACGTACAGTCCCACGCCAGGCGCCGAAACCCAGTGCCGGTTCAGGCGCCCTCGGCCGGTGAGTTGCTCGCCGGCGATGCACGCGAACCCCGGGGCTGTGCCGGGCTCCCCATCGAGGACCGCGCGCGCGTCGTCCATCGTCGAGCCGGTCTGCTCCCGGTACTCGACTCGTTGCCCAACGGCTCGCGTCTGCAACCCCGCGGCGTACCGATCGAGGTCAAACGGCATTCGGCGCCTCCCGTCCAACTCGGCGAGCTTACGCTCGCGGCGCGCCTGGAAGCGGGCAAAGAAAAGGGCCCGCCGGCATTCGCCGAGCGGGCCCATGTGAGTCCCCGTCATGAACAGGGGGCTTACGAGGAGGCCACCTCCGTTGAGATGCTCCGACCCTCCATGTTCAGACGATGACTACTATCATCAGCCATTCGCATCACCCCCTTTCTTGAGATCCACTCTAGCGACGCCGTCCTCGGCGCGTCAATTCGTATGGGTGGATAATCAAATACCATCCCGCGGGGAGGAGCGGGCCATCACTGTTCGCGTACTCCGCCCGACGACGGAACAAGCGAAAGGCCACATGCGGGCCGGGCGATCGATGGGAATGTCGCCAAGACGACGTTCTAGACCCAGCCCTTGGCGACTCGGACCACACAAGCATCTGGAGGAGCGCCGCGGTTGGTGTTGTGTTGAGCGCCGGAACTCTGGAGCAGCTATCCGAGTCGCTATTGCCCAAGGAAGATCCGCGGTGCGGGTCGTTCTAGGGGCGACCGTCTCAAGCCCGTCCCTGAGGTTGAACTCGGCGCCCCGACTGTCCTGCTTGGCCCGCGCAAGAGCCTGAACGGATGATTGAGTGCGCAGGGATTCGATATCTAACAACGTCCTATCTATACTGACCATCGCTCTGTTGACAGCATTCTCTTCCTTATCTAACCTATCGCGGTAAAGTCGTTCGAGACGAGGTCGTCGTGGTGCTTAGTTTGCTTGCTGGTACTAACCGCGTTCGGGAGCGATCACCACAGCAGTGTCGTTAGATAGGTGCTCCACTCGTCGAGAGTTCCGTGGGTATACGGAGAGTGGCTGGAGGGTAAGAAATGCTAAGGCTAGCTGCGGTCAATCTTGCGTTGGTAGCAGTTCTGGGCGTCTTCGCCTTCTCCTACGATAAGGCGGAAGCCTGTGGATATTGGGTTGATCAACGGCCCGAGGGTGGCACGTACCGTTTCGGTCCGCCGGAGAGTCCGTGTAGCACCAACGGAACCACTGTCCATACCGGAACGCAGTTGATCCAGTCAACGAACGTTACAACTGGGATGATCGCCCAAGCGAAGGCGTATGTCTATACGACCGCAGGCAACTACTACCTTCCGACAAGTGGTGGCTGGTTGACAGGCACTCAAGCTCAAGGTGACCTGTACGTGCTGTACAATCAACCTGCGGCCACCTGCATCAGTGGGTGGGGTTGGCACAGGTCGAGGATCCAACCCAACACTGTGTGGGGTTACTCGGCGATCATCAATTTCGTGTGTTAGCGGCCGCAACATCTACCAGGTTGCCTCACACGGAAAATGCATAACAGACTGATGGTTGATCGGTTTGTTCTGAAGCCAGGCTGGCCTTGGGCTCGAAGTGCCATCCTGATGGTGAGTTCGGTGCTGCTAGGCTTCGCGTTGGGCGAGGCTTGGGACTCCTACAGGGCGTCCGATCGAGGCTCGGATATGGTGACCGCCGATACGGCGCCTATCAACGTTCAGGCGTTGACTGAAGGGGCGCCCCGGGAGCAGACTCCAGCGCTCGAAGATGGCTTGATTACCGACGAGGAGTACAGGCTCAGCGTAGAGGCTACGGCCCGGTGCATGCAGGCCGCCGGCATCGAGCTCTTCATCGGGACGCCTACCGCGGAAGGTGTGATGACGTTCTACTACGGTGGGAACACTGGCGTAAACAGGTTCGCTCGTGATCGTGAAGCCGATATGACTTTCGATTCGTGCTATGACCGTCATCAATCGATCATAGAACTATTGTGGTTTCAGCAGATTCAGACTCGTGACTCCGGCGTGGGAGGTTTAGAATCCGGCGGCACTTCTTGAGCGTCTAAGGCACGGCCGTGACGTCGTCTCATAGGCTCCACAGCTCGCTAGTCCTCGCTAGTCATTGAGAGCTGTGGGGGGCATCGGGTCGCCCCCCTGCGTTCGGTCCACTTAGGCGCTATGAGTGGCGATCCCCGTGGAGTCTCCTACGCCCCGGTCACAGCCTTCACCGCCTCGCGCGCGGCGTGGATCATGAAGTCCACCTCGTCGGCGTTGATCACCAGCGGCGGCGCCATCAGCAGCTCATCGTTGATGATCCGAGGGATCACGTGCCCCTCGTCGCGCATGTGCGCCATCACCTTCGCGCCGGTGCCCGGCTCGGCGAACGGCGTGCCGTTCTCCGCGTCCTGAACGAGCGACAGCCCGCACATCAGCCCGAGGTTCCGCACGTTCGTGACGTGCGGATGGCCCTCGAAGGCGGCGCGGACGCCGTCTCCGAGGCGCGCGCCCATCGCGGCGGCGTTCTCGACGAGGTTCTCGTCCTCGAAGATCTGCAGGTTCCGCAACCCCACCGCGGCGGCGGTCGGGTGCGCACTGTTCGTGTAGCCGTGCATGAACTTCGCGTCGGCCGGCAGGTTCTTCATCGCGTCGGCGATCGGCTCGCTCACGATGAAGGCGCCCATCGGCACGTACGCCGAGGTGATCGCCTTCGCGATCGACACGATGTCCGGCTGCACGCCCCAGTGCTCGAGGGCGAACATCTTCCCGGTCCGCCCGAAGCCCGTGATCACCTCGTCGGCGATCAGCAGCACCTCGTATTTGTCGCAGATCTCGCGGATGTGCGGGAAGTAGTCGTCCGACGGCGTGAAGATGCCGCCCGCGCCCTTCACCGGCTCCGCGATGAACGCGGCGACCGTATCCGGCCCCTCGCGCAGGATCGCCTCCTCGAGCCACTCCGCCGTCTCGCCGTCCGTGTTCGGCTCGTCGGTGCTCTCGGGATTGGAGGGCTGCTCGGTGTGGCTGATGTTCGGCACCAACGGGCCGAAGTACTTCCAGAACGGCGGGAGGCCGGTCATCGAGGAGGTCGCGAGCGTCGAGCCGTGGTAGGCCCGCGGCCGCGAGATGAGCTTGTTCTTGCCTTCGCGACCCTGGAGGTTCCAGTAGAAGCGCGCCATCTTGAACGCGCCCTCGTTCGACTCGCCGCCCGAGTTGGTGAAGAACAGCGCCCCCATGTTGTCGTAGCAGAGGTCGATCACCTTCGAGGCCAGGCGAATCGCCGGCTCGTTCGAGAAGCCGTTGTACCCGTTGGCGAACGCGACCTTCCGCATCTGCTCGGCGGCCGCGTCGGCCAGCTCGCCGCGCCCGTGCCCAACCGCCACGTTCCACAACGACGACAACCCGTCGATGTAGCGCTTCCCGCTCACGTCCGTCAGCCAGACGCCCTCGCCGTGGTCGAAGATCAGCGCCTGCTCGTGATCCGGCGCGTAGTGCTGCGAGTGCAGCAGGTGCGCCTGATCCTCGCGGCGCAGTTCGGCGATCGTCGCCTCGTCCAGGATCGGCGTCGTCTCGGTCGTCGTCATCGCTATCCCCCGCTCGAATCCGGAGCGTATCGCAGCGGCCGCTTAGTGAATTGCCCCCGCCGTCGCTAGTTGAAGACGATCACCCCTCGCCCGTTCTCACCACGCTCGAGGGCATCGAACCCCTCGTTGATCTCATCGAGCGGATAGCGCCGCTCGATGATCTCGTCGACCAGCAGATCGCCCTTCAGGTAGAGGTCGATCAGCGCGCGGAAGCTCTCGTGCGGACTGGCTGACCCGTAGTACGCACCGACGAGATGCTTCTGGAACCGCACCATGTCGACGAGGTCGACCTGCGCGTGGTCGCCCACCGGCGCGAGCCCGACCACCACGGCGGTCCCATTCCGCCGCAACGACCCCAGTGCCTGTTGCGTCGTCTCGATCCCGCCGAACGTGTCGAATGCGAAATCGACCCCGCCGCCGGTCAGATCCTTGATCGCCTCGACCGGGTCCGTGGTGGTCGAATCGATGAAGTCGGTCGCGCCGAACTGCCGCGAGAACTGGAGCTTGTGCTCCGCGATGTCGACGGCGATCACCTTCGAGGCGCCCATCAGCCGCGCCCCCTGCACCGAGTGCAGCCCAACGCCGCCCGCGCCGAACACCGCGACCGTCATCCCCGGCTTCACGCCCGGCGCGTTCATCACGCTGCCCACCCCGGTCGTGACGGAGCACCCAATGAGGGCTGCCACCTCCATCGACACGTCGTCCGGCATCGGGTGGCAGGCCTGAGCGGGCACCACCTGGTACTCCGAGAAGACGCCCAGCTTCGCCATCTGGAATACGTCGTTGCCGTCGCTATCGCTGAGGCGAGTCGTCCCATCGAACTGCGCCGCGCCTGTCGCCGCGTTGGTCTCGCAGAGCTGCGGCGTGCCGGAACGGCATTGCCGGCAGTGCCCGCAGTTCGAGATGAACGACAGCACGCACCGGTCGCCCGGCTGCACGGTCGTCACCCCGGGCCCGACCGCCTCCACGGTCCCCGACCCCTCGTGCCCGAGCACGCACGGCAGCGGCAGCACCGCCGTGCCGTGGATCACGTGAATGTCGCTCGCGCACAGCCCCGCGGCCCCCGTCTTCACGAGGACTTCACCCGCCTTCGGCTCCTGCTGATCCAGCTCCTCGACGAGCAGCTTCGTCTCGCCCGCACGCATCACCGCAGCCTTCACGGCGCCCCCCGCTTCATCCTCGGTCGTGTGAATCCCGGTCAGGCCGGAATGTGCCCCGCCCGGCGCCCCCTCGCAACTCCCCAGACGTGCTCCGAGGCCTACCCGAATCGCCGCGCGATCTCCTCGCGCGCCGCGGCGCGCTCGTCCCAGTCGTGCGACCCATCCGCCCGCTCGATCGACCGCTCGTGTCCCTTGCCGGCGAGCAGCACCAGGTCGCCGGCACTCCCAATCTCGAGGGCGCGCGCAATCGCTGCCCGCCGGTCGGTCACCCGCTCGAAGTCGACCTGCTCGCGGCTGCCGCCCACCACCATCGCCTCCGCGATCTCCGCGATGATCTGCTCCGACGGCTCCGAGCGCGGATCCTCCTCGGTCAGCACCGCGTAGTCCGCCAGCTCGGCGGCGACACTCCCGAGGCCCGACCGCCGCTCCCGGGACCGCTCCCCGGCGCAGCCGAACACAACGATCAGCCGCCCCTCGACGACGGGCCGCAACGTCTCGAGGACCGACCGCATCGCCTCCGGTGTGTGCGCGTAGTCGACGATCACGTCGAACGCCGCGCCGCCGACCCGCCCCATCCGCCCCGGCACCCCCTCGCAAGCCGCGACCCCCAACGCTACGGCCTCGATATCGAGGCCCAGCGCCGCCGCGGCGGTGATCGCGGCGGTGGCGTTCTCGACATTGAACTCGCCCGGCAGCCGCACGCTCGCCTCGATGCTGTCGTCGCCCGCCGTCAGCGTGAACGTCGACCCGTCCGACCACGCCATTACGTCCTCGGCGCGCACATCGGCATCGTCGTTGTCGACCCCGTACGTCACCACGCGTGCCTTCGTCCGTTTCGCGAAGTACTCCCAGTTCGGCTCGTTGCGATTCAGCACCGCGGTCCGCTGCGGAGCGCCGTGCGGCTGCTCGTTCAGCATCTCGAACAGCGTCCCCTTAGCCTTGCGGTACGCCTCGAACGTCCCATGGAAGTCGAGGTGGTCGGGCGTGATGTTCGTCAGCACCCCGACGTCGAAGTAGCACCGGTCCATCCGGTGCATCGCCAGCCCGTGCGAGGTCGCCTCGACCACCGCGTGCGTGCACCCCGCCGCCACCATGTCGCCCAGCAGGTGCTGCACCACCGGCGACTCCTGCGTCGTCAGCCGCGCCGCGAGCGGGACCACCTCCCCCTTGATCCGCGTCTCGATAGTGGAAAGCAGCCCCACGTCGAGCCCCGCCCCTTCGAGGGCTGCGAGCGTCAGAAACGCAGTCGTCGACTTCCCGTCGGTCCCTGTGATCCCCACGACGGTCAGCGTGCGTCCCGGATACCCCTCGTGCGCGGCCGCCACCGAGGCCATCGCCGCCCTCGGATGTCGCACCCCGACCACCGGCACCCCGAGCGACACCAGCTCGTCGACCCGTTCGCCCGACGCGATCAGCGCCACCGCGCCCGCCTCGACGGCGGCGCCGGCGAAGTCATGTCCGTCCGCGCGCTCGCCCGGGATGCAGACGAACAGGTCGCCCGCCTCGACGGCCCGGGAGTCGTGCTGCACGCGCCGGATCGCCGGCAACGAGGCGCGATCGACCCCTTCGGGCAGGCCGTCGCGCCAGTCACCTCGGGCGGGCGAGTCGTCGGTCATCGGGCGATGGTACGGGCGGGATACGCAGCGATGGAGGCGCTGTAGAATCTACCGCGCACCTGCTGAGCCACTGGAGGCGACAACGGATGATCGAACTCACGGATCAGATGCGCGACCTCATCGCGCGAGCACTCGACGACAAGCTCCCCGTGATCGCGACGAGCGTCGATTCGGACGGTCAGCCCACCATCGCCTTCTACGGCAGCACCCAGGTGCACTCCACCGAGCAGCTCGCGATCTGGGTCCGCAACCCGAACGCCGGCCTCCTCGGGCGCATCCCCGAGAACCCGCGGATGGCCTTCATGTACCGCAATCCCGGCGAGCAGATCGGGTGGCTCTTCCACGGCCGCGCGCGTCGCCTCGAGACTGGCGACGAGTCGCAGCGCGTCTACGACAACGCCCACCAGCTGGAGAAGGATCGCGACCCCGACCAGCTCGGCGTCGCCGTGGTCATCGACGTCGACCGTGTCATCGCTCGCGGCGAAGTCCTGATGGAGCGGTAGGCATCGAGGCTGCCGACCTCCTCGCCCTGGTCGAACTCCACCTCGACACCCTCGAGGCGGGTGAGTCACCTCCGCCCCGCTTTCGCCTCTGTCGCACTCCCGCGGGCAATCGCTGGCGCATCCGGCGGGACCTCCCTGCCGACGTCCGAGAAGCCCTCTCCGCGATCGCGGAACGTGAGCCGGTGCTCGCCGAGTTCGAATCGGCCCCGCCCTCCGACGCCGGCTACCGCACGACCCTCGAACGCGACGCCCCCGTCACCACCGAATACCGCGGCCCGGCGTTCATCTTCCCGGCGGAGCTACCCGACGCACCTCGTGCGGAAGTCGATCCGAAGCTGCCCGCATGCGACCCGCACTACCCCTGGGTCCGCGCTGAATGGGGCGACCCGATCCACCCGGTCGTCGTTGCGCTCGAGGACGGCATCGCAGTCTCGGTGTGCCACTCCGCTCGCTTCGCGGAACGAGCGGCCGAAGCTGGCGTCGAGACACTCGAGGTCGCACGCGGTCGCGGCTATGCCGTCGAGGTGGTCGCCGCCTGGGCCGAGGCGATCCGCGAATCAGGGCGCGTGCCGTTCTACGGCACAACCTGGGACAACGCCGCCTCCCGCCGCGTCGCGGCGAAACTGGGCTTGATCGCGTACGGCGAGGACTTCTCCCTGACCTAGCTCCGCTGACCTGATCGCCCTCGGGCACCAGAGCGACTCCCGCCACCGTGGCCCCCACCGGGAGCCCCGAAGGGCCCAAAGAGGGTCGAAGACCCCTAGATCCAGTGGCCGGGTTCGGCTTGCCAGAAGAACTGGAGGAGGACGCCGCTCGTCGCCTTCGGGTGGATGAACGCCTCCTTCCACGGGACGCCGTCGGTCACCCCGTCGCGGTAACCGAACGTGCCGACCCCGTGATGATCGAGGGCTGCCACCGCCCGGTCCCAGTCCGCCACCTCCACCGTCAGGTGATGGGCGCCTGGCCCGCGGCTATCGAGGAAGCGCTGGATGAACGAATCCTCTCGCGTCGGCGCGATCACCTCGACGCGCATCTGCTCCGTCGGCGACTCCATCACCCGCGTCTGGAACTCGCCCTTCGCGTCCTCGCGTCGCTCCGGCGACCGCCAGAACGTCGAATAGCCCATCGCCCGCTCGTACCACTCGCCTAGCTCGTCGCGGTCGTGGAATGCGTGTGCCAGGTGGTTGACCGCGATGATCCCGAGGGTGTGATCCCCCTCGTCCTCGAACGGCTCCTCCTGGTACCAACCGCCGCCCTCGAAGAACTGGAACAGGAACCCCTGCCCGCCGCTCGCCGGGTGCAGATAGGTGCTCACGTCGTCTGGCTTGCCCCACGGCTCGCTGCCCAGCTCGCGGATCGCCGCCTCCGCCGCTGCCCGCGA
This sequence comes from Dehalococcoidia bacterium, assembly GCA_028279505.1. Lineage (GTDB taxonomy): Bacteria > Chloroflexota > Dehalococcoidia > UBA2979 > UBA2979 > UBA6627. The sequence continues at coordinate 57,781 of JANQNP010000010.1, forward strand.
CTCGACGCGCATCGCCAGGTGGTGCAGTCCCGGCCCCCGAGGCCCATCGAGAAACCGCTGGAGGTACGATTCCGGCCCATCCGGCTCCATCAGCTCCCAGCCCATCTCCGAGGAGCCCGGAATCGCCAGCGTTCGAGAGCGGAATCCGTCGTCGTTGTACCCGCCCTCGAGCAGGCGCAGCCCGAGCACCCGCTGCAGGAACTCCGCCTGCTCGGCGAGGTTGGGCACCGCCTGCGAGATGTGGTCGATCTTGATGAACTCGATCATCGAGCGGCCTGTCCGTTGCGGCGGATCCCGTTGTCCGGGTCTCGGTTCTAAGGTCCCGTCGTGAAGGTCGAGTGCCGACGCTACCCCGTCGGCAGTCCATCCGCGATCTCGTCCGGTTGCCAGAGCCACGCCGCACCGCGCACGCCGCTCGAGTCCCCGTGCTGTGCCTGCACGATCGGCGTCGTCACCACGTCGGAGAACACGTGCGCCTCCAGCGCCGTAGGCACCAGCTCGTACAGCGCCTCGATGTTGGACACCCCACCACCGAGGACGATCGCGTCCGGGTCCAGCACGTTGACCACCGTCGCCAGCGCCCGCCCCAACCTCGAGGCGTGCAGCTCCACTGAGGCCCGCGCGACCTCGTCCCCGCCGGCCGCGCGCTCCGCGATCTCGTCCGCCGTCGCCGCCTCGCCGGTCCGCCGTTCGTGATCCCGCGCGATCGCCGGCCCCGACAGGAACGTCTCGATGCAGGAGCGCCGACGGCAGTAGCAGGGCCGGTCGTTCCACTCCTCATCGAGCAGCCCCGGCATCGGGTTATGTCCCCACTCGCCCGCGATCGCGTGCGCGCCGGTCAGCGCCCGGCCGCCAACGACCACCCCGCCGCCAACCCCGGTCCCGAGGATCACCCCGAACACCACGTGCTTCCCCGCGGCCGCGCCGTCGACCGCCTCCGACAGCGCGAAACAGTTCGCATCGTTCGCCACCCGCACCGTCCGTCCGAGGGCGCTCGACAGGTCGCGGTCGAATGGCTTGCCGATGAGCCACGTCGAGTTCGCGTTCTTGACCAGCCCCGTCGGCGGCGAGATCGCCCCGGGGATCCCCACCCCCACCGAGGCCTGCGTGTCGTAGTCCGACTCGATCTGCCTGACGAGCCCTGCCACCGCCGCGACCGTCGCGTCGTAGTTGTCGCGCGGCGTCGGCTGCCGGCGCCGGACGATCACCTCGCCCTCGTCGTCCAGCGCCGCCGCCTCGATCTTCGTCCCCCCGAGGTCGATCCCGATCCGCACGCGCGCTCCTCGTCCTGCCGCCGCTGCCAGCCTAGCGAGCGACCTCGGGACCGGAATAGCACGAGCCCCCGAGTCTCCCCGGGGGCTCGTGTCGCGGTCAGGCGACCTGTAAGCCGAATTCTGTACCGAACCACGTTGCGCGAAGCTCGGTGATGGCCATCCATCTACGGCGGCGGTTACCCGACGCCTTGTGCGACCTACCCGGGAGCGGGGCCGGACACCCCACACGCTCCCCTATTTGGTCTTGCTCCAGGTGGGGTTTGCCAAGCACGTCCTGTTACCAGCACGCCGGTGCGCTCTTACCGCACCATTTCACCCTTACCGGCGCCCGAGGGCACGTAGGCGGTGTCTTTTCTGTGGCACTGTCCGTCGGCTCGCGCCGCCCGGCCGTTAGCCGGCACCCCGTCCGGTGGAGTTCGGACTTTCCTCCCGTCCGCCGCGAACGACGAACCAGCGGCCATCCGGTCTCCTGACCCCACGATCGTACGCCCTCCGCGCCCGATCCGGGGCGCGAACCTCGCGAGGGCGCCCCCTACTTCCGAGGCATGACGAGCAGATCCTCCGGCGGCAGCTCGATCACCCAGCGATCGCGCTCGGCGACACCCAGGACCTCGTACGGGCGAGCGGCCACCTCCACCTCGATCCGCGGCCCGACCCCATCCGGCTCGAACCGCAGGGTGTGCGTATTGCCGAACGCCAGCTCCTCGACCAGCTGGCCGACGAAGCAGTTCTCTGGCGGCGGCTCGTCCGGATCGAAGCGCCGCAGGATGCACCGCTCCGACCGAATCCCGAGGTCGATCACCCCCCGTGCCCCGTTCGCGGGCAGCCGGAGCTCGAGGCCGTCCACCTCGACCCGATCCCCGCTCGCCGTCGCAGCAAACAGGTTCCGCACCCCGGTCAGCTCCGCGACCCGTCGGGTGCCGGGTCGTCGAAACACCTCGTCGCGCGGGGCGAGCTGCAGAATGCGGCCGCCATCAATCACCGCGACCGAGTCCGCGAGCAGGTGCGCCTCGCGCAGGTCGTGCGTCACGAACACGATCGGCACGCCGAAGTCGCGCTGCAGCCGTGTCAGCTCCGCCCGCAGGTCGGCGCGCAGCGCATCGTCCAGCGCCGAGAACGGCTCATCGAGGAGCAACACCTCCGTCGGCCGCACCAGCGCCCGCGCCAGCGCCACACGCTGCTGCTGCCCGCCCGACAGCTCGTGCGGACGGCGGCCATCGAGCCCATCGAGGTGCAGCGCATCACGAAGCTGCGACCACCGCGCCCGGGCGTCTCCGCTCTCCTCGATGCCGATCAACACGTTTCGTTCGACGTTCAGATGGGGAAAGAGCGCCACATCCTGCACCACGTAGCCGGCCCGGCGCCGCTGCGGAGGTTCATCGACCCCGCTCGAGCTGTCGAAGACGGTCCGTCCACCGATCTCGATCTGCCCCGCCTCCGGCCGCGCCAGCCCCGCGATCGAACGCAGCGTGATCGTCTTCCCGGCCCCCGAGTGCCCGTACAGGACGAGCAGCTCCTCGCTCGCCTCCAGCTCGATGTCGTAGGCGAAGTCGCCGGCGCGGCCCTGGAACGCGGCTCGCAGCGTCACGAGGAGCTCCCCAAGCTCACCGGTACGCCCCGCTCGGCGTCGACAGCCGGTGCAGCAGCACCAGCAGCAGCAGCGCGAACGCCACGAGGATCACCGCGATCGACACCGCCCCCGCCAGCCCGGCGCTCGACTCGAACGCCGAGAGGATCGCCAGCGGCATCGTCTGCGTCCGACCCGGTAGCGACCCGGCGAACAGCAGCGTCGCTCCCAGCTCACCGAGGGCGCGCGCCCAGCACAGCACCGCGCCACCCGCGAGGGCTGGCCAGACGAGCGGTAGCGTGACCGACCGGAACGTGCGCCACCTCGACAGTCCGAGGGTGTACGCCACGCCCTCGAAACGCGGATCCATCGCCGTGAACCCCGCGTATGCCGCGCGCACGTAGTACGGCGCCGCGACGAAGAGCTGTGCCAGCACCACCGCCGCCGTGGTGAACGACAGCGTGATCCCCGCCTCCGAGAGCGGATCGCCGAGGTACCCGCGCCGTCCGAACACGGTCAGCAGCGCGATGCCGGACACGACCGGCGGCAGCACGAGCGGGAGGTCGAGCAACGTCGCCGTCAGCCGCGCCCACCCCGCCTCGGAGGAGGCGAGCAGGTACGCGAGCGGCGTCCCGAGCACGATCGCCAGCACGAGCGTCAGGGTCGCCGTCAGCACCGAAAGCCGCAGCGCGTCCCACGTGGTGCTCGATCCCAGTTCGGAAGCGACGTCCCCATCGGTGATCGCGAACCATCCGAGGCCGATCAAGGGCAGCAGGAAGAAGACGCCGAACAGCACCGGCAGCACGACCCACCACTGGTCGCGGCGCGGCATCAGCGCGCCCCGCCCGACGCGTTCAACGGCTCGAACCCGGCACGCGACCAGATCGCAACTGCCTCATGTCCGGCAAGGAACTCGAGGAGCGACGTCACCTCGGCGTCCGCGTCCTCCAGCAACCCGCCGACGTAGACGTTGGGTTCGATCTCGGCCCCGACCTCAACCGCGCGGAGCCCCTCGGTCCCACGCAGGTCGGTGCTGTAGACGAAAGCGGCGTCCGCCTCACCCAGTTCCACGCGAGAGAGCGTAATCCTCACGTTGGGGTCCTCGGTGATCACGTTCGCGCGAATCCGGTCCGCGAGCCCCGCTTCGAGGCTCGCCAGCAGCCGCTCGGTGAGCGCACCGACCGGCACCGCGGGGGCCCCCACCGCGACGCGCACGTCGGAGGTTCCGAGGTCCTCGATTACCGCGATCGACGAGTCCGACTCGACCGCAATCACGAGACGGTTGACCACCAGCGGTGCCCGCCGCGCGATCAACCCCTCCTCTTCGAGCCGTTCGAGCTGCTGTTCGTTCGCTGAGAGGAACAGGTCCGCCTCCGCGCCCAGCTCCAGCTGCGCCGCCAGCGACTGCGACCCGCCGTACTGCACCTCGAACTCGACCCCCTCGTTCGCCTCGGCGTACCGATCGAGGAGTTCCGGCAGCACCTCCTGAAGCGAGGAGGCAGCGAAGATCCGCACGGCGCCGTCGCTGCCGCACCCGCTCGCCGCCGCGACCGCGACCCCAACGAGGAGCGCCAGCGTCGCGAGCCTGACGCGGCCGCGCGCCACCAGCGAGGGCCATGCGTCTGCGGCACGCGGGCCTGCAGGCCGTCTGGACTGCCCGGCCGGCGGTACGATGGGATCTCGCGGAGGATGCATCGTGCAAGTAAACGTCGCGACGCTCTTACAGGAGCATGTCGGCAGTGCGCGGGACCTCGAAATCCGAGACGAACCCATCGTCGTGCCCGGCTTCGACTACCGCCGCGTCGTCAGCGGAACCGTCCATCTGCTGCGCTCTGAGCGCGGCGTGCTCGCCAGCGCACGCCTCCGCCTGAAGGTCCCGCTTGAGTGCGCGCGTTGCCTCGAACCGTTCCATGACGAGATCGATCTTGCGTTCGACGAGGAGTACGTCCTCGGCGCCCCCCACCCCGTCACCGGAGAGCTGCCCGAGCAGGACGACGGGGACTTCCTGATCGACGACCACTGGCATCTCGACCTCAGCGAGGCGGTTCGGCAATATGAGCAGTCGGCCGTGCCGCTGATCGCGCTCTGCCGCCCAGATTGTCCCGGGTTCGTCGCGGCCGTTCCGACGGCGCCATCCGAGCCCACCGCTGCCGATCACCGTTGGTCGGCCCTCAGCGGCGTAGCCGCTCGGTTGCAAGCTGAGGAGAGCGGCCTCGCCGCTCGCCCGCCAGAGGAGGAATCGGATGGCGCTTCCCAAGCGTAGGACCCCGAAGTCGAAGCGCAACATGCGCCGCAGCCACCACAAGATCGGCGTGCCGCAGCTCGTGCGCGACCGCTCGACCGGCGGCTGGAAGGTGAACCACACCGCCGGCGGTGAGCGCGACCGCAAGGGGCGCCCGATCGAGGACGACTACGACATCGGCGCGCCCGAGCCTGACACCGAGTAGCCTCCCGGAGGCCAACCGACCGCTCGCGCTCCCCCGCAGCTCCGAGGCGCCCGCTATGCCTGACGTTCCGATCGACCAGTTGCCGGTCGACCCCACCGTCGCGTGGGTCTTCCCCGGCCAGGGCGCTCAGCACGTCGGAATGGGCGCGGACCTCGTAGACACCTCCGCAACCGCCCGCGCGGTATTCACCGCTGCGGACATCGCCCTCGACGTCTCGCTCTCGCAGATCTGCTTCGACGGTCCCGAGGACGAACTCACCCGCACCATCAACACGCAGCCGGCGATCGTCACCCACTCGATCGCCGCGCTCTCCGCCGCCCTCGAGACCGACGCGATCACCTCCCGCCCCGCCTTCGTCGCCGGCCACTCGCTCGGGGAGTACGCCGCGCTGGTCGCCGCCGGGGCGATCGGCTTCGATGAGGGCGTCCGACTCGTCCGCGAGCGCGGCCGCCTCATGCAGGAGGCCTGCGACGCCGAGGCGGGCACCATGGCCGCGGTGCTCGGCCTCGAACAGGACGTGCTCGCGCCGATCGCCGCCGAGCACGGCGCCGCGCTCTGCAACGCCAACGCCCCCGGCAACATCACCATCGGTGGCACGCTCGCGGCCGTCGAGGCCGCGTCCACCGCCGCCTCAGAGGCCGGCGCGGTCAAGGTCGTACCGCTCGCCGTCTCCGGCGCGTTCCACACGCCGCTGATGCAGAGCGCCGCTGACGGCCTCCGCGAAGCGCTCGCCGGCGTCGAGTTCAAGCAGCCGCGCACCCCCGTCATCTCCAACGTCACCGCGACGCCGCTCGAGGATCCCGCCACCCTGGCAACGGAGCTGGTCGACCAGGTCACCAACCCCGTGCTCTGGGCCGCCTCGGTGAAGTGCATGCAAGAGGCCGGCGTGACCACCCTGATCGAGTTCGGCCCCGGCCGCGTCCTCGGCGGCCTCGCCCGGCGCATCGACCGAGGGCTCAACACCATCAACATCGGAACCGCAGGCGATCTGACGCCCGAAGGGAGCGACTGATGGCCGAGAACGAGAACGAGCTGCTCTCGCTGCGTGGTCGATCGGCCATCGTCACCGGCGGCGGTCGCGGCATCGGCCGCGCGATCGCGACCGAACTCGCGCGCGCTGGCGCCAACCTGATCATCACCTACCGCTCCAACTCGAGCCTCGCCGACGCCGCCGCCCACGAGCTGCGCGCGCTCGGTGTCGGCTGCCAGACCGCGCAGGCCGACGTCCGCGAGGGCGGCGACCTGGAGCGCGTCGTCAAGGAGTGTCAGCAGACTTTCGGCAGTGTCGACATCCTCGTGAACAACGCCGGCATGACCAACGACAACCTCGTCATGCGCCTCTCCGAGGAGGCCTGGGACGAGGTGATGGACACGAACCTGCGCGGCACCTTCCTCGCAACCAAGGCCGCGCTGCGGCCGATGGTGCGCGCGCGCTGGGGCCGGATCATCAACATCACCTCGGTCGTTGGCGTCACCGGCAACGCCGGGCAGGCCAACTACTCGGCGGCGAAGGCCGGCATCATCGGCTTCACCCGCTCCGTCGCCCTGGAGGTCGCCTCCCGCGGCATCACGGTGAACGCCGTCGCCCCCGGGTTCGTCCAGACCGACATGACCGCCGGCCTCTCCGACGAGCAGAAGGAGCTGATCAAGGGCCGTATCCCCATGGACCGCTACGGAGAAACGGGCGAGATCGCACCGATCGTCGCGTTCCTCGCCTCCGATGCTGCCGCCTACATCACCGGCCAGACCGTCAACGTCGACGGCGGCCTGGTCATGACCTAGGAGCCACGACGTGCCCTCGGGATCCCGCCGCCGCTCGCGCATCCTCGCATTCCAGGTCCTCTTCGAGGCCGAGCAACACGAGCAGCCGGTCGCGTCTACCCTCGAGCGCCGCGTCACCGAGTCCGATCTGGACGACGCCGCGCGCACCTTCGCGAGCGACCTCGTCGCCGGCGTCGACGAGCATCGGGCAGCCATCGATGAGGTGATCTCGAGGCACGCGCCCGCCTTCCCGCTCGACGAAATGGCGCCTGTGGACCGCAACGTCCTCCGCCTTGCAATCTACGAAGTGCTCTTTGATAATCGCCGCGCTCCGCTCCGGGTCGCGATCAACGAGGCGGTCGAGATCGCCAAGGGATACGGCTCTGAGTCATCGGGGCGATTTGTGAATGGAGTCCTCGGCGCGGTCGCGCTGGAGGCAGCAGAACGCAATGAATCAGCGAACCACGGGAGCGCGCCCTCGTAGCGCGAGAGTGTTGTTTCGTTGGAAGGGACGCCGAAGTGGCAACCGTATATGAGCGAATTCGCGGCCTGATCGTCGAACAGCTCGGCGTCGATGAAGACGAAGTGACCGCCAGCGCATCGTTCGTCGACGACCTCAACGCTGACTCGCTCGACCTCGTTGAGCTGATTATGTCGATGGAGGAGGAGTTCGGCGGCGACGTCGAAGGCCTCGAGATCTCCGACGAGGACGCCGAGAAGATCCAGTCCGTTCAGGACGCGGTCGACTACCTCAAGGACGCGGGCATCGAGTAGGCCCTCCCGATCCAATCGTTGTTCCATTGCGGGCAGTCCAATGGGCTGCCCGCTGCGTATCATGAGTCAACATGAGTTTGTTCGGCGTCGGCGCCGGCGAAGCCCTTGTGGTGCTCGTGCTGGCCATGATCGTGGTCGGCCCGCAGCGCTTTCCTGAGATCGCTCGACAGGGCGGTCGCTGGTACCGGTTGGCGCGCCAGTACTCCAACGAGGTCATGAAGGACGTCCGCGCGGCGGTCGACGAGATCGAGACCGAGATCCAGGAGGAGACGAAGGACCTCGAGTCCGTCACCTCCATCAACGACGACCTGCGCGCCATCCGCGACGACGTCGACACGGTCCGCAAGGAATCCGCGGCCGACGCCGAGCAGGCGATGTCCGACACCGCCGCCGCGGCCAGCTCCAACGGCACCGAATCGACCGCCCAGCGCGAAGCCTCGGTGCGGCCCTCCCGCCGCGCCGAAGACACCTAACCGAGGCCCGCGTGACCACCGCCGAGGCGCCGCCGGACACCGCCCCCGAGCAGCCACCCGCCGAGGGTGGCGAGATGACGCTGCTCGAGCACCTCTACGAGCTGCGCAGCCGCGTCACCTGGTCCGCAGCCGCCGTCATCGTCGGCATGCTGCCGTTCTTCTATCCGGAGATCGGCTTTGGGGCGATCGACTTCCTGACAGAGCCGGCGAAGCAACAGAACGACGACTTCCAGGCGCAGGCGATCACGCCGATGGAGAACATCGTCACGTACTTCCGCGTGGCGCTACTCGGCGGCGTTGCCATCGGCATGCCGGTGCTCATCTACCAGGTGCTCGCCTTCGTGACCCCAGCCCTCACCCCGCAGGAGAAGCGCTGGGTCCTACCGGTCGTGATCGGCGCCTCGCTCTCGTTCATCCTCGGGCTCGCCTTCGGCTATCTCATCGTCTTGCCCACGGCGTACGGCTTCCTGTTCAGCTTCGGCCGCGACTTCGCCGAGATCGCGCCGACGATCAGCAGCTACATGGACCTCACGACCCGCTTGCTGCTGGTGATGGGTCTCGTCTTCGAGACGCCCATCGTCATCATGGGCCTCGCGAAGTTCGGCGTGGTCAGCGCGAAGAAGCTGCTCGGTTGGTGGCGCTTCGCCCTCGTTGGTTCGTTCCTGATCTCGGCGATCGCAACCCCGACGCCGGACCCGATCACCCAGACGCTCGTCGGCGGCCCGATCTTCATCCTCTACATGCTCGGCATCGGCCTCGCCTGGTTCGTCAGGAGAGAATGATCACCCGCGTATACACGTTGGTATGAATTTCGTACGAATGCTACGCTCCCGGAGTCCGAGCGAGACCGGCCGCCTCGTGGCGGCCGCCCCACGCGCTCCCCGCCACCCCGGAGGTGGAGCACCATGGCCATCCAATCACCCGACCGTGCTACGGCAGCCCCGGTGACCAACGACCTCGCCGCGCGCGCTCCCGAGGCCCTGCGACCCCTGTACCACGTCGACGACGCGCTCCAGCCGCTCTACGAGACGATCGCCGACTGCCCCAACTGCATCCTCGCCCGCACGCGTTCCCGCACCGTCCCCGGCTCCGGCCCGGTCACCGCGGACCTCATGTTCGTCGGCGAGGCCCCCGGCCAGCGCGAGGACGAGCTCGGCCTCCCCTTCGTCGGCCGCTCCGGCCAGTTCCTCGACGAACTCCTCGCCGGGATCGGCCTCACGAGGCGCGACGTCTACGTCACTAACGTCGTGAAGTGCCGCCCGCCGAGTAACCGCGACCCCGAGCCCGCCGAGATCACCGCCTGTGGCGACTACCTGGAACAGCAGATCGCCATGATCCAGCCCAAGGTCATCGCAACCCTCGGCCGCTTCTCGATGGCGCGCTGGTTCCCCAACGCCAAGATCAGCCGCATCCACGGCCAGACCAAGCGGCTCGGCGACGACCGTTATGTCATTCCCATGTACCATCCCGCGGCCGCGCTGCGGAACGGCAGCCTCCGCGAGGTCATGCACGCCGACTTCGCCAAGATCACCCCACTGCTCCGAGGAGAGCCATTGACCTCCCCCACCGCTTCCCCCGCGCCCTCCGAGGGCGCTCCGAACCTGAACGCGCCCTCTGCGGGTGCACCGACGCCCCCCGCTCCCCCCACGGGAAGCCAGTCCGGCTCGCTCCTGTGACTCAGGCCTCCTCCCCAGAAGGCGCGCTCCGCGTCATCCCGTTCGGCGGCCTCGGCGACATCGGCCGCAACATGATGCTGTACGAGTACGGCGACGACGCGATCGCTGTCGACGCCGGGCTGATGTTCCCTGACGACGAACACCTCGGCGTCGACATCATCATCCAGGACTACAGCTACCTCCGAGAGAATCCAGATCTCTTGAAGGCGCTCTTCATCACTCACGGCCACGAGGACCACATCGGCGCCGCCGCCTTCCTGCTCCGCGAGTTCCCTGTCCCCGTCTTCTGCACGCGCCTCACCCGAGGCCTGCTCCAGGTCAAGCTGAAAGACCACAAGCTGCTCGACGAGATCGACGTCCAGGTCGTCGAGCCCGGCCAGACCATCCACGTCGGCGACTTCGGCGTCGAGTTCTTCTCCGTCTCCCACTCGATCCCCGACTCGGCCGGGATGATCATCAAGACCCCGCTCGGCCCGGTCGTCCACACCGGCGACTTCAAGATCGATCACACCCCGGTCATGGGGCAGCACACCGACCTCACGAGGCTCGCCGAAGTCGGCCGCGAAGGCGCGCTGCTCCTCTGCGCCGATTCGACCTACGCCGAGGTCGAAGGCTCCACCCCCTCCGAGCAGATCGTCGCGGAGCGCCTCGAGCACGCGATCGCCAACGCCCCCGGGCGCGTTATCGTCACGACCTTCGCCTCGCTGATCTCGAGGGTCCAGATGGTCCTCGACGCCGCGGTCAAGCATGACAAGCGCGTCTTCGTCACCGGCCGCTCGATGGTCAACAACGTCCAGATGGCGCGCGACCTCGGCTATCTCGAGGCGCCCGACCAGGTGCTGATGTCGGTACGCGAGATGCGCGAGCACCCGGCGCACAAGACCGTCATCGTCTGTACCGGCTCCCAGGGCGAGCCGAACGCGGCACTCACGAGGATCGCCAACGGCTCACACCAGCACATCACGATCCAGGAGGACGACACCGTCGTCCTCTCCTCAAACCCCGTCCCGGGCAACGAGAAGTCGGTCTCCAAGAACATCAACGGCCTCTTCGAGGCGGGCGCCAACGTCATCTACAACCGCATCGACAACGTTCACGTACGCGGACACGCCGCCCGCGAGGAGCTCAAGATCGTTCACCGGATCGTCCAACCCCGGCACTTCGTGCCCATGCACGGTGAGTACCGGCATCTCGTCATGCATGCACACCTGGCGATGCAGCTCGGCATGCCCGCGGACGACGCGTTCGTCCTCGAGGACGGCGACGTCCTCGAGATCACAGCCGACGGCGCCGACATCGTCGACGAGATCTCCGCGGACTACATCTACGTGGACGGGCTTGGGGTCGGCGACATCGACCACGTCGTCCTCCGCGACCGCGCCCACCTCGCCTCCGACGGCATGCTCGTGATCGTCGCGGCGGTCGACCGACACGACGGCAAACTCACCGGACCACCCGAGGTGATGTCCCACGGCTTCATCGGCCCCGACGATGAGGCGGAGATCTACGATGGCGCGCGCCGGATCGTGGTCGATATGCTGGGTGGCGAAGCGCAGTCCGTGAATTGGCGCGAGCTGCACGACAACCTGAAGGACGACTTGGCGCGCTTCCTCTATGAGCGCACCCACCGCCGACCGTTGGTGTTGCCGGTGATGTTGGAGGTCTGATCGACAACCGGGCAGGTTAGACACGAGTACCAGTGCATTCGGTGGCGGGCCGGACGCACGAGGAGTTAGAGCGATGGCTCGCACATCCCGCCGCACACGCCGCGCATCGACCCGGCGTGCATCCGCCAATCCCTTCGGGGGCATCGGCCGCTTCCTGACCCGCCCCGAGCTGGTCGGCACCTTCCTCGTCGTCCTCGCCGCAGCCACCGTTCCCTTCCTCCTGCCCTTTGCCGGCGTCATCGCCGACGCCCGCGACGGCGTCGTCCAGCTGCTCGGCCTCCACGTCTTCTCCCTCGTGGTCGTGCTCGCCTCGGCCGGCATCCTGATCGGCTTCCGCTGGACCGCGTGGATATCGAGGCAACGGCGCCACCTGATCGGTGGGCTCGCGCTGCTCGGAATGACCGCGGCCTGGCTCGGCTACTGGTACCCCGATCGCACCGTCGGCGACATCGACCTCGCCGTGCACTCAGCCGGCGGCGACCTCGGACGCGCGCTGGCGTCCTGGCCGTGGGGCGTGGCGACCTGGCTGCTGCTCGGAGTCAGCGGCTTCGCCCTCCTCTGGCCCAAGACCGCCGCAGCGATGCTGCGCGGCACCCCGGGCGCGATCGGCCGCTCCGCGCGCTGGGTGTGGGACCAGCACCTCTACCGGCCGCTCGGCCGAGGGCTGCGCTACGCCTTCACCCCGATCGCCCGCCTTATGCGCCCCAACCGCGAACTCGACCCCGAGTTCACCGCCGCCCGTCCCGGCTCCCCGAAGGCCGCCGAGGCGATCGCCGAGATCGCCGGTCCCGCCACCCCCGAGCTCGCCGAGGCCGTCGCGGCAGCCGCTGCCGAGGCTGCACCCGCCGAGGACCCCGAACCGCGTCCGCCCAAGCAGATGCCGATGGACATGGAGACGCCCGCCGACCAGCTGCGTCACTCCGAGGACGGCTGGCAGCTCCCGCCGATCACCCTCCTCGGCGAGGAGCAGGGTCGCGAATCCCGCGCCGTCGACAACGCTCGCCGCGCCCAGCTCATCGTTGACACGCTCGCCTCGTTCGGTGTCGACGCCTCCGTCGTCCAGATCAACGAGGGTCCGACCGTCACCCAGTTCGGCGTTGAACCCGGCTGGGACGTGAAGACCAAGGTCGTCACTGAACGCGACGCGACCGGCCGCCCCATCCTCGACGACGGCGGCAAGCCGCGAACCAACGAGGTCGAGGTGTCCCGCACGAGGATCCGCGTCAACCGGATCACCGCGCTCCAGAACGACCTCGCGCTCGCCCTCGCCGCCCCCGCCCTCCGCATCGAGGCGCCGGTCCCCGGCAAGCCGATGGTCGGCATCGAGGTCCCGAACACCAGCACCTCGACGGTCACGATGCGCGGCGTGATGGAGTCGAACGTCTACCAGCGCGGACTCGACAAGCACGCGCTCCCGATCGCCCTCGGAGCCGGCGTCTCCGGCGACCCGGTCATTGCCGACCTCGCCACGATGCCCCACGTCCTGATCGCCGGCGCCACTGGCGCCGGCAAGTCGGTGTGCCTGAACTCAATCATCAGCGGCCTGCTGATGCACCTCTCACCGGAGCAGCTGCGGCTGGTCATGATCGACCCGAAGCGCGTCGAGCTCGCTGACTTCGCCGAGGTCCCCCACCTCGCCTTCTCGCGCATCGTCGTCGAGATGGACCAGGTTGTCGGCACCCTCCAAGCGGTGATCAACGAGATGGAGTCCCGCTACCGCAAGTTCGCGAAGGTCGGCGTCCGCAACATCAAGACCTACAACGCCAAGCCCGGCCAGTCGCCGATGCCCTACTGGGTCGTGGTGATCGACGAGCTAGCCGACCTGATGATCGCCGCCCCCTACCAGGTCGAGCAGCAGCTCGTCCGCCTCGCGCAGCTCGCGAGGGCCACCGGCATCCACCTCGTGGTCGCCACCCAGCGCCCCTCCGTCGACGTCATCACCGGTCTGATCAAGGCGAACTTCCCGACGCGCATCGCCTTCGCCGTCGCCTCGACGGTTGATTCCCGCACCGTGCTCGACCAGGGCGGCGCCGAGAAGCTCCTCGGACGAGGCGACATGCTCTACGTGCCGCCGGACGAGCAGAAGCCCAAGCGCGTCCAGGGCGTGTTCGTCAGCGACGAGGAGATCCGCGCCATCGTCGGCTTCTGGACCGCCGATCGGTTCGCCAACCTCCAGCCCGAGAAGTTCGACGACATGCTGCTCGCCGCCGAGCGCGAGGTCGAGAACATGCCCGCCGATGGCTCCGCCGGCGGCGGTGGAGGCGGTGGCGACGACCCGCTGATCCAGAAGGCGATCGAGCTCGCCCGCGAGCACGAAACGCTCTCCACCTCGATGCTCCAGCGCAAGCTCCGCATCGGCTATCCGAGGGCGGCCCGCACCATGGACGAGCTCGAGGACCGCGGCATCGTCGGCTCCGGCGACGGCTCCAGCTCGCGTCGCGTCCTCCTCGGCGAGGAGTCGAACACCTCCGAGGGCCGCACCCTGATGGCGGAAGCGGCGGACTTCGTCCCCGTCGCGGCTGGAGCACCCTCCGAGGACGAGCCCGACGAAGAGCCGAGCAGCCGGAAGCTACTTAAGTTTCCCAAGGCGTTCGACGACGATTAGCCGCGAAATCTGAGCAGAGTCCACTAAGATCTGCTATACTTCCAGTGGAAGAAGAGGAACCGAGAGAAACGAAGCGCAGCACATCCGAGCCGCACCGGCGGTAGTCGGATGAGAACCAAGGAGGCCACGTGTGTAAGCACCAGACGGTCTCAGGACGCGGCGCTGACCTCGTATCCGCGAAGCGCTGAGCCAGAGGTTCGCCCCGACTCATGGGTCCCGTAGACCCGGGTCGCGGTCAAGACCGAAGCGCCGCAACCGAACGGCCCGCCATCTGGCGGGCCGTCTTCGTGTGCCTGCACCGGCCCCGACACGCGCCGGCAGAGAGGGACTAGAGATGGCAACGCATATCCGTCCCGCCGCCGCCGATGACCGCGCCACCATCCGTTCGATCGCGCTGGATACCGAGCTGTTCGACGAGAGCGACGTCGGCCTCATCGACGAGATGCTGTCCGCCTACTTCGAGCAGGAGGACGACGACCAGAGCTGGATCGTGATCGAGGAGTCGGAGGTGGTCGGGGCCCGCCTACTACGCGCCCGAGCTCGGCGGTGACCGTGTGTGGAACCTCTACTTCATCGGCGTGCAGCCGGCTCGACAGGGCGCCGGATACGGTACCGCGCTGCTCGCTGCGGTCGAGGATGACCTGCGCGCACGCGCCGCACGCCTCTTGCTCGTCGAGACCTCAGGAGTCGAGGGCTTCGAGCTCACCAGAAAGTTCTACCGAAAGCACGGCTACGACGAAGAGGCGCGGATTCGCGACTACTACGGCCCGGGCGACGACAAGGTCGTCTTCTGGAAGACGCTGACCCCGAACGCGTGATCCGTTCGACGCGCCCACTCCGCCCGAACTACCCGCCGAGGAGCCGCGTCTCCAGCGCCCGCTCGCGCACCTCGCCATCCTCGAAGGCCACCTCGTACACCTGCGCCCCGGGACGCGAGGCCACCGCCGCGTGGAACGCCCCATCGAGGTAGTGCGCCGCCGCGTAGTCGTCCGCTGCCAGACCCGCTGGGAGCCCGTTGGCGAGCGCGGCGCGGAGCGCCGGCCTCCGGTCCGCCTCACCGTCGTAGTGAGGTGTGAACGACCCCGAGAGCAGCCCGACGCCGTCTCGCAACTCCCGCAGCAGGCCGAACGAGTCGGTCGTGCCGCCTTCGAACCAGCAGATCGCGCCCGCGCTCACCCCGCACAGCACGGCGCCTCGGTCGTGTGCCTCGCGGACGAGCCGTTCGAGGCCGTGCACCCGCCAGACGGCGAGCAGGTTCGCGGTCGATCCACCGCCCACGTAGATCACGTCCTGTTCGGCGAACCATTCCGCGGGGTCGTACGAGGGCTGCGAGAAGAGGCGCAGGTCCGACGTGACCGCCCGGTCCGACAGGCTCGCATGGAACTTCTCGATGTAATCCGCGGCGTCACCGCTCGCCGTCGCGAGGAACCCGACCCGCGGCCGCTCCCGATCGACCAGCCCGAGGATGTAGTCGTCGAGGACGCGATCGTCCTCCATCGAGAACCCGCCCCCGCCCATCGCCACGACATGCCCGGCCATCAACCAACCCCCACCCACGCTTCGATCCTGCTCACCGCCTCCGGAAGCTCCTCGATGCTCTCGACCACGAGCGTCCGCTCCGACAGTCCCTCCGGCCGCTCCCGCTGCTTCGACACGAGGACCGTATCCGCCCCCAGGCTCGCGGCGTGCACCAGCTGCTGCGGCACGTCGTCGACCACGACCGCCTCCGAGGCCGGCACCCCCGCGAGGGCAAACAGCAGCTCATAGAACGCCGGCTGCTCCTTCCCGACCCCCACGAGATCAGTGCCAGCTGGGATCCCGATCGACCCAGCGACACCGATCTGCTCGAGCACCGCGACCGCGTTCCACGAGACGTTGCCCGTCGCCAGGTGCACGTCGTGCGAAGCCGCCAGCGTCTCGATCGCCGGCTTCGCGTGCTCGTACCCCGCCTCGCCGTTCCGTCGCACGTGCAGATTGAATCGCCTGCCGAGCTCGGCGGCGGTCGCGCCGTCCGGCGCGGGAATGCCGAGCCGCTGGCACATGCCCTGGATCAGATGGCAGCTCTCCTGGTCGAATCGCGCCACCGGGTCAGCGAGCAACCGCCCCTGACGCAGATACGCCATCACACGTGGATACACGACGTGGTTGGCGTCGCCCCAGTTCTCAGGCTTCCCGCCTAACACTGGCGTCAGCACGTCGCCGATCAGCGAGTTGAAGTCCGCCGAGAGCTGATCGATGTCCGAGATGACGCCGTCGACATCGAGGAAGACCGTGGCCGGCATACCGACGAGGAGCTATCCGCCACCCCGAGGTCGGTTCGGTCCCGGGCGCGTCCGGCCGCCGCGGACCTTGCGCTGCTCGGGCCGCCTCGTCTCCGCCGAAAGCGACCGGAGACCCTCCGTCGCGTCCGATCCGACAAGCTCCCGCCGCAGCTCGACCACCTGGTCGCGCAGCAACGCGGCGCGCTCGAACTCCAGGTTCTTCGCCGCGTCCTTCATCTGTCGCTCGATCTCCTTCACGAGGCGAGCGAGCTCGTCCTTTGGCAGCTCCGAGGTCGCCGTGTACGGCGCTTCCTCTTCGGCGACCTGGTTCCGCATCTCGTCGTTGATGTCGCGGATCGTCTTCTCGATCCCCTGCGGCGTGATCCCGTGCTCCTCGTTGTACGCCTGCTGCTTCTTGCGGCGGCGCGCGGTCTCATCGAGGGCGGTCTGCATCGAGTCGGTGATCTGGTCCGCGTACATGATCACGCGGCCGCGCGGGTGCCGCGCCGCGCGCCCGATCGTCTGGATCAGCGAACCGCCGGACCGGAGGTACCCCTCCTTGTCGGCGTCGAGGATGCACACCAGCGACACCTCGGGCAGGTCGAGGCCCTCGCGGAGCAGGTTGATGCCGACCACCACGTCGTACACGCCGATGCGCAGGTCGCGCAGGATGTCGATCCGCTCCAGCGTGTCGATCTCGGAGTGCAGGTACATGGACTTGATGCCCATCTCCTGCAGGTAGTCGTTAAGGTCCTCGGCCATCTTCTTGGTGAGCGTCGTGAGCAGCGTCCGCTCCTTGCGGTCGATCCGCTCCTGAACCTCCGTCAGCAGATCGTCGATCTGCCCCTTCGTGGGGCGCACGTCCACCTCGGGATCGAGGATGCCCGTCGGCCGGATCACCTGCTCGACCGTCCGCGAGGCGTGCTCCTGCTCATACGGCCCCGGCGTCGCCGAGACGAACACCACCTGGTTGATGTGGTCCTCGAACTCCTCGAAGTTCAGCGGCCGGTTGTCCAGCGCCGACGGCAGCCGGAACCCGTACTCGACGAGCGTCTCCTTGCGTGACCGGTCTCCGAGGAACATCCCCCGCACCTGCGGCACCGAGATGTGCGACTCGTCGATGAAGATCAGCCAGTCGTCCGGGAAGTAGTCGAGCAGCGTCCAGGGCGTCGAACCGGGGTCGCGCCCCGCGAGGTGCCGCGAGTAGTTCTCGATGCCGGAGCAGTATCCCGCCTCGCGCATCGTCTCGAGGTCGTAGCGCGTCCGCTCCTCGAGCCGCTGCGCCTCGAGCAGCTTGCCCTCGGCGCGCAGCCCCGGCACCACCTCGCCCATCTCGGCCTCGATCGACGCGATCGCCTGGTCCAGCCGATCCTTCGAGGTGACGAAGTGCTTCGCCGGGTAGATCGCCGTCTCCTCGGTCTCGCGGAGGATCTCGCCGGTCAGCGGGTCGAGCGTCACGATCCGCTCGATCTCGTCGCCAAAGAAGTCGACGCGGACAGCTAGGTCCTCGTACGCCGGGTAGATCGTCAGCGAGTCCCCGCGCACGCGGAACGTGCCGCGGATCAGGTTGAGGTCGTTGCGCGCGTACTGCATCTCGACGAGCTGGCGGATCAACGATCCGCGGTTCACGTGGCGCCCTCGGAAGAGCCGCACGACGAACGACTGGTACTCGCCCGGCTCGCCGAGACCGTAGATGCACGACACCGACGCCACGATCACGACGTCCCGACGCTCGAACAGCGCCCGCGTCGCCGCGTGGCGCATCTTGTCGATCTCGTCGTTGATGTCTGCATCTTTCGCGATGTACGTGTCCGTCCGAGGGATGTACGCCTCGGGCTGGTAGTAGTCGTAGTACGAAACGAAGTACTGGACCTCGTTGTTCGGCAGTACGTCACGGAACTCGCTGACGAGCTGCGCCGCCAGCGTGCGGTTCGGGGCCAGCACCAGCGTCGGGCGCTGGTACCGCTCGATCACGTTCGCCATCGCGAACGTCTTGCCGCTCCCCGTCGCTCCGAGGAGCGTCAGCGCGCGCTCGCCCGCCTCGAGGCCCTCAACCAGTTCCTCGACCGCTCGAGGCTGATCGCCGGTGAGCTGGAAGTCCGAGACGATCTCGAACGGTCGCGACTCGGCGCGGGATCCTGAGGTGTCGGGCGCGTCGGCGGTCGTCGTCACGGGTGGCAGCCCTCCTCGGTCCAGTGTACGACCGAGGGCAACGCCTTCCGAGCGGTTAGCGCGCCTCGCTCACGGCGGTCCGAGGGGTTGGGATCGCCGGCGCGTCAGCGACGACGACCCGGTTGCGGCCGGCTCGCTTCGCCTGGTAGAGCGCCTGGTCGGCGCGGCCAATCAGCGCCTGCTCGTCCGGCGTCCCGAGGTCGGGCATCGCCGCGACGCCAACGGAGATCGTCACTTCGATCCCCTCGGCGGCGCCGTCCGGCGACTCGATCTCGAGCGATTCGACGACCGCGCGCAGCTTCTCGGCGACGAACTCGCCGTCCGCGAGCGACGTTTCCGGCAGGAACACGGCGAACTCCTCGCCGCCGTATCGCCCCACCGTGTCCGACTCGCGCAGGTTCGACGCAATCGCCCGGGCGCAGGCGGCGAGCACCTGGTCCCCGGTCGCGTGCCCGTACCGGTCGTTGAGCGCCTTGAAGTCATCGAGGTCGATCATCATCGCGGTCAGCGCACGCCCGTAGCGCTGCGAGCGGCGGAACTCCGCGCCGAGGCGCTCGAACAGCGCCCGGCGGTTGAGCACCCCCGTCAGCGGGTCGACCCGAGCGAGGCGTTCCAGCTCGGCGCCGGTCTCGCGTAGCGCCGCCGCCGTCTCGACCAGCCGGCGCTCACGCTCCAGCGTCGCGCGGGCGTTCAGCACCAGCTGCACGATCAGGAACACCACCAGGAAGCTCGTCGCGACGCTCCACGCCCCGAGGTTCAGCCCGAGGAATGTGTCGGCGGACCAATCGAGGCCGTTGAACTCCCGACTCAGCCCGAACGCCAGCAGCAACCCGGCGGCTCCGAGGAGTCCGACCACCGTTGGCCAGCGATCGCGCGGCACCGACAACACGCTGCTAGACCGGCGCCTGCTGCTCGAGGATCGCGCGTAGCAACTCCTCGAGACCGGCGATCTCCGGCTGGTCGCGGAGCGTCGTCGTGACGAGCTGCTCGGCCTCGCGGTGCGAGTACTGCAACGCCTCGAGGGCATCGACCGCGTCCTCGTAGAGCGCGCCCATCTCGTCCGTCGTCGGCGTCGTCGGCGCCTCGCTGGCGCGGAGCAACGCCTCCTGCGTCAGCTTGCCGTGGAGGTTCGCGACGATCGTCTGCGACAGCCGTTGGCCGATGCCTGGGAGCTGGCGCAACGCGGCGTCGTCCTCGGCCTCGATCCAGCGCGCGATGTCAGACACCGGGAACGTCAGAGCCCGGACGGCCTTCTGCGGCCCCACCTCGGGCACGTTGATGAACTTGCGGAAGAACTCGCGTTCCTGGTGGTGCTGGAACCCGATGAGCAGCGGCGCCGGCTGGCGCTCCGAGACGTGGTAGTAGGTGAAGAGCTTCAGTTCCTCGCCGATCGGTTCGCCGGCGATCCAGCCGTGTGCGAACGCCGGGATCAGCACCTCGTAGCCGATGCCGTTAGCCTCGATCCAGGCCGTCGACGACTCCTCGTCCCAGCGGTCGAGCAGGCCGCGCAGTGAAACGATCACGACCGCGCCATCGCCAGCTCGAGCCGCAGATCGCCAAGCCGCGTCAGCGCGACGGCGAGCGCGTCAGAGATGTCGAGTGGCCCCTCGATCGTCGGGAGGCCGAGCTGCACGGCGACCATCTGCTGCACCTGCTCCTTGGGGGCACCGCCCCAGCCCGTCACCGCCTCCTTGATCGAGGTCGGTGCGAACTCGAACACCGGGAGGTCGGCGTCGGCCGCGGCGATCATCGCCGCCGCACGCGCTTCGCCAATCACCATCGCCGAGCGGACATTTGCCGCGACGAACTGCTGCTCCACAGCTAACTCGACCGGTCCATGATCGCGGATCAGCGCGCGAATGCCGTCAGCAATTTCCCGGAGACGCTCCGCTCGCGGCGATTTCGCCTTCGTGCGGATCACACCGCAGCCGACGAGCTGCCCACTGGCGCCGTCGCCGTCGACGATGCCCCAGCCGGTGACCGTCAGTCCGGGATCGACGCCCAGCACGCGCCGGGTCGCGGTCGTTGCGTGGGATGCCACGCTGTCCTCGGTTCGCTACCCCCGCCGAGGGGTTTCGTTGTCGCGGCTGCTCGGGCTACCCCGCGGCCGCCGCCTCCAGGACCGCCTCCGGGAAGTCCGCGTTTGAGTGGACCTTGGAGACGTCATCGAGGTCATCGAGCTTCTCGAGGAGGTTGAGCGTCGCTGTCGCCGCCTTCTCGTCGAGCTCCACGGTGTTCTGCGGCACCTTCGCCAGGTCGGCGCTCTCGATCTCGAAGCCACCGGCCGCCAGCGCCTCGCGCACCGCGACCGTGCTCCCGGGCTCCGTGTAGACCTCGACCGATGACCCGTCGCCGGCCACATCCACATCGAGGGCGCCCGCCTCGATCGCCGCAAGCTGGATCTCGTCCGGGTCCTGCCCGGCCGCGCTCACGGTGATGATGCCCTGCGCCTCGAACTGCCAGGCCACCGCGCCGTTCTCCGCGAGGTTGCCACCCCCGCGCGAGAACACCAGGCGCACCTCGGCGACGGTGCGGTTGCGGTTGTCGGTGACGGCGTCGACCAGCACGGCCGTGCCACCGGGTCCGTAGCCCTCGTACGTCACCTCTTCGAGGTTGTCCGCCTCGCCCCCACCGGCGCCGCGCTGGATCGCGCGGTCGATGTTGGCATTCGGCATGTTCGCGTCTTTGGCCTTCGTCACCGCCAGGCGCAGCGACGCGTTCATCTCCGGGTCGCCGCCGCCGCGGGCCGCCATCGTGATGTCGCGCGCCAGCTTCGTGAAGAGCTGACCGCGCTTCGCGTCGATCTTGCCCTTCTTGTGCTTGATTGAGGACCATTTGGAGTGCCCGGACACTCGGCACCTCCGCCGCGCGCGATATTGCTAATCAAGGTTCGCTGAACCGAGGTTCATGCTACCAAACAGGACCTCGCGCGGAATCGGGAATCGGCCCGATCAGCCAGTCGTGTCGCCGTCTAGCCAAGCGTGACGTTGTCGATCAGATGCGTCATGCCGACATGCACCGCCAGCGAAAGCAGCGCCGTCCCCGTCACCTCGCCCTGCAGCTCCGCGAGCGTCTCGTCGTGCGCCAGCGACACGTAGTCCACCCGCACCAGCGGCTCCGCCTCGAGTTCGCCACGCACGAGGAACCGCAGCGTCTCGGCGTCCCGCTCCCCCGCCGCGAACGCGTCGCTCGCGAGGCCCATCCCCCTCGACAGCGACAGCGCCGCCGTTCGCTCCTCTGAGGACAGGTACGCATTCCTCGAGGACAGAGCGAGCCCGTCCGGATCCCGCACCGTCGGGCAGGCGACGATCTCGACCGGCAGGTCGAGGTCGCGCACGAGCTGCCGGATCACCCGCAGCTGCTGCGCGTCCTTCTCACCAAAGTACGCGCGGTCCGGCGTGGTGATGTTCAGCAGCTTCAGCACCACCGTCGTCACGCCGTCGAAGTGACCGGGCCGCCGCGCTCCCTCGAGCCGGTCGGTGATGCCGCCAACGTGCACCGTGGTGTCGAATCCGGCCGCGTACATCTCCTCGCGCGACGGCACGAGGATCAGGTCCACCCCGTGTGCCTCGAGCTGTCCGAGGTCGTCGGCCTCGTCAGCCGGATACCGATCGAGGTCCTCGTGCTCGCCGAATTGCGTCGGGTTGAGGAAGAGCGTCGACACGACGCTCGCGTTCGCCGCCCGCGCCGCATCGACGAGCGCGAGATGCCCCGCGTGGACGCCGCCGAGCGTCGGAAACAGCCCCACCGGCCCGGGCAACGTCGCTCGGGCCGCGCGAAACTCCGCGATCGTGCGGGTGACCTGCACGATCGGCGCCTCGAATCTAGCGAGCGGGTGGCTTCGCGGCGCTCTCGACGGACTCCGAGGCGCGGGCGATCAGCTCGAGGTCGTGCTCGGCCAGCACGCGCTCGGCGTCGCTGAGATCGCCGTCCAGCTCTGGCAGCATCGTCTTGATCAGCTCGAGCGCGTGCTCGTCCATGTAGAACGACTCTTCGGCCGTCGGGAACTCCCCCGCCTCAACCTGACCGCGGTAGGCGCTGATCGCCTCGCGGATCTCGGCGCCCAGCTCGACGAAGCGGCGCGCGTGGCGCGGCTTCAGGTCGTCGTAGAGCCCCAGGATGTCGTGCCAGACCTGCACCTGGCCGCTGCAGAACGGCCCGGCGCCGATCCCGATCGTCGGGACCCCCACCCGCTGCGTGATCATCTGCGCGAGGGCGGTCGGCACCAGCTCCAGGACGATCGCGTACGCGCCGGCCTCGGCGAGCGCCTTCGCGTCGGCGATCAAGTGCACCGCGTCGCGCGGGGTCTTGCCCTGCACGCGGAAGCCGCTGGTCTGGTTCACCGACTGCGGCGTCAGGCCGATGTGGCCCATCACCGGAATCCCGGCATCCACGAGGCGCCGGACGGTCTCCGCCGAACGCTGCCCGCCCTCGAGCTTCACCGAACCGCAGCCGGTCTCCTGCATGATCCGCGTCGCGTTGCGGAGCGCGTCTTGCCAGCCGCCCTGGTACGAGCCGAACGGCATGTCGACCACGACGTGAGCGCGCTTCGCGCCTCGGACGACGGCCTTGCCGTGGTGGATCATGTCGTCGACGGTCACCGGGACCGTCGATTCGTAGCCCAGCACCACCATGCCGAGCGTGTCGCCGACCAGCAGGATCGGGATCTCTGCGTCGTCGGCCATCTTCGCGGTGGGGTAGTCGTAAGCGGTGAGCATCGTGATCGGCTGACCACGGTCACGCATGCGCTGAAGGTCGCGTAGCCGTACGCGCTTCGCCATCAATCTCCTCCGTCTCAGTCCCTGGGGATCCAAGCGGTTCAGTCGGTGAGCAATCCCGGCCCTCAGGCCCAATCCTGTCTCGCCGCCACCTAGATGGTCGACTGACAACGCCAGTATAGGAGGCCCGATCGGCAGGTCAACGGCCTGTTGGCCCCCTAACGGGCGGTCCATTCGCTCGCCGAGGGCACGCCAGCCAACGAGGTCGCCGACCGCACGCCATCGAGGACCGCGCGCTCCACCGCCCGCACGGCGAACGCCTCGACCGCGCGGTACCCCGCGGCGTCGACCTCGATCTCCCCAGTGGCGAGCCCGAAGATCGTGTCGCCGTCGGAGCGCGTGTGCACCGGCCAGATCGTGGACGCGAAGCCGTCGTGCGCGACGGTGGCCACGCGGTTGATCTGCGTCTTCGTGAGCCGCGCGTTGGTCGCGACGATCGCCAGCGACGTGTTCGTCGGCGGATCGCCCCCCTCCCCGTCCTCGGCCGGCATTGCCGCCACCCGCAAGATCGCGTCGAGGTCCAGGAACCCGCGCTCATCGCCCCGAGGCGCCGCCACCGTCTCCCCGGTGTGCGGATCGCGAATCGACCCCACGGCGTTCACCGCCGCGATCGCCGCCACGACCACACCCGTGTCGAGCTGCTCGCTCGCCGTGCCGATCCCACCCTTGATCGCCCGCTCCGAGCCGCCCTGCTTCGCCACGGTGGCGCCGGTCCCGGCCCCCACCGTCCCGGTCTCCACCCGTCCACCCGAGGCCCGGCGCAACGCCCGACGCCCCGCGTCGGCGGTCGGGTGCTTTGGCCGGCCAACGCCGAGGTCGAACAGGATCGCCGAGGGCACGATCGGAACGATGCTGTCGTGGAAGTTGAGCCCGACGCCCTGCGCCGCCAGCTCCTGCATCACCCCGCTCGCCGCCTCGAGTCCGAACGCCGATCCGCCCCCGAGCACGACGGCGTGCACTTCCTCGATCAGGTTCCCGGGGCGCAGCAGGTCGGTCTCGCGGGTCCCTGGCGCCGCGCCTCGGACGTCCACGCCACCGACGGTGCCCGGCGGACAGGCGACCACGGTGCAGCCGGTCGCGTTGCGACGGTCGGTCCAGTGGCCAACGCGAATACCGGGAACGTCGGTCAGCGCGTCACGGATCGGCATCGATGGATCGCCGGCGTTAGCCGACGTTGCTCGACTCGGAGGCGGGGCGATCCGGGACCGGGTTCAGCAGGCGGGCCGGCACGATCCGGTCGATGAACGCGAGGCAGCGGTCCATGTACTCCCGCGGGTGCTGCGGGTAGTAGCAGCAGTGGCCGTAGTGGTCGTGCAGCGCCCAGACCTCGTGACGGTGGTTCAGCGACGACGCCGCCAGGTTCAGCGAGTGCGACACTGGCACCTCGTCGTCGACCTGGGCGTGGATGAACAGGATCGGCACCTCGACGCGGTCGACGTCATCGATCGGCGCCAGCGCGTCTGGGTCGGCGTTGAACAGCCGCCGCGTGAACCAGCACGACGCGTTGAACAGGTGCTCGGGCAGCCGCCCGTGCTGGTAGCGCAACAGGTCCCGCATCGAGGCGACCGGCGAATCCGCGATCACCCCCGCGATGCCGGTGGTCCCAGGTGTGCCCTCGATCGCCAGCGCGGCGCCAAACCCGAAGCCATGCAGCACGATCGGAAGCTGCCCCACGCGCCGCCGCACGTAGGCGATGGCGGCCTGAACATCGAGGCCTTCGGTCGTTCCGAGGTGGTCGCGCCGCCCGGCCGACTCGCCACGCCCGCGCAGGTCGAACGCGAAGACGTTGAACCCGCGCCGCACGTACTCGGCCTGCAGGTTGAGCAGCCCATGCTCCGCGTCGGCGCGCGTGCCGGCCCGGTCGTGGATGAGGATCACCGTCGCCCGCGCCCCCGGCGATTCGAGGAACCACCCGGCCAGCGTGAGCTGATCGGCGGTCAGGAACTGCACGTCCTGGAACCGCAGTCCGAGGTCGGCGGGCGTGCCCTGCACGCGGCGCCGCTTGGAGCGGGTGTAGAGGTCCGCGAAATAGACGGCCGTAGCGGCGTATGCGAGTACGCCGATCAGCACTATCGCGAACGCTACGACGAAGATCACGATCGACACCCGCTGCCCGGGGAGGCACACAGAAGGTTCTGGGGAACTTCAGCGGAACGTATCAGCGCTCAATCAGCCCGGGCAACCGGGGTACACCCCACCCGTTATGTCCTAACGACGCTGGCACCGAGGGCAGTAGTGCGTCCCGCGCCCCCCGAGCCGGATCTTCCTGATGATTGACCCGCAGCGGTCACAGGGCTCACCGTCCCGCCGGAACACGTGGACACGCGTCTTATGTAGCCCCTCACCCCCGAGGCCGTCGACATAGTTCGAGAACGTCGTCCCACCGTCTGTGAGCGACCGCTCCAGCGCCTCAACCACTGCGTCGTGCAGGCGCGCGACCCGCCGTGGCCCCAGCGTGTTCGCCGACGTCCGAGGATCGACACCCGCGATGTAACACGCCTCGTCGGCGTAGATGTTCCCGACCCCGGCTGCGACCTTCTGATCGAGCAGCGCCGACTTCACCGCCACGGAGCGCCGCCCGAGCTGGTCCCGCAGCCACGCGGTGGTGAACGCCTCGGAGACCGCGTCCGGCCCCACGTTCGGCATCGCGTCGCGCGGATCCTCGACGAGGTGCCAGGTGCCGAACTTGCGGAGGTCGTTGAAGCGCAGGATGGTGCCGTCCTCGAACGTGACGCGCGCCCGCTCGTAGCGGTGTGGCTCATCGACCGGCGCCACGACCAGCGAGCCGCTCATCCGCAGGTGCAGCACCCACGTCCGGCCGTCGTCGAGCGCCGCCAGCAGGTACTTCCCGTGGCGCGTGAGCGCCTCGATCGTCCGCCCGCTGAGCTGCGCCTCCAGCTCCCGAGGTGCGTGCGTCATCGCGAGGCGTTCCGCCCCGGCGTGGATCGCCACCGTCGCGATCGTCTGCCCGACGATCGCCGGTGCCAGCTGCTTGCGGGTGGTCTCGACCTCGGGCAGCTCGGGCATCAGCCGGTGGTACGGCGCGATCGAAGCGACCGAGGGGCGCGACTCACTCCCAATCGCCCCACGACGTCCCGACCTTCTCGTCGAGGTCGAGCGGCACCGCCAGCTCGATCGAGGGCATCAGCCGCTGCGCCACCTCGCGCACGTCGTCCAGCTCCTCCCGAGGCAGCTCGAAGATCAGCTCGTCGTGCACCTGCAGCACCATCCGCGCCAGCTTCCCCGCCTCGCGGCGGGCTAGCAGCTCCTCGTCGATGCGGTTCATTGCGATCTTGATGATGTCCGAGGCCGTGCCCTGGATCGGCATGTTGATCGCGATCCGCTCCGCCGCCTGTCGGATGTTCCGGTTGCCCGAGTAGAGGTCCGGGATCGGCCGTCGCCGTCCGGTCAGCGTCTCCGCGTATCCGCGCTCGCGCGTCTCCTCGACGGTGCGCTCGCGCCACTCCTGCACCTTCGGATACGCCTCGAAGTAGGCGTCGATGAAGGCGTTCGCCTCCTCGAAATCGACGCCCTCGCGCTGCGAGAGCCCGAACGCCGTCAACCCGTACAGCACGCCGAAGTTGAACACCTTCGCCCGGCGCCGCATGTCCGCGGTCACATCATCGAGGTCAACGTGGAACACGTTCGCGGCGGTGGACGCGTGGATATCGAGGTGCTCGTCGAACGCCTTGCGTAGCTCGGGATCCTCGGCGACGTGCGCCAGTACCCGCAGCTCGATCTGCGAGTAGTCGATCGACAGCAGCACCGGATCCTCGCCGCAGTCGCGGGCGACGAACGCGCGTCGAACCTCCTGCCCCAGCTCCGTGCGCACCGGGATGTTCTGCAGGTTCGGATCGTTCGAGGACAGCCGCCCCGTCGCCGCCGTCGACTGCGAGAACACGGTGTGCACCCGGTTCGTCCGAGGATTGACCTGCGTCGGCAGCGAGTCGACGTAGGTCGACTTGATCTTGGTCAGCTCGCGCCAGCCGAGGACCGCGTTCACGACCGGGTGCGCGGCCCGCAGCGGCTCCAGCGCGTTCGCGTCGGTCGTGTACCCCGTCTTGGTCTTCCGGGTGTGCGGAAGCTCCAGCTCCTCGAAGAGGACCTGAGACAGCTCCTGCGGCGAGCCGATCTTGAACTCGTGGCCGACGGCGTCGTACGCGTCCCGCTCCTGCTGCGCGATCCGCTCCACGAGGTCAACCGAGAGCTTCGCGAGCACCGAGGTGTCCAGCGCGACGCCGAACTGCTCCATCCGCGCGAGCACCGGGATGTGCGGCAGGTCGATGTCGTTGAACACCGACTCGAGCTCGCTCTCTTTGAGCTGTTCACTGAGCACGTCGGCCAGCCGCACGACGTAGTCCACGTTGCTGGCGGCGAACGCCGTCACGTCCTCGATCGACGCCTCGGCGAACGGGATCGCCTTGCGCCCCGTCCCGAGGAAGCTCTTCGCCTCGATCGTCTCGGCGCCCAGCCGGTCGAACGCGAGCTTCTGCAGCGTCATGTTCAGGTCGCCCAGCAGGTAGGCGGCCACCTGCGTGTCGAAGTCGATCGACTCAGACCACGTCCCGCCCTCGGTCTCTGCGAGCGCGAGAAGCCCGTACTTCGCGTCGTGCCCGATGCGCGTCAGCTTCGGATCCGTGAGCAGGCCACCGATCGCCTCGATCACCACCTCTCGAGGTAGCTGCTCCAGCGCGGGCCGCTCCGCGGCATCGGGATCGTCGAGGAGCGCCTGCTGCGGCTCCTCGGCCACGACGTCTCGGTGGCCGAACGGGACGTACCACCCCTGCTCCGCCTCGCAGGACAGGCCGAGGCCAACGATGCTGTCCGCGGCGCGGATCGGATGCCCGTCCTCCGCAACGACCTCGACCGCGAAGCGCCCCGCCTTGCGGATCCGTTTCAGCATCGCGGTGAGCTGCTTCTTGGTCGTCACCGCCTCGTAGCTGCCGGCGACCGCCAGCCCCTCGGCTGGCTGATCAGGGGCGCGGCGGGTCGACTCCGGCAGCCGGTTCATCAGCGACCGGAACTCCAGCTCCTGGAAGAGCTTGAGCACCCGCTGGCGGTCGAAGTCGTGCAACTCCGCGCCGTCCAGCGACAGTTCGAGGTCCGGCACCTCGGTGATGATCGTCGCCAGCTCCTTGGAGCGCTTCGCATCATCGAGGCCGGCCGTCAGCGCCTTCTGCGCGCGCGGCGGCTTGACCTCCTCGAGGTGTTCGATCATCCCTTCGAGGGTGCCCCACTCCTCGATCAGCGCCTTCGCGCCCTTCTCGCCGATCCCCTTCACGCCGGGGATATTGTCCGAGGTGTCCCCGACGAGCGCCTTGTAGTCGATCATCTGGCGCGGCTCGAAGCCCCACTTCTCGCGGACGGCCTCCTCGTCGTACATCACGTAGTCGCGCTGGTAGAGCCGGTACATGTAGACGCGGACGTGCGGCTCCACGAGCTGCACGATGTCGTTGTCCAGCGTCACGATCACGGTGTCGATGCCCTGCGCCGCGGCCTGGCGCGCGAACGTCCCGAGGACGTCGTCCGCCTCGTAGCCCGCCCGCTCGACGAGCGGGATGTGGAACGCGTCCAGTAACTCACGCACGCGATCGAACTGCGGCACCAGCTCGTCCGGCGTCGCCTGGCGCGTCGCCTTGTACTGGTCGTCCAGCTCCTTCCGGAACGTCTCCGATGAGGCGTCCCAGGCCGCGATCACGTGCGTCGGCTGCAGCTCGTTGAACACCGTGAGCAGGCTGTTCGCGAAGCCGAACACCCCTGCGACCGGCTCCCCGGTCCGGCGCACCGTCAGCACGTCCCGCAACGCGTAGTACGAGCGGAAGATGATGCCGTGCGAGTCGAGGATCACGAGGAGCGGCTTCCGCTCCGTCGCGGTCGAGTCCGCGCTCGCGCCGTTGTCGGCGGTCGTGGTGGTCTTCGTCGCAGTCTTGGTTGGAGGGCTCACCCGGGGAGTATAGCCCTCGGTGAGCGCACCGCCCGAGGCCCGCGCTTGGGCCCGTGCTCGGGTCGAGGTGCGCCCGTACACTGCGCCGAATGACTCGCTACCGCTCGCTGCCGATCCTTGCGATCCGTCGGATGGCCGGGAACTGGCGGCTACTGTCGAGCGTCGTCCTCGGCACCATGGTGGCGGGCGCGATCCTCTCCGCGACGATCATCTACTCCGACGCGATCCGCGACCTCGGTCTCAAGTTCGCCATTGACCAGCTCGACGCCACCGAGCTCGACGTCAAGGTCTTCCGCAGCACCCAGACAGTCAGCCCCCAGGGCTATCAACGCGCCGAGGATCGCGTCGGTCAGGCCACGGCCAGCGCCCTCGGCCCCGCCGCTGCCGGCGTCGTCCGGCAAGGCACCAGCGCCACGTTCTACCCGGTGTCGCCGGGCTCCATGCCGGACTTCGAGGACGACACCCGCCCCCGAGGCAACTTCGTCTTCCGCTCCGACATCGAGTCGTTCGTCACCGTCCTCGACGGTGAGCTCCCGGAGGTCATGGCGCCCGGTGCCGACGGTCCGCTCCTCGCGGCGATCGGCGCCCGCACGGCGGAGCTGAACGACCTGTCGGTCGGCGACGACCTCGATCTGTTCCCGTTCTGGGACGAGGAGGCTCCGCCGATCCCCGCCCGCATCGTCGGCATCATCGAGGCGAACGACATCAACGAGCGCTACTGGGCCGGCGAACCGGCATCGCTCGACGCGCCCTCACGCTCCTGGGAGACCGTCCTCCTCCACATCCCAGAGAGCACCTTCTTCGGCGTGCTCGCCGACCGGCTGCCGGAGATGGTCGCCGACTACGACAGCATCTTCGAAGTCAATCTCGATGCCCTCGACGCCCGCAACGCAGTCCCGATCGCCGATCGCGTCGCCGGGCTCAACGCCGTATTCGAGCGCACCGAGGAACGCACCCGCACGATCACGGAGCTGACCCCGGTCCTCCGCACCTTCGATGAGAAGCTGTTCTTCACGAGGATCCCGCTTTTCGTCCTGCTGCTGCAGATCGGCGGCATCGTCGCCTATTACCTCGTCATGGTGAGCACGATGCTCACGGAACGGCAGACCGCCGAAATCGCCACGCTCCGCAGCCGCGGTGCCACCACCGGCCAGCTCCTGACGCAGTACGGGATCGAGGGCGTGCTCCTCGCGGCGATCGCCGTGATCACCGGGCCGCCGTTGGCGGCCCTCATCATCTCCGCGCTCGGACCAACGCCGGCCTTCTCGGCGCTCTCCGACGGAGGGCCGCTCGACGTCCGCCTCTCCGGTCAGGCCTACATCCTCGCCGGCGTCGGCGCCCTCCTCGCCTTCGCCGCCCTGGTCGTGCCGGCGTGGCTCGCCACGCGCCGCACCGTCGTCGAGTTCAAGCGATCCACCGCCAGGCCGCGCGCGACACCCGCCTTCCTCCGCTACTACCTCGATGTCGCGCTCGTGCTGCTGGTCGCGCTTGTGTTCTGGCGCCTGTCGCAGCAGGAGCAGCTCTTCACCGAGACGCTCTTCGGCGAGACCCAGGCCGACCCGTTCCTGCTGGCGACGCCCGCGGTCTTCATGGTCACGGTCGGCATCGTCTTCCTCCGCATCTTCCCGCTGGTGCTGAGGCTCGTCGCGTGGATGGTCGGCTGGACGCGCAGCGTCGCCGCGGTCGTCAGCCTGAGGTCGCTCGTCCGCAACCCCACCCACTACACGCGCCTCGTGCTGCTCCTCATGTTCGCGACCGGCGTCGGCATGTTCGGCGCGACCTTCTCCGCCACGCTCGACCGCTCGTACCAGGAGCGCGCAGACTACGTCGCCGGCAGCGACGTGCGCGCCGACAACCTCCGCGCCCTGAACGCCGTCGGGACGCCCGTCTTCCTCGAAAGCGTCGAGAGCGTGCCGGCCGACGCCACGCTCCCAATCGTCCGCACCGGCGGCTCCATCGACGTCCTCGGCCGGTTCGAGCGCGTCGAGGTCGTCGCCGTCGACCCCAACCACTTCGAGGAGGTCGCGTTCTGGCGCGATGACTTCTCGACCGTCCCGCTTTCCGAGCTCGTCACCACGCTCCAGGCCAACGAGCCACCCGAACGCCTCGGCGTCGAACTCCCCGAGGGCGCCCGTCAGCTCGGCATCTGGTTGAAGGCGCCGACCCTCCGAGGTGGGTTCAGCGCGACGATCGTCGTCCGCGACGCGAACGGCGTCCCCGGCGAGTTCTACGTCGGCGACCTTCGGCCGCGCGACGCGGTTGCCGAGGAGTGGCGTTTCTACACAACGACTCTCGATCAGCAGCTCGGCCGGTTCGGGCGCCCGCTGAATCGAGAGCCGCTGACCCCGCCGCTGATCCTCGAGTCGTTCCACATTTCGACCTCCAGCCGGCTCGCCGCCTCCGCCGGCACCCTCCTCGTCGGCCCGCTCTACTCCAGCGAGACTCCGGTCTCCGAGGCCCAGCTACCAACCGCGGAGCCATTCGCGAACGCGACGCTCGTCACGAACTTCACCGACCCACGCTTCGAGGCCATCGACGGCTTCCTGCCCGGCGCGAGCGGAGGCAATCTCCTGACCAGCCCAGACGCGCCCGAGGGCGTCACGCAGGTCGCTCGACTCGAATGGGCGACCGCCGGACGCGCCGCCCAGATCCGCGGAATCCGCGAGCGCGTCGATCCGACCCCGATGCAGGTCTACCTCTCGCGCGACCTCGCCGAGCTGCTCGAACTCACCCCGCAGGACTCGTTCAACATCTCCGTCTTCTCGCGGTTCCACGAGGCGATCTACGCCGGCCCCATCGACCTCTTCCCGACCTACCGCCCCGACGAGTCGAACGTCGCCCTCGCCGTCATGAACGCGGACCGGCTCCTCCAGAGCTCCGCCGCAGCCCAGGCCGACCGAGCCGCCGGCTATAACGAGGTCTGGTACCGCACCTCGGATCCCGAAGCCACGGCCCTCGCCGTCGCGGCGTTCGAGCCCGCCGACCTCGTACAGGCGGAGGCAGAGCTCCTCGAGCAGCAGGAAGACCCGCTCGTCGCAGCCGGCTGGGAGGGCATCCTCGCCATCTCCTTCGGCGCCGTGCTGCTCCTGTCCGCCATCGGCTTCATCGTCTACTCCTACCTGACCGCGCAGCAGCGCGGCTTGGAGTTCGCCATCCTCCGGACCCTCGGCTTCTCGAGGATCCAGGTCTTCACGGTAGTCATGGTCGAGCAGGCCTTCGTGATCGTCGCGGGCATGGGACTCGGCACCGTCGTCGGCCTCCAGATCGGGCAGCTGATGATGGACTTCCTCGCCACCGACGAGCGCGGTCGCGAGGTCCTCCCGCCGTTCCTGCTCGCCGTCTCATGGCCGCAGGTGTTCGTGGTCTGGGGGATCCTCGGCGCGGTGTTCGCCACGACGATCGCAGCGGTGGTGCTGTTGTACCTTCGGTTGGCCGTCCACCGCGCGCTGCGGATCGGCGACGCATGACCGGTTCCGTCCAACGCAGCGGATCGTGGTGGAGAAGACCGTGGTGACAGCCGCCGACTCGCCGTACATCCACTGCGAGGACCTGTTCAAGATCTACAAGACCGAGGAGCTCGAAGTCGTCGCGCTCCGCGGCCTCGATCTCCGCGTCCAGGCCGGCGAGATGATGGCAATCGTCGGCGCCTCCGGATCCGGTAAGTCGACGCTGCTCAACATCCTCTCCGGCCTCGACCAGCCCTCCGCCGGCCGCGTCACCGTCGGCGAGCGCGACCTCCTCACCGTCACCGACGACGATCTCGTCGACTATCGCCGGTCCGAGGTGGGCTTCGTCTGGCAGCAGACCGGCCGCAATCTCATCCCCTACCTCACCGCGCTCCAGAACATCGAGGTGCCGATGATCCTCGAGGGCCGGTCGCGCCGGGAGGCGCGCGAACGCGCCGAGTACCTCCTCAACGAGGTCGGCCTCGCCGAGAAGGCGAAGCGCAAGCCGAACGAGCTGTCGGGCGGCGAGCAGCAGCGCGTCGCCATCGGCGTCGCGCTCGCCAACAACCCGCCGCTCCTCCTCGCGGACGAGCCCACCGGCGAACTCGACAGCGCCACCGCCGACGAGGTCTTCCAGGTCTTCCGCCGGCTCAACGAGTCGACCGGCGTCACCATCGTCATCGTCACCCACGACCGCGAGATCACGAGCCGCGTCGACCGCGTCGTCGCCATGCGCGACGGCCGCACCAGCACCGAGATCGTCCACTACGTGCAGTTCGCCCGAGGTGAGGGCGAGATCACCGAGGAGTTCGCGGTCGTCGACCGCACCGGCCGCCTCCAGATCCCGCGCGAGTACCTCGACGAGCTCGGCATCGACCGCCGCGCCCGCGTCGAGATCGAGCACGACCGCGTCGAGGTGCGCCCCGAGAAGCCGCCGACCGACAGCCAGCCACCCTGGAAGCGCCCGTGACCAGCTCCGCGAACACGATGATCGACGTCCAGGGCGTCAGCCGCGCCTTCCACACCGCCGGCACCACCGTCCACGCCGTCCGCGACGTCTCGCTCGAGGTCGCTCGCGGCGAGTTCCTCGCCATCATCGGCCGCTCCGGCTCCGGTAAGACCACACTCCTCAACCTGATCGCCGGCCTCGACAAGCCCGACAGTGGCGCCGTCTTCGTAGACGGCGAGGACATCACGAAGTACGGCGACCGCGAGATGACCGAGTTCCGCCGCCACACCATCGGCTTCGTGTTCCAGTCCTTCGGCCTCCTGCCGCTACTGTCCGCCGCCGAGAACGTCGAGCTGGCGCTCCGCATCGCCGGCGCCGGTCTCCGCGATCGAGGACGGCGAACCGACGAGCTCCTCGAGCAGGTCGGGCTCACCCCCCGCGCCGGCCACCGCCCGTACGAGCTGTCGGGTGGCGAGCAGCAGCGCGTCGCGGTTGCGCGCGCCCTCGCCAACGAGCCCCCGCTCCTGATCGCCGACGAACCGACTGGCGAGCTCGACTCCGCCACCGGCGCCCAGATCTTCCAGCTCCTCCGCGATGTCGCCGCCTCCGGCGTCACCGTCGTCACCGCCACGCACGACCCCTTCGTCATCGAGCACGTCGACCGCATCGTGGAGATGGACGACGGCGCCCTGGTCAGCAAACCCGCTGACGAGGAGCCCGCTCCCGCGGCGCCCGGCCCCGCCCGTCGCGCGCTCCCGCCGAGGCGGCCGCCACCCGGGGTCTGACATGCCGGTCGTGCACACCCTCGCGGCCAGACTCCGTCCCGAGGCCGATCAAGCGCTCTTGGAGGGCGCCACAAGCGCAGCTCAGGAGCTGCGCTCGGCACCCGGCGTCGTCGCGACCCGTGTCGGCCGCTCGGACTCCCACCTCGTCGCCGCCGCCTGGCTGCCGGACGCCGGCGCGCTCGAGCCCTTCGCGGCGTCGCCGCCGCACATGAACTTCATCATGCGCGGCCTCGCCCCCCTCATCGAGGGCATGTGGAGCATCTCCGTCGACACCGACCGCGACGCACCCGACGCCGACGCCGCCTCGATCTGCGCGCTCGCGCTCCCCGAGGCCCCCGGCATCTTCGAGTGGCAGGTCCGCCGCCAGCTCGAGGCGATCGACGCGCTCCCCGGCACCGCCTGGCTCGGCCCCGCCGTCGAGGAACGCGAACGCTACCGTGCCGGCGGCGTCGTCCTGCTCGACCCGGTGGCTGCGGACGGCTTCGCCGACCAGCTCGACGTCACCACCGACGACGCAATGCACCTAGAAGTCGCGTTCGTCCCGCTGATCGGCGACGCTGAGACATCATGAGCGACGACCGGCGCGAGCCCCCGCCGCCACTCCGTAGCGATCGCCGCACGCGGACCCGTCCGCGACGCCGCCGTCCGACGTTTCGGCCACCCCCATCGCTCCGGCGCCGTCGCGCGGCGCTGAACCGCTGGACCCTGATCCTCGGCGTCCTCGTCGGCGCCTCCGCCATCCTCGCCGCGCTGCTCGCACGCAACGAGGACGGCGCACCCATCCCCGCGGACGTCGGCCCGACCGCCCCCGCCGGCGCCGCCGCCGTCGACGTCGTCGAGGTCATCGACGGCGACACCCTCCGCGTGGAAGCCGCCGACGGCTCACAGCTCACCGTCCGCCTCTACGGCGTCGACACGCCCGAACGAGGCGAGGCCTGCTACTCCGAGGCGCGCTCGCGCCTCCGCGAACTCGCGGGCGACTCCATCCTCCTGCTGCCGGACGAGCGGCTCCAGGACCCCGGCGGCCGCGAGCTGCGCTATGTCTTCACCGAGGAAGGCGTGTCGGTCGACGCCGCATTGCTCCACGAGGGCCTGGCGATCGCCTGGCGCCGGGACGGTGCCTTCGTCGACGAGTTCGTTGCTCTCGAAGACGCCGCCGCCGCCGCCGAGACCGGCTGCCTCTGGGCCGGCTAGCTCCCGTCCGCGGGCAGCTCGAACGACTCCAGCCGGAAGATCAGGTCGCCGTTATCCCACTGCACCAGCTGGTGCGGCGCCTCCACGTTGATCCACGCGCTGCGGATCGCGCGGCCGTTGCGCACGATCACGCGCCACGCCTCGAACGTCCCCGCCGGCACCTCGATCGTTTCGCGCGCTGGGGTCTGGATGTTCACCGTCTGCTGCCGGCGCTCGATCGGGTTGACCGAGACGTAGTTGAGGTCCAGCTCCTCGTCGAAGTCGAGCGTGCGCCACAGCCAGAGCGATGACTCGTTGTCGTAGTAGTCGGCGCGCAGTTCCAGCTCGCGCGCCTCGGGTCGACCGTCGATGTTGCGCTCGACGTTGAGGACGTCTTCGTCCCCCTCGTCGGTGTACGTCCAGTCATAGGTGTCGCGAATGACCCGGCCGTCGTCGTCCTCGCGGACCGCCTCGCGAAGCGCGCCGAACGGCGCCAACGTCGAAGCGTCGACCGCCAGCTCCGTCACGTCCGTCGCCGCCGCGCGATCGTCCTCGGCGATCCCCTCGTACCGCTGTTCGAGGACGAATCGCGACCCCTCGAGGCGCGTCACCAGCTCCCCGGTACCGAACGACTCCCCGTCGATGTCCTCGAGGGCGTAGACGTAGCGCTCCCCGTCGATCAGCGGCACCTGCGCCACGATCAGCGTCGTCTCGGCGCTCGGCGTCCCGGCCCCGCAGCCCGCGCCCACCACGAGGGCGATCGCACTCAGGACAATGACAGCCAACTTGAACGGTGACAGCACTCGGGTGTTGATGATCGCTACCCGCCGGCCAGTTCCGCGATCACCTCGCCGGCAATGGTGAGCGCCTCGTCGATCTGCGCGGTCGTCACATCGAGGTGGGTCACCATCCGGATCCGGTCGGGCCTCCCCGTAGAGAGCACCCCGCGCTCACGCAACGCCGCCTGCAAAGCCGCGCCATCGATCCCCTGCGGCTCGAAGAACACCATGTTGGTGCCAACGGTCGACGGATCGAGGTCGATCCCCGGCAGCTCCGCGAGCCCGTTGGCCAGCCGTCGCGCGTTCGCGTGATCCTCCGACATCCGCTCCACGTGATGATCGAGGGCGTATCGCGCCGCCGCCGCCAGCACGCCGGACTGGCGCATGCCGCCGCCCACCTGCCGTCGGATCGGCCGCGCTCGGTCGATGAAGTCGCGCGGCCCGGTCAGCACTGAACCGACCGGCGCCCCCAGCCCCTTAGAGAAGCAAAACGAAACGGTGTCGGCGGGCCCGAGCAGCGTCGCCGCGTCCGTCTCCAGCGCGGCCGCCGCGTTGAAGATCCGCGCCCCATCAACGTGCACCGCCGCGCCGGCGGCGTGGGCCACCTCGGCCACCTCGCGCATCTCCTGTGCGGGAATCGCCGCGCCGCCGCAGCGGTTCTGCGTGTTCTCCAGGCACACCACCGTCGTCCGCGGCACGCCGCTCCGGATCGTCGCGCGCACCGCGTCCGGGTCGATGTGCCCGCCCGCGTCGTTGGGCACGCTCCGCAGACTGACCCCACCGAGGGCCGGGGCACCGACCCCCTCGTAGTGCAGGATGTGCGACTCCGAACCCACGATCGCCTCGTCGCCGCGCCCGCAGTGCGTCAGCAGCGACACGAGGTTGGCCATCGTCCCGCTCGGAACGAACAGCGCTGCTTCCTTGCCGACGGCCGCGGCCGCGGCCGCCTCAAGCGCGTTGACGCTCGGGTCATCGCCGAGCACGTCGTCGCCGAGCTCGGCGCTCGTCATCGCCTCGAGCATGCCGGGGACGGGGCGCGTGACCGTGTCGGATCGCAGGTCGATCACGTCTGGCATCAGGGGCTCCGGAACGGTCGGACGGACAGAAATCGGAGCGTAGCAGAGACCGCTCTCAGCGGCTCACACCGCGGCCATCACACGCGTTGACAGCAACCGTTGATCGACATGAGGCCGCGCGAATTGGAACGAAGTCGCGCTAGTGCTGCGGCGACCGCTCCCAGAGCGTCTCCCAGCCCTCGCCACCGCGGATCGCCCCAACCAGCTCGCTCTGCTCGAGTTGGAACGCCTCGGCGAAGGCCGCGTTCACCTGCTGCACGGCACCCACGCCACCCAGCTCGAAGAACCGCTCCTCGAGCCGCTTCCACAGCCCTACGTTCTTCAGCACCTGCACGCTCTGGCGCCACTGAAAGACCGTGATCTGCTCCGGCGCCGGCATGCCCGGCCGCGCCTCCTCGAGGAACCGGTAGCGCTCGCGCCCCGAGTTCACGGGTGGCACCACCTGGATGAAGATCTCGCCGCCGTCGTTCTGACGCGCGTCGACGAGGAGTCGCTGCTCGATGCGATCGAACCGGATGACGAAGACGTCGGCCCCGTCGATCACTTCCTGCAGCGCTGCGAGGTTAATGTCGTAGTCGGCGTCCATGTCCGCGATCTTAGCGCAGGACCACGCCAGCCGCGCTACCCGATCTCGATCAACTTCAGCGCACCTGGTAGGTGCGATCGAGGTACGGGATGTTGATCAGCCCGGACATCTGCATCCCGAACACGATCAGCACCACGCCGCCGATCCGCGTCAGCGTGTCGAGCTGCTGCTGCACCGAGTTGCCAATGAACCCGACTGAAGCCCCAATGAACGCGAAGACGATCGTGAACCCGATGACGAACGCCAGCGCGTGCGTGATCACCCGCCGTCGCGTCGCCGCCGTCTGCTCCGATCCAACGACTGCCTCGCCGGCGATGTTCACGAGGTAGGCCGGCACCAGCGGCAGCACGCACGGCGACAGGAACGACACGACGCCACCGAAGAAGGCAATGAACGGCCCGAGGCCGCCGCTCACGCTACCCGTCAGGTCCTGCTCAACCGACGAGGTCTGATCGAACAGGAAGCCGAAGCTCTGGAAGTACTGGTTCAGCCGCCCGAACTCACCGAGGAACATCAAAGTCCCGACGCCGATGAAGATCGCGCCGCTGCCGATCATCAACTTGCCCATGTGCGGCTGCAGCTTCCGCAGCCGAGGAGAGATCCAGCCGAAGAACGCCGCGAACGCGAGGAACCACACCCCGAGGCCCAGCGCGTAGAACGTCAGCAACATCGCGCCCTGACCGGCCGTGCCCGACGTCGCCGCCAGAGTCAGCACGACCCCGAGGATCGGACCGATACACGGTGACCACGCGACGGAGAACGCCGCCCCGATTGCGAACGAGCGTGGGTAGCCGTCCCGCACGACGCCGAATCGGCGCGGGCTGCCTGGGTCTGCCGGAGTTGGAACGGCTGGCGGCGCCGTCGTTGCCACGGGCGTCTCCTCAGCGATCGGCGGTGGGGCGGCCGGTGTGTTCGCTATGACGATTGTCGGGTGCCGCTGCCGCGACACGCGTGAGGGGCGTCACCGAGTCACTCGATTCGCCGCTCCCGCGCCGAGCGCCCAGGCGAGCCGGCTCACCATTGCCGGCTTCAGCTCTCGATCCCGATCAGCTGACGGCGCGCCGCGTCGTAGCGTTCCTTCGCCCGCGCCTCGCGGCTGAGCAGCCCCTTGATCTCCGGCGGCGGCAGTCGCTCCCCGTCGAGGAGGAACGAGTGCACCCGTTCGAGCTGCTCCTGCCAGCGCTCGAACGCCTCGCGATATTCCTGCTTCTCCTCGTCAGTGGCCATGGACCGATTCTAGCAATCGGAGCCGGTCCCGCTCGCCGCGTGGATGCCCGGTTTGCGGCCTGTTGATATCGGCTTGATATCGCCCCCCACCGGGTGGATAACCTGATAAAGTGTCGCGTCGTGGGCCACGGATCGGCCCCGAGTTCCCAGCACGGATGCTCTTGGCGGGGAGGGAACTCATGGCGAGTCCAGCGCTGGATCGCTTCGTCGGAAGACAGCCAACTGTCGGACCGGTACTTCCAGAGTCACGTGACGAGCTGCCGTTTCCGGCGACCATCAGCCGGCTGCCGGAAAGCGAACGACGGCTTCCGGATTCGAAGATCGTGACCGACTCCGGAGTCCAGTGGGAGCACGTCGCCGCAGGCGCGCTCGCCGGCTTCGGCGCCGGCTTCGCGTGGGCGCTCGCCCTCGTCCTGCTCGCGCCCTAGATCGGCCCCGGCTCCACCCGAGGTCGCATCCGACCGGCCGCTGCCGGATCGGCTGCCGGCAACCTCCACCGCTCACCATCGGCTCGCCCGGACGGGGACCTCATGCTCGCGCGCAACCTCATCGTCACGGCAATCGCGACTCTCGCGCTCGTCGTCGGATCCGACCGCGCCGAGGCCGAAGGCTTCATCGAGGATCTCACCCACGAGGGCGTCGCCCTCGCCATCTGGGACGGCGGCAGCGTCGACGACCTCCCCACCCTGCACCCGAACGTCAGCTCGGTCTGGGTCACGGTGGATGGCGAGCTGGTCGGCTACATCCCGCTCGCGCCAACCTTCGTGAACCAGGACTTCCTCACCCTCTACCCCGCGGGCACCGTCCCGGAGGGAACGCCCATGCTGGCCACCGTCACCGGGCCCGCCTTGCCCGTCGGCGCAGGTCCACCGCCTGACCCCACGCCCGGGCCACGCTTCACCGCGATCCCTCCACGACTCCACGAGATCGTGAACGCCGAACTCGCCGGCTTCGCCTCCACAACCGATGACGAGCCGCTCGCCCCCGCCCGAGGTGAATGCTCCACCGACGAGGAGCACCTGCTCGGCTGGGGCTGGCCGAACGGCACCGAGGTCATCGTCATCGGCGTCGGCATTAGCGACTGCGACGGCTGGACCTACCTCCGAGACGAAACCGGCGCTACCCGCTACTGGCTCGAGAACCGCTTCGTGAACCCGAACCCCTCCTAGCGCCTCAACCATCGGGGTCGCTAGGACGCCCCAGGCACAAGAAAGCCACGGGCCGCTGGCCCGTGGCTTCGTTGGTGTCGGTGGTAGCGCATACGGGATTCGAACCCGTGATCTCCGCCTTGAGAGGGCGGTGTCCTAGGCCGCTAGACGAATGCGCCACGGAGTGAGACGGCGTCGATCCTAGCGGACCACCGGCGGCGTGCAAGTCGGTATTGCCCCTCGCTCCGCTCCGCTACGATGCCGCCCGTTGACGGTCAGCACGACCCGCATCGACGAGCGAGGAGCACCCCATGGATCTCGGAATCATGATCGAAGGTCAGGAAGACCTGAACTGGGACCTCTGGCGCCGCATCATCCGAACCACCGAGGATTCCGGGTTCGAATCCCTCTGGCGCTCAGACCACTTCTTCTCGCTCTCCGGACCCACCGACCGCGACGCGCTCGAGACCTTCATCTCCTTCGTCCTCGTCGCCGAGGAGTCAGAGCGCATCCGCTTCGGCCCACTCGTCTCCTCGATGACCTTCCGTCACCCGTCGCTCCTCGCGAGGATGGCGGCCCAGATCGATGTGCTCAGCGGCGGCCGCTTCGTCCTCGGCATGGGCGCCGGCTGGAACGTGCCCGAGCACGAAGCCTTCGGCCTCCCGTTCCCGCCACTCGGCGAGCGCATGGACCGTCTCGAGGAGTGCGTCCAGCTGGTGCAGGCGCTCTGGGCCGACGGCCCAGCATCCTTCGAGGGCAAGCACTACCAGCTCCGCGACGTCACCTCGTTCCCGAAGCCGGCGCAGTCGCCGCTCCCCGTGCTGATCGGCGGCCGCGGCGAGCGCCGCACGCTGCGAATCGTCGCTCGCTACGCGAACGAGTGGAACGTCGTCGGCGTCGACACCGAGGAGTACCAGCGCCTCACCGGCGTCCTCGCCGCGCACTGCGAGGACGCCGGCCGCGCCCCGTCCGAGATCCGCCACACGCAGATGGCCGCGCCCGTGATCGGTCGCGACGACGCCGGCGTGAAGGCGCACCTCGCGAGGATCGTCGAGAAGATCCCCGCGCTCGGTCAGCAGTCGGTTGACGAGACCCTCGAGGGCCTCGCCCAGCGCGGCTGGCTCGTCGGCACGCCGGCCCAGATCGTCGACGAACTCGGCCGCCGCGAGGAAGCCGGCATCACGAGGACCATGCTCCAGCACCACGCCAACGACGACTTCGAAACGATCGAGCTGCTCGCCTCGGAAGTGCTCCCGCAGGTGTAGGGCGCCGTGTAGCGACGCCCCGCTCTAGCGACGCCTAGTCCGGGTAGCCGAGCCGCAACCGCGTCTCGCGACCGAACAACGGCTCGAAGGCGATCCCGGCGCGCGCATACACGCCGGGCGGGATTCCGACGTCTGCCAACCACAGCTCGCCAGCGTTCTCCTCGGTCAGCCCAACCTTCGGCAGCGCAAGCGTGAGCGTCCGAGCCGGCCGCACCACCACCCCCGGCGCCTCGCCGCTGTCCGCGTCGATCCCGGACGGCACGTCGAGCGAGAGGACCGGCACGCCAGCCGCCTGGCTCGCCCGGATGAGAGCCATCTGCCTTGCGCGCGGCGCGCCATCGAGGCTGTAGCCCACCACCGCGTCGATGATCAGATCCGCCTCCGCGGCATCGAACGCCTCGTCCCAGGTCAGGATCCGCGCCGGCGCCTCCGCGAGCGCGAGCAGCTGCTGACCCAGCGCCCCGTCGGCCGCGGCCGGCCGGGTGATGGTCACCACCGTCACATGCGCCCCGCGGTTCGCGAGGTGACGCGCGGCGCAGACGCCTCCGGCTCCGTTCCCGCCGGTCCCCGCCAGCACGAGGATCCGCGCGTCACGCCAGTCGTCGCCCAGCATGTCGAGCGCCGTCAGCGCCAGGTCGGTCCCCGCGTGCTCCATCATCTGCAGCAGCGTCGGCCCCGACTGCTCGACCGCGATCCGGTCGATCTCCAGCATCTGCGCCGACGTGATCGCAGGCACGCTCCGCCCGTCCTCCGTCGAGAACGTCATCCGCCGCGTGCCATCGATCGTCGCCACCGGTCCCCCGAAACTTCGGAGCAGTCTACCCACCACCCGAGGCACGCGAACCGCACCCGCCCCGGAGGCACCCACCGACGGCGTGTGCCAACATGCCGCCTCCATGAGCCAGTCCGACGATGGCGCACCTCCCGAGGGCTCCCCGCCCGCGGGCGACCAGGTCGACGACGCGACCTGGGGCGAAGCGCGCGCCTGGTCGCCGTTCGGCCTCGACGGCTTCCGCTACCTCTGGGGCGCCGCGCTCTCCTGGGTGATGACGCGCGAGCTCCGCATCCTCGTCACGAGCGTGTGGCTGTTCGAGGAGACCGGGTCCGCCTCCCAGCTCGCCCTGATCGGCGCCGTCCAGCTCATCGTCCAGATCCCCGCGCTGCTCTGGGGCGGCACGCTCGCCGACCGCGTCGACCGTCGTCGCATGCTCGTCGCGACCCAGGCCGTCTCCGTGGCGCTGATGGTCCTCATGGGCATCCTCGACGTCGGCGGCCAGCTACAGCCCTGGCACATCTACGTCGCCGTCGCCGCGATCGCCTCGACGAACATTATGGGCAGCATCGCCCACTCGGCGCTGCTCCCCTCGGTCGTGCCGGACCGCTGCCTCGTCCAGGGTGTCGTCGCCCAGACCGTCACCCAGCAAGGCACCGCCGTCGCCGCGCCGCTGCTCTTCGCGCTCGTCGCCGCGGTGATGGACGTCACTGCGACGTTCTTCCTGACCGCCCTCGTCGCCACGCCCTCGCTGGTCTTGCCGCTGCTGATCCGG
Source organism: Dehalococcoidia bacterium (assembly GCA_028279505.1). Taxonomy (GTDB): domain Bacteria; phylum Chloroflexota; class Dehalococcoidia; order UBA2979; family UBA2979; genus UBA6627. The sequence goes on from JANQNP010000010.1 coordinate 101,161, forward strand.
ATACGCTTCCAGCCGCCGCTCGCGCGCGAGGAGGGCTCAACCCTCCGTCGAACCTGGGAAGGCTTCCGCTTCGTCCGCCGTCACCGGCTGCTGCCGGGGCTCTACATCCTCGATGTCGGGATCACCGTCTTCAGCTTCTACCGCCAGCTCTTTCCGCTGTTCGCGAAGGAACTCTACGGCGGCGGCGCCACGGCCACCGGCCTACTCACCGCCGCGAACTCGTTCGGCGCCATCGGCGGCACACTGCTGGTGCTGATCCTCCGCAACTACCGGGCGAAGGGGATGCTCGTCCTCTACGCCACGATCGTCTACGCGCTGCTGCTCTTCCCGCTCGCAGTCGTCCAGCAGCTCTGGATCGGCATGCTGCTGATCGGCGGACTGGGCGCGATGGACGGCATCAGCGTCGCGATGCGCCAGTCAATCATGCAGCTCACGACACCCGACCAGATGCGAGGTCGCGCCGTGGCGCTTCAGGTCCTGGCGGCCCAGACCGCGAACAACATCGGCACCCTCGAGGTCGGCTTCCTCGCCGCCGCCGCGGGCCTGTCGTTCACCCTGACGTTCGGCGGCATTGCCGCGCTCGTGTTCACGATCGGCGCCTGGCGTCTCGTGCCAGGCATCCGCGACTACCGCTACCCCTAACAGCCCAGGGCGCACCACCCCTCGAGGCGCGCTGCCTCCGGCCGCCCGATGTCCGGCGATCGCCGACGTGCTTGGCTATGCGGCGGCGGGCCGCTCGGAGACGGCGTTCCGGAACCACGACACGCGGTTGTGCAGCGCCTCTTCGCCACCCACCGAGGACAGCAGCAGCTTCTCCTCGCGGCGCAACTCCAGGTTCGCCTCCGGGAACACCGACGCCTCGCAGAGTCCGTCGCCGATCCCGACCCGCAGCGAAAGCCAGCGGCTGTCACGAACAGCGCGCGCCAGCGCGCTGCGACCGCCCTCGTGGTGGTCGCCAACCGCCTCGACGATCTCGTCCGGCAGGCTCCACGCCTCCGCGATCCGCTGTCCGTACTCCTGGTGGTCGTAGCCAAACACGTCGATCTCGATCGACCGCGCATCGGCGCCCTGGCTCGCGAGCGTGACCACCTTCGCATAGCGCTCCGGGTCGGCCTGTGCCATCGCCATCCGCCCGAGGTCGTGCAGCATCCCAGCGGCAAACCCGCCGCTCGCCTCCGAGTCCTTCCGCAGCGCCTGGTCCGTCAGGATCGCGCATGCGATCAAGTGCTCCCAGAGCTGGTCGGCGTCGATCCCGGCGTCGCGAATGTCCTTGAACGTCGTGCCGACGACGGTGCCCGCCACGAGGCGGCGCGTCGCGTCGAATCCGATGCGCATGATCGCCTGATCTGCCTGCGTGACGCGGTTGACCGGCGCGGACGCCGCCGAGTTCGCCGCGCGCAGCACGGCCGTCGTGAGCGCCGGGTCCGCCGACACGGTCTCGGCCAGCTCGCCGACCTCGGCGTTCTGGTCTTCGAGGAGTTGCAGCGCCTTCGCGTGCGGTGCGGGAAGGACGGGCAGGGCTTCAGCGTGGGTCATGACTACCTCCGAGGTGGCCTCGGGGAATCATCGACCGAAGGTGTCGGACTCACGAGTTTCTGTTCGTCAGCGTCCCGTCAGCGCTCAGTCACTTCCACGCCGCCGGTACTGCACCGCCTCGGCAAGATGCGCCGTCCCGATCGTCTCCGACCCATCGAGGTCCGCGACGGTCCGCGCCACCTTCAGCACCCGGTGGAACGACCGTGCCGACAACCCGAGCCGCTCCGTCGCCGACGCCAGCAGCGGGCGCGCGTCATCCTCGAGGCGCTCCTGGCAGTATCGCCGCACGTCGACCGGATCCATCTCCGAGTTGACCATCGACGACTTGCTCGCGAGCCGTTCCGCCTGCATCGCCCGCGCCGCGATCACGCGGTCTCGCACCGCCCCGGAGCGCTCTCCGGTCGGTGCCCCGGTCAGCTCCTCGTACTCCACCCGCGGCACCTCGGTGAAGAGATCGAACCGGTCGAGCATCGGACCCGAGACCCGGCGCTGATACCTCGACACCGTGGACTCCGAGCACGAGCACGGCCGCCGGCTGTCCCCGTAGTAGCCGCAGGGACACGGGTTCATCGCCGCCACCAGCAGGATCCGCGCCGGGAACGTCACCGACCCACGCGCCCGCGAGATCGTCACCACCCCCGCCTCGAGCGGCTCACGCAACGCCTCCAGCGCCTTCCCCGAGAACTCGGGGAACTCATCGAGGAACAACACCCCTCGATGCGCCAGCGACACCTCCCCCGGCCGGATCATCGACCCGCCGCCCACGAGGCCCGCGTGGGAGATGGTGTGGTGCGGCGACCGGAACGGCCGCTCGCGCAGCAGCGGCTGCGTCCGGCTCAGCAGCCCCGCGACGGAGTACACCTTCGACACATCGATTGACTCGAGCGGCGTCAGCGGCGCGATCAACCCCGGCAGCGCCCGCGCGAGGAGTGTCTTCCCGGATCCTGGAGGCCCCTGCATCATCAGGTTGTGCCCGCCGGACGCGGCCACCTCCAGCGCGCGCTTCACATGCTCCTGCCCGCGCACGACCGAGAGGTCGTGCGCCATCGCAGCCGGCTCACACTCCGGCGCCGGCAGCTCTGCGTGCTCCCAGTCCGGCGGTGCCAGCTTGAGCTGATCGAGGGATTGCAACCCAAAGGCGCTCACCCCGCCGACCATCCGCGCCTCGCGCACGTCCTCGGCCGGCACGACGACCGAGGCGATCCGCTCGCTGTGACACATCGCCACGAACGGCAGCACCCCGCTCACGTGCCGCAGCCGCCCGTCGAGCGACAGCTCTCCCATCAGCGCCGTATCCGCGAAGTGGTTCTCGATCTGCCCGGAGGCAATCAGGATCGCAACCGCGATCGGCAGATCGTAGATCGGCCCTTCCTTGCGCACGTCGGCAGGTGCGAGGTTCACCGTGATCCGCCGCAGCGGGAACTCGTACCCGGCGTTCCGGATCGCCGACCGGACCCGCTCTCGCGCCTCCTGCACCGCCGCGTCCGGCAACCCCACAATGTTGAACGCTGGCAGCCCGCTGCCGATGTCGACCTCCACGTCGACCGGGATCCCGTCAATGCCCTGAAGTGCGCCGCTGCGAATCTGTGCGAGAGTCATGCGCGAGACTCTACATCAAATCGAACAGATGTGCTAATCGCGTTTGATCCGAGGTGCCAGAGGCTGAATTCGCCTGATCGAAACTCCGACGATCACGAGGTGAACGACCTACAGCCGCCTCTCCCACCCACCGAACCACCTCCGCGGCAGAGCGATCAGCCCTCGACGGGCGCGTTCGCCCTCACCGCCCGCAACGCCGTGCTCGCCGCCGGCTTCCTCGTGCTCGTCCTCGGCGCCCTCGCCGACATCGCGCACTTCCTCGAGGACCACGACCCCTCGGCCAGCCTCCCGGCCACCGTCCTGCTCCAGCAAGACAACGCCGGCCCACCGCCCGGCGCCACTCCCGAGGCCAGCGACACCCCCGAGGACCCCGTCGTCCCGGCCCCGATCGCGACCCCGGACACCTTCTTCGACCCGGTCTTCAACACCCACACCGTCGAGACCGGCGACGTCCTCTACGACATCGCCAACCGCTACGGCACCACAACCCAGGTCCTGATCGACCTCAACAGCCTCCCCGACCCCAACCGCATCGAAGTCGGCCAGGTCCTCGCCCTCCCCGAGTCCGCCACCCAGTCCTGAGCCTGGTCGCAAGCACGCGAACAAAGCCGCGCGGCTCACTCCGGACCGGCGGCCTGTTGCATTCAGCGTTTCGGCTACTCAGTCGTACGTACGCACGCGCACGCGGCGGCGCCTCCAAGCCCACGGGTGGTTTGGCAGACACGAAGAGCGCCGAAGGCGCTATTCCTGGACGCGTTCTACTGAGATCACGCCTCGGACCGCGTCCAGCGCCGAGATCAACCGCACGAACTGGGCACCGCCCTCGGTCTCCAGCGTCAGATCGAGCATCGTCGTGCGGTCGTTGTGCTCGAGGGTGCGCACCCCGACCATGTTCACGCCCGCGTTCGCGGCCAGCGTGCTCACGTCGCGCAGCAGCCCCACGCGGTCCCAGGCGTGCACCTGCACACGCGCCGAGTACATGTCGGAACTCGGGCCCCAGTCGCAGTCGAGGAGCCGCTCCGGTTCGCGCACGCGGGCCATGTTCCGGCAGCTCTGCCGGTGCACCGTGATCCCGCCGCCGCGGGTCGTGAACCCCACGATCTGATCGCCGGGCAGGGGGCTGCAGCACTTCGCGAGCACCACGTGCAGCCCGGCGGTTCCGAGGACCCGCACCCCCGGCGTCCCGCCGACCTTGATCGTTGACGGCGCGAACTCCGAGGGCGCCGTCTGCGGCGCGTGCTCCGCCAGCTCGTTGCCCAGGTGCTGGGCGGACACGTCGCCTGACCCGATCGCCGCGTAGAGATCGTCCATCGACTTCAGCTTGAAGCGTTCCCAGATGTTCACCGGCACCTGATTGATCGCCAGTCGCTTCATCTCGCGCTCGAACTGCTCGCGTCCGCGCTCCACGTTCTCGCCGCGCTGCTGGCGGCGGAACCACTGGCGCACCTTCTGGCGTGAGTGACTCGACCCGAGGTATCCGAGCGCCGGCAGCAGCCAGTCGCGCGATGGCCCCTTCTGGGTGCGGCTGCGCAGGATCTCCACCACATCGCCGTTGTTGAGCTTCGTGTTGAGCGGCACCAGCTTGCCGTTCACCTTCGCGCCCGCGCACGCATGACCGAGGTCTGTGTGCACGCGATAGGCGAAGTCCACCGGCGTGCAGCCACGCGGCAGCACCTGCACGTCCCCGCGCGGCGTGTTCACGAATACCTGGTCGGAGAACACGTCGGTCTTCACCGACTCGAGGAAGTCCTCCGCCCCCTCCTGTTGCCACTCGATCAGGTGGCGCAGCCAGGACATCCGCTCCTCGTACTGGATGTCGCGCTTCGAGGGCTCGCTCTTGTACTGCCAGTGCGCCGCGACCCCGTACTCCGCGATCTCGTGCATCTCAAACGTGCGGATCTGCACCTCGAACGGCCGCGTGCCCGGTCCCAGCACCGAGGTGTGCAGCGACTGGTACAGCGACTCTTTCGGGCTCGCGATGTAGTCGTCAAACGCGTTCGGGATCGGCCGCCAGGTCTGGTGCACCACCCCGAGGGCTGCGTAGCAGTCGGCGACGTTGTCGACGAGCACCCGTAGCGCCAGCAGATCGTGGATCTGGTCGAACGTCTTCCCCTCGCGCGTGTAGCGCTGCTCCTTCTCGTAGATCGAGTAGAGGTGCTTCGCGCGCCCGGTCACCTCGGCGGAGATCCCGGCCTCCTCGAGGGTGCCGCGCAGCTCCGTCTCGATGCGCCGGATGTAGCGCTCGCGCTCGCTGCGCTTCGACGCCAGCGTCGAGGCGACGCGCCGGTACTGCTCCGGCTCGAGGTAGCGGAACGCGAGGTCCTCCAGCTCCCACTTGAACTGCCAGACCCCCAGGCGCGCGGCCAGCGGCGCGTAGATGTCGCGCGTCTCCTGCGCGATCGCCCGCTGCCGGTCCGGTGCGAGGTACTGCAACGTCCGCATGTTGTGGAGTCGGTCGGCGAGCTTGATGATCACGACCCGCACGTCCTCGGCCATCGCGAGGAACATCTTGCGCAGCGTCTCGGCGTCGGCGTTCTGGTCCTCGACGGACGGGAGCTGGTCGATCTTCGTCGCGCCCTCGACGAGTCGGCCTACCTCGGCGCCAAACCGCTCGTTCAGCTCCTCGACGCTGACGTCGCAGTCCTCGACCACATCGTGGAGGAGCCCCGCCTCGATCGTGAGCGCGTCCATCTTCAGGTCCGCGAGCATCGCCGTGACCGCGATCGGATGCGTGACGTACGGTTCGCCGGAGCGCCGCTGCTGACCGTCGTGCGCATCGATCGCGAACGTCAGCGCCCGCTCGATCGAGTGGACGCGGTCCGACGGCAGGTAGGAACTGAGAGTATCGAGGAGTTCGCGAGCGCCTGGTTCGACGCCCTTGGTGGCGACCATCTTCCGCTGAGGTTACCACGCGTCAGATCGACCAGAACGCCTCTCAGGGCCCGATGCCGTTGGAGAAACCACTGATTTCCCCTCGGATCCGCTCGTCCGTAGACTCGCTCGATGGCTGACGTACAGGCGCCCCGCGGCATGCACGACGTCCTCCCCGAGGACGCCGCCCTCTGGCAGTTCATCCGCGAGGCGGCGCGCCGCGTCCCCGCCCGCTTCGACTACCACGAGATCGCCACACCCCTCGTCGAGAACGAGCGCGTCTTCCTCCGCGCCGTCGGCGAGGACTCCGACATCGGCTCCAAGGAGCTCTACGCCTTCGACGACCGAGGCGGCGACCGCCTCGCGCTCCGCCCCGAAGGCACTGCGGGAGTGGTGCGCGCTTATGTCGAGCACGGCATGGCCAGCCGCCCCCACCCGCTCCGCCTCTGGTACCTCGGCCCCTTCTTTCGCTACGACCGCCCGCAGGCCGGCCGCTACCGCCAGCTCAACCAGTTCGGCGTCGAGCTCTTCGGCGACCCGACCCCCGCTGCCGACGCTGAGGTCATGGACCTCCAGCGCTCCTTCTACGAGGAGATGGGCCTCGACGACCTCACCCTCCGCATCAACTCGATCGGCACCCCCGAAACCCGCGCTCGCTACATCGAGGACCTGACCGCCCACTTCCGCCCGCACGTGGACACCCTCTCCGCCGACTCGCGCCGCCGCCTGGAGACCAACGTCCTCCGCATCCTCGACTCGAAGGAGGACGCCGAGCACGATGCCGTGCGCAACGCCCCCGAGATCCTCGACTACCTCGACGACGACGACCGCGCCCACTTCGACGCCGTGCGCGCCTACCTCGAGGCGCTCGGCATCGCCTACACCGTCGACCCCCGCATCGTCCGAGGGCTCGACTACTACACGAGGACCGTCTGGGAGTTCGAACCTGCCGAGGCAGGCGGCCAGTCGACCGTCGGCGGCGGGGGCCGCTACGACGGCCTCGTCGAGATGCTCGGCGGTCAGCCGACCCCGGCCGTTGGCTTCGGCACCGGCATCGAGCGCATCGTCATCAACCTCAAGGAACGCGTCTTCGCCGACGGCCTCCCGGCCGAGCCCGTCGACGTCGTCACCATCCCTCTAGGCGAGCAAGGCCCCGCCGCGGCCCTGAAGGCGGCGTCCCAACTCCGCGAGGTCGGCCTCAAAGTCCGCAACGGCACCCCGGGTCGCTCCATGAAAGCCCAGCTCCGCAACGCAAACCGCGCGAACGCGCTCTACGCCCTCATCATCGGCGACGGCGAAGTCGCCAGCGGCACCGCCCAGCTCAAGCCACTCAACGCCCGCGGCGACCAGCTCACCGTCCCCCTCGACGACGTGGCGACAGCGATTCACGAGGCGCAGGCTCGCCAATAGCCACCGAGGACCCCGGACTTCCGCAGCCTGGCGCGAAGCGTCCCTAGACCCTCGAAGAGGGCGAAGACGGCCACCAGTTCCAGTGGCCGAACTGGCTGATCAGCGCCGGCACGATCAGCGTCCGTGTGATGAACGTGTCCATCAGCACGCCGATCGCGACGGCGAAGCCGAGCTGGAACAGATCCTGCAGCGGCAACACCATCAGCGCCGAGAACGTTCCCGCGAGGATCAACCCCGCCGACGTGATCACGCCGCCCGTCCGAGCGAGGGCGTATCGGGTCGCCTCGTTCAGCGGCGACCGCTTCGCTTCCTCACGCACCCGAGACATCAGATAGATGTTGTAGTCGACGCTCAGCGCGTTGAGGAACACGAAGAGGAAGAACGGCACGCTCTGGCCGATCCCGGCCTGCCCCAGCACCACCACGAACACGAAGACCGACAATCCGAGCGTGGCGAAGTACGTCACCCCGATCGTCGCCATCAGGTACAACGGCGCGATCAGCGACCGCAGCAGCACCGCCAGCACCAGCCCGATCGCCAGCAGGATCAGCGGCAGCACCACGAGGGTGTCTCGGTCGTTCGCTTCGCGCGTGTCGAAGATCTCCGCGGTCTCCCCGCCAACGAGCACTGAGGACGCGCCCAGCCCCGCGTCGCGCGCCGCTTCCTGCGCCGTCAGGCGCAGCTCCGGCACTGCGTCGAGCGCGGCGTCCGAGTACGGGTTGTCCGCCAGCACCACATCGATCCGCGCCACCCCGCCATCGAGCGACACGAACCGCGCCGCCGCGCCCCCTCCCGAGGGCTGCGTGCTGACCGAGGCCTCGCTCCCGAACGGTCGGCTCGGCCCCTGCACGCTCGCCACCGCTGGCAAGCCGTCGAGCGCCGCGGTCACCGCGTCGATCTGCGCCAGCTCCGCCGAATCGAACGCCGAGGCGCCGTCCGGCAGCTCGACGTACACCCGCGTCGGCGACAGCTCTCCGGCCGGGAACCCCTGGCGCAGCAGCTCGAAGCTATCGACCGACTCCGCGTTCGCGGGCAGGCTCTCCAGCGGGTCGTAGTTCGGCTCGAACTCGACGAGGCCCGCGATCATCAACGCGAGGCCCGCCGTCGTCACCGCCAGCACCGTCCGAGGTCGCCGCAGCACCACGCCGCCGACGCGTCCATAGAGGCTGCGCTCCCAGCCCTCGCCGCGTGACTCGACCGACGCGCTCGTCGCGGGCGCCACCACCCGAGGCTGGAACGGCCAGTACGCGCGCCGCCCGAACGCCGTCAGCACGGCCGGAATCAGCGTCACCGCCGCGAGCATCATCAGCGCCACGGCGATCGCGATCACCGGCCCGAGCGACTGGTATGAGCGCAGCGTCGCCAGCAGCAGCGCACCGGTCGCGATCAGGATCGTCGCCCCCGCCGACACGACGGCGCCGCCGACACCACGCATCGTCTCCCGCATCGCAACGTGCTTGTCCTCGTGCCGCGACAGCTCCTCGCGGAACCGCGCCGACACGAACAGCACGTAGTCGGTCCCCGTCCCGAACAAGACCACCGTCATGATCCCGGTCGCCTGCCCGTTCACCGACAGGTCGAAGTTCTCGGCAACCCAGGCCCCAACCCCGCCCGCGAGCTGGAACACCAGCCCCACGCCGAGCAGAGGGATCAGCGCCACGATCGGCGACCGGTAAATCGCCAGCAGCAGCGACAGCACCAGCACCACGGTCACGATCAGCAGGAAGCCGTCGATCTGCGTGAACACGTTGATCAGATCAACGATCAACCCGCCCGGCCCGCCCACCGCCACCTCGACCCCCGCGAGGTCAATCGCGTCCGTCTGCTCACGGATCGCCTCGATCGCGTCCGCGAACTCCGGCTCCGCCGGCTCGCCGACGACGTCGACGAAGATGTTGAGCGTCGTCCCGTCCGCCGACACCAGCCCGTCAGCGGACTCCCGCGTCAACGAGGGCGATCGAACCGACCGCACCTCCGAGGGCGCCTCGTCGCTTACCAGCCACGCCGACAGCTCCGCCGCCGCTGCGAGCGCCGCGTCGCTCAGCCCCGCTGCCTCGCGAAACACCACGAGGGCAGGCGTCCCGTCGTCGGGGAACCGCTCGTTCGCCAACTCGAACGCCTGCGTCGACTCGGCGTCGCTCGGCAGGAACAGCGCCTGCTCGTTCTCGCGCACCTCATCGAGTCGCGGCAACGTGGACAGCAGCAGCCCGGCGACCACGACCCACGTCGCAATCGTGATCCACTTGCCCCGAGGGCTACTCGCGAAGTCCGTCAGCGCGCCGAGCACGGGAACCCTCACTTCGGTCAGCCGTCTGTGGCCACGAAGAAACCGTATCCCCGATCCCGCCTACGACCGGGCGACCGAGCAGCGAGCCTGCCGCGTGTGCGGGGCCGCTACGGCTCGAGCTGTGCGTCGACGAGGCTCGTCAGCCCAAACAGCGTGTCGATCGTCGGCGTCGGCACCGAGACCAGTCGTCCCAGCTCGGACACCGCCTCCACGATCGCCCCGAGCTCGAGGCGCCGGCCACGCTCGAAGTCCTGCAGCATCGAGGTCTTGTGCTCGCCCACCGCGGCGGCGCCCTCGATCCGTTGATCGACGTCGATGCTGAACGTCTCCCCCAGCGCCTCAGCCACCGCCTGCGCCTCCACCATCGCCGCGCGCGCGACGCCGCGCGCCTGCGGGTGTGCACAGATAGAGGCCAGCGTCCCGCCGGTCAGCACCGAGATCGGATTGAACGCGACGTTCCCCCAGAGCTTCACCCACAGCTCGTTCCGCAGCCGCCGGCGCACCGTCGCTCGCAGACCCGCGCGGATCATCACCCGCGACACCTCACGTACCCGGTCGCTGCGCGTCCCATCGGGCTCCCCGAGGGAGAACCGGTCGCCCGCGAGGTGACGGACGACCCCGGGCTCGACCACCTCGGTCGCCGGGTAGACGACGCACCCCAGCACCCGCTCGGGCCCGATCGCCTCCCAGATCGCACCCCCCGGGTCGACCGAGTCCAGGCGCGTGTCCGCCAGCGGCCCCTCGAACTGGTGGAAGTACCACCACGGCACGCCGTTCTGCGCCGTCACCACGGTCGTCTCGGCCCCGAGCATCGGCGCCAGCAGTGGCGCCATCTCACTCACCTGGTGCGCCTTCAGCGTGAGCAGCACCACGTCCTGCTCGCCCGCCTCGGCCGGCGTCCCCACCGCTCGAGGTGACGTGTACTCTCGGATCTCCTCGCCGTCGTCGCCGGTGCTGAGCAGCGTCAGCCCGTCGCGCCTCATCGCGTCCAGGGACGCGCCGCGCGCGATCAGCGTCACCTCCTCGCCGGCGAGCGCGAGGCGCGCGCCGACGTAGCCGCCGATCGCGCCGGCACCCACGATCGCGATGCGCATCGGAATCGGCCCTCCCGAGGGCGCGCTAGGCGCCGAGGCCCAGCTGATCGGCGAGACCGATCCGCTGCAGCTTGCCGGTCGGCCCCTTCGGGATCTCGTCCACGAACAGCACCGTTCGAGGCACCTTGAAGTCGACGAGCCTCGAGGCCACGTAGCTGCGCGCGTCCCCCTCGCTCAGCTCGGCCCCGTCCGCGAGCACGATCGCGACGGCCACGTCCTCGCCGAGCCGCTGGTGCGGAACCGCGAACGCGACCGCCTGGTCGACGGCCTCGTGCTCCAGCAGCACCTCGTCGATCTCGCGCGGCGAGATCTTCTCGCCGCCGCGGTTGATGATCTCCTTCAGCCGTCCGGTCAAGAACAGGTAGCCGTCTTCGTCCAGGTAGCCCTGGTCGCCGGTACGGAACCAGCCATCCGTGAACGCGGTCGCGTTCGCCTCCGGGTTGCTCTCGTACCCCGAGGTCACGTTGCCGCCCTGGATCACCACCTCGCCGGTCTCGCCCTGGGCGAGCAGCGTCCCGGCCTCATCCATGATCGCGACCTGCACGTTGCTGCCACGCCCCACCGAGCCCGGCTTCCGCTCGCCCGGTGGCAGTGGGTTCGCCGCCATCTGGTGCGACGCCTCGGTCATCCCGTAGGCCTCGATCATGGGCGCACCGAACACCCGCTCCATGTCCGCCATCACCGGCGGCGGCAGCGACGCCGAGGACGAGCGCATGAACCGCAGCGGGTGATTCGCGATCACCTCATCCTTGCCACGCGACCGCGACAGGATCAGCTGATGCATCGTCGGCACCGCCGTGAACCACGTCGGCTTCACGTCCTCGACCCAGTCGAAGAAGCGGAAGGCGTCGAAGCCCGGCGAGCACGCCACAGCCGCCCCGGCATCCATCGAGGCAAGCACCGCCGCCACCAGCCCGTGGATGTGGAACAGCGGCATCACGTTCAGGCAGCGGTCCGCCGGCGTCAGTTCGAGGTGCGCGTGGATGTTCCCCGCCGAGATCGCCAGGTTGCGCTGCGACAGCGGCACGATCTTCGGCCGCGAGGTCGTCCCTGAGGTGTGCAGCACCATCGCCACCTCGTCGGCGCTCGGCCGCCGCGGCTCAACCGCCTCGATCGCGGTGCCGTCACGCGATAGCGACAACGAGCCCGCTTCGCCCTCCAGCGTCAGCAGTTGCGTCTCCGGACCGGCGGCAGCTCGTGCAGCCTCAGCATCCCCATCCAGCGTGATCAGCGCCTTCGCCCCGACATCCTCGAGGTAGAAGCGGAACTCCTCCTCGCGGTACGCCGGATTCAGCGGCGCCGACGTTGAGCAGCTCGCCACAGCGAGGAACGTGACCGCCATCTCCGGCCCGTTCGGCAGCACGATCGCGACCCGGTCCGAGGTCCCGATGTCGAGCGCGGCTAGCTGGCCCGCGAGTCGATCCACCTCGGCGCGTAGCTGGGCGTAGCTCAGGGGCTCACGTTCCGGTGCCGCGATCGCGGCATCGTCGTCGGACCCGTGGTCCAGCAGCTCGCGGATCGTCTCAGCCATCGCACTTCCCGCCGCTCGTCGGACCACGTTGAAGCGCGGCGTGGCCGCGCGGCCCACCAGTCTATCGGCCGTCCGCCGTGCAACCAGAGCGGGGCCGGCTAGCCCTCCGACCGCGTCGTGCCCACTCCCACCGGCTCGCGCTCCTCAGGCGTCGGCTGCAAGTCCTCCGCGCCGATCACCGGCGCGGGCGCCGGAGCACCGAGGCCACTCGACGGGCCGTCCGACGGCGGCAGCGTCGGCTTCGTCGCGAACACGAAGAACAGCGACCCCAGCGCTGCGAAGATCGCCAACATCGTGAAGCCGAACTCGTACGAACCGGTGGTGTCGTAGGAGATCCCCGCGATCACCGGCCCGGCGATCATCCCGGTCATCATCACCATCGATGAGAACCCCATGATCGTCCCGAACGACTGGCGGCCGAAGTAGTCGGCGCGGATCGCCTGGATCAGCGGCCCCCGCGTCCCCATCGCCGTCCCGTTGATCACCACGAACCCGAGGATCATCAGCTGGTTGGTCGCGTAGGCCAGCAGCATCAGCGCCACGCCGTGCCCGAACAGCGCGATCACGATCGTCAGCCGCTTGTTCACCCGGTCGCCGAAGAAGCCGCCGATGATCGTCTGGCCGATCACCATCGACACCGTCATCACGAGGATCATGGTCGCCGCGTAGCTCAGCGAGTACCCAAGCTCCTCGACGTGCGCCACGAAGTGCACCATCACCGCGCCGATCACGAGCAACGACGAGCCGTGCCCGAGCGCGATGAACCAGAACGCCCGCGTCCGCAGCGCCTGCCGCGCCGTGAACCCGCGCTCGGGCGGCTCCTCGTCGCTGCTCGGCGCGGCGCCGTCCGGCCGCATCCCGTAGTCCTCGGGGCGATGCCGCACGAGCGTCGCCAGCGGCAACCCGACCACGAGGATGAACACCCCCGAGGCCACGGCCATCGACCGCCAGCCGATCGACTCGAGCAGCGCCACGACCCCCGGCTGCACCAGCCCGCCGGCAGCGAACCCCATCGAAACCATCGCGAGCGCAAACGCGCGCCGCCGGTTGAACCAGTTCACGACGGCCACCGTCACCGGCAGGAACGAGCCCAGCGCAGACCCGAGGGCGATCAGCAGGAACGCCGCATAGAAGGTCGCGATCGAGTTGATCTGGCTGAACGCGAAGAACCCGATCGCGAAGATCACGATCCCCGTGATCATCACCTTCCGAGGCCCGAACCGGTCGATCGCCCAGCCCTCGATCGGACCCAGCAACCCGCTCTCGATGCGCTGCAGCGCGAACGCCAGCGCAAAGGCGGTCCGGCTCCAGCCGAAGTCGTCCTCCAGCAGCACGACGTACGCGCCGAACGCATGGAACACCAGCGCCCCGTTGGCCGTGTTCACGATGAACCCGGAACCAACGATCCACCAACCGTAGAACACGCGCTCCCGCAGCCTCGAAATAGTCCCCGTCGACTCACGAAGCGCGGCCAAGCTGACACGACCTTCCGGCTCGGCAATTCCGTTCGTGATACTACGGCCCTGACGGACGGTCTACGCGCTGGCCGACACTCGACGGCATCGCGCCAGCGCAGCAACGTCGGTTCCTCGTGCGGTCAGGCGCACTCGATCCGCGCCGCAACGGCTAGCGACTCCAGTCGCCGAGGCTCCGGACGGCCGCTAGTCCGCCCAGCGGAACCGCTCTGAGGGCGCCCAGCCCGTCGTCCCGTCGCTGGACTCGACGTGGAGCCACCACGCCTCCCCGAACGGCAGCGTCCGGTCCGGTTCAATCAGGCACTCCCTGGCGGATTGGCAGAAGTCGCTCCGCCCCGCGACATGAGTCACCACCGCCCCGGAGACGAGCGCCGCCACCACCCTGGCGTTCTCGTTCGGCCTCGCGTGAACGGTCGCCTCGGTCCCGCCAACGACCTCGAGTCGCTGAACGTCGGTGAACGGCGGCCACTCGACCCGCACGTCGGGACCGAGCGGCGCCACCGCACCGGAGCCGCCGTCGCCGGCGAAGAAGTGGAGACGCGCGAATCGCAGCTCAGTCCCGTCGGGACTCAAATGCTGCTGTCGGTACCAGGTGATCCCGTTGGCCCACCGCTCCGCGAGGGCAACCGGCGGAGTCGCCGCCGTCAGCGCGGCATCCACGACCTGCCCGCCGTAGACGAAGAGCCCCGGGTCGTGCGGAGCAGCGACCGGCACCACCTCGAGATCGAACGGTAGCTCTCGCAGTGAACCGTCGACCCCAAGGACGTCGTAGCCGTCGGGAGTGGCGATGATCAGCCCCGAGCTATCGGCCAACCAGCCGAGGGCCCGCGACTCGTAGCGCGTCAACGACGCCTGTGCGGCTCGGAATCGGACGGTGCCGTCGTCAAGGCTCGCGATCGTCACCGTCGGCCACATCAGCGGCATGCCAAGACCAACTGGCGTCCCGCCCGGAAGCTGCCCCTGCCACGCCACCCACCGTCCATCCGGCGACACGCGAAGGTTTCCGTTGTACGGACCGCCGGTCGTGCCACGAGGATCGATCACGCCCTCGACCGCGATCCCGCCGTCCCCGTCGAACCGCTGGAACCGCAGCTCGCGCGCATTACCGTCGCCCACGCGAGACCATTGCACCCGAACGAAAGCACCATCGTCCGCTGGCTGGATCCCCCGTCCCCACGCCTCGAGACCCATCGAGGTAACCAGCCCGGTCCGCAGCTCGAGCCAGTACAGCGCGCCAGCCTGACCGAGGATCGCTCGATCCGCATCGACCGGCGTGATGGTGACGCCTTCGATACCCACCACCGGTAAGTCAAACCTGCTGAGGACGTCGCCGGGGGCACCTTCCAGATCCACAACCGCGAACGAATCATCGGAGCGAAACACCGCCAGCCCGCGCTCGTTCGGCATCCCGACCAGCTCCCACCCCACGAGGTAGCTCGATCCGCTCAGTCGGTCGGTCAGCGTCGACCGCCAGATGCTTGCGCCGTCGACATACTCGAACGTCGAGGCCACGAACCAGCGCCCCCGGTCGCCGAAGCGAACACTTGTCATCTCGCCGCTCGGCGGCGTCCACAGCTCCAGCTCCCCGGACGCGACGTCGAGGAACGCCACCCCGCTGGGCTCCTCCGGCACCTCATCGAGGGCGATCCGTCCGCGCAGAGGCCCGTCGTCGATCGGACCGCTGACCGGCCTGTCCACCGCCGGGGCCTGATCGGCCGCCGGCGTCGCGCTGGCGCCCACTGGACTCGCCTCCGCCGTTGGCGTTGCGCTCGCATTTCCGCCGTTCGGCTGGACCGTTGGTGTCGGTGTCGGATCCAGCGTTGTGGCTGACCCGTGTCTCGGCGACGCCTCCGGCGCGGGCGTCCCGACCACCGTCCCCTCGGGCGTCCGCGATTCGGTCCCTCCGGTACAGGCCATGCTCACGGCGACCAGCAACGCGAGTACGAGGGAGACCCGGGGCTTGCTCATCGTCGATCGTCGACTACCCATACCCGCGCGTGAATCTCCAGTCAGACGAGCGAGGCGCGGTGGCGGTTCCCGCCAGCGCGGCTCCGGTGGCGAGCCCGGGCCACTCCCGAGGGCGCAACCCACCGCCGCTGCTACCCTGATTCGATGCTGGAACGACTCGCCGAAATCGAAGCCCGCTTCGAGGAGCTGACCGAACTACTCGCTGACCCGGAGGTCCTCGCAGACCACCGGCGTATCGAGGAGATCGGCCGCGAGCGCTCGCAGCTCCAGGTCATCGTCGACCTCTACCGCACCTACCGCGAGAAAGAGACCGCCCTCGCCGACGCGCGCGCCCTCCTCGAAGACGACGACGAAGAGATGCGTGAACTCGGCCGCGACGAGGAACAGCGCCTCGCCCCGGAGCTCGAGGACCTCGAGCAGCAGCTCAAGGTCGCCCTCCTGCCGAAGGATCCAGCCGACGAGAAGAACGTCATCGTCGAAATTCGCTCCGGCGCCGGCGGCGACGAGGCCGGCCTCTTCGCCGCCGACCTCTTCCGCATGTACCAGCGCTTCGCCGAGCGCCAGAACTGGAAGGTCGAGGTCCTCAACACCTCCGCCGCCCACTCCGGCGGCTTCAAGGAGATCACCTTCGAGCTGAACGGCCAGGGCGCCTTCTCACGCCTCAAGTACGAGTCCGGCGTCCACCGCGTCCAGCGTGTCCCCGAGACCGAATCCCAGGGGCGCGTCCACACCTCGACCGCCACCGTCGCAGTCCTCCCCGAGGTCGACGACATCGACATCGACATCGACTGGAACGACGTCCGCATCGACATCTTCCACTCGGGCGGCGCCGGCGGGCAGAACGTCAACAAGGTCGCCACCGCCGTCCGCATGACCCACGAGCCATCCGGCATCGTCGTCGTCTGTCAGGACGAGCGCTCCCAGGCCAAGAACCGCGCGAGGGCCGAGTCCGTCCTCCGCGCCCGCCTCTACGAGATGGAGCGCGAGAAGCGCGAGGCCGAGGAGTCAGCCGCCCGCCGCTCCCAGGTCGGCAGCGGCGACCGCGCCGAGAAGATCCGCACCTATAACTTCCCCCAGGACCGCATCACCGATCACCGCGTCAGCCTCACCATCCACGGCATGCCCCGCGTCATGGACGGCGAGATCGACGAGCTCATCAACGCCGTCAGCGCCGACGAAGAAGCCCGCCTCCTCGCCGCCGCCTCCTAGTCCGGCACCTCCGAGGGCGCCGATGATCACCAGCACCTCGAACGACCGCGTCAAAGCGATCCGCGCCCTCAAGCGCCGCAAAGAGCGCGACGCTCGAGGGCTCGCCTACGTCGAGGGCATCCGCGCCGTCCTCACCGC
Organism: Dehalococcoidia bacterium; assembly: GCA_028279505.1. Lineage (GTDB taxonomy): Bacteria > Chloroflexota > Dehalococcoidia > UBA2979 > UBA2979 > UBA6627. Next base: position 118,279 of record JANQNP010000010.1, read on the forward strand.
GATCGAGTCGGACGCCGATATCGCCCTCCTCGTCATCGCCCCCGACCTCCTCACCAGCGCCACCGCCCGCGCCGCCCTGCAGCGCGCCAACACCGAGGGCATCGAACTCCTCGAGGTCTCCCGACAGGTCTTCGACTCCCTCTCCAACCGCGACGGCCCGCAGGGCCTCGCTGCCGTCATCTGCCAGCGCTGGCGCCCCCTCGACTCCGTCACCCTCGAGGACGGCGACCGCTGGCTCGCCCTCACCGCCGTCCAGGACCCGGGCAACCTCGGCACCATCCTCCGCACCGCCGACGCCTCCGGTGCCACCGGCGTCATCCTCCTCGAGTCAGGCGCCGACCCCTGGGACCCCACCGCCATCCGCGCCAGCACCGGCGCCGTCTTCACCCAGCACCTCGTCCGCGCCGATTGGGCGTCGTTCACCGCCTGGGCCTCCGCTAGCGGAGCCACGGTCGTCGGCGCCACCGACGACGCCAAAACCACCTACCGAGGCGCCGACTACGGCTCCCGCACCGTCGTCCTGCTCGGCAGCGAGCGCGAAGGCCTGACCGAGGCCCAACGAGACTTCTGCAACGCGCTCGTCGCCATCCCGATGCGCGGTTCCGTCGACTCGCTCAACCTCGGCGTCGCCGCCTCGCTCGTCGCCTACGAGGTCATGCACCAGCGCGAAGCCTCGCCCACCCCACCCCCCACCGAGACCACCCCACCCACTGAGGCCACGCGGTGACCGACCCGCTGCGCGACCTGCTCCGCACTGCCGCCGATCGACTGCTCGAAGTCGCCGCCGCCGACGACCTCGACGAGGCCCGCCTCGAGGTCGAACTCCTCTACGGCCGCGCCGCCAACCTCGATCGCGTCCACGTCCTCGCCGCCGGCGGCGATCCCCCCACTCCCGAGGCCATCGAACCCTTCGAGGCCCTCCTCGAACGCCGCCTCGCCCACGAACCGCTCGCCTACATACTCGGCGAGCGCGAGTTCTACGGCCTCACGTTCCAGGTCGGCGAGGGCGCGCTCGTCCCCCGCCCTGAGACCGAGACGCTCGTCGGGGCCGGCCTCGCCGCCATCCGCGAGCACCCGCGCTCCCACCGCCTCGTCCGCGTCGCCGACATCGGCACCGGCAGCGGCATCGTCGCCCTCTCCGTCGCCCGCCACGCCCCCGCGGTCAAGATGTTCGCCGTCGACGCCTCCACCGCGGCCCTCCAGTGGGCCGGCAAGAACATGCGCCGCCTCGGCCCCATCGAGCGTGTCGTACTCCTCGCCGGCGACCTCCTCGAGCCGCTCACAGAGCCCCTCGACGTCGTCCTCGCCAACCTGCCCTACGTCCCCACCGACGAGTACGAAACCCTCCCCGACGAGATCCGCGCCCACGAACCCGAAGTCGCCGTCGACGGCGGCGACGACGGCCTCGACATCTACCGCCGCTTCGCAGAGCAGCTCCCCGCGCACGTCGCGAATGACACCTACGCCGTCCTCATCGAGATCGGCGCCGGCCAGGCCCTCTTCGCCGAGGACATCCTCCTCAACGCCCTCGGCCGCCCCGCCACCGCCGAGGTCCGCACCCACCGCGACCTCCGCGACATCCGCCGCGTCGTCGAGGTCCGCGTCGGCTACTAGCCCTCAGGCGCTCCGTCCGCTCCTGACGCGCGTCAGCGCCCCCGTCCGCTGCTCCCATGACGAGCAGCTTCCTCCCCGTACACTGACTCACAACTGATGCGAGTCACCCGGTCGATCGTCCTGGTCAGCGTGCTCCTGCTCGGGGGCCTCGCCGGCGGCTGCACCTCCGGTGACGACGATCCCGAGGGCAGTCCAACCTCCACAGCGGTCCCGTCGCCAACGGGCACGGTTGCAGCCACTGAACCGCCCGCCGCCACCCCGACGGAACCTCCCGCCACCCCAACGCAGGCGCCCCCCGTCGAACGAATCGAGATTGAGACGTCCGCCGCCCCGCTGCTGTCGATTCCGAACGACGTCGTCATGCCGCTCACCAACACTCGCGACGGCGCGATCGTTGGGCTGACCGAGATGCTCGAGGGCGGCGAGTGGGCCGCGGTCGAGGATGTCGCATGGATCGAGCGAAGGTTCCTCCAGGCGTCCGACTCCGAACTCGCGCGGCTCCCCGTGCTCTCGAGGCGCGATGCGGTGACGGTCCTCGGGCCGCCGCACGCAGGCCAGACACGCACCGGCATCTCGGAGTTCGACCGGGTCATCGACGCAGTCCTCACCCGCGACCACGAATCTCTCGTTGGCGCGCTGCAGATCCAGGAGGTGCCCTGCGCCGAACCGAGTGGCATCGGCAGTCCACTCCCTTGTCCAGCAGGGGCCCCGATGGGTACGCCGCTCCCACAGATCGCTGTGTCCAGCTGCGAGGTAGGGGTCGTCGCACCCGACCAGATTGCCGCCCAAGTCGACCTGTTCTTCAGCAGCGACGGCGCGATCGGCTTCCACGGAATCGGCCTCGTCGAACTGTGGGAGAACGCTCCCTACGAACTCGGCGACTACCTGCTCCTGTTCCAGCTCGGCCCTCGTGCGAGGGCGATCGGCGTGAGCCTCGATCGATCGGGCGAGGCGCCAGTCGGCGCAGTGCATCTCATCACCGGCTGTGATCTGTCGGTCGCAAGCGCCTACGTCCGAAGCGACCGAGACCGCGGGTGGGTCGTTGAGCCCCCGTTGCCGCTCGCTCTCGCCGAGATCGGTGACCGACCACAGGACGCCCTGCACCGCTTCCTCTCGCATCTCATCGCCACAGTCGAGGACGGCGCCCGGGCCGAGGCGGCGCGCGGTGAAGTCGCCGACACGGCGTGGGAAGCCTTCATCGAGGGCTACGACGACTTCTCGCTCATCCTCGGCTTGTCTCAGTTCGCCACCGGCGATCGCTCATCCGACGTGCCGCCGATCCGCTACACCGTCGGCCTGGCGAAGGCCGAGGGCGACAGCGCCACGGTCAACTTCACGCTCGAGTTCGGCGATACCGAGGCCAATCCGATCGCGCGCTCGGCGCAACTCGAGCGACGCGTCGACGGCGACTGGCAGAGCATCGCTGTCAGCGACGCGCAGCCGCTGCCCTAGCGACCCGCCGCCCGCGCCTCCCGCACCCACCGCTCGAGGAACCAGTCGGGCACCCCACCCACCGAGCCGCGCGCGAGCTCATCGAGGCCAACCAACCGCCGAGCCCTGATCTCGTGCTGCGGCTCCCACGGCAGGAGTCGGACCGACGCACGCCACAGCGACCGCACGAGGACCGTCCCCGCCTGAGTCCCGTCGACGCACTCGCCGCGACTGAAGCCGAGCAGCACCGCGTCTTCGACGACGGCGCAGGCCTCCTCGCGCACCTCGCGGTCCAGCGTCGCGCGCCACCCCTCGTCGCCCTCCGGGCGTCCGCCCGGTAGATCCCAGACGGCCCCGTCCTCGCTCACGAGCACCGCCTCGCGCTCCGCAGTCAGGCAGATCGCCGCGGATCCGTGGCGCGTCCCGCTCGGCTCGACCTCGGCCGCGTGCCACGACACCGACCACCACTGCCCGTACATCTCGAAGAGCGCTCGCTCGTCTGTCATCGACCGCTATCCGCCACCCGAGTCTCTGTTCGTCAGGGAACCGCCAGTCTACGCCCGTCGTTATGACGCCAACGGAGGCGTGATGCGACGTTGGTGCCGTGCCGTCATTCCAGCCCCGATCCGGCGTACCGTCGCCGTCCTCCGGCGCGGACTCCGCGACCTCGCCTCCCGCGAACGATTCGCAGCCCGACGCGACTGGGACGGCCCGCATTACCCGTTCGAAGAGTACGCCCTGCCGATGATCGTCTACCCCGGGCAAGAGCACGCCGCGGACGCGAAGCACAACAACTCCCGGCTGCTCGCCGGCTCACTCAGCGGCTCGGTCATCGAACCGGGCGAGACCTGGTCGTTATGGAAACTCGCCGGCGCGCCGACTCGCGCCAAGGGCTATGGCGAAGCCGCCGCGATCGTGAACGGCGAGCTGACTACCGCTGTCGGTGGCGCCACCTGCCTCGTCTCAACCGTCGTGTTCAACGCCGGTCTGCTCGCCGGCCTCGAGGTCGTAGAACGCGCGCATCACTCCGTCGACACCTACGGCGACCGCCGCTACTTCGAACTCGGCCGCGACGCCACCATCGAGTACGGCTACCTCGACCTCCGCTTCCGCAACCCCTTCCCCTGGCCCCTCCGCCTCGACGTCCACGTCGACCCCACCGAGGTCCGCGCCGCCTTCCATGCCCCGCTCCCCCGCCCCTTCGAGGTCAATGTCACCGTCGAGGTGGATCGGCCGGCGCCCGACCTCATCCACGCGCGCACCCGCCGTCGCGTGAGCGGACCAATGATCCCCACACAGACCTGGCTCGACCACTCCACATACCGCGTCGCGACCGAACCACACCCGGCCCCCTCGCCGAGTCCCCTCCGGAGCCTCCCGACGACCTGACGCTCGTCAACTCAGCCACGGGACCAAGGCCTGCGTCCCGAGGCGCGCCACCCCAGAGGACAGAGAAAAGGCCACGGCTCCCGCCGTTGCCTGTCGCGTAGCGACGTCGAGACAGCGGAGCCTGCGGAGCAGGCCCGGCTAGACTCCTGCGGGCCGCGTCTGCGCGATCTGGTAGATCTTGCCCTCGGTCTTGATCGACGGCGCGATGATCATTCGCGAGTCGTGGAACTCCTTGATCGTGCGCGCCCCACATGTCGCCATCGAGGTCGCCAGCGCACCAACGAGGTTCTCCGTCCCGTCCGTCTTCGACGTCGGCCCGAAGAGCAGCTTCTCGACGCTGTGCGTCTGCCCCACCTTGACGCGCACCCCTCGAGGCAGCATCGCGTGTGGCGTCGCCATGCCCCAGTGGAACCCGCGGCCCGGTGCGCCCTCGCAGCTCGCGAACGGCGAACCGATCATCACCGCGTCCGCGCCGGCGCAGATCGACTTCGACACGTCGCCGCCGGTGCGGAGGCCACCGTCGGTGATGATTGGGACGTAGCGGCCGGTCCGCTCCAGGTACACATCCCGCGCGTACGCCGTCTCGATCGTCGCGCTCACCTGCGGCATCCCGATGCCCAGCACCTCTCTCGAGGTACAGGCGGCGCCGGGCCCGACCCCGACCAACACACCGTGAATCCCAGTCTCCATCAGCTCCAGCGTCGCGTTGAAGTCGACCGTGTTCCCAACGAGGATCGGCACCCCGTCCATCTGCTCCACCAGCTCGTCGAGCTGCAGCCCCTTCAGCGAACTCGACACGTGGCGCGCGGTCGTCACCGTCGACGCGACGACGAAGTAGTCCGTCCCCGCGTCCTTCGTGATCGGCGCAAACTTCTTCGTGTTCTGCGGCGTCCCGGCGACGATCGCCATCCCGCCGCCGGCCTTGATCTCCTCGACCCGCTGGCCAACCAGGTGCTCCTTCACAGGCTCGCTGTAGATCCGCTGGATCGTCGCCGTCGCCTCCTCGACGGATGCCGCCGCGATCTCATCGAGGACCGCGTCAGCATCCTCATACCGCGTCCACACCCCATCGAGGTTCAACACCGCCAGCCCGCCAAGCTGCGACATCTTGATCGCGAACTTCGGGTCCACCACCCCATCCATCGAGGACGCGATGATCGGCGTACGGAACGTGTGCTCCCCCAGCGTGAAGCTCGGCTCAACCAGATCCGGGTTCGTCGTTACCGCCCCCGGCACGATCGCCACATCGTCGAACCCGTAGCTGTGATCCAGCGACTTCGGCCGAGCGGCCATCCGCTCGAGTTCCTCGTTACTGGGCTTCGTCGTCGCCGGCTTGTCGAGTACCACAGTCCCCACCCCTTAACGCGAGAACCCCTCTCAGGAGGGGTTCCCGTCAAAACGCGCGCGCAGCCCCTCCAAAATCGGAGGGTGCGTGAGTCGGATAACACTTCATGGGCATGACCCCGCCATGGGCGACCCGTCTGGAGATTCCCGGGAGGTTATCCCTCGCCCGCACCTTGGTCAAACTCTACCGATCAACAACGTAAACGGATCTGACGGTCCACCATCCGCGCTCCCGAATCGCAAGGACTCTCGCGCGGGAAGCTCGGCCACAAGTTCCGTGATCCGTTCCGTTCGCGAGTGAGCCGCAGGCGCCGCTGCGCCGAGGAACCGTTCCGAATCGGCATTCGTTCTCAGATCGGGCGCGATAGAACCGGATCCACGCCGCCCGTCATCGTCGATCATTCGTCTGGAAACTCGTGTTCACCTCAGTCGTTCGTAGCTGCTTGACCCTGACGGCGCTGGTGCTGCTACTCGAGCTGACCGGCTGCACCGGTTCCGGCGACCAGACGCCCGTGCCCACCCCCGCCTCCGAGGCCAGTCCGAGCGCCACCGCCCCAACATCCCGCACCCCTGTCGTCATCGAGGCACCGCCGCAGACGCCCACGCCCGCACCGATCCCGCGCGCCGGTCTCTACCTCGTGAACGTCAAGACCGAGGAGTGGCACACCCTCATCGAGCCCTCCGACAGTCGGAGTGGCGCCTACGGCTGGTGGGAACCCGACGGCAACGCCGTCACCGCCTGGTCCGAGGTTGCTCGCGCTTACACCGCCCATCGCTTCGACCTCGACGGCTCCACCATCGAAGAGCACCTCAACCGCCACTACATCACCCCCTCGCCCGACGGACAGAGCCGCCACTACTCCGTCTACGAGGACGGACGGTGGACGCGCGTCGTGCTCGAACACAACGGCGTTGAGGTGCCCGTCGCTGCCGACTTCGGCTTCGCCGTTGGTTTTTCCCCTGCCGGCGATCGCCTCCTGGTTGGGCGCGGCGACCCCGCGGCACCCGGCCGAGTGAACTGGACCTACTGGACCATCGACGTCGCGACAGGAACCGTCCTGGTCGAGTTCCCGGGCAACGCCTCCCCCGAGGGCACCGACGGCGGCTTCCTCCCCCGCTGGTCTCCGTCCGGCCGCTACGTGGCGACCTCCGGTCTCGACGGCCTCTTGGTCCACGACACCACGGACGGCTCCACCATCCGTCTCGGCGACGGTGGCTCCACTGAGTGGGCACCCGCCCGCGAGCAGCTCGTCGTCGAGACCGCCGACCAGACGCTCGAGATCGTGACCCTGCCGGCCCTCGAACGCGTCCCGCTCGCGACCGAGGGTGCTCGTCACCTCGGCCGGTTCGGCGCGCACGGCGCCGTCGTCGCGGTTCGGAGCTACCTCGACCCGGACCGCTTGGAAGACCCCATCGTCACCGCCTACGAAGCTTCGTCGGGTCGTCAGCTCGGCCGCTGGGAAGGCACCATGGACCGCTTCGATCGGCAGTTCGTCCGCTTCGCCGACGGTCTCGTCGCCATCATCCTCGGCCCCGCCGACGGCTGCGAGACCTTCCGCATCTACTCGCCGTTGTCCGAGGCCGGCCGCTGCATCGACGGTCACCACCCGCGGTTCTCACCCGACGGTCGTGAAGTCGCATACTTCCGAGCGATCGCCGACTCGACCGCCGCACTCGTCATCTACGACGTGTCGACAGGCGAAGAACGCACCCTCGGCACGCCCAGCGTCAGCGGCGAGCTGCCGCTCGCTCGCTGGAACGCCCACGGCACGCACCTCCTGGTCCAGCGCACCTGGAGCGGAGTCGGATTCACCGACGAGCTCCCGTGAGTCTGCTCTGAGAGCGCCGCCTGCAGCGACCGAGAGACAGCGGGTCGACGCCAGCCGATCGCCGCCGCCCGGCCACCTCATATTGGGCTTTCGGCGACTAGGTAACGACCGTCCCGGTCGGCACTGTCTCACCCTCCTCGATCGTCACGCCCGACCCGATCACCGCGCCGTTGCCGATCGTCGCATTCTTCTTAATCTCCGCACCGTCTCCGATCGTCACATCCATCCCGATTTGAACGCCCTCCTCGATCTTCACGTCCTCACCGACCACCGTCCCATCGCCGATCAGCACATCCTCCTCGACCGTCGTACGCGCCCCGATCGTCACGCCGTCGCCAATGACAGCGTTCTTCTTGATCTGTGCCTCAGCGCCGATGATCGAGCCCTCGCCGACCTGCGCGTCCTCCTCGATCTTCGCGTTGAACCCGATGAATGAGCCCGCACCGATGATCGCGCCGCCCTCGATCGTGGCATCCGGCTCAATCGTCACCCCGGGCCCGATCACCGCGTCCGGATCGATGTCGACCGACCCGGGCGACGCCAGCCCCACCGTGATCGTCGCCGGCGCATCGCCAACATTCCCCGCGAGGTCGGTCGCCTCGAGATCGAACGCCGTCACGCCAACGTCGAAGCTCCCTGGGAACGTCACGGGCACCGCGCCGTCCTGAGCATCGAGGGCCGACGCCTCCCCGAGGAACACCGCCACCTGCACGTTCGACGCAGGTACGCCGCCCGGATCGAGCGTCGTCACCTCGAGGGCGTTCGGGCTCGGCGCTGTCACCACCGGCGCCAGCGTGTCGACCCGTACCACCAGCGCCCCCGAGGGCACCGACTCGTTCCCCGCCGCATCGGTCACCGTCGCCGTGAGGCTGTGCACACCATCGGCCAGCACCGAGGTGGTAATCAACCACCCGCCGCCAACGGCGACCGCCGACCCCACCTCGACCGCTCCGTCGAACAACCGCACGATCGAGTCAGCCTCCGCTGTCCCAACCAGCGTCGGCGTCGCCTCACTCGTCACATCATCGCTGTCCGACGTCCCGCTGTCGCTCGCGGCAACCAGATCCGGCACCGACGGCGCATCCGGCGCTGTCGTGTCCGGCGGCAGCGCAGACAGGACCCCCCCCCCGGCCGACGTTGGTTCACCAACCTCGGTGCCGCCCGTCAGGTAGACCCGTCCATCAACCTCGAGCATCACGTGATCGCGCGACACGATCGGCAACGGCGCGTCGAACACGAACGGCACGAGGAACTCCTCGTCGACCGCCGGGCTCGCAACGATCGAAGCCCGCTCGATCGTATCGGTCCGCACCACCGGACCGGCGCCGACCGTCTGGATGTCGCCACCCGAAACGATCAACTGCCCCCCGACGATGATCACCACGGGGTCGAGCGACCGCCCGATCGCCAACGACTCGGACGCAGTCACCCACGGCCCGAGCTCGCCCCGGACATGATCTCCGCTCGGAGCACAGCCGTCAGCGGCGCCGCCCCCGACCCGCCGGTATTGCCCCCCGCCAGGTAGATGTGCTCACCGTCGCTCGCCGAACCCCCGCTCTTCGTCGTGACGAACGTGCCCGTGTTGCCCCAACCGAGCACCGCACCGTTCGTCGGATCCACCTCGGTGAACTCCGTCGCCGACTGTGAGAACCCACCGAACGAGTAGAGATAGTTCCCCACCGCGAGGAATTCCCCCGCTTGGTGGATCCCCGCCGGCCCGTCGACCGCAACCGGAGCCTCAAGCGTCGGCGAATCGGCACCGTTGTCGGTGATCGGGTAGCGGTACAGCTGCGCCTCGCCGGTCCGCTCCACGTAGAGGAACAGCCAGTCCCCGATGATCCCTGCCTTCACCGCCCCGTTCCGACCGGATGGCAGCAGCGGCACCGCGTCCTCGAATAGCTCCCAGTCCAACGCATCCCCGGTCGCCACTCCGTCGAGGTCCGTCACCCAGATATCCCGGCAGATGAACGACAAACTCCCCGGCGGCGGCGGACACGTCTCGGCCGAGCCCCCGGCCACGAACATCCAGCGCCCAAACGTCGCCACCCCGTGCCCGTGCAGCCCGACCGGCAGCGGCTGCGCCGCCTCCCAGCCCAGGATCTCGAACGGCGGCGCCGACGCGGCACTAGCCCCGCCGCCAGACGCCGAGGCGGCCCCGCCTCCCGAGGACAAGACGCCCAGGGCCAACGCCCCGATGAGTGCAAGCGTCGCCGCGCCAGCGTTGAATGAGCCTCGCATCAGACGCCCCTGCACTGCCCCTGCGCCCATGTGTCCGCCACACGGACCCTGATCCGCCTTGATCTGCGCGCACGGTTCTAGGGCCCGCCGGCGCAAACCGCGCGGAACCTAGCAGCGCACCTCGCGCCCAAGCTCAAACGGACCTCAACCAACCTCAGAGACTCCTGACGGTCTCGTCAGAAATCGCACCTCCGCCCTTCCCCGTCACCCACCACCGCCCGAGGACCCCACCCCGCCGAGGTGCTACGATCCGCCGCCATGACCGACGATTCGCCCTCCCCCGACCCCCACGATCCCGAGACCATCCTCGTCGCCGTCGCCTGGCCTTACGCCAACGGCGACCTCCACGCTGGCCAGATCGCCGGCGCCTACCTCCCCGCCGACATCTACGCGCGCTATCACCGCATGCGCGGGGACCGCACGCTCATGGTTTCCGGCTCCGACTCGCACGGCACCCCCGTCACCGTGCGCGCGGAATCCGAGGGCACAACACCCGCCGAGGTCTTCGAGCGCTTCCACGCCAGCTTCTTGGACACCTTCGAGCGCTTCGGTATCTCCTTCGACCTCTTCACCTCTACGGACACCGACAATCACGCCGAGGTCGCCCAGGACATCTTCCTCAAGCTCCTCGAGAACGGCTTCCTCTATGAGGCAGAGCAGACCCTCCTCTACGACCCCAAGGCGGAACGCTTCCTCCCAGATCGTTATGTCGAGGGCACCTGTCCCTACTGCGACTACGACCGCGCCCGCGGTGACCAATGCGACCAGTGCGGCCGCACCCTCGACGCCCTCGAGCTCATCAACCCACGCTCCAAGGTCAGCGACGCCACCCCCGAGCCCCGCGAAACCACCCACCACTTCCTCAAGCTCTCCGCCTTCAACGACCAGCTCATCGAATGGGTCGAGTCCAAGGACTACTGGCGCCCCGCCGTCAAGAACTTCACCCTCGGGATGCTCCGCGAAGGCCTCCACGACCGTGCCATCACCCGCGACATCGCCTGGGGCGTCCCCGTCCCCCTCGAGGGCTATGAGGACAAGCGCATCTACGTCTGGTTCGAAGCCGTCATCGGCTACCTCAGCGCCACTAAGGAATGGGCCCGAGACTCGGAGGACTCAGACGACCCCGACTCCTGGAAAGCCTGGTGGGAAGACCCCGCCGCGCGCACCGTCTACTTCCAGGGCAAGGACAACGTCCCCTTCCACACCCTGATCTGGCCCTCCATCCTCCTCGGCTACGGCGGCCTCAACCTCCCGTACGACGTCCCCGCCAACCAGTACGTCACCATCTCCGGCTCCAAGGCCTCTACCAGCGGCAACTGGGCCATCTGGATGCCCGACTACCTCGACCGCCACGACCCAGACCCGCTCCGCTACGCCCTCACCGTCCTCATGCCCGAAACCTCGGACAGCGACTTCTCCTGGGCCGAATACGTCCGCCGCAACAACGACGAACTCGTCGCCCGCTGGGGCAACCTCGTCAACCGCGTCCTCACCATCACGCGTCGCAACTTCGAGGACCGCACCCCACCCGCTCCCGCCGCGCTCGCCCCAGAGTCCGAGGCCCTGCTCGCCCGAGTCGACGCCGCCTTTGACGCCGTCGGCGGCCAGATCGATGCCGTCCAACTCCGCCGCGCCCTCGGCAGCGCCATGGAAATTGCCCAGGCCGGAAACCAGTACCTCGACGAACGAGCCCCCTGGGCCGCCGTCAAAACCGACCGCGACCACGCCGCCGAAACGCTCCACACCGCCCTCAACGCCATCAGCGGCCTCGCCACCCTCCTCGCCCCCTTCCTCCCCTTCACCAGCGCCGAAGTCTGGACCTTCCTCGCCCATCCCGGCACCCCACAGGACCACGGCTGGCAACGCACCCCCGTCTCCGGCAACACCCCGCTTCCGGCCCCCCACCCCCTCTTCCAGAAACTCGACGACTCCCTCATCGAAGAAGAAGAGTCCCGCCTCGGCACCTAGCCGCGGCGGCGTAGCGCCCGCCCGAGAGGTCGGCGTCGCACGGCCAGGGCGGAATCAGTCCGCGAGGTAGTGGTGAATCGGTGCCGTCGGCGGCGCCTGTTCGACGTCGCTCGCAGCCGGCTCGTCGACACGCGCTACGGACTCAGCCGAAGAGAGGGAATGCGCCTCGTCAGGCTCAGTCTCGTCTCCGACGGGCGGCTCAGCCTCCGGCAGCCTGGGCGCGCGCGGTGTCCACGCGGTCAGCTCCTGAGCGATCTCCCGGTAGAACGCCTCAAGAAGCGAGGTCACAGAGCCGATGAACGAGCCTTGTCCACTCCCGCGCTTGATCCCCATGTCGCGGGTGAGCGTCACGAGGAAGCGCCGCGGCACGGCTCGCTGATCTGGAAGCAGCGCGACCGCTCCGTCGGCCGCGACGGCGTCAAGGAACTCTGACGTTGTCTGCCTCGTCCCTTCGAACGACGTGTCGATTCGCACTTCGGATGGCGCACCGTGGAGCTGACGTGCGAGCCAGTTGACGCGAGTCTTCGGTCGACCCTCCCGCGGCGCGTCTACCAACAGCTGGGCTGACACAGTCCGCGCGCGAAGATCGGCCGTGATCTCGATGTCTGCAACGGCGTCGGGAACGCGTAACGTGCAGGCCAGCGTTCCGTCCTCGACGAGCGATCGAACGCTCGCGGTGCGTCTCGCCACGGGGTCGTTGCGTTCCTTTCGTGAGAGTACCTGCTGCACATCAGCACCGAGCTCCTTGCCAAGGTGCAGGCTGAGGTAGCGGGCGAGCTCCTCCCAACGCGAGAGGAGGTCATCGACACCCTCGTCACGTGACCGCAGCGTTCCGTCTCTGGCGGCGTCCCTGATCGTGGTCCAGTGCGGGCCCATGTTGTCGAACTCGATAGCGCCAGACTGTTCGTGACTGAGATATGCGATCAGCTCCCCGAGGATCCAGGCTTGATCGGGGTCCGAGACCTCCCGGTGCTCGTGTTGCACGACTGCCTCGGTCACGATGGCGACCCACGACAGATGGTGAAGCTGCACGCTTCTCGTCAGGCGGCCATCGACCTTCAGCGGATGCTCGCCAGGAGCAGGGCTGAGCTGATTCGAAACCGTGACGACGGCGTCGAAGCCGCGTTCACGAGCGGCGCGCAGATAGTCCTCGACCTGCTCGACGGCTAGCTCGTTACGAGCGGTCTTGACCTCGACCAGCGCCGTCCAGCTGCGCCGGCCCCGAGTGGCCCTGATCAGGCCGTCGGGGCGAACCGTCCGCCCGTCACCGAGCTTCAGCGGAACCTCGATGAACGCCTCGATCTCGCCCGCCGGCCCACCGAGCTTCTCGCGGACGATCGCCTTCCCGAACTCGTCGACCGCGCCCAGCACCGAAAGGAGCGCCGAGGTGGCGCGCATCTCCTGCTCGCGGGCGCCCTTGATACCCGAAGTCGGAATCAATCTCGCGGGAAGCCACGCTGCTTGGTCGGTAGTCACGAGACACCCAATCGTGCATGCCCTCGTCGGGCGTCAGTCTATTGACGGCACAACGATAGGGAAGCGCGAGCCTCCCTGAAACGACTTCCCGTCGCTCCCGCCCACTGCTGCTCAACCACGCCCGAACCCCCGCCCCAGCCACCCCCGCCGCGAAACAGCGAGAACACAGCCCCGAGAGGGGCGACTCCCCGAGGCCTCGACGACCCGCGGCGGCCCCGCGCCCGGCCGCTCCCGCGGCCGGTCCAGAAGCGCGTACCTCCCCCCTCCATCCCGACCCTCCGAGAACCCCGACTCCCGCCGCCACCGAGGCGTGTTCAACCCTCCGAGGCCACCCGGCTTTGGAGGGGGTCCGGGGGACGCTCCCGTCCCCCGGCGGGGGTGTGGGGGGCAAGCGCCCCCGACGAACGACCAACCAAGCCCCTCGCGCAGCACGCGCGCAGCCGCCCACGCCGACTCCGCGCGTACCGTTCCGTCAGATGCCCACTCGCCCCTCCCGAGGTACAACCACCCCATGAAACCCGTCGCGGAATCCGCCTTCCCCTCCCCCCTACCAGGCGTCATCGACGCCCACGCCCACACCTACTCCCGAGAACTCGAGCAAGACCGCACCGAGGTCCTATCCCGCGCCTGGTCCGCCGGCCTGGAGGCAATCATCGAGGTAGGCACCAACGCCCCCACCTCCCAACGCGCCCTCGACCTCTCGAGGCAAGACCCCCGCATCCACCCCGTCGTCGGCCTCCACCCCCACGACGCCCAACACCTCGACCCACAACGCGAAGACCTCGAGGCTCTGGCGGCAACCGGCGACTTCGTCGCCATCGGCGAGATCGGCCTCGACTTCTATCGCAACATCTCCCCACCAGACGCCCAGGACACCGCCTTCCGATGGCAACTCGACCTCGCGAGGCAGCACGACCTCCCCGTCGTCATCCACTCCCGCGACGCCGACGACGCCACCTTCGCCATCCTCGAGGACTGGGCCACCAGCGTCGGCCGCTACCTGGGACCGGACCGAGAGCTCGGCATGCTCCACTGCTTTGCCGGCGACGCCCAGCTCGCCGCCCGCTACCTCCAGCTCGGCTTCCTCATCTCCATCCCCGGCACCGTCACCTACAAGAACAACACTCGAGGCCAGGACGTGGCGCGGTCACTGCCACTCGCCGGTATGCTCTTGGAGACGGACTGCCCGTACCTGACGCCCGTCCCGCACCGCGGTCGGCGCAACGAACCGGCACTCGTCGTCGAAACCGCTCGCTTCGTCGCACAGCTTCGAGGTGAACCGGCCGAACAGGTCGCCCACGCCGCGGCCGACAACACGAGGAGACTGTTCGGCCTCGCCACCGACTGAGGGCACGAAAGCCTCATCGAGGCGCGGACCCACCTAAAAGCCCCGAAGGGGCTGGGGGAGCAAACGATGGTCATGGCCACCAGCCGCGACATGGAACACGCTGTCGTCGGTGGCGTCTGCGCCGGCATCGCCAGCCGCTACGAATACCCCGTACCCGCCGTCCGCGCCGCCACCGTCGCCCTCTCCGTCGCCACCGCCGGCCTCGGCAGCCTCGCCTACCTCGCCCTCTGGAAGAAGCTGCCCGCGAGCGCATCTCCCGAGGCGGACACCACTATCGAAGACGACGGCATCGTCGAGCTGAGCGAACCCATCGAGGTCAACGCCCCGCTCGCGCCAACGACTTCGGAGCAACTGCGCGCCGGCGGCTCAGCCACCCCCATGCGCGCCGCGGCAGCGACGTCCGCCCCACCGTCGATCGAATCCCTCTACGGCCCGGTGGCAGCCGACCTCCCGCTCGTCCGAGAGCAGATCGGCGAAGTTGCCCGCGGCGTCGGCTTCGACTTCCTCGAACGCATGCTCGAACAGCAGCTCGCCAGCACCGGCAAGCTCATGCGCCCCGCCATCTCGCTACTCGGCGGCAAGCTCGGCGACTACAACCTCGACCGCATCGTCCCGCTCGCCGCCAGCGTCGAGCTGCTCCACACCGCCACCCTCGTCCACGACGACGTCATCGACGAGGCCGACCAGCGCCGAGGCAACGAAACCGCCAACTCCCTCTTCGGCAACTCCGCCAGCGTCATGCTCGGCGACTACATGTTCGCCAACAGCGCCGACCTCATCGCCCGCACCGACAACATCCAGGTCGTCAAGAACTTCGCCGCCACCCTCATGATGATCGTCCGCGGCGAGCTCAACCAGGACGTCACCGTCTTCGAATACTCCGAGGACGTGCAGCGCTACCTCGACCGCATCATCGGCAAGACAGCCAGCCTCTTCGCCACCGCCGCCGAGAACGGCGCGCTCGTCTGCAACGCGCCCGCCGACCAGGTCGCCGCCATGCGCGAATACGGCCTAAAGCTCGGCATCGCCTTCCAGATCGTCGACGACGTCCTCGACTTCACCGGCGACCCCGAAGTCATGGGCAAGCCCGCCGTCGGCTCCGACCTCCGAGGCGGCACCCTCACCCTCCCCGCCATCCTCTACATGCAGGCCGAACCCGACGACAACCCCATCAAGCGCGCCTTCGACGGCCAGCGCCGCCACGCCAACCTCGACCGCGCCATCAACGACATCCTCGCCGGCCCCTACATCGAAGAGACCATCGAAACGGCCCACCGCTTCGGCCGCGAAGCCCGCGCCGCCCTCGAGGCTCTCCCGCCCGGCGAGCCCCGAGACACCCTCGCCACCCTCGTCGACTACGTCCTCGACCGAGATTCGTAGCGCCGATCGACCCTGCCCTTCGACCGAAAGGCGAAGCCCGACAGACTGGCCTTGCGCTGACGTGAGCCTATCAACTCGCTAGACTCCCCCTCGCTGGTCTCTGATCGGTGAGGAGTACCGTGTCCCCTACTGACATCAACGATACTGACATCAGCGATTCAACGGCGGCCGCGTGGGCGGTAGCGACAGATGAGTCACAGACCACCTCGCACGCTGTCGATCTGTTCGACCATTCCCGATATGCCACCGCGCTCAGGCGATACATCGATTCGTCGAAAACGGGCGCAACGGTAGGGCTCTTCGGAGCCTACGGAAGTGGCAAGTCATGGATCGTTCGCGAACTCTCGTCGATCCTTGCCAAAGAGCCAGACGCCTACACAGTCCTGTCCTACGACGCGTGGCGCTACTCAGAGGACGAACTCCGCAGGGATTTGCTCGTCTCGCTACGAGACCAAGTCGTGCGGGACTATGGGATCCTCGAAGATCGGTTCACGTGGAACGAAGATTCGTTCCACGTCGACACCGAGACGAAGGACGAAGGGCCCTCGGAGTTCTCCTGGGAGGCGTTCTGGAAGGCCGCAACCGACGCCTCGATCCTCGGATTCATCTATCTCGCCTTAGGAGCCCTGACTGGGGTCATCGTTGCAGGGCTGTCAGCCGGATGGTCGTGGAGCAGCGTTCTAGCTGCGTTACCGGGTGCGGCAGTCACCGGTATCGTCTTCGCAACGGGCGTGTTCAGGCAGCTCACCGACGTCGACCGGCTCAGCGTGAAGAGCGTGACGATTTCGGCCAGACGTCGAATCGAACTCGCCGAGGAGTTCTCCGAGTCCTTCTCTGAGATCGCCAGCGTGCGGCCAAAGGCGAGCACGATCGTCGTAGTTGACAACATCGACCGGTGCGAGCCGCGCGTTGCGTTACGCGTCCTCTCGATGATCAAGACGTTCCTCGAGCCGGCTTCCCCAAGGACCTTCTTCGTGGTGCCCTGCGACCCTGATGCGATCGAGCGACACTTGGCAGCAGAGATGAAGGCCGGCGGGGTCGAGGAAGATCAGGCAGGGCGCGATGCTAAGGAGTACCTCGGGAAGCTCTTTCCGAGCCGCCTTCGGGTGTTCGCTATATCCGAGTTCGAGCTACGCGCTGCGGCTAAGGCATCGCTAGCGGAGATCAGCTTGGGGCAATCCCTGAGCGACGAAGAGATGGCGAGTGTCTCGGCGATCGCTGCCGCAGCGAACCGCGACAACCCGCGCGCGGTCAAGCTGTTCATCAATGATGTCTCGATGTCCGCCCTCCTTCATTCGTCGGCTACAGGTGGCAATGCACAACACTTGTCAGCTGTCGACATCGCGAAACTCCTCGCTCTTCGGAACGAGGATGTCGGGGTCATGACAGCGGTGGAGAGAACTCCTTGGCTCCTCCGCGAAATCGAGACATCTCTCACGACAACGGGGGACTGGCCCGCGAGCGCGCCGATGCAACGACGCGAAGGAGCCGCACGACTCCTGGTCTCGCTCGCTTGGCATCAGGTGTCGGAGCGCTCGATTCGGGAGTTTTCTGGCCTCAGGTTGCCAGCTGTCGCAGCTGATATCCCGAGCTACTTCGACTTGATCGTCTCTCTCGAAGACGGCGCCGTTTCGACTGCGAAGAGGCTCTTCGATGAGGCGGCCGAGGCCTCTCGCGATGCTTTCATCGACGTTGTTGTCGGGTCAGTTCGGTCAGCGGTGGGACCGTCGCAGGCTGCGCCACTGTCCGTTGCGATCGCATTGCTCTCGGAGCCAAGCCTCACGAATTCGCAGCGCTCGTCGCTCGCACAGACCCTAGACCCGACAAACACAACCGCGGCGGCCCAGATCGGTGGCCCTGACGTCCTCGTAGGGGCAATCGAGCAGTCATCCGGCGTCCCCCGCTCCGTCCTTGTGACGTCATTCGTTCATTGGTTCGGTAGTGTCGCCGAGGCGCGTGCCGCTCTGCTCACTGCCGCCATCCGAGTCCTCGGCGGCTTTCCCGACGAAGACCTCGCCGAGATCCGCGCGGCGATCACGTCCTCCATCGAGAAGGACCCGAGCCTTGAGGAAGTGCTTCGCCCATCCCCAATAGAACTGCGCGTCAAGCTTCTATCCGACGCCGCTCTGGATCGTCTGGTTAGTGACTACCAGCTCCCACAAGACGCCGCCGGGCAGGCGGACGTCGCGGATCCCGTCGAACGTCTTGTAGCGCACGCCCCGCTCCTCGGCGATCGCCTTTCGACGATCGAGGCTGAGGGGTTTCGATACCTCTTCCCGAGACGAGAGGCGGGCGTTCCGTTCGATAGCTCCGAAGCCTCAGTGTTGACGGCTACGTCCCGGATCGCTGCTGCAGCCGCAGGCGCGGACGGGCGGGCCGATGTCCTAAGTGAGGTTATTGAGTCTCGTGCCACGTCGGAGCGGCATGGGGATCTTGCCGAGCTCCTGCGACTCCTGCCCCAACTTGAGCCCCTGCTCACCGGCAGCGCGCTTGACATCCTCGTCGAGCTCTTCCTCCGAGGCGCCCGCGACGAGTTAGAAGGCCCTGCCGCCGAGGCGTACACGGAAGTAGCTGCCGAACTCGACGGTTTCACAACCCACTCGAAGCGGAAGATTCTTGAGCTCGCTGGGAAGTCGTTGGTCGAACACGACCATGAATCACTCGCCCGTGTTGTCTACCAGCTAACGAAGGACTTGGATGATTGGGACGCGATCTCAGCTGCTGCCGAAGCAAGAGCCGAGAACGCCCCGGCGCGGTTGGGGCAGCTCATCGAACGATGGAGTCAATTCGGCGGGACAGAGTCCGACCTCACCGAGTTTGCCGCTGAGTCGATTGCTCCACTAATGAGGCACCTTCTGGACGAAGCTCAGTTTCAGGCGGCTGGGCGCGAGTTGTTCACGCTGTCGACGCTCTGGGGTGAATCCGAATGCAGTGCCGTTGCTGCGCAAGCGACCAAGCACCTGACTGCTGAAGGAGGGGCCGCAGACCTCGCAGCACGCCTGATCCGCGAAGTGGAGTCACGCGAGCGCTGTTCAGCCGTAGACCTGAGACCAGCTCGCGACGCGGCAGTGACTGCGATTATCGACGGGACTACCGGACTCGATGCTCCAGATTCGCTGGCGGATCTCCAACTCGAAGCACTGGGCCAGCAAGCAGCCGGGCGGCTCATCGAAGTCCGAACGCGGGTACAGGAGCGGCTCGAAGCGATCGAGCCCCTCGGTCGAGCCCTCCAGATCGCTGAGAGACTCTGCGAGGTCGTGCCATCGGATGCCGACACCTTCCTGAAGAGCATCGCCGAGTTCGCGCTTCAGTCCGAAGACGAGGAGGAATCGTCCGCCGCAGTTGCGACACTGCGGAGGCTGGCGCCCCTAGTCGGCGACGCGGCGATCCAGCGGAATGCGCAAACGCTCCGTGAGCTCGCGAAACGCTCGGACCTCGCCCCTCGGTACACCAGTTCCCTGCGGACGAACCAAGATCCGCTCAGCGATTCCGACTCCTCAACGGACGACGACAGAGAAGAACCTTCGCCGACTGACTCGTAGGCTGTGCTACGACTCGTTTCCCGATGGCGTGCGCCGACCCGAGTCATCCCCGCACAGATCCGTTTCACTCGACACTCCCTCGCCACGTCGGCTACCGTCCGCCAGTGCCAAACGAGCCCGTAGGCGTCCTGATCATCGGTGCCGGCGCGAGCGGCGGCGCCTTCGCCTGGAGCATCGCCGACGCCGGAATGTCCGTCCTCTGCCTCGAACAAGGGCCCTGGATGCGCCAGGCCGACTACCCCACCAACAACCTCGACTGGGAATCCCGCGCCGCCACCCAGTTCTCCCCCAACCCCAACACCAGGCTCGCAGCTGGCGAGGGCGCAACGAGTCCCGACGCCGCCTACCCCGTCCACAACGACGGCACCCCCATCAAGCCCGTCATGTTCAACGCCGTCGGCGGCAGCACCATCCTCTGGGCCGCCCACTTCCCGAGGTTCACCCCCCGCGACTTCCGCGTCCGCACCGACGACGGCGTCGCCGACGACTGGCCCATCGACTACGAGACCCTCGAGCCCTTCTACGCGCTCAACGACCAGATGATGGGCGTCTCCGGCCTCGCCGGTGACCCCGCCTATCCGAGGCACGAGCCACCGCTCCCGCCCCTCCCGCTCGGCGCCACCGGCAACACCCTCGCCCGCGGCTTCGAGCAGCTCGGCTGGCACTGGTGGCCCTCCGACAGCGCGATCATCTCGAGGGACTACAACGACCGCGAGGCCTGCATCAACCTCGGCCCGTGCACGAGCGGTTGCTCGCACGGCGCCAAGGCCAGCACCGACATCACCTACTGGCCCGTCGCCGAGCGCAAAGGCGTCGAGCTCCGCACCGGCTGCCGCGTTAAGGAGATCACCCTCAACGACGAAGGCATGGCCGACGGCGTCCTCTACTTCGATCAGGACGGCGTGCTCCAGGAGCAGAAGGCCGAAATCGTCGTGCTCGCCTCCAACGGCATCGGCACCCCTCGGCTGCTCCTCAACTCCGCCAACGAGCGCTACCCCGACGGCCTCGCCAACAGCAGCGGCCTCGTCGGCAAGAACCTCATGTTCCACCCCTACGCCATGATCCGCGGCATCTTCGACGAACCGCTCGAGGGCAAAGGCCCCCGCGGCTGCTCCATCTGGAGCCACGAGTTCTACGAAACCGACCGCTCCCGCGGCTTCCTCCGCGGCTTCTCCTACGAAATGACCCGCGGCGGCGGCCCCGCCAGCGAAGCCCTCTTCGGCGCCGCGCGCGGTCACATTCCGTGGGGCCCCGGCCACCACGAGGCCTGGGCCGACATCTACAACCACACCGCCGGCATGGTCGGCATCACCGAAGACCTCCCCGACGAGGCCAACACCGTCACCCTCGACCCCGACCTCACCGACAGCGACGGCATCCCCGCCCCCAAAGTCACCTACGAGGTCAGCGACAACAGCCACCGCCAGCTCACCTACGCCGAAGAGCGTGGCCACGAAGTCCTCCGCGCCGCCGGCGCCACGGACACCTACTCCGAGCACCTCCTCGAGCAGGCCGGCTGGCACCTCATGGGCACCGCCCGCATGGGCACCGACCCCACCCGCTCCGTCGTCAACGAATGGGGCCGCTCCCACGACATCAAGAACCTCTTCATCATCGACGGCTCCATCTTCGTCACCTCCGCCGGCGTCAACCCCACCTCCACCATCCAGGCCCTAGCCCTCTACGTCGCCGACTCCATCAAACGCAACATCAGCACCCTCTTCGACTAGCCCAGACGCCCGCACCCCCTCCCGAATCCGGCCGCGAAGCGACAAATCACAGCCCCGAAGGGGCGAACTGCCCCGCTCCGAGCTCGGCCCCCGACGATCGAGACCGTCGCGTCACCCAGCCCATAGCTCCGCAGCCCCGTCCCCAACCCGCCGCGAAGCGGCAGAACAGAGCCCCGGGGAGGGGCAAGACCCCGCAGCCGGATCCCCCTCGATGGCCCCGCGCCCGGCGCGTCCGCGCGACGGTCCAGAAGCCAGCCCCACCGTCCTCCATCCCAACCCCCCGAGGACCGCCACTCCCGCCGCCACCGAGGCCAATCAACCTCCGAGGAAGATCCAGGCTTAGGTAGGGGTTGTAGGGGGCGACCACCCCTCGCGCGGTAGCGCGACCGAAGACAGAGCCCCCTCCCGGGCGCAGCCCCCTGCCGGGGGCCCGGGGGCAGCGCCCCCGTCCCTCGACCCCAGAAGCCCTCGCGCAGCACACCGCCAGCCGCCCACGCCGGACCCGGCGCGTACCCCTCCGAGGCGGAAGCGCCCGCCCGAGGCGCCTCGAACCTCCTCCTCGACACCCCCGACACCCGTCGGCTACGTTCCCTCGATGCCAAACGAACCAGTAGGCGTCCTGATCATCGGAGCCGGCGCCTCCGGCGCCGCATTCGCCTGGTCCATCGCCGACACCGGCCTCAGCGTCCTCTGCCTCGAACAAGGCCCCTGGATGCGCCAGTCCGACTACCCGTCCAACCACCTCGACTGGGAATCCCGCAACGCCACCGAATTCTCCTCAAGCCCCAACGTCCGCCGTATGGCGGCCGACTACCCCGTCAACGAAACCGACACCCCCATCACCCCGCTCATGTTCAACGCCGTCGGCGGCAGCACCATCGCCTGGGCCGCCCACTTCCCGAGGCTCAAGCCCCGCGACTTCCGCGTCCGCAGCGACGATGGCGTCGCTGCTGACTGGCCGATCGGCTACGACACCCTCGAGCCCTACTTCGCCCTCAACGACCAGGTCATGGGCGTCTCCGGCCTCGCCGGCGACCCCGCCTACCCGTACCACGAGCCCCCGCTGCCCCCGCTCCCCTTCGGCGCCATCGGCAACAAGCTCGCGACCGGCTTCGAGAAGCTCGGCTGGCACTGGTGGCCCTCGGACACCGCGATCATCTCGCAGGACTACAACGACCGAGAGGCGTGCATCAATCTTGGCCCCTGCACCGGCGGCTGCGCCCACGGCGCACGCGCCAGCACCGATATCACCTACTGGCCGATCGCCGAGCGCAAGGGCGTCCAGCTCCGCACCGGCTGCCGCGTCAAAGAGATCACCCTCAACGCCGACGGCCTCGCCGACGGCGTCCTCTACTACGACGAGGACGGCGCCCTCCAGGAGCAGAAGGCCGAGATCGTCGTCATCGCCGCCAACGGCATCGGCACCCCGCGCCTGCTGCTCAACTCCGCGAGCGAGCGCCACCCCGAGGGCTTGGCCAACAGCAGCGGCCTCGTCGGCAAGAACCTGATGTTCCACCCCGTCGCCATGATGGGCGGCACCTTCGACGAACCCCTCGAGGGCCATGGCCCCCGCGGCTGCTCCTTCTGGAGCCACGAGTTCTACGACACCGACGCCTCGCGCGGCTTCGTCCGCGGCTACTCGCTCCAGATGACCCGCAACGGCGGCCCCGCCACCCAGGCGCTCGCCGCCACCGCCCGAGGCAAGGTCCCCTGGGGCCCCGACCACCACGAGGCCTTCGCCGGCACGTACAACCACACCGCCTCGATGCTCGCCCTCACCGAAGACCTCCCCGAGGAGACGAACACCGTCACCCTCGACCCCGAGCTGACGGACAGCGACGGCATCCCCGCCCCGAAGGTCACCTACGAGCTGAGCGAGAACACCCGCCGCATGCTCGAGCACGCCACCGAACGAGGCCAGGAAGTCCTACGCGCCGCCGGCGCCACGGAGACCTACTCCGTCCCGCTCGTCCCCCAGGCGGGCTGGCACCTCATGGGCACGGCTCGGATGGGTACGGACCCGAAGACCTCCGTCGTCAACGAGTGGGGTCGCGCCCACGACGTGAAGAACCTCTTCATCATCGACGGCAGCATCTTCGTCACCGGCGGCGCCGTAAACCCAACCTCCACCATCCAGGCGCTCGCCCTCCACATCGCCGACTCCATCAAGCGCAACATCGGGAGCCTCTTCGACTAATGACCTCCGACACGACCTCCCCTCTCGAAGACGCCGCGCTCGTCACTGCCCTCCTCGACACCCTGATCCCACCCTCCGAGGACGCAAAGCTCCCCGGCGCCGGCACCCTCGGCCTCGGCGATGGCGTCGCCGCCGCCATCGCCTCGAACCCGCGCATCGCCCCGCCCGTCACCGCGGCTCTCGAGGCCCTGCTCCACCAAACCCCCGACTTCGCGACAGCCGATCTCGACACCCGCGTCGAGGCCCTCAAGACGATCGAGGCCGCCCACCCTGCCCTGATCCCCAGCCTCACGACGCCGCTCTACTTCGCCTACTACCAGCACCCGGTCGTCCTGGTCACCCTCGGCCTCCCCGGCCGACCGCCCTATCCCGGCGGCTACGAAACCGACCCGACCGACCCAGAGCTGCTGGACCTGCTCCGTTCGAGGGCAAAGACCTAGAGGTTTCCGCTCGGACGGCGGAATCGGCGCGAGCTAGTCCGCGGTCCCCGAGGGGTCAGCAACCGTCGCAGGCGGATCGCCGGCTGCCGAGGAAAGCGAGACGCGCCGCGACTCGCTGACGAACTCCGCGCTCTTCAGCTCGCGCTCCGCCTGCACCCGCATGAACTCATGCATCACCTGCTCCAGGCGGCCGGCCAGCTCCGGATCGATACGGATCCGCCCCGCCTCCTCGTACGGCAGCGCCTGGAACGCACGCAGCACCCGCAACACCCGACCATCGAGGGCAAACGCCTCCGGATGCGACGCGCGCCCCGCCTCGCTCACCACGCCACCGCCGCGATGCGTCCAGAACGCCGCATCCGCCGGCACCGGCTCGCCAGTCTCGAGGCAGTGCTCCAGCTCCGGCCGGAACCCGGTGCTCGCCAGCAACCCCAGCTCGAACAGCCGCGTCACCAGCTGCACGCCATCCCCGCGCGCCAGCCGCCGCAACGACCCCTCGAGGAGTTCGTACACATCCAGGGCGTCCGCATGCTCAACCGTGAACCGGTCGGTCAGGTCCAGCAGGTACATCGCGGTGCTCAGTAGCTCCAGCTCACGCTGCAGCCCGGCGAACGGCTCGACCGTCTGCGCCTGCGTCACGATGTCCATCGACCGCCCGTGCGCGAGCACCACCTCGGTCAGCGTCAGCGGCTCCAGGTGCCCGGCCATCTTGCTCCGCGACCGCAGCAACCCCTTCGCCACCACATCGATCTTCCCGCGATGTGGCGTCAGCAGCGTCACGATCCGGTCCGCATCGCCCAGCCGGCGATGCTTCAACACGATCGCCGCCGTCTTCGTAACCCGAGGAACCCGACTCGCCATCGTCCGAGGTTATCGCTCGCAGCCCCCGGCGAGCGCCCTCGAGCCCAGCAGCTCCCCGCGATCGCAGCGCGTACGAATCGACCCCATCGAGGACAGTCCGACCGTAGCCCGCGAAGCGTCAGAAGAGTGCGGAACGCACCTTAGACCTGTTGGCGGTACTCCAGGGCTCGGCCGAGGGTGACGTCGTCCGCGTACTCGAGATCGGCGCCGGCCGGCAGGCCACGCGCCAGCCGCGTCACCTTCAACCCCAGCGGCTGCAGCAACCGCCCGAGGTACATCGACGTCGCCTCGCCCTCCAGGTTCGGGTTCGTCGCCACGATCACCTCGCTTACGTCGGTATCCACGTCCCGGATCCGCGTCAGCAGCTCGGCGATCTTCAACTCCTCCGGCCCCACCCCATCCGAGGGCGAGATCACCCCGTGCAGCACGTGATAGAGTCCGCGGTACCCGCCCGTCCGCTCGATCGCCTGCACGTCGAGCGGCTCCTCCACCACGCACACCATCGTCCGGTCCCGCCCTGTATCAAGGCAGATCCGGCACGGGTTCGTATCCGTCAGGTTCTGGCATCGCTCGCAGAGCACCACCGACTGCTTCACCTCGGTCAGCGCGTCCGCGAGGTCCTTCGCCTCCTCCTCGGGTGCGCGCAGCACGTGGTAAGCAAGCCGTTGCGCACTCTTCGGCCCGATCCCGGGCAGCCGGTGAAACGCCTCGATCAACCGATTGATCGGCGATGCGGAATCTGACCGCGCCCCAGCTCGGTCGAACTCGTTCACGAGGCGGTCAGTCCTCGATCACAACAGCGCCGAGGTCGCCTGCTTCCTCGACGAGGTGACCGCCCGAGGTCTTCGGGGCTGGGGCTGGTCCCGTGCTCGCCAGCTCCTCCCAAACCACCGGCACCACCTGCAGCTCGTGACCCATCACCTGGGCCACCGCCTGCGTGATCGCCGCCAGCAGCGCACCGCCCTCGTTCTCGCGGACCTGCTCGACGTGGTTCGGGTACCGGAACCCGATCTCGAGCTGCTGCCCGTCCGCCGACTTCGGGTGTGCCGTCACGAGCAGCGCACCGGCCTTGAAGTTCGCCTGCTTGGCGGCTGCTCGAATCTCATCCCACTTCGCCCGCACCGCCTGCAGCTCGCCCGACACCTCCCCGGCATCCGGCGCTACGAACGCCGCCGGTGCAGGCGCAGCCGCCGAGGGCCCAGCATCGGATGGCGGCCCCGGAGGCGGCGGTGCCGACCCACCATTCGAGGGCGCGCCCTGCTGGGTTGGCATCGGCGGCCGTTGCCGCTGCTGCGGCGCCTGCCGGCGCTGTTGCCCTTGCTGCGGCGCGCGCCCCTGCTGAGGCGCCTGCCCGCGCTGCGGCTGCGGCTGTCGCCGTTGTGGCGCGGGGGCCGGCGCCCCGGCCGCTGGAACGCCGGGCGCGGCCACCGAGGGTGTCGCCGCCACCGTGCACAACTCCGCGAAGGCGATCTCCGCGGGCAGCGAATCGTACGCATCTCCCGAGAAATCGAGGTCGCCAAAGGCGCTGAGCGCCGCCACGATCTGTGGAGCCCGAACGTCCGAGACCATCGCCAACAGCGCCTCCAGCTCACCGTCAGCGAGCCCGAGCTGCTGGCCCGCACCCGCCTTCAGCATCAGCGCGTTCCGCAGGATGGCGACCACCTCGCGCATGAACGGTCGCATCGACACGCCGTCGTCCCGCGCCCCCACCAGGGCGGTCAGACCGCCCGGCAGGTCGCGATGGATCGCCGCTCGCGCCACCGCCTCGGTCCGCGCGTCCACCACGAGCCCGAGCCCGGCGCGCACGTTCTCCACCGTCAGCGCGGTCCCGTGGTACGCGATCAGCTGATCGAGGAGGTTCTCGGCATCCCGCAACGACCCGGTCGCCTGACGCGCGATCAGTTCGTACGCGCCCTCTTCGGCGGTCACCCCCTCGCCGGCGCCGACCAGCTCCAGCCGGCCGACGATCCCGTCGAGGGTGTGTCGTCGGAAGTCGAACCGCTGGCACCGCGAGGAGATCGTCGCCGGGATCCGGTGCGGCTCCGTCGTCGCCAGGATGAAGATCACATGCGGCGGCGGCTCCTCCAGCGTCTTCAGCAGCGCGTTGAACGCCGCGTCCGTGAGCATGTGCGCCTCGTCGATCAGGTAGACCTTGTACGGCCCGATCGCAGGCGCGTAGCCCGCGTTCTCGCGCAGATCGCGGATCTCGTCGATCCCGCGATTCGAGGCCGCATCGAGCTCAATGAGGTCGAGCGCGCGGCCCTCGTCATACGACGCCTCGCACTCCGGGTCCGCGCTCCCGTCGGGTCCGGGCCGGCAATTCAACGCCTTCGCCAGGATCCGCCCCGTCGAGGTCTTGCCCGTCCCCCGAGGCCCGCTGAACAGGTAGGCGTGCGCCGGGCTCCCGGTCTGCACGACGTGCTCCAGCGTCGTCGTGATCGGCTCCTGGCCGACCACGTCGCCAAAGTGCCGTGGGCGCCACTTCCGGTACAGCACCTGCTGTTGCTGCGCTGGCGCGCCGTCGGCGTCGCTCGCTGCGGGAGCCCCGTCTAGAACCATGTCACCCCACGGGCCTCGCCCGATTCGAGCCTCGCGTGGTCGCGGGCCCGGCCGCGGCCCAAGTGTAGCAACGGAGTTCCGAACACCCCGGCACCCTCCGGCACGCGCGAGCGCCGAGCTATCTATCGATCAGTGCGTCGGCGGCGCATCCCAGATCGCGTGCACCCAGTCGCCCAGCAGCCCCACCTCGCGCGCACGCATCGCCGCGGTGTCCGCCTCCGACTCATGGTCGTATCCAACGAGGTGCAGTACCCCGTGCGTCACCAGGTGCTCCAGCTCCCGCGACAGCGGCGTCCCCGTCAGCTCCGCGTTCCGCCGCGCCGCCGGCAACGAAATCGCGACATCTCCGAGGTACGCCCCACCCTCGAGGTCCTCGCCCCCCTCGGGAAACTCGTCATCGCTCGCCGGAAACGACAAGACGTCGGTCGGCTCATCGATCCCTCGGTGATCATGATTGAGCTGCTGCAGCAGCTCATCGCCGGAGATCCGGATCGTCAGGGCGACCGCGGCACCGTCGCCCTGATCAGACACCGCTGCCCCGGCAGCCCGCCGCAGCTCGTCGACCGGCACCACGAGCCCGCCATCAACCTCGATCGAGACGTCAGCGCTCACAGAGTTACGAAGGAGGCCCGAAGGGTCTTAGGAGAGCGGAACGCTCAGGGCCTCGGCGGCGCGCTGCGCGGCCGAGATGAGTGGTGCCGGGACCAAGCCGAAGAACAGCACACCCGTCGCTGCGAGGCCCAGCATCGCTTGCATCGGGCCCGTCGTCCGGATGCTCGTCTCCTCCTCCGGGTCGTCGAGCGCCATCGTCCGCACCCAGCTCAGGTAGTAGAAGGCCGAGATCGCCGTGTTCACCACCGCGATCGCCACCACCGCGACGAGCCACTCCTCGCCCGCCTGCACCGCCCCGTTGAATACGTACAGCTTCGCAATGAACCCGGCCGTCGGCGGAATCCCGGTCAGCGACAGCAGGCAGAGCATCAGCACGCCCGCGAGGATCGGCGCCCGTTTGAACACCCCGGCGTAGTCCTTGATCTCGTACGAGCCGATCCGCTCGGAGATCGCGATCACCGCGAAGAACGCGCCCAGGTTCGTGGCGACGTACGTCCCGAGGAAGAACATCACCCCCGAGGGCCCGAGCGTGGTCCCAGCGGCCACCGCCGCGAGGCCGATCGCCACGTTCCCGGCCTGCGCGATCGAGGAGTAACCCAGCAGCCGCCGCGCGTCCGTCTGCACGAGCGCCCCGAGGTTCCCGAACAGCATCGACGCCACCGCGAAGACGCCGAACATGATCGCCCAGTCTTCGCTGATGAACGTGTCGCCCCCGCCGAGGCCGTTGTAGAACAGCCGCAGCGCGATCGCGAACCCACCGGCCTTCGACGCCACCGAGAGGAAGCTGATCACCGGTGTCGGACCGCCCTGGTACACGTCCGGCGCCCACCCGTGGAACGGCACGATCGCCATCTTGAAGCCGAACCCCGCCGCCACGAGGACGAAGCCGAGCGTCAGCGGCAGGCGCGCGTCCTCGGGCCCGCTCTGGACGAACGTGGCGATCCCATCGAGGGAAGTCGCACCCGTCGTCCCGAACAGGAACGCGAAGCCGTAGATCATCAACCCGGCGGCGACCGCGCCGCTGATCAGGTACTTGATCCCCGCCTCGGCGCTCCGGTCCTTCCGCGTCACGCCGACGAGCACGTACTGCACGATCGACGTCGTTTCGAGGGCGATGAAGATCAGGATCAGGTCGTTGCCTTGCGCCAGGAGCGACATCGCCCCCGCCGCCACCAGCAGCAGCGCGTAGTACTCGCCCTTCAGGTCCAGCTCCTGCGCCCACTCGGTGGACGCGACGGTCACCGCCGCGGTCGCCGAGACCAGCAGGAAGATGAAGAACAGCGCGAAGCGGTCCATCACGACCGCGCCCTCGAAGGCCGGCCCCGAGGTCCCCGTGTTCGCGTGCCACAGCGCCCAGCCGCCCGCGACCACCAGCGTGAGCAGCGTCAGCATCACCAGCGGCGCGCGCCCTCGTGGCAGCAGCATGTCGGCGCTCAGCACGATGCCCGCGCCCACGAAGAGGGCAATCGATGGCCCGATGTGGTGGACCAGCTCCCAGCCGCTCATGCGCTCGCCTCGAAGATGCGCGCGATCGGCTCAATCCCGCTCTCGATGGAGCGGGTGATCAGCTGTGGGAAGATGCCGATCAGCAGGATCGACACCACCAGCGACCCCATCGCCGTGTACTCCCACCAGCGGTTCGCGTCGGTCAGTTGCGCCCACTTCTCATCGGGCGGCCCGTGGAACACGCGCTGCACCGTCCAGAGGATGTAGCCGGCCGCCAGCACGACGCCGAAGATGCCGGCGATCGTCGCCGCCGGATGCGCATCGAAGGCCCCGAGGAACGTCGTCAGCTCCGCCACGAATCCGGACATGCCCGGCAACCCCAGCGAGGCGAGCCCGGCGATCAGCATCACCGTCCCGATCAGCGGCATCCGGTGCATCAACCCGCTCATCTCGGAGATCTCGCGCGTGTGCGTCCGCTCGTACACGAGCCCGACCATCACGAACAGGAGCCCCGTGATCGTCCCGTGCGTGAACATCTGCAGCGCCGCGCCGGACAACCCCACCGCGCCGAGCGCGGCAACGCCGAGGAGCACGTACCCCATGTGCGACACGGACGAGTACGCCACCAACCGTTTGAGGTCGCGCTGTTGGAGGGTGATCACCGCGCCGTACACCACCGAGAACCCGGCGATCGCCGCGAGGATCACTCGGAAGTCATGCGCCTGCTCGGGCAGGATCGGCAGCGCGATCCGCAGGATCCCGTAGCCGCCCATCTTCAGCAGCACCCCGGCCAGCATCACCGACACCGCCGTCGGCGCATCCGTGTGCGCGTCAGGCAGCCACGTGTGCACCGGGAACACCGGCAACTTCACGAGGAACGCCAGCATGATCGCCCAGAACACGAGCGACAGCGGCACCAGCGCGTCCTGCGGTGGCGCCTGCGTCAGCGCCTCGATCTCGAACGTGCCCCCCTCGAGGCCCAACACCAGGAAGCCGACGAGCATGAACGCCGACCCGGCCAGCGTGTAGATCAGGAACTTCATCGCGCTGTAGCGAGCCCGCCCCGACCCCCAACCCGAGATCAGCATGTACATCGGGAGCAACTCCAGCTCCCAGAAGAGGAAGAACTGGATCAGGTCGAGCGAGAGGAACACCCCCGCCACCGCGGTCTCGAGCAGCAGCAGGTACGCGAAGTACTCCTTGACCCGGTGCTCGACGCTGAACGAGACCAGCACCGCCACGACCGTCAGCAGCCCGAGCAGCAGCACCAGCGGCGCCGACAACCCGTCGACGCCGACGATGTACTGAACCTCGAACCCACCGAGGCCCGGGTTGATCCAGGCGAACTGGTCCACCATCTGGTAGCCCGGCGTGTCCGGGTCGAACCAGATGAAGATGATGATCGAAACTGCGAACGCCAGCGTCGAGAAGATCAGCGCGATCCACCGCGCCTCGTGCTCGCGGTGCCGCGGCAGCATCAGGGCCAGCAGGGCGCCGACCGCCGGGAGGAGCA
Source organism: Dehalococcoidia bacterium (assembly GCA_028279505.1). GTDB lineage: Bacteria > Chloroflexota > Dehalococcoidia > UBA2979 > UBA2979 > UBA6627. The sequence goes on from JANQNP010000010.1 coordinate 149,196, forward strand.
GGAACAGCGTCGGCATCTAGCGCTCCAACACGTTCCCGCTGAGCACGAAGATGACGGCAACCGCCACCACCACGCCCAGCATCGACATCGACGTGTACGCCTGCAGCTGCCCCGTCTCGAGGCGCCGCGCCATGTCCCCGACCTGCCGCGCCGCCAGCGCCGCGCCCGTCACGACGCCGTCGACCACGTATTTGTCGAACGCCGCCGCCGCCGGCCCCAGCACCCGATCGAGGGCGCCCCGCACCACGCCGTCTTCGGCGATCTCGTCCACGTAGAACTTGTCCGCCGCCACCGTGTACAGCGGCCCGGCCGCCTTCCCGAGCTGCTCGGGCGCAGGCTGCCGGAAGAAGTACACCGCCCAGGCAGCCCCGATTCCGCCGAGAGCTGCGGAGACCGAACACGCCACGACGACGGGTTCAAGCTTGAACTCGAAGTGCCGGATCTCCTCCGGCAGCGAGCCCTCCAGGAATGTCCCGAATCCGTTCAAAGCGAAGAAACCGAAGAGCACCGACGGCACCGCGAGAATGATGAGCGGTGTCGTCATTGACCGCGGCGACTCGTGCGGCGGCCCGTGCCCACCGTGCTCGGACTCCTCGCCGCCTCGATACTCCCCGACGAACGTCATGATGATGACGCGGAACATGTAGAACGCCGTCATGAACGCGACGATCACGCCAATTACAAACAAGAATTTGTCGTACTTCCAGGCGTCGAGGAGGATCTCGTCCTTACTCCAGAAGCCGGCGAAGCCCGGGAATCCTGAGAGCGACAACGCTCCGATCAAGAACGTCCAGAACGTGATCGGCATGACCTTCCACAGCCCGCCCATCAGCCGCATGTCGAACGTCCCGGTCGCGTGGTTCACCGAGCCCGAGCCCTGGAACAGCAGCGACTTGAAGAACGCGTGCGTGAAGAGGTGGAAGATCGCGGCCACGAACCCACCGAGGCCGATCACCATCACCATGTAGCCGAGCTGCGAGATCGTCGAGTACGCCAGCACCCGTTTGATGTCGTTCGCCACGATCCCCATCGAGGCAGCGAGGATCGCCGTGAACCCGCCCACGTACGCGATCGTCGTGTGCACCCCGTCCGGCGATGCCTCCACCGCAGGGAAGAACCGCCCGAGGAGGTACACCCCGGCCGCCACCATCGTCGCGGAGTGCAGCAGCGAGGAGACGGGCGTCGGGCCCTCCATCGCGTCCGGCAACCAGAAGTGCAGTGGGAACTGCGCCGATTTCCCGACCGCCCCGGCGAAGATCCCGAGGACAAAGCCCGTCAACACGGAGTCCGAGAGCTCGTGGTGTTCCGCGATCGCGTTGATCTCGGCGATGTCGAAGACGCCGCCCGTCTTCGTCCAGATCAGCACCACCGCGATCATGAAGAAGAAGTCGCCGAACCGCGTGACGATGAACGCCTTCTTCGCCGCGGCCGCCGCGGAGGGCTTGTCGAACCAGAAGCCAACCAGCAGGTACGAGGTCAGGCCGACCAGCTCCCAGTGGATGAAGAGCTGCAGCAGGCTCGATGCCATCACCAGCCCGAGCATCGCTACTGTGAACAGCGACATGTGCATGAAATAGCGGCGGTAGCCGGTGTCCCCGTGCATGTACCCGGTCGAGTAGATCTGCACGAGCAGCGACACCGAGGTGACCACGAACATCATCAGCGCGCTCAGCGAGTCCAGCGTCACGCCGAACTCGATCCGCAGCTCGAACAGCTCCATCCACAGGTGCGAGTCGAACCCGACCCGCTCGCCGTCCGCACCGATCGAGGTGTCCAGCGCCCACAGCGCCAGCAGCCACGAGATGCCGATTGCGCCGATCGTCAGGTTGCTCGCGTGCTGGTCCTGAAACTGCGGCACCCGCAGCAGCAGCGCCCCCGCGATGATCGCGAACGACACCATCGGGGCGAAGTAGATCGCCCAGACCGCTGCCTCCGGGATATCGCCGAGGAACATCGCTAGACCTTGTTCAACACTTCGCGCGCCACGTGCGTCTTACCGTCAGGCACCCAGAGCGCCCGCGCGTCGCGCATCGACCCGACCTCGAGCGGCGGCACGACGCGCACGGACACGGCCTCCTGGCTGAACAGCTCGCGCCAGATCGAGGCGGCGTAGCCGTCCGGGACGTCCATGAACTTCACCCACATCGCGCGGGTCCGATCCCCATCGAGCAGCTCACCATCGCAGCACGCTGATCCGGTCGAGGTCGACCGTCTCCCGCCGTCGGTAGATGAGCACGGCCATCGCGAGGGCGACCGCGGCTTCCGCCGCCGCCACCGTCAGCACGAAGACCACGAACGTGTGCCCGGCCAGCGGCTCCGTGCCCGGCTGGAACGCGCCACTGAAGCGCGAGAACGCGAGGAACGCGAGGTTCGACGCGTTCAGCATCAGCTCGACACCCATGAGCACGGCCACCACGTTGCGCTTCGACAGCGCGATCGCGACGCCGATCCCGAAGACGATCCCCGAGACCGCCAGGTAGTGCGCCAGCGTGATCGTCATACGGCGTCCTCCGCCGTCACGCCGGCCGCGTCCTCGGCCGCTTCGTCCTCCTCGTCGACCGCGCCCGGGTCGGTGACGAGCACGATCGCGCCGAGGAGTGCGAACAGCAGCAGCACCGATGCCACCTCGAATGCGAGGATGTGCTGACCGAGGAGTTGGTCGCCGATCGTCCCGATCGTGTCGATGAACGCGCGCTCCTCGAGGGCTGCGCCCGTCAGCTCGTTCCACTCGACGTCGACCGCCGTGAACACCACGATCGCCGCGATCGCCGCTCCGAGGAGCACGCCGGGCCCGGCGTACAGCGAGTTGCCGTTGTTCCGAGACGCCAGCGGCGTCAGCATCACCGCGAACACCAGCAGCACCGAGATCGCACCCGCGTAGATCAGGATCTGCGCCACGGCGATGAAGTCGGCCGACAGCGTGACGAACAGCCCCGCCATCCCGATGAACGACATCACGAGGAACACGATCGCGTGCACGAGGTTCCGCATCAGGAACACGGACAGCGCCGACAGCACCGTCAGCGCGGACAACACATAGAAGGCGACGACGATCCCGGTCGACTCCACTACGTGCCCGCCTGAATCCGCTTCGCGGCCTTCAGGCCGCCGATCGTCGGCGCGAGCCGCGGCGCGACCGGCTGTTCGAGGTCGGCGGAGTACCCCACGACCTTCGCCCACGCCCGCACCGCGTACGCGGTCAGCGCCAAGTTCACGATCGCGAAGCTCCCGTAGATGAAGATGCCCTCAACGTCCCAGCGCGCCGCGATCGAGGCCTGGATCGCCACCAGGATCACGTTCGCGATCGACAGCGGGATCAGGTACTTCCACGCGAAGCCCATCAGCTGATCGATCCGGAACCGCGGCAGCGTCGCGCGCAACCAGATGAACGCGAAGTACCCGGCCGTCGCCTTGCCGGCGAGGATCAGGTACGGCGGGATCCACTCCTCGAGGCCGAACATCGAGTACCCACCGAGGAAGAACGTCGCCAGCAGCGCGCCGACCAGCAGCGCGTTCCCCAGCTCGACGGCGAGGAACAGGCCGGCCTTCATCCCGGAGTACTCGGTGTGGAACCCGGCCACGATCTCCGACTCCGCCTCGGCGATGTCGTTCGGCGTGCGGTTGATCTCCGCCGTCGACGAGAAGAAGAACGTGAACATCGCGAACGGCAGCAGCACCCCGAGCCACACGTTGTGGTCCGACTGCCACGCGACGATCTCACCGAGGTTCAGCGAACCGGTGAGCAGCACCACCACCAGCAGCGACAGGCTGATCGGAATCTCGTACGAGACCATCATCGCCACCGTGCGCATCGAACCCAGCAGCGCGTAGTGGTTGTTCGAGGCCCAGCCCGCCATCCAGATCGCGAGCACCGACAGCGACGTGATCGAGATGACGTACAGCAGCCCCACATTGATATCGAGGTAGGCCATGTTCGGCGCCCACGGCACTGGCCCCCACGCGAGCATCGCCGGGATGAACACCAGCACCGGCGGCAGGTAGAAGAGCAGCCGGTCCGCGCCCAGCGGGATCAGCACCTCTTTCTGCATCAGCTTCAGCGCGTCCGCCAGCGGCTGCAGCAGCCCGAACGGACCCACGCGGTTCGGGCCCATCCGGATCTGGAACCGCGCCAGCAGGCGCCGCTCGATCCACGACCCGATCAGCAAGAACCCACCGAGGAAGCTCAGGATCCCGACGGCGCCGATGGCCCCGGTCACCCAGTACGACAGCCACGGCCCCGCGCTGGTGTCGTCCAGTTCGGCGCGCAGCCGCGCCATCGCGTTGCCGAGGTCGCGGATGTCGTACCACTCCCCATCGAGGCGGCCGTCGATCACGATGTAGGCGATCACCGCGTTCACCGCGAGGAAGCCGAGCGCGAGCACCGCGCCCGCCGCCTTCACGCCGCTCGGCACGTTCCGCGCGTCGTCCAGCAGCGACCCGCGGTCGAGGATCTGCTGCGCCCGGCCACGCCGATGGCGCAG
>JANQNP010000014.1 GCA_028279505.1 Dehalococcoidia bacterium
TCGGGGGGTGGTCGCTCGTCGGTGCGGAGCAGGCCGGGGGAGGCGAGGAGCAGTAGCAACGCGGCGATCGTCGCCGCGGCGAGCAGGTGGGCGAGGAGCGGGACGCCGGCGAAGGCGACGGCGGCGGCGGCGAGGCCGCCGATGACGGTGCCGGCGCTCCAGAGGCCGTGGAGGCGGTTCATCACCGGCGTCGAGCGGCGGGCGCTCAGCCAGGAGCCCTGGAGGTTCATGGCGACGTCGACGAAGAGGTCGGCGACGGTGATGGCGATCAGGCCAGTGACGAGCAGCGGCGCGTTCGAGGCGGCTCCGATCACGGGCAGTGCGCCGAGGAGGACGACGCTGCCACCGAGCATGACGCGGCGGGTGCCGAGCCGTTCGATGACGTGGCCGACGAGGAGGCTCGCGGCGAGACCCGCGAGGCCGGCGACCGCCAACGCGGCGGCGAGGCCAGTGACGGTGAGGCCGGCCTGGTCGCGGATCTCGGGCAGCCGTGGGATGAACGAGGCGACGACGGCCCCGTTGACGAAGAACTGGACGGCGACCGCAGTGAGCGCGGTCCGTTGCGGCTTCAGGACCCGTCCCGCGGGTCGGTCAGCGTCTCGAGGCGGTAGCTGATGTCGGAGAAGGTGGCTTCGCAGCGGTCGCCGAGTGGCGACTGGGCGCAGAAGCCGAGGAAGGTGGGCCGCTCCGGATCGCGGAGGCGGAACAGGCGGACGAGGCGCCAGCGGTGGGCGTCGAGCGAGTAGTGGAAGGCGAACGCGGGGCCGATCCGGGAGATGCGGAGGTAGGCGGTGTCGCCGTCGATCAGCGGTCCGTTCGCGTCGTCGGAGGCGCCGCGGGTGACGACGCTAACGACCATGTGCTCGGCGTCGGGTGAGCGTTCGAGGCAGAGTTTCGCGTAGTCGTCGTCGGTCTGGTGGACGAGGAGCAGGCCGGCGTCGAAGGTCTCGGCGAAGCCGACGCGGACGCGGGCGGAGAGCTGGCAGTCCTCGTTGGCGGCGAACGCGAGGACGGGGGCGCTGGCGTCGCGCGACTCGGTGCTTGGATCGTTGAACCAGTTGGTGCGGGGGCCGGCGACCATGTGGAGGACGCCGTCCTCGACGGAGGCTTTGCCCTCGGTGGCGAGCCAGTCCAAGGCGGGGAGGCCGGGGACGCTGATCGACAAGGGCATCGCTGGCTCCGTTCGCAGCGGGTCAGCGTAGGGGGCGGCCGGCGATCGGACCAGTCGTGGCTAGACTCGGGTCGAAGCACTGCGCTGCGAATCGAGGTGGACGATGAGCACCCCGCTTGGCAAGTACCCCGGTGATCGCACCGCGACCGGGATCGTCGGTCTTGAGACGGTGGTCTACGGGGTCGAGGACCTGGTGCTGAGCGCGCGGTTCTTCGATGACTTTGGCCTCGAGACGGTCGAGCACGGGGAGGCTGGGCACACCTTCGAGCTGCCGGAACACACCTCGTTGCAGCTGCGGCGATTCGACGATGCGGCGTTGCCGGCGCCACCGGAGGCGGGGTCGACGATCCGCGAGATTGTGTGGGGCGTCGACACGGCCGCGCACGTGGACGAGATCGCCGCCGAGCTGGCGTCGGACCGCGCGGTCACGCGCGACGCCGATGGGACCATTCACGCGGTGGACGACGCGGGGTACGGGATCGGCTTCACGGTGACGAAGCGCGAGGCGGTGATCCTGGAGCCGCAGACGTTCAACACGATCGGCTCGGTGGTGCGCGAGAACGAGCGGGCGGCGTTCTACGACCGGGCGAAGCCGCAGCACCTGGGCCACATTGTGCTGTACTGCCCGAACTGGTCGGAGCAGGTCTCGTTCTACGTGGACCGGCTCAAGTTCATGATCTCGGACACGTTGCGCGGTAGCGGGGCGTTCCTCCGATGCTCCGTGGATCACCACAACCTGTTCCTGCTGCGGTACCCGAACACGGGGCTCAACCACGTCTCGTTCGGCGTGCACGGCGTGGACGAGATCATGGGCGGGCACAAGGTGATGAGCGAGGCGGGCTGGGAGCCGACGTGGGGGCTTGGCCGTCACTACATCGGCTCGAACATCTTCTACTACTTCCGGAACCCGTCCGGCGGTCACGTGGAGTACTACGCGGACATGGACAGCATCACGAACCCGGAGCTGTGGACGCCGGAGGAGTTCGAGCCGGACGCGCCGGAGGCGCTGTTCGCGTGGGGCGGCTATCCGCCGCCGAACTACCGCAAGTCCTACAGCGAGGTGCAGGCGGAGATGGCGAACCTGCCGGATCCGTCTGGCGGCTAGGCCGGCCCGGGGTAGCGGCGAGCCACGGGCCTCGGTCGCGGCGATTGGCCTCGGTGGCGGCGCGGGCCTCGGTGGGTGGTGCGCCCGGGCTAGAACCAGGCGTCGGGGTCGAGGCGGTGGGCGACGCGCAGGGCGCGCTCGATGGCGCGCTCGACGAGGAGGGCGCCACGGCCCTCGCCGAGGTCGAGCGTGCCGAGCAGGATGACGCCGAGGTGGAGCAGCCAGAGCTGGGCGAGCTCGTACTCGGCCTCGAGAGTTTCGAGCGGGTAGTCAGTGACACCGTGCTCGACGAGGCGGGCGTGGTAGCGGTGGAGCAGGTCGGTCTCGACCTGATCGGCGAGGTCGGGGTCCATGTTCGGGCGCAGGTAGTAGGCGACGTCCGATAGCGGGTGACCCACGTTGACGGCCTGGAAGTCGATCATGCCGACGGGTGTCGATTCGCCGTCGAAGAAGGCGATGTTGTCCATCCGGAAGTCGCCATGGATCAGCGTGAGCGGGCCCTGGCTCATGCGGCGGAGGAGGCTCGGTCCGCGCTCGCGGATCGCGGCGAGGACGGCGCCCACCTCGCCATCGATCTGCGAATGGAACTTCGCTTCGAAGACGGGCCAGGCGCGTTCGAAGAGTGCGTGGGTGATCAGCGCCGTCTCGCCCTGGCGGACGAGCCACTTGCGGTTCAGCTCCGGGCTGGCCCAGAAGGCGGCGTGGAAGCCAGCGATCATGTCGAGCGCGAGCTCGGCGTCCTGGAGCGAGGCACCGCCGACCTGATCGCCGATCCGGGCGGCGCCGAGGTCTTCCATCATGACGATCGCGCGGCGGTCGGACTTGCCGGCGGCGGCGGCGAGGCGATCCAACAGCCAGACGGTGACGCGCTCGGGCAGGATGTCGAGCACGCGTTCGGCGATCACGGATGAGCGGGGATTGGCCTCGATCTCCGCGAAGTAGGGGACGGGGGTGCGGACGGCGACGCGGTCACGGAGCTCGGTGTAGAAGCGGACCTCGTTCTCGTACTGGCCGGCGAGCATGCCGAAGCCGCGATTCTCGGGCCGGCGGGTGGGGACCTTGACGACGGTGGAGGCGGGGCCGGTTCCGCCCTCGTAGGTGAGGTGAACACGCGCGAGGTCGCCGATGAAGCCCTCGCCGTCGCCGAGCAGCTCCCAGTGCGATTCGCTGACGCGGGTGGCCGGGTCGATGGTGGCGGTGGAGCGGAGGGCGTCGGTGAGCCAGGGCGCGCTGATCTCGTCGAGCCAGCCGGGCATCCTCGTGGGGTTGTTGGATCCTCTGATCTCTGTTGTCGCCATTACCGCTCCTTAACGAGCGGGCAGCGTACCGCAGCGCAGCGTCGCGGTGGGGCCGCGGTGCGCGCGGCTGGAGCGCGCACCGCGGCTGCTGGATCGAGCGGCGTGGCCCGCTGCCGCGCTAGCGGCGGCGGGTGATCACGCGGGCGGTGATAGCCCAGGCGGCGAGCGCCCAGACGGAGAGCAGTGCGAAGGAGGGGAGGAGGCTGCCGTCGACGAGGCCGTCGGTGAGGGTGCCGCGCATGACGTTGGCGGCGTGCTCGGGCGGGAGCCAGGTGTGGACGGCCTGGAGCCATTCGGGGAGGCGTTCGGCGGGGAAGCTGACCGGCGAGAAGAGGATGACGACGAAGATCAGGAGCTGCGTGATCAGGTGGGTGGTGCGGGGGTTCGGCAGGCCATGGGAGAAGGAGTAACCGATGGCGGAGGCGACGGAGACGACGAGGAAGGCGGCGACGACGACGAGGGGGCTGACCGAGAGGTCGAGGTCGTAGCGCCAGGCGGCGACCGCGAGCGCGACGGCAGCAGACGGAAGTCCGATCAGCGACCAGACGGTGAGGCCGGCGAAGTACATCGCCATCCTCGGGACCGGGAGGCCGAAGACGTACTCGTAGGTGCCGTCGATCTTCTGCTGGGCGACGACCTGCGGGAGCATCACGAGGCCGAGGGTCATCATGGGGATGACGGTGGCGCCGGTGGCGAGGTAGGCGGCTTCGGCTTGGGTTGGGTTGTCGATCAGGAGGCCGAAGCCGAGCGCCATGCCGGCGCCGAGGAGCACCTGCATCGCGACCATCAGCGGGAGCATGAGGCGCTGGTTGAGGACCTCCCAGCGGACCATCAGCAGGTAGGCGCGGAACCAGTAGCGGGGGCCGGTGCGCAGCTCGCTGGCGAGCGGCAGCGCCTCGGTGGCCTGGTCTTGAGCAGCGATCGCGCTAACCACCGGTGGCCTCCCCGAACAGCGCCTCTGCGTCGGCCTCGCCGCCGACGAGGCGGACGTAGGTGTCTTCCAGCGAGGTGGCGCCGAGCTCGAACTCCTCGAATGTTCCGTCGGCGGTGAGGTCTCGCACCCAGTCGAGGGCGCGGGCGGCGTCCTCTTCGAGGAGGGTGGAGAAGGCGCGGCGGCCGACGCGGATGGGGTCGGCGAGGTAGGGCGGGAACGCGGGGAGCTCGGCGCGTGGCTCGACGGTGACCTCGAGTCGCAGGCGCCCTCGGTCCTCGGCTTTCAGCGCGCCGGGGGTGCCCTGGGCGACGACGCGGCCGTCGTTGACGATCGCGAGGCGGTCGACGGCGCGCTCGGCCTCGAGGACGTTGTGGGTGACGAGGAGGACGGCGGAGCCGCGGTCCGCGAGGGAGCGGATCTCCTGCCAGAGGAGGCGGCGGCGGAGGGGATCGACGTCGTTCGTCGGCTCATCGAGGATGACGAGTGGCCTCGGTGTGACGGCGGCCATCATGAAGCCGACGAGCCGTTTCACACCGCCGGAGAGCTCGGCGCCCATCTGGCGCTCCCACTGGCCGAGCTCGAGCAGCTCGAAGAGCTGGTCGGCGCGGGCGCGGACGGCGTCTGCGTCGCCGCCGTGGATGCGGCCGATCAGTTCGACGGCCTCACGGGCGCGGAGGGACTCGATCGGGAGCTCGCCCTGCGGGAGGTAGGCGGTGAGCTGGCGGGCGGCTTCGGGTTCCTCGATGAGGTCGATGTCGCCGAGGTGGATGGATCCGCCGGTGGGGCGGAGGAGGCCCATGACCTGGCTGACGAGGGTGGTCTTACCGGCGCCGTTGGGGCCGAGCAGGCCGAAGACCTCGCCGGGTTCGACGGTGATGGAGATGTCGTCGTTGGCGCGGATGCCGGAGGCGTAGACCTTCTCGACGTGCTCGATGCGGAGGGCGGCGTCCCAGCGACGGCGCTGGATGGCGGTGGGAGCGGGGGTGGTCGCGGTGCTCATGGGGGCCGGAACTCCTCGCTGGGTTGCCGTCGCGGTCAACGTCAGAACGGTGGCACTATGACCCTAGCCACGCAGTCGTGTCAAGGGCATGGTGACTTGATCTCACCTCGGTGGTGCTTGGGCCTCGATGCGGGGCGGATCGGGCATGATGCGAGCCGGCCCGCGGATGCGCGGGGCCGGTAGGCGGAGGAGCGACCGGTGGCGGAACTGTCGGCCAGCTTTCGGCTCGGGGGCCTCGAGATTGCCGCGCTGTCCGATGGGGTGGGGGAGCAGGCGCCGAGCGACTGGTTCCCGGGGGTCGCCGCGGAGGAGTGGGTGGCGGCGCTGGGGCTCGACGCGGAAGTGGCGTCGCTGCCGGTGAACTTCGGGTCGTTCCTCGTGCGTGGGGGCGGGCACACGACGCTGATCGACACGGGGAACGGGGCGCGGACGCGCGGGCAGCATCCCGGGGCGGCGGGGCTGCCTGACCGGCTGCGCGAGCTGGGGGTGGCACCTGGGGATGTCGATCTCGTGCTGCTGACGCACTTCCACGCCGACCATGTGGGCTGGAACCTGGAGGAGGACGGCGGGCCGGTGACGTTCGCGAACGCGCGGTTCTACTTGCACGAGGCGGACCTGGCCTACCTCGATGACCCGAACACGCCGGTGAGCGAGGGGACGGCGTACTCGGAGTCGCGGATCGCGCCGCTGGTGGCGGACGGGCAGCTGGAGGGGTTCGACGGGGAGTTCTCGCCGGCCTCGGGGCTGGTGATGGTGCCGACGCCGGGGCATACGCCCGGGCATTGCTCGGTGCTGATTGAGTCGCAGGGGGAGCGGCTGTTCGTGGTGGGGGATGCGGCGCCGCATGTGGCGCACCTCGAGCGGCCGGAGTGGTCGCCGGTGTTTGACCTCGATGGGGTGCGGGCCTCGGAGTCGCGCCGGGCGCTGGCGGAGCGGGCGATCCGGGAGCAGGCGTTGGTGACGGGTGGGCACTTTCCGATTCTGACGGTGGGGCGCCTCGGAGCGGCGGGCGCGGGGTATCGGTGGCGGGACGCCGAGGTGGCGTCGGTCGAGTAGGCCGCGACGATCAGGGGTCCGATACGCTGTTTGGGCGATGAGGGAGGGCCACGGTGAGCTGGCAAGAGCGCATCGAGCTGAATCCGGAGATCCTTGCCGGGAAGCCGGTTGTCAAAGGTACCCGCCTCGCGGTGGAGTTCATCGTTGAACTGCTCGCCGACGGTTGGTCCGAGGCAGCGTTGCTCGAGGAGTATCCTGGCCTCACCGTGGAGGACATACAGGCATGTCTCCGCTATGCGAGCGACCGCCTCCAGGCCGAGAAGGTCTACCCGATCCAGGCGTAGTTTCCGGTGCGTTTCCTCGCAGACGAGAACCTGTCACGCGGCATGGTCAACGTGCTTCGGGAGCGCGGGCACGAGGTTGCCTGGGTGCGCACGGATTCGCCTGGGAGCAGCGATGAGCAGGTGCTGGCTCGAGCCTCGTCGGAGAACCGCATCCTCGTCACCGCCGACAAGGACTTCGGGGAGCTCGCGTTCCGCCGAGGGATGCCGGCCGCCGCGGGGATTGTCTTGCTGCGGATACGTGGGTCGGCGCAGGCTCGCGAAGCGACGTTCGCCGCTGCGATTGACGCCCGTTCGGATTGGGCTGAGCACTTCGCCGTCATCGAGGACGATCGAGTTCGGATGACGCCGCTTCCAAGCTTCGACTAGCCGCGGGAGCGGGACGGCACCATGGGCCGGTCGGCGCGGGTCGGAGGGCTCTGGGCGGGTGCGAGGTGGGATCGCAGCCTGTCCGGGGAGGCGACCGATGAGCGCCGAGGCGTCGTTCGATCTACGGGCGAGTGTGCTCGAGCTGCTGAACCGGCAGCCGGCGGTGGGGCTGGCGTTCGGGGTGGTGCGCAGGGGGCGGCTCGAGTTCTTTCACGGGCACGGGGTCGCTGACCTCGAGACGCGCGAGCCGATCGGCGAGGACACGATCTTTCGGATCGCGTCGATCACGAAGACGTTCACCGCGATCGCGGTGATGCAGTTGTGCGAGCGGGGGTTGGTGGACCTCGATGGGTCGGTCAACGACTACCTGCGCGCGTACCGGCTGGCGCCGGCGCGGGCCGAGCACCGAGCGCCGACGGTGCGGGAGCTGCTGACGCATACCGGGGGCCTCGGTGAGGTCGTTCACGCGCGGGGGTTGGTGACGCCGGACTTTGGGGAGAGTGTGCCGGTGGGCGAGCCGGTGCCGTCGCTGGCGGAGTACTACGGCGGGGAGCTGCGGCTGAAGGCGGAGCCGGGGACGCGGTTCGTCTACGGGAACCACAGCTTCGCGACGCTGGGTCAGCTCGTCGAGGACGTGTCGGGGGAGGCGTTCGACCAGTACCTGCGGGCGCACATCTTCGAGCCGCTGGGGATGGGGAGTACGGACCTGTTGCGGTCAGACCTCGTGCGGTCGCGACTGGCGAGTGGGTACGAGATCGGGTCGGGTGGGGCGAAGCGGGTCGCGGACCGCGAGATGGTGACGGCTGGCTCGGCGTCGATCTACTCGAGTCCGCGAGACATGGCGCGCTACGTGGCCGCGTTGTTGGGTGGCGGGGCGAACGAGCACGGGTCGGTGTTGCGGCCGGAGACGCTGCGGTCGATGTTCGAGGCGCAGTACCAGCCGGATCCGCGGATTCCGGGGATGGGCCTCGGGTTCTGGCGGGCCGAGGCGGGCGGGCACCTGATCGCGCAGCACCAGGGGTCGCACCCGGGCTTCCATTCGCAGCTGGCGGTGGCGCCGGACGATGGCGTCGGGGTGATGGCGTTCACGAACGGGGCGCGGGAGGCGGACTTCTGGTTGCCTCCGGAGACCAACCGGCTGCTTGCGGGGCTCCTCGGTGTTCGCGACCAGGGGATCCGGAGCGGCGTGCCGCACCGACCGGAGGTGTGGGACGACATCAGTGGGTGGTACTCGCTGCAGGCGGCGCTGACGGATCTGCGGTTGCGGGTATTCCTCGGCGCCGGGATCGAAGTGTTCGTGCGAGATGGACGCCCGATGATGCGGCTGCTGACGCCGATCCCGAGGCTGGCACGCGGCCTCCCGCTGCTGCCCGACGATCCTGACGATCCGTACTCGTTCCGGGTCGACCTGCTCGAAGCCGCGGGGAGCGCGATGCGTGTCGTGTTCGGGCAGGACGAGGAGGGGCGGACCGACCGGCTCTGTCTCGACTTGATGCCGCTGAGGTTCGAGAAGCAGCCCGCGGCGCTGAACCCGCGGCGGCTCGCCGCTGGCGCGATGGTTGCCGGCGTGGGCGCGATGGCGCTTGGGGTGGGCTCGCTGCTGCAGCGCCGGCTGAGTGCAGGCCGAAGGGGCCGAGGCCGGCGGCGCGCGTTCAGCGCTGGCCGAAGCGGACGGGGCGGCCGGGGATGGCCCGGGTGTGTTGGCCAGCGCGGACGACGGGCTCGCCGTTGACGAGGACCCAGGGCATGCCGGCGGGCGGGCGCTTCGGGTCCTCGTAGGTGGCGACGTCGATGACGGTGGCCGGGTCAAACACGACGAGGTCGGCGACGGCACCCTCCTCGATGGTGCCGCGACCGGGGAGGTTGAACTTCGCGGCGGGCATGCCGGTCATCTTGTGGATGGCGGTCTCGAGCGGGAGCAGGCCTTCGTCGCGGACGTAGCGACCGAGGACTCTCGGGTAGGTGCCCCAGAGACGCGGGTGGGGGCGCGAGCCGGCGCCGATGCCGTCGGTGCCGATCATGGTGGTGGGGTGGGCGAGGACGGTGCGGACGTCGTCCTCGGACATCGAGAAGATGATCGCGAAGACGCCGTGGCCGGCTTCGTCGAGGATCTTGTTCACGGCCTGATCGATCGGGAGGTCGAATTCGCCGGCGAGGTCGGCGACGGTGCGGCCCTCCCATTCGGGGCGCTCGGCGACGGCGGCGAGCAGGACTTCCATCTCCCCCTCGTCGGGTTCGAACCAGCCGTTCTGGCGCATGGCGAAGAGGCGGGTGCTGCCGGCGGTGTAGGGGTACTGGTCGGCGGTGACGTCGAAGCCGTCGGCGCGGGCGCGCTCGATCTGCGCCAATGAGTCGTTGACGAGGCCCCAGACCTTCGGGCCCGAGGCCTTGTGGTGCGAGATCTGGACGGGGACGTTCGCTCTGCGGCCGATCTCGATCGCCTCGGCGTGAGCTTCGAGGAGCGTTTCGCCTTCGCCCCGGACGTGGGAGGCGTAGATCGCCTCGAAGGGGCGGAGCTCCTCGGCGACGGCGGCGACTTCGTCCATGGAGGCGTAGCGGTCGGGCTCGTAGATCAGGCCGGTTGAGAGGCCGACGCAGCCGGCTTCGAGACTCTCGCGCATCCAGGTGCGCATCTGGGCGCGCTCGTCATCGGTGGCGGGGCGCGGGTCGGCGCGGTCGCCGATGACGGCGGCGCGGAGGGCGCCGAAGCCGACGAGGGTGGCGACGTTGACGGCGGGCGGGTTGGCCTCGACGGCGGCGAAGTAGCCGGCGTAGTCGTCCCAGTCGGGGATGCCCTCGTCGCCGGTGATCGTGCGTCGGAAGGCGCGGGGGACGACGCCGGAGCCGCAGTTGCCGTTGATGACGGTGGTGATGCCCTGCATGGACTTGCCGAACATCTCGGGCTCGGTGAAGACGAGGGTGTCGTCGTGCGAGTGGACGTCGATGAAGCCCGGGCTCACCGCGTGGCCGGTGGCGTCGATGACTTCGCCGGCTTCAGCGTCGTGCGGGACCGCGCCGACAGTGGCGATGGTGTCGCCTCGGATGCCGAGATCGGCCTCGATGGGTGGGGCGCCGGACCCGTCGTAGACGGCGCCGTTGCGGATGATGCGGTCGTAGTGCTCGGGCATCGGGTCGCTCCGCTCCCGGTCGCTGGGGGTCGGCTAGGTCCGGGTTTCTGCCTTCTTCTCGGCCTGGTATTCGCGGTCGGCGCGTTTGCCCTCGTAGACGCTCATGTCGATGGCGCGCCAGACCTCGGGCTCGACGCGGAAGAGCATGCGGGGCTCGGTGAGCATGTTGTCGTAGAACTTGTCGACGGCCTCGGCGTTGGCGGGGTCGCCGCGGCCGACGAATTTTTCGGAGAGCAGGCGGGCGATCGGCCAGATGTCGAAGTCGGGGAGTTCTTTGGCCTCGGCGGTGCCGTCGATGCCGACGTGGCCCGGCGTTGGAGCGCCGGCCTCGATGCAGAGTGAGACTCGCGGGTCGCGTTTGAGCTGCTTGCACCAGACGCGGGTGGTGGTGCCGATGAGCCAGATCGCTTCCTCGTGCCAGAGCCACCAGACCGGGACGGTGTAGGGGCGGCCGTCCTGCCGGAGCGTGGCGATGACGCCGACGTGGGGTTGTTGGAGGAACTCGTCGAGGAGGTCTTGCGACATCCGAGGCATGTCTTGGCCGTTTCCTGCGGTGGGTTGGTTGTTTGGGAGTCTAGCGAGGGGGGTGGGCGGCTGGCGTCCGCTGGGTGCCGCCAGGCGGGGCTCGCCTTCCGCGCAGGAAGGGTGGGGCTGCGGCCGCAGGGGGCGCCCGCCGGGTGGTGGCGCACCCCCCGGCGGCAGGGAGGACGCGGGCTTCGCCCGCGGCCGGTTCTTTCTAGGGATCCCGCCCGCCCACCCCAAATGATGTGGGGCTGCGCCCCAC
>JANQNP010000045.1 GCA_028279505.1 Dehalococcoidia bacterium
AGCGGAAGAGGACGGCGAGGAGGGCGTAGGAGGGGTGGTGGCGGACCTCGAAGTTCATCGAGTGCTCCTCGGGAGGTGGGGGTGGCGAGTCGCCTCGCCCCCCACCGCCCGAGGTGAAACCACCTCCTCGCTCGCGTACCGTGCGAGGCGACTCGCCACCCCCACCTCCCGAGGAGCACTCGATGAACTTCGAGGTCCGCCACCACCCCTCCTACGCCCTCCTCGCCGTCGTCTGCGGCTTCGACGGCATCTTCGAAACCTGGGAGCGCGTCAACGCCGATCGCCAGTCCGGCGCCATTGCCAGCGACCTCCCTCCGCTCGCCTCCGTCGGCGCCGGCATGACCGTCGACGCCGAACTCGAATACGTCGCCGGCGTCCCCGCCAACCCCGGCGTCTTCTACCGCGACTACCGCCGCGTCCAGGTCCCGCCCGGCCAGTACGCCGTCGTCCCCGGTCCGGACGACTTCTCCCAGATCGGCGACACCTTCGAGGCCCTCAGCACCGCCGTCACCGAGGCCGGCCACCAACCCCGCGAGCGCGTCGAGCTCTACTACGGCCCACCGGACGGCCACCCGGAGCGATACGATCTCTGCATCCGGATCGGCTGACCGAGCGCGGACAGGACCCGATGGCCACCACGCCCACCGTCGCCACCATCGTCGCGATCTTCGCGGTCGCCGAGGGACGCCTCCAGGTGCTGCTCGTTCACCGCACCGGCGAGCCCGAGGCCGGCACCTGGGCGCTCCCTGGCGGCCTCTGGGACTGCAACGAATCCCTCAACGAATCCGCCACCCGCAAGCTCGTCCAGGAGACCGGCGCCAGCGACGTCTACCTCGAGCAGCTCTTCACCACCTCCGGCGTCGACCCCAGCCGCGCCGCCGTCGCCGTCGCCTACTTCGCACTCGTCGAGGCCAGCGCCGTCCGCCTCCGCGAAGAAGAAGCATGGCGCCCCGCCTGGTACGCCGTCGACGAACTCCCCCCGCTCGCCTTCGACAACAACCGCCTGATCGAGCAGGCCGTCGAACGCATCCGCGCCAAGCTCGACTACACCAACATCGCCTTCGGCCTCATGCCCTCCGAGTTCACCGTCCGCGAACTCCAGAACACCTACGAAGCCATCCTCGGCGAACCGCTCGACCGCCGGAACTTTCGCAAGCGCATGATCTCCACCGGCCTCATTGAAGCCACCGGCAAAGTCCGCCGCGAGGGCGCCCACCGCCCCGCCGAACTCTTCCGCTTCACCTCCCGCGAACCGGTCTTCCTGTGACCCGCCTCCCCACCGAGGCCGTCCGCGCCGCCTCGCCGAGCGCCGGCTGCGACGCGCCCGCCGCCATTCGCAAGGCAACCGCCGTCGTCACCCGCGGCCCCATCGAGGCCCGCCAGCTCCTCGTCTTCGCCCACGCTCGCACCGGCCTCCAACTCCCCGCCGGCACCGTCGAGGATGGCGAAACCTTCGAGGCCGCCGCCATCCGCGAGCTCGCCGAAGAAACCGGCCTCACAGCCGTCACCCCGCCACTCGAACTCGGCCACCTCGACGAAACCTCCGAGGCCGGCACCCCCTTCCACCGCCACCTCTTCCACTTCGAACCACTGATCGAGGTGCCCGACCGCTGGGCCCACCCCTGCGACTGCGGCGACAAAATCACCCTCTTCTGGCAACCCCTCGCCACCGCCCGCCTCGACCACCGCCAGCAACCCTGGCTCGACCTCGCCCGGCACGCACTGCTCGGATCCCCTCGATGACCTCCCTCCAATCGGGGCACCGATCTCCGTGCGGCTGGCTGATCCCAGCGACACGATCTCTGAAGCCGCGAAGCGCATACGGATCGGGGGCAGCGGGGGCGGAGCCCCCGCAGGTATGTCGGGGGGGCGGGCGGGTACTCCTTAGTACCTCAAACAACGCCGACGGCAGGCTGGCCCCAGCCACCGAGGCCTCACAAGCACCCCATCGACGCGCAGCGATGGCCGAAGGCCGGTCGCAACCCGCCGCCCACACTCCCCGCGGACACCCTCTCCGGCCAGGCGGCCCACGGCCATGACCGTGACGTTTGGCGCCCTCCCCGGCGGCGCAACGCCGGAAGAATTCCTCGCCGGCGCCCAGACCGCAGAAACCCTCGGCTACGACTCCGTTTGGGTCGGCGACCACGTCCTCTGGCCCGTCTTCTGGCCCGAACCCCTCACCATGCTCGCCGCCGCCAGCGCCGTCACCGACCGCGTCGCGCTCGGCAGCGGCATCCTGCTCGCCGCCCTCAGGAGGCCCGCCCCGCTCGCCAAACAGACCGCCACCCTCCAGTGGCTCACCGAGGGCCGCTTCCGCCTCGGCGTCGGCGCCGGCGGCGAATACCCCGCCGAGTTCGAAGCCTCCGGCGTCCCCCTCGACCAGCGCGGCCCCTACCTCGACCAAACCCTCGAGGCCCTGCGCGCCCTCTGGACCGGTGCCCCCGTCATCCTCCACAACGACGTCGTCCAGCTCGACGGCGCCGTCCTCGACGTCGTCCCCAACCCCGCGATCCCCGTCTGGGTCGGCGGCCGATCCGCCGCCGGCCAGCGTCGCGCCGCCCAGTTCGGCGACGCCTGGATGCCCTTCGTCATCACCCCCGAGCGCTTCGCCGAGGGCTGGGCCGCCGTCCGAGGCCGCGCCGAATCCTTCGACCGCGACCCCGACGCCATCACCCCCGCGCTCCAGCTCTGGGGCATGTTCGACGACGACCTCGCTACCGCGCTCGAAACCATCGCCGCTCGCATCGAGCGGACCTACCGCGTCCCCTTCGAGAGCTTCGAGCGCTACACCGTCTACGGCGACACGCAGATGTGGACCGACCGCCTCGGCGAATTCGTCGACGCCGGTGTCCGCCACGTCAACATCGTCTTCGCCGGCGGCGATCGCCTCGCCCAGCTCGCCCGCATCGCCACCGAGGTGATTCCCGCCCTCCAGGCGCGGGCGGAGTAGCAGCGTGCCACCCGAGGCCATCGAACCCGTCGAGGAAGTCGCCTTCTGGGACGACCAGTACGCCACTGGCGCCTACCGCGAGCGCTGGGACCGCCTCGCCCCCTCGCCCGACCTCGCCCGCGATCGTCGTCTCCGGCCACATCCCGCCCGGCGGCGTCACCCTGGACCTCGGCTGCGGCGCCGGCACAGACGCCATCTACCTCGCCTCGCTCGGCTTCCGCTCCATCGGCCTCGACGTCAGCGCCGAGGCCCTCGCCATCGCCCGAGGCCGTGCCTCCGACGCCGGCGTCATGGTCGACTGGCGGCATGACTCCGTCCTCGAACTCCCCTTCGAGGATCGCTCGATCCACTTCGCCGTCGACCACGGCTGCTTCCACCACATCGATCAGGACAACCGCGAGCGCTACGCGAGCGAACTCGCCCGCGTCCTCGTGCCGGGTGCGCGCTTCCTGCTCAGCGGTGGCCGCCACTCCGGAGGCGCCGCCACCTACGCCGTCGACCAGCCGGCGATCGACGCCGCCTTCGCGCCCCGCTTCACCCGAGGTGTAATCGTCCCCTACGTCGCCCACTCGGACGCCGGGACCATGGAAGCCAACCTGGTGCTACTGGAGCGCCGCTAGGGCCTGTACCGGAACGCGTTCGTCCACCACAGCGCAATCGCCGTCACGAACGCCGCAATCGCCCCCGGGATCACCATCCACAACTCCAGGGACCCCAGGTAGGTGAAGCGGAACGTCACAGCCACCCCGACTGCGACGATCAGACCCATTACCCAGAAGAACCGCTCGGTCGGCGTGTGTTCGCGCGGCCCGTCGCGCTCGTCCCGCTGGTCGGCGTACCACTCGTCCATGCTTCGATCGTCGGGCCCAGGCCTGAGATCGACAGCCCCGGACGCACCAAACCCGGCATTAACGCGCATTGACGCGCCCCGGGACTTAGCGTAAAGTGCACACAAAGCTACTTTGCGTACAAGATACACGAAGTGTGGACGGCTCCGACCGCTGCCCGAGGCCCTGGCTCACGCTCAGCCTCCCGCGGCGCGGCAGAGACCACTCCGACGGATCGGACCCACGATGACCACTGACAACGCCACCGCCTCTGAGAAGCAGCGCGCCAACCCCTACATCGAGGTCGACGAGGTCCTCGCCCAGATCCAGACCTCGTTCAACACCCCGCAGCTCCAGTGCGAGACCAACACCGGCATCGAGACCATCCCCCTCGCCGACGAGGTCTCCTTCGGCTCCTGGCAGCCCGAGATCCCCGAGGAGTACTGGGCCCTCGAGGCGGACGAACTGGAGCGCCGTATCCGCGCCTCCCGCGAGCGCCTCGGCGACCAGGTCGTCGTCCTCGGCCACCACTACCAGCGCGAGGACATCGTCCAGTTCGCCGACACCCGAGGTGACTCGTTCGCCCTCGCCCAGTACGCCGCGGAGCGCCAGGAGTCGCCCTACATCGTGTTCTGCGGCGTCCACTTCATGGCCGAGGCCGCCGACATCCTCGCCGCCCCCCATCAGCAGGTCATCCTCCCGAACATGGAGGCCGGCTGCTCCATGGCGGACATGGCCGCCGCCCCCGACGTCTACTCCGCGTGGCGTGAGCTCGAGGACTTCTTCGGCACCACCGAGGACATCATCCCCGTCACCTACATGAACTCCGCCGCCTCGCTGAAAGCCTTCTGCGGCGAGCACGGCGGCGTCGTCTGCACCTCCTCGAACGCCACCCAGGTCCTCGACTGGGCCTTCGAGCAGGGCAAGCGCGTCTTCTTCTTCCCGGACCAGCACCTCGGCCGCAACACCGGCCACGCCATGGACATCCCGCTCGACGAAATGGTGCTCTGGAACTGGCGCCTCCCCGCCGGCAACCTCGGCGGCCTCGGCGACGACGAGCTCGAGCGCTCCCGCATCATCCTCTGGCAGGGCCACTGCTCCGTGCACCAGCGCTTCTCGCTCACCCAGATTGAGCAGGCCCGCGCCAGCTTCCCCGACGTCCAGATCGTCGTACACCCGGAGTGCCGCTACGAGGTCGTCCAGGCCGCCGACGCCAACGGCTCGACCGCCTTCATCGCGAAGTACGTCGCCGGGGCCGCGCCCGGCTCCGTCATCGGCGTCGGCACCGAGATCAACCTAGTCTCCCGCCTCGCCAAGGAGAACCCCGACAAGACCGTCTTCTGCCTCGACCCGGTCGTCTGCCCCTGCAGCACCATGTACCGCGTCCACCCCGCCTACCTCGCCTGGGTCATGGAGTCCCTCGAACGCGGCGAGGTTGTGAACCGCATCGAGGTCCCCGCCGAGATGAAGGCCAACGCGAAGGTGGCGCTGGAGCGAATGCTCGCCCTCAAGTAGCCCGCCCTCGAGCTGCAGGATGCTCGCTCTCAAGTAACGCGTACGATCCTCGACTCAACGCGACGGAACGAGCGAGGATCCAACATGACCGACGAAGCCACCTTCCGCTTCAGCGAGCGCTACCCGCTTCGTCACACCGACAGCTTCGGCGGCACCCCCTTCGTCCACGGCGGTGTGCTGCTCGCCCTCACCGAGATCGCCCTCGCCGCCTACGACGAGGCCGCCGCCATCCCCTCGCACCGCGACGTCCTCCGCATGCAGAGCCACAGCGAGGTCCGCTACCGCGCCCCGCTCCGCTGGGTCGACGCCGCCGTCATCCAGCTCCGCTGCACCCAGGTCGGCAACGGCCGCCTCGTCTTCGAGGCCCGCGTCACCGCCGACTCCACCCGCGAACTCGTCGCCGAGTTCACCCATCGCTACGCCTACATCAACGCCATCACCGGCCGCCCAGAGATCCCCGCCGACTGGCCCGCAATCGTCGCCGCCATCCGCGCCTACGAACCCGACGTCGAAGTCGTCGACCGCGATGACTGACCGCTCAGGCCCCCAGCACTCGCGCCGCGAACGCATCCCACTCCGCCTGCGTGCGGACCTCCAGCGTGGTCCGTCGAGACTCGACCAGGACCTGACCGCCATCCTCCAGCACGACGAACACTTCCCAGCTCACGGGGATGAAGTCGACGGTGTTGGTGACCACTTGGCGGCGTTCGATGACGGGAAGGTCTCCGTAGTACGGGACGGTGAGACCGGCGCCCCCGGGCGAGATCAGCGAACCAGGGTCGACAGGGGTCGTAAACACGATCCGCCTCCAGCGAGGAGGTGCGGGAGCAAGCTGCCATCCCCCGTCGAGCCTGTCCGCGAAGTCGGCGGCCGCCGCGGACTGCAACTCGGACGGCAGCATGCCCAGGTCACCCAGGCCACTCTCCCGAGGTGGATCCACCATCCGCACGCCGTAGGCCGGGCGTTCATGGGTGACGCCATCTGCGGTAGCGTGATTCCGTTCAACCAGGTCTCCATCGAGATCCCACGTCGCACTCACCGCTTCGAAGATCGCGCCGCCCGGACCAAGAATCATCCAGCTCTCGGTGACATGGTCCTCGGGGAACAGCCCGAACTCACCCTCCGAGACCAACCGCGCGATCTGTTCGGTCTTCCCCCCGTGCCGCTGGTAGACCTCCGTCCGGATCACCAGCACCCCACCGTCGTCGAGGTCCGCCAGCGCCAGCGCCAGCGCCTCAGTAGGCTCGCCCCGCCCGAGGACCAACACCCCCACGAGGACCGCGCCGAGCAGACCGCTCAGCCCGGCGACCGCCAGGCTCCGCATGTCCGCCACCGTCGGCCGCTAGCCCGCGCCGGCCACGTCGCCGAAGACGGTCTCTCGGATCTCGTCCCACTCCGCCAGCGTCAGGTACGTCATGCGGAACCGCAGCGACGCGATGTCAGTAACGGAGCCATCCTCGAGAGTGGCGCGGTGGATGACGCTGGAAACCCCGCCGTTGGGATTGAAGCGAACCTCACGCTGGACACTCGCAACATCGAGATCGACCGGCCACGCCGGGAAGAACGCGTTCGGCACACGCTCGCTCGAAGGCTGTGGATAGGGGCCAACGCACATCGCCGAACCACTCCGCTCGCCCGGCACCAGCTCGTGCCCCGCGTCACACGAGACATCGCCGGACCCGACGTCCGATCCCCGTTGAGCCGGCCACTCGATACGCGGATCGACTGGCTCTGGGAACGGCTCGACCGCTCCGTCCACCATCTGAGCCCGATGCAACGTCGTGCCATCGAGATCTCGAGAGGCCACGTAGACGGCGGTGCGCTGCCCCGACTCCCATACCGTCCAGCTCTCGATCACCGTTCGAGCAGGTCGCTCCGCTTCCTGCTCGAACGCCGGGCGCTCGTAGGCGTGCTGCGAGAACCAGACCACTCCACCCTCGGCCTGAAGCTGATCGAGTGTGAGCAGCGCCCGCTGCTCACCCCTTCCGAGGACCAACACCACCAGAAGCACCGCGCCCAGCGCGCCGCTCACCCCGGCTACGACCATCGTCCGCACGCTCGGCATCGCACCCCTTCCCCGCCACTCAGGTTAGCGAACCGTCAGACTTCGCGCCCAACCCTCCGAGGCGCCCCGTGACTCGCCGCTACGACCTCCTCGTCGTCGGCTCCGGCATCGCGGGGCTCTACGCTGCCATCCAGGCCCAGGAACGCGGCGCCTCCGTCCTCCTCGTCACCAAAGGCGGCATCGAGGAGGCAAGCACCCGCTACGCCCAGGGCGGCATCGCCGCCGCCGTCGGCCACGACGACACCCCCGAGGCCCACCTCCGCGACACCATCGAGGCCGGCGCCGGTCTCGTCGACGAAGACGCCGCCCGCATCCTCGTCGAGGGCGCCGCCGAACGCATCGCCGACCTCGTCCGCTACGGCGTCCAGTTCGACGCCACCGAGGGCGGCGTCGCCCTCACCACCGAGGCCGCCCACTCCGCCCCGCGCATCCTCCACGCCCGCGGCGACCAGACCGGCCTCGAGATCGAGCTCTCGCTCACCGCCCTCGCCCGCCGCGAGGGCGTCACCATCCTCGAACACACCCTCGCCGACCGCGTTCTCGTCGAGGACGGTCGCACCGCCGGCGTCGAGGTCCTCGACACCGAGACCGCCGAGCACCG
The DNA here is from genome assembly GCA_028279505.1 of Dehalococcoidia bacterium. Taxonomy (GTDB): domain Bacteria; phylum Chloroflexota; class Dehalococcoidia; order UBA2979; family UBA2979; genus UBA6627. Next base: position 7,959 of record JANQNP010000045.1, read on the forward strand.
CCGCTACGCCGCCGACCGCGTCGTCCTCGCCACCGGCGGCGCCGGCCAGATGTACCGCGTCACCACCAACCCGCCGGTCTCCACCGGCGACGGCGTCGCCCTCGCCTACGACTCCGGCGCCGAGGTCATGGACATGGAGTTCACCCAGTTCCACCCCACCGCCCTCCACCTGGAAGGCGCCCCCGTCTTCCTCATCTCCGAAGCCGTCCGCGGCGAAGGCGCGCAGCTCTTCAACGCCCGCGGTGAGCGCTTCATGCCGAGGTACCACGAAGCCAACGAACTCGCCCCGCGCGACGTCGTCGCCCGCGCCACCCACCGCGAGCTGCGCGAGACCGCCGCCGCCCAGGTCTTCCTCGACATCACCGACCGCGACTCCAGCTGGCTCGCCGCCCGCTTCCCGAAGATCTACCGGACCTGCCTCGACCACGGCCTCGACATGGCGAAGGACCGCATCCCCGTCTCACCCGCCGCCCACTACACGATGGGCGGCGTCCGCACCAACACCTGGGGTGAGACCACCCTCCCCGGCCTCTTCGCCGTCGGCGAGGTCGCCTGCACCGGCGTCCACGGCGCCAACCGCCTCGCCAGCAACTCCCTGCTCGAAACCGTCATCTTCGCCAACCGCACCGTCCAGCGCCTCTTCGACCCGCCGTCCCCGCCACCTCCGCCGCCGGCCCGCACCCCCGAGGCCAATTGCCTCGCCGAGGCCCCCACCACCACCGCCGATACCGCCGGTGCCTCAGCCGCTGGCGCCCCCACCATCGATCAGGTCCAGGAACTGATGTGGACCGACGTCAGCATCGAACGCGACGGCCCCCGCCTCGAAACCGCGGTCGCCCAGCTCAACGCCTGGGCCGCCGCGCTCGCAACGCCCGAGGATCGCCCCGGCTACGAACTTCGCGCCGCCCTCACCTGCGGCCGCCTCGCCGCCACCGCCGCCCTCGCCCGCGAGGAATCCCGAGGCGCCCACTTCCGCCTCGACTACCCCGAACCCCGCGACGAGTGGCGCCGCCACCTCGTCTTCCGCCACCAGCCCGACCAACAGGAGCCGCCCGCATGACTCGAAACGGCAATTCGACGCGACCGCAAGACGAGGCGCACAACCCACCGACGACCCCCGCAACGCTTCACGCGCGGGTCGGCCAGTTGAGCACGGAGTTCTCTTCGCTCGAGTTCATGCTTCACGCGATCGTGTGGAATCTCGTCAACGTCGAACGACCCGAAGTCGGCGCCGCCGTGACCGAAGGAATCACTCAGCAGCCCTTGGCCCGGCTACTTAAGCGCTTATCTCGTACCACGACGCTCGACCTCGGCGGGAGGGTCCTCGAAGCGGCTAAGGGCTTTGAGAAGTTGATCGAAAGGCGGAACGAGGTAGTGCACTCGCTCGTACTTCATGACGCCGACACAGCCCGCCTGCAGGGCCTGAAACGATTCGCGAGAGACGTCCAACGTCAGCGCAGTGTCAACGCAGACGTTGAACCCAGGGAGATCGACAACCTGTTGATTGGCTGCTCTGAACTTCGTAGCGAGTTGGTAGATCTCATGCTCCGACTCCCGGGTGAAGATTCCTACCATCTCGCGGGAAGAGGAGCACGGTGACCAACCCCAACCACCCGGATCTCAACCGACCCGACCTCAACCACCCCGACGCCCAGACCGTCCGCACGGCCGTGTCGAACGCACTGGCCGAGGACCGCGCCGCCTACGACGTCACCACCCGCTCCACCGTCCCGCCCGAGCAGCAGGGCAAAGGCGCCTTCGTCTTCCGCGAGGCCGGCGTCCTCTGCGGCATCGAACTCGCCCGCGAGGCCTTCGCCCAGCTCTCCCCCGACCTCCGCCTCGACGCCGCCTACGAGGACGGCTCACCCATCGAGCCCGGCACCACCGTCGCCACCATCGCCGGCCCGCTCGCCGCCATGCTCTCCGCCGAGCGCGTCGCCCTGAACTTCATGCAACGCCTCTCCGGCGTCGCCTCCATCACCCGCGAGTACGTCGAAGAGGCCGCCCGAGGTGGCGCCACCCGCGTCGTCGACACCCGCAAGACCACCCCCGGCCTCCGCGCCTTCGAGCGCTACGCCGTCCGCTGCGGCGGCGCCCACAACCACCGCGACAACCTCCAGGACGGCGTCCTCATCAAGGACAACCACCTCGCCGCCGCCGCCGATCGAGGCGCCACGATCGCCGACGTCGTCTCCGCCGCCCGCGAATCCGCCGCCCACACCCTCCGCATCGAGATCGAAGTCGACACCCCCGGCCAGGCCGCCGAAGCCGTCGCCGCCGGCGCCGACATCGTCCTCCTCGACAACATGGACCCCGAAACCATGCGCCCGATCGTCGAAGCCACCCCCACCGGCGTCCTCTTCGAGGCAAGTGGCGGCATCACGCTCGACACCATCCGCGCCGTCGCCGCGACCGGCGTCCAGCTCATCTCCGTCGGCGCGCTCACCCACTCCGCCCCGTCGCTCGACATCGGCCTCGACATCGAACCGGCCTGATCGCAAGGAACCACCATCCCACGCCGCCCGACGTCGACCAGCCCGAACCCGAATCAGCCTGAGAGCACGACCCAACCCGAACACGGACGACGCGAACACAGACCGACGCGAACACAGACCGACCCAAACACAGACCGACCCAAACACAGACCGACCCAAACACAGACCGACCCGAACACAGACCGACCCGAACACGGACGACGCGAACACGGACCGACCCGAACATGGCCCGACCCGAACACGGGCCCGACCCGAACACGAACCGACCCGAACACGGACCGACCCGAACACGGACCGACCCGAACACGGACCGACCCGAACACGGACCGATCCGAACACAGACCCGACCCGAACATGGACCCGAGCACCGACCGACCCGAGCACCGACCGACCCGAGCACGGACGACGCGAACACGGACCGATCCGAACACCGACCGACCCGAACACCGACCGGGGCTGAGCGAGAATCACCTGAACACAAACCGGCAAGCAGCTGTGGCAACGTCATCGTTCGACACCGACCGAGCCGTCTAACCAGCAGAGCGGAGTCCCCGACGTGAACCAGATCATCCTCATCTCCGGCCCACCCGGCGCCGGCAAAACCGCCGTCGGCGAAGCGCTCTGCGAACGCTTCGACCGCATGCTCCTCGTCGAAGTCGACGACCTCCGCCACATGGTCCGCGCCGGCTACCGCCACCCCTGGGTCGCCGACCACCAGGCCCGCGAACAGCTCCAGCTCGGCGCCCGCAACGCCGCCGCCATCGCCCTCGAAAGCATCGCCGCCCGCTACTCCGTCGTCATCGCCGACGTCATCACCGCCGACGCAGTGCAGTGGTACCGAGACGCCCTCGCCGACGCCCCCGTCCGCGTCGAACTCGTCACCCTGCTCCCCACCCTCGAGGCCACCCGAGCCCGCCACGCCCACCGCGACCCCGCCCTGCTCGAACGCGCCGACGCCCTCCACGCCCAACTCACCGCCGAGGTCGCCGCCGGCTCCATCCCCGGCGCCGTCCTCGACACCACCACCCACGCCAACCCCCGCGAATCCGCCGACGCCGTCCAGGACGCCATCTCCCGAGGCCACGCCCTCTTCGCCTCGCCCGCGACGGACCCGAGCTAGCAGAACGGCACGCCCGAAGCGGGCGCACCTCGTACCATCGCAAGCGGAGAGGTGCCCGAGTGGCTTAAGGGAACGGTCTTGAAAACCGTCGTGGCGCTTGCGTCACCGTGGGTTCGAATCCCACCCTCTCCGCCACCTAAGCGACACCGAGAGTGCAGCCCGGGCGGCCTACCAGTCGTTCGACTCCGCGTACCCCAGCTTGACCACCGCGTCGCCAAACCGCTCCTTGAACGCCGCCTTGTGCTCGTCGGTGAAGAACCGCTCC
>JANQNP010000069.1 GCA_028279505.1 Dehalococcoidia bacterium
GCGGGCGGGGGGCGGAACGCCGTCGGCGCGGCGGCTGCGACGGCGGCCGAGACCTCGGAACGGACGATCCGCGCGCTGAAGTTGACGGGGCGCGGCCTCGCTCAGCGCGGCGATCGCGTGCACGCGGGCGGCGCCAACGTCGGCGCGTGCGTCAACGCCGCCTACTCGGCCTTCCTCGAGGCGAGCATCGGCCTCGCCTACCTCCCGCCGGAGCTTCAACGCGTGGAGGTCGAGGTCGACGGGGCGCGCGTCCCCGCCGAGGTGCATCCGCTTCCGCTGGTGCGACCGCCCTCGGAGCGAGGCGCCGCGTCGAGCTAGGATCGCTCTATGGCGACCACGCGCGAGGTGCTTCCGCTCGACCTCGGCGACATCACGACGCCGGACTGGCATCCGATCCCGCACACCGTCATCCCGATTCGCGCGTTCGTGATCACTCACGAGGACGGACCGATCCTGTTCGAGACCGGCGTCGGTTCGGGCAGCGATTTCATCGACGAGCAGTACCAACCGAGGTCGCTGAGCCTCGACCTGCAGCTCGCCGATCAGGGGATCAAGCTCGACGACATCGTCACCGTCGTGAACTCGCATCTCCACTTCGATCACAGCGGCCTCAACCGGCTGTTCCCTGGGAAGCCGATCGTCGCGCAGGAGACTGAGTTCGAGGCCGCGCATCAAGAGCGCTACACCATCGCGGAGTGGATCGACTTCGACGGCGCGAACTACCGGCAGATCGACGGTGACCTCGAGCTCGCCGCGGGCGTCACCGTGCTGTCGACCCCCGGGCATGCTCCGGGCCACCAGTCGTTGCTCGTCGAGACGACTCGAGGGCTGGAAGCCCTCGTGGGGCAGGCCGCGGAGGACCTGGCCGACTACCAGGCGCGCCTCGATGAGGACGAGTCGCTCCAGCGGATCAGCGACGCGGAGCCGCGTTGGCTCCACTTCAGTCACGGCGAATCCGTCGAGGTCACGTCCAACTGAGCCGCGCGATCGCGGCGCTTGACCTTGTCCCTGGGTCAAGCCCGATGTTGTGGCCGTGACACGCCAGGGATCCGACGACGACCTGCTGAGCATCGGCGAGATGGCCCGGCGCACCCGGCTCACGCCGAAGGCGCTCCGGCTCTACGACCGCGACGGCCTGCTGTCGCCGGCTCACGTCGACCCGTGGACCGGTTACCGCCGCTACCACGTCGACCAGGTCCGGAGCGCGCGTCTCATCTCGATGCTGCGTGGCGTCGACATGAGCCTCGCCGAGATCCGCCGCCTGCTCGCGGATCTCGAAGACGGAGCGCCACGGGCCGCCGGCCGGCTCGACCGGTACCTCGCTGAGCTCGATGCGCGGCACCGCAATCGTCAGCTCCTCGGCAGTCACATCCAGTCAGTGCTCGGCCAGGGAGGCCCACCGATGTTCACGATCCAGACACGTCACGTGCCCGCGCAGCGGGTGATGTCGATGCAGCGGCGGCTGCACGCCAACCAGACGGACACCTTCGTCGCGGAAGCGAAGGCGGCGTTCCGCGCGCACCTCGGCGACGAGGCACCGACCGGTCCGTTCACGCTGATCTTCCACGGCCGGGTCGATGCCGAACACGACGGTCCGCTCGAGGCGGTCCTCGGGTGCTCTGCCGACATCCAGCCGAGCGACGTGATCGGCGTTCGCACGGAGCCCGCACACGACGAGGCCTACACCACCATCACGAAGGCGCAGTGGGCGTTCCCGGCGATCCTCGCGGCCTACGACGCCGTCGCGGCTTCCGAGGAAGCAGTGGCCCGGCCGAGCTCGCTCTCTTGCCGCGAGGTGTACCTCGTCGAACCCGACGAGGTGGGCGAGGCAGACGCGATCTGCGACGTCGCCTTTCCGCTCGGCGAGCGCGCGGGCTAGCCGTCTGCCAAGGGCGCGACCGGCACCGAGGTGGTGAGCGCCGTCGCGCAGAGCGTGCGCTCATCGCCGGTGACCGCGTAGACCTCGACGCGCGAGAGCCCGACCCGCTTCCCGGAACGCACCGCTTTGCCGACGGCGACCAGCCGGTCGCCGGTGGCGGGCGCCACGTTCTGCACCTGGAAGTCCACCGTGCTGGAGAACCAGCCCTCTTCGAGGGCTGCCATCACCGCGGTCACGCCGGCGAAGTCGGCGAGCGTTCCGACGATCCCGCCCTGTACCACCCGTCCGTCGAACGTGATCTCCGGCTTGATCGGCAGCTCGTACGCCGCGTGACCGGGCGAGAGATCGACCAGCCGGATCCCGAGCAGGTCGACGACCGGCATCGACTCGATGAACGCCACGAGATCGGGCCGGCTGCCTACCGCCGCGTCGCTCATCCTCCGAAGTGTCCTGGCTCGATCACGCGCGCCGCGTCGCGGTGCCGCCGCCGTCGATCGGGTAGATCGCGCCATTGATGAATGAGGCGTCGTCGCTGCAGAGGAAGGCAACCAGCGCCGCGATCTCCTCGGGCGTGCCGTAGCGCCCCATCAGGTTCGCGGCCTGCATCGCCTCCCGCGCCAGCTCGGGGGCGTCCGGGCTGGAGCCACGCTCCAGCTCCGCGCCCATCGGCGTGTCGATCACGGCCGGGCACACCGCGTTGACGCGAATGCTCTGCCCGACGAGCGCCATCGCCGCCGACTTCGTCATCCCGACGACCGCGTGCTTGCTCGCGCCGTAGGCGAACAGCGTGGGTGTGCCCTGCAGCCCCGCGATCGACGCGGTGTTGACGATCACACCGCCGCCGTTCTCCGCCATCAGCGGCGCGACCTCGCGCATGCCGAGCCAGACGCCCTTCACGTTGACCGCCAGCACCTGGTCGAACTGCTCCTCGAGGTAGTCGAACAGGCCCGCGACCGGCCCGAGGATCCCCGCGTTGTTGAAGAAGTAGTCGAGGCGCCCGAACCGCTCGCGCGTGCTCTCCACGTAGCCGCGCACCTCGTGCGGCTTCGTCACGTCGGCGGCGATGACGTGCGCCTGCCGTCCCGCCCGTTCGACGGCCGCGACCGTCTCCTCGATCGCGGTTCCGTCGAGGTCGATCAGCACGACGTCCGCGCCATCGTCGGCGAAGCGTTGCGCCGCGGCACGGCCGATGCCGCCGGCGGCGCCGGTGACCGCCGCGACCTTGCCTTCGAACCGATCGGACATGGGGAGCTCCTCGTTGCTCGGCGCGGGTGATTCGCTTCAGTGGGGTGAGTGTGACACAGCGAGGCCGCACCGGCTTCGGCTAAGCGGGGAGCGCCGCGACTCAGCGGTCTAGGCGCCTCGGAGGCGGGGATCGAGCACGTCGCGGACCGCGTCGCCGAGGAAGCTGAAGGCGATGACGACGAGTGAGATGGCGCCGCCGGCGAAGACGGTTAGCCAGGGGTGGAATTCGAGGTTGGCCCGGCCCTCGTTGACCATCTTCCCCCAGGAGACGACGCCACGAGGGCCGACGCCGAGGAAGGAGATCGTGGCCTCGAAGATGATGTAGGCGCCGATGCCGATGGAGAAGGCGATGAGGACGACGGAGGCGACGTTGGGGAGGATGTGGCGGAAGAGGACGCGGGTGTTGGTGGCGCCGAGCGAGCGGGCGGCCTCGACGTAGTCGGTGCTCTGCACGACGAGGGTGGAGGAGCGGACGATCCGGGTGGCGGTTGGGATGCCGATGACGCCCATGGCGAAGACGGCGTTGCGGACGGACGGCTCCGCGACCTGGACGAGGAGGAGCAGGAGGACGAGGCCGGGGAATGCGTCGAGGGCGTCGACGACGCGCTGGGCGATGAGGTCGAAGGGACCTCGATAGTAGCCAGAGGTCACGCCGACGAGGACGCCGAGGCCGACCGCGATGGCGGAGGCGCCGAGCCCGACGATGAGCGAGAGCCGGGAACCCCAGACAACGCGCGCGTAGATGTCGTGCCCGGCACGGGTGGTGCCGAACCAGTGCTCCCAGCTCGGGCCCTCGAGGCCGTTGACGATGAGGCGCGAGCCCACGTCTGGATCGCGAGCGAGTTCGGCGAGCGATGGGTTGGGCTTGTAGTTCGGATTGACTTCGTCGAACACCTGGTTGGGGCCGTAGCGCGACAGCGCCGGCGCGAAGATCGCGACGAGGATGATCAGGACGACGACCACGAGAGCGATGGCGCCGGCCGGCTTCTTCCGTGCGAACCGGATCAGCCAACCGAACACCGGGGTGTCGATCGCGCTGCGTCGTTGGGTCGTGAGGACGGGGCTCTCTGCGTCAAGCACGGTGAGTTAAGTCTGGACCGTTGCGGAAGCAGGCGCGAGCGCGCCCGCGGGTGAGTTCGCCGAGAGCTAGAACGCGACGTCGACCGGGTTACCCCACTGAAACGGGCGCGTCAGCACGTGCCCGAGATCGTGCTCACCGGCGAACAGCCGCAGCGCGGCGATCACCGGCTCGGTCAGCTCCAGGCGGTAGCCCACGTCTTGCGCGTAGAACCGCAGGTTGAGGTACGTGTCCACGTAGACGATCCGCCCCGCTGCCGGCGGCAGCTCCGAGGCGGCCCCCGCCGCGAACTCCGCGACGTGCTGGAGGATCTGCTCCAGGCTCTCCTGCGGGTGCAGCCGCCGAGCGGCGATCACCGCGTCGTGCTCCGGGACCGAGATGCACATCGCCCCGTCTGGCTCCTCGGCGAATTGCGGGGCGCCTAGCTGCTCCGCCGCCCACGCGAACGCACACGCCTCGCTGAAGATGTCCTCCATCCGCTGCTCGGACTCCCAGCTCGCCCGGTTGGGGTGGACGAGCGCGTTGCGCGCTCGCTCCGAGAAGGCCTCCATCGCCCCGTGCTCCTCGACGATGTCGAGCGCGCGGCCGAGCCAGAACAGCGGTGGGTTGTGCTCAGGGCCGCGCGTCTTGATGCGCGCGACCCACGAGGGGCCGCCCGGACGGGGGTCGGGCTCGACCTCCGGGAAGATGCGATCGAGCCAGGGTCCGATGTCCACCGCGCCATGCTAGCGCGCGCTTTCGAGGGCGCATCCACCCGCCTCCTGCCGCGAACGGTGCCACGCGCCGCCGCTGGGTGATCCCGATGTCGCCCCTTCGAGGCGCCCCGTAGAGTCGATGCGTGGGCGACGTCGACGATCTGCTGCGCGCCGCGTTTCTGGGCCTCCTGCAGGCGGCGACGGAATTCCTGCCCGTCTCGTCCTCGGGGCACCTCGTGCTCGCCCCCGAGCTGGTCGGCGACGACGTCTCGACGCTCACCTTCGACGTCGCCCTGCACCTCGGCACCACGATCGCCGTCGTCGCCTACTTCTGGCGCGACTGGGCGCGGATCGTCGTCTCCGGCGTGCGCGACTTCACCCAGCACGGCCTGCGTCTCACCGGTTGGTCGCAGTACTCGCTGCTCGGGCTCTGGGTCGTTGTCGCCACCATCCCGGCGGTGATCGTCGGCCTCCTCTTCGGCGACACGATCGACGAGCAGCTCCGCGAGCCGTGGGTCGTCGGTCTCACCCTGATCGGCTTCGGCCTCGTGATCGGCGCGCTCGACCGCTGGGGCGGCACGGTCGCGCGACTCCTCGACATGACCGCCGGCCGCGCCGCCACGATCGGACTCGCCCAGGCCGTCGCGCTGATCCCCGGAGTCTCGAGGTCCGGCATCACGATCGCTGCCGGGCGCGGGCTCGGCTTCGACCGACCGTCGGCCGCGCGCTTCTCCTTCCTGATGTCGGCTCCGGTCATCTTCGGTGCCGGCGTGCTTACCTTCGGCGATGCGTTGTCCGGCGACGAGAGCCTCAATTGGGGACCGATGATCGTTGGCGGCGTGGTCGCCGCGATCGCCGGCGCGCTCGTGATCCGCTGGCTGCTGCGCTACCTCGAGACCGGAACGTTGCTCCCCTTCGTCTGGTATAGGATCGGCCTCGGCACGCTCGTGCTCGTCCTGAGCGCGACCGGCGTGATCTGACGGTCGCGCCGCGGGCTCACAGGTGCTCGGAACCCATGAACGTCGATCTCAACGGCCGCAAGGCCATGGTCGTTGGCGCCGAGTTCGAGGCCGGTGGCGCGATCGCGCTCGCCCTCGCCGAGGCGGGCGCCGACGTCGCCGTCTGCGCGATCCAGCCCGACGAAAGCGTGCTGCGTTCCCGCAAGGCGAAGCGCGCGATCGAGGCGATGGGCCGCCGCTCTGCGGAGTACGTGATGGACGTCATGCTCGGCCGCAACGTCCAGGTCACCACCCGCCAGGTCGCGAAGGAGATGGGTGGCCTCGATCTCGTCGTTAGCGCCGGCGAACTCCCGCTCGAGGCTCCACTCGACAAGATCACCGAGACCGACCTCGCACGCGTCGTAGCGCTCAACTTCAGCTCACATCTCTTCGTCATCCGGTCCGCCGCCAGCGAGTTCGCGCGCAACGAGGAGCGCGATGGGAGTCGCGGCCAGTTGCTCCTCGTGACCCGCGATCGCACCGGCTCCGCCGGCATGGCCGCCGTCGTCGGCGCGCAGGCCGGCGCGCTCCAGCTTGTCCGCGAGGCGGGGCGCGAGTTCGCGGCCTCCGCGATCCAGATGAACGGCCTCAGCGTGGCCCCGGCCGCGAGCACCGAGGCGATCACCGCTGCCGCGCTTGGGCTCACCGTGCGCGAGGCGACAGGCGAAGTCGTCGAGGTGGCGTAGCCTCGTCCGTGAGGAGCTCGCGATGCCGATACTCGACCGCTTCGATCTGACCGGCCGCACCGCCATCGTCACCGGCGCCGGCAGCAACCTCGGCCGCGAGATGTCGCTCGCGCTCGCCGAGGCCGGCGCCGACATCGTCGGCGTCGGACGGCGTCCCGAACCCCTCGAGGAGACCGGCGCGATGGTCCGGGAACGCGGCCGCCGCTACCTCGCTCGACCGACCGACGTCACCGACTCCAGCGAGGTGAACGCGATGGTGGCCGACGCGATCGCGGAGTTCGGCACGATCGAGGTGCTCGTGAACAACGCCGGTGGCGGCGGCGCGGGGCGCGGCAAGACGCTGCCGGAGCTGACCGACGAAGACTGGCACGAGGGCATCGACACCAACCTCACGACGGCGTTCCTCTGCTCGCGCGCGGTCATCGAGCACTTCGTCGAGCACGGCTTCGGCCGGATCATCAACGTCACCTCCGGTTGGGGCTATCGCGGCGCCCGCCACCGCTTCATGTATCCGATTGCCAAGGCCGGCGTGATCTCGCTGACCAAGGCGCTTGCGATGAGCTACGCCCGCGAGAACGTCCGTGCCTCCTGCATTGCGCCCGGCGCCTTCCCACACGAACTCACGCCCGAAGTGGAGAACCGCTCCGGCCTCCAACCCGCTGGGCGCTTCGGACGCCTCGAGGAGATCGGGCCGCTCGCGGTGTTCCTCGCCTCGGACGCCGCCGACTACCTCTCGGGCGAGACGGTGCTGATCGACGGGGGCGCGATCGCGGCGGGCGTCACCCCGGCCGGCATGGTCCCGGCGATCGAGGAGGCAGGCTAGATGGCGTTCTTCGACCTGTCGGGCAAGCACGCGCTGGTCACCGGCGCCACCGGCCCGCTCCAGCGCGCCCTCGCCATCGCGCTCGCGGAGGCCGGCGCCGACGTCTCGCTGACCACCGCGACGAAGGAGATGGCCGAGGAGGTCCAGGCCAACTCGATCCTCAACGAGTGCTGGTCGATCGGCCGCGGCGGCGAGGCGCTGACCGTGCAGCTCGTCAACGAGCCCGAACTCACGGAGGCGATCGCCGGCCTCGAGCAGCGGGTCGCGCCGGTCGACATCCTCGTGAATGCGGCGCACGCCGCACCGATCCTGCCCTTCCTCGAGACCTCGCCGGAGCACGACACCGCCGCGTTTACGGACGGCGTCGCCTCGGTGCTGTCGCCGACCCGCGTCGTCGGCCGCGGCATGGTCGAGCGCGGCTCCGGGCGGGTGATCAACCTCGCCTCGATCCTCCACGACCGGGGCGTGCCCAACTGCGCGCTCTACTCCGCGACGCAGGGCGCGATCGTCGGCTTCACGAAGTCGCTCGGCATCGAGTGGATCCGCAGCGGCGTCACCGTGAACGCGCTCGGGATCGGCTTCTACGAGGATCTGCCCGGCCCGCAGCACGACCCGGAGCTGCATGCCGCCCTCGAGCGCTACATCCCGCTCCGCCGCCTGGGGGAAGGCGATGACCTGCAGGGCGCGCTCGTCTACCTCGCGTCCGACGAGGCGGGGTTCGTCGCATCCGAGCTGATCGTCGTGGACGGCTCGATCACCGCGCATGGCTAGGCGATGACCACCGAACCCGAGGCCGCTGAGGTCGTCGAAGACGACGAGATCGAGGAGCCATCACCATTCGGTGGCCCCGGCCTCGTCTGGGCGGGGGACGGCGCGCTGACCGCCGGACGCACCCCGGTCCGATCGCCGCTTGACGTCGAGTTCGAGATCTACCCGCCGGTCCTCGAGCAGGGGCAGGAAGGCTTCCCGCTCGCGACCTTCAATCGTCGCTGGATCGGCTTCTTCATCGATCAGTTCGTGATCGTCGGCTGCGCCTTCCTCGTCACGGTGCTTGCCGGCACCCTGGCGACCCCCGACGCGGCGGCGCCGATCCAGTGGGCGGTCGTCGTCACATTGGTGCGCGTGGGCTACGGGCTGATCTTCAACCCTCGAGGATGGACACCCGGCAAGACCGTCGTTGGGCTGCGCATCGTCAACGAGGAAGGCGACCCGCCGGGGCTGCGCTGGGGCGTGATGCGGACCGCCGGCGCCGTGCTGAGCGAAACCGTCTTCTACGTCGGCTACGCGTGGGCCTTCTTCGATGAGCGCACCCAGACCTGGCACGACAAGCTCGGGAAGACCTACGTCGTGCACGTCGAGGAGAGCGAGCAGATCTCCTCGGATGGCTGGCGCCGCAGCGGCGGCGGGCGCTAGAGCGGGCGGCGGAACAGCAGGTCGTTGCCGCTGCTGTCGCTTGCGAACCCCTCGAGGCGCACGGCGTCACGCGCCTCGGCCATCGCCGCCGGGATCACCGTCTCGACCCCCGCATAGCCTCGCCCCTGCGCGAAGGCGACCGCGGCTGCGGTCAGCTCGGGCATCGCATCACCCGCGAGGCGGCGCAGCACGGCGAAGCCGCCGTCGCCTCGGTCGATCGCCGCGCAGCCGACGACCTGCTGCTCGTCGCCCACGGCGACCCACATGCCCCGCCCCGGCTCCCGATAGTACGACAGGTCGAGGAGGTCGCCGTCCGCTTCCGCCGTCGGCGCGTCGAACCCCGCGAGGAGCAACGCCTCGGTCACGAGACGGCGCACCGCCTGCGCGTCGTCGTCGCCGGCCTGCCGAACCACGGTGGTCATGCCGAGTTCCGTTCTTGCTCCCACGGGAGCGACCGCGGCTGCAACACCTGCCGCACCGACCCGTCCGCGACAAGCACGATCAGGTCGAGTGCACCGTACGAGGCGGGATTCATCCCCTTCAACGCCGCCGTCACTAGCTCATCCTCCATGTGCGCGAGCGCGCCGACGAGGACGAGCACCGACAGGTCGGCGTCGCCGGTCCGTCGCTGCTCAATCGCTCGGTCGACCGCGCGCCGGAAGTAGCGGCGGATCGGTACCCCGTCCCGCGGATCCAGGTCCGCGGGAGCGCCGATCACCACCACGCCGCTCGGAGCGCCGGCGGGCAGCCGTGACACGAGCCAGTAGTCGTGCACGCGGACGTCCGTCACCTCTTCAGCGTTGAGGAGCGCCGCCCGATCGCGCACGCGCGAGATGATGATGTCGAGCTCCGCCTCCTCCTCGGGCAGCCGGTGCAGCGGCCGCGAGTCGAGGTGGAACGCTCCGTCGATGCCCTCGGAGATCGTCGTCCAGTTGCTCGACAGGCCGCCGGTCACCGAGACGTAGGCGCCGTCAGCCTGGATCTTCGCGAGCTGCAGTGTCACAGGGATCCGCACCTCGCGCCGTGCGCCCGGCTCCAGGCCAGCCAACCCGTTCGCCAGCAGCACCCGCAGGTCGGAGCGCGCCGGCTCCTCGCGGGGTAGCTCGGCGCCGGGCGGCAGCCAGACGGCGTACCCACCGTCGTCGTCCACGTCCCCCGAGAGCAGCTCCACAAACTCCGGGTCGATCGAGGGCGCCTCGTCATCCCAGAGCGTCCCGATCGTGACGCCGATCCGACGTTCGCGCTGCTGCAACACCGCGTCGAACGCCTCGGACGGCTCGTCCACCGGCCGGAAGGTGCGGTAGAAGCGGCCGCCCATCCAGGCGGCAGCCATCGTCAGCCCGGCGCGTTCGACCGAGAGCTGGGACGCCTGGGACGTTGGGTCGGCCGCCGCGCCGCTGTCCTGTTCCGCCACCGGCGTTCGCTAGGACTCGGACTCTGCCGCGCGTCGCGCCTCGTTGCGGTTGAGCATCGGGATCAGGCCGTTGTTGATGATCTGCAGCGGGATCAGGACGTTCAGCCCGAGGAACGAGATCACCCCGACCCACTTCACGCCGGTTGCCAGCGCCGTGCCGTCCTCGCCGGCCTGCTGAAGCCCGATCACCACGCCGACGGAGATCACCAGCGCCAGCAGCAGCCCGATGATCAGATCCCAGTTGCGGATGAACCGCGTAAAGGCGGCGAGCAAACCACCGCCTACCGCGAGGTTGCCGGCCATCGCGCCGAGGAGCGGCGTGCCGTGGTGGTCCCACACATCGAACGACGCGAGGAACAGCACCATCAGGCCCACCGGGCCGCCGACGGCGATCAGGAGTCCGGGAAGGTCGCTGCGATGGAATCTCATCAGTTCGCCTCTCCCAGTCATTATCCTCGGACGGCCGCGTTTGGTCGAAGCGCGACGCGCATGCGCCCGAACGATGGCCGGGGCGCATCCTCCCAATCGCCAGGGCTGCCGTCCAGCCCGCATTGACGGTCCGATCAACCCGTTCGTACGTTCGCGGCACCGCCGGGAGGACTGCCGATGGCGCCCGTCACGCTCGAGGTCAACGACCACGTCGCCTCTGTCCGCCTCGATCTCGAGGATGGGCGGTTCGATCGCGGGACGCTCGAGGCGCTCGGCGGCGTTGCGCAGGAGATCCGCAACCGCACGGCGGACGTCTACGCGGTGGTCGTCACCTCGGGCGCCGACTTCGGCCTCGGCTGGTCCCCCGACGCGATCGGCGAGGACGTCATCGCTGGCCTCGATCCCGTCGGCTCAGCCTTCGAGGACGTGGCGGCCATCCCGCAGCCGGTGATCGCGGCCATCCGAGGCGAGGCATCCTCGGCTGGTCTCGAGCTCGCGCTCGCCTGCGACATCCGGGTCGCCGCCGAGGACGCGCGATTCTCGATGCCGGAGACGAGCCTCGGCGTCGTCCCGCGCGGCGGCGGCACTCAGCGCCTTCCTCGCGCGGTCGGTCGCGCGCACGCGCTGCGCCTGCTGCTGACCGGCGAGCCGGTCGACGCCGCCGAGGCGCTGCGCATTGGCCTCGTGAGTGAGCTGGCCTCGGAGGGGGGCCTCGACGCGGCGGCGCGGGCGATCGCCGACACGATCGCGTCGCGCGGGCCGATCGCCACCCGCCTCGCGAAAGAGGCTGTTCAGCGCGGGTCCGAGCTCCCGCTGGCGGAGGCGTTGCGCGCCGAACTCGACCTCACGGTCATCCTCCAGACAACCGATGACCGTGCCGAGGGCGTACAAGCATTCGTAGAGAAGCGACCACCGCGGTTCGAGAACCGCTAGCGATTCGCTTGCCGTGCGCGGGATCGCGCGGGAGCATGTCGATCACGCCGACACGGGAGTGGTGAATGAACGTAGTACTGAACGCTGACGAGTCGCACGTCGCGCTGACCCTCGTCAGTGCGCTCCTGCTCGACAACGTCGAACTGTCCGAGGAGACCCGCAAGGCGATCCGCGACTGGCGTCGTCAGCGCGACCCCGGCAACCGCGAACTGGACGAGTTCACGTTGTTCCTCAACGAGCGACTGGGCAACTTCATCGACGAGCGCACCACGCGGATGATGCGAGTCCGCGGCAAGCGCAAGGTGTCCGAGACGGAGCGCTGGCAATGAAGGTCGAATTCACGCCCGAAGAAGTCAACGCGATGTTCGACGCGGTGATCGATCAGGTGCTGGAGCTCAAGCTGGGCCGCACCGACAAGGCGTCGATCCGCCGCTGGCGCACGGAAACCTCGCCCGGCACGGCCGCCATGCAGCTCCTGACCGAGAAGGTCAACGAGGAGCTCCAGCGCGAGTACGGCCGCAGCGAGGTGAGCGCGATCAAGAAGCCGGACTGGGCCTCCTAGCACCGACGAGGGAACCCCGGCCGCCGGACGCTCGAAAGGTTCCGCCACGATGAATTTCGTCGAGGCCGAACGCGACGGAGACATCCTCCGGATCACGCTGAACCGCCCGGAGCGGCTCAACGCGCTGCACCTGCCGATGCGCGACGAGCTCTGGGTGATCCTGAACCTGATCAACGACGACCCGACGATCCGCGTCGCCGTGCTGACTGGCGCCGGCGATCGCGCATTCAGCGCGGGCGCCGACATCGCCGACTTCGGCACCGCCCCCTCCGTGATCGAAGCGCGCGACGCGCGACTCGACCGCGACCTGTGGGGCCTGATGTCGCGCCTCGAGATCCCCTTGATCGCCGCCATCCGAGGATTTGCGTACGGCGCCGGTCTGGAGATGTCGATGTACTGCGACATCCGCATCGCCGACGAGAGCGCGCAGTTCGCGCTGCCCGAGGTGACGCTCGGCTACATCCCCTCCGCCGGTGGCACGCAGACGGTGTCCAGGCACATCGCGCGCGGCGATGCGATGCGCATGGCCACGACCGGCGAGCCGGTCCCCGCGCAGCGAGCCTTCGAGCTCGGTCTCGTCGATCGCATCGTCCCGGCGGACGATCTCCTGCCCGAGGTCAATCGACTCGCCGAGCGGCTGGCGTCGCACGAGGCAGGCGCGGTGCGCGCCGTGAAACGCGCCGTCGTCGAGGGCCTCGAGATGACCCTCGATGCCGGGCTCGCCCTCGAGCGCCGGCTCGCCGCCGCTCAGGCGGTCTCCGCGTGAGCGCGGAGTCGCCCGCGCCGCCCGCACGCCGGATCGGCCCGGTCACCGTCCCGCGGAACATCGGACCGACGATGCTCTTCCTCGTGAGTGGTCTCGCCATCGCCGCGGTCTTCTGGGGCGCGTTTGCGGCGGATCCCGACATCGAGGTCCGTCGCTTTGATGCCGGCCCAGAGGAGGCCATCCTCGACACGCTCCGGACCGGCCGGCTCGCGACGTTCCCCGCCGAGGACCTCTACGTCGTCGGCCTCGAGGATGGCCGCCTCCGCGCGATCGACGGCCGGGTCGAGTTCAGCGGCTGCGTGGTCGACTACCTGCCGGACGACCCTCGGGGCGGGCTCCGTAATCCGAACGGCGTCCCTGGGGTCCTCGAGGACCCATGCTCCGGCGCCGTCTGGTCGATCGCCGGCGACGCGATCGAGCGCGTCAACGAGCCGCTCCGCACCCCTGAGTTCTCGTTCGAGGACGACGAGGACGGCGTCCGCCACATGTTCATCGAGGTGATCACCGTCGGCGGCGACTAGCGATCGCAGCCACCAGACGGTGCCTCTGAGGACTCGCCATCCGCCACGTGCATTGCCATCATGGGCGCGAATTCGACTGGCGGAGGGGCAATCCGATTTTGCCGCTACTCTCCGAACGCGGTATGACGTACTCCGTTCTGGACCGGTAGCGCGGCCCCGCCGACCGCCAGACACCGTGTTGTTGCGCCTGTGCGCGGGGGAGGATCACGCATGAATACGGCCGAGTTCCTGACGATTTCTGCCGCGATCGTGCCGGACCGTGACGCCGTGGTCGGCGCCAGCGGTCGGCTCACCTACGCGGGGCTCCAGTCGCGCGTGAACCAGCTCGCCAACGGGCTCCAGGGGCTCGGCGTGAGCAAGGGCCAGAACGTCGGCGTCATGGCCGTCAACAGCCCGGAGTTCGTCGAGATCTACTACGCGACGGCCTCGGTCGGCGCGACCTTCGTGCCGCTGAACTTCCGCGCCAAGACCGAAGAGTTGACCCATATGGTCAACGAGGCCGATGTCAGCACCCTGATCATCGGCGAGCGCTACTGGCCGATCTACGAGCAGATCAAGGGCGAGCTGCCCGGAGTCGAGCACGTGATCGGCCTCGACTTCGCCCCGGACGGCGCCACTAGCTACGAGGCGCTGATCGAGGGCAACGAGGACATCCCGGTCTTCACCGACGTCGACGACTCCGACCCGACGCTCCTCATCTACACCTCGGGAACCACCTCGCTGCCGAAGGGCGTCGTGCTCTCCTACCAGGCGCTGACCGCGCTGGTCGTGAACACGCAGGCGCCTGCCGACCCGGTCTCCGACCAGGAGGTCGTGCTCGTCTCCGCGCCGTTCTTCCACATCGCCGGCGCCACCACGATGATGAGCTCCGTCTTCTCGGGACGCCGGCTCGTCGTGCTCCCGCAGTTCACCCCGGAGACGTGGCTCGATGCCGTCGACACCGAGGGCGTGACGCACGCCTTCGTTGTCCCGACGATGCTCAAGCGCCTCATGGAGTACGAGGACTTCGAGAAGTACAGCCTGAAGACGCTGCAGCTGATCACCTACGGCGCCGCGCCGATGCCCTACGACGTCGTGCGCGCCGCGGTCGACATCTTCCCGCCGCGCGGCATCGGCCTCCTGAATGCCTACGGCCAGACCGAGGCGACGGGCTCGCTCACGTATCTCGGCCCCGACGACCACCACCTCAACGGCACGCCCGAGGAGAACGAGAAGAAGATCCAGCGCCTGCGTTCCGTCGGCAAGACGATGCCCGACGTCGACGTCGCGATCCTCGCCCCCGACGGCCGCCGCCTCTCCGGCGACGAGGAAGGCGAGATCTGCATCGCCGGCGACCGTGTGATGAAGGGCTACAACAAGCGCGAGGACGACACCGAGGCGGCGATCCACGACGGCTGGCTCCACACTGGCGACGTCGGGAAGATCGACGAGGATGGCTATCTGTTCATCACCGGGCGTCTGAAGGACATGATCATCCGCGGTGGCGAGAACATCTCCACCGCCGAGATCGAGCACGTCCTGGAGGACCACCCCGGCATCGCCGAGGCCGCGGTCATCGGCGTGAAGGACAACGACTGGGGCGAGGTCGTCAAGGCGATCGTTGTTGCCGGACCGAGGGAGGAGACCCCCTCCGAGGATGACCTCACCGATTACGTGAAATCGCGACTCGCGTCCTACAAGGCCCCGGCGATCTACCAGTGGATCGACGAGCTACCGAAGAACCACCTCGGCAAGGTGCTCAAGACCGATCTGCGCGACCTCTACGGCCAGCCAACCGAGGGGACGACCGCCTAGACATCGGTCACTGTCGACCACGGACAGGGTGTCGTAGCATCGCGCACTGAGTCCCACCTGGGGGATCCGGAGCGCGCACGAGCGGAGATTGCATGGCGGGACAGGCGGCACCGGGCGACAAGCCGGGGCGTCTCGTTGGTGCGTGGTGGGTTCCGGCGCTCGCGATCTCCGCGCTCGGCGTGTACCTCGCCCTCCAGGTCAGCTCGACGGAGGGCGCCGGTCGCGAATCCCTCTTCAACGTCGCGCATCCGTGGTCTGTCTACGTCTTCATGTCCGCGCTCGTTGGTCTGCTCGTCTACGGCCTCGTGCGCCACGCGACGCTGTGGCGGCTCGGCCAGCCGACGCAGGAGAGCATGTTCTCCCAGGTGCGCCAGCGGCTGATGAACCTCGGGCGGCTCGGGCTCGCGCAGGACAAGGTCCGGCGCGACCGCTACGCCGGGATCATGCACTGGTGCATCTTCTCCTCGATCGTCGTGCTGACGATTGTCACCGCACAGGTCGCGATCGAGGACGACACGCCGCTCCACTTCCTCGAGGGCCGCTACTACCTCTTCTTCTCGTTCTACGGCGACCTGTTCGGCCTGATCGGCCTGATCGGCGTCGGCATGGCGCTGAACCGGCGTTACTTCTCCGACTACCACCGGATCCGCTGGGATGAGCGGTTCGAGGATCACCTGATCATTGTTGGCCTCGGCCTCGTCCTGATCACCGGCTTCCTCGTCGAGGCGTTCCGCATCGAGGTCACCGAGCTCACGCAGGAGCCCGACTGGGCGAAGTGGTCCTTCGTCTCCTACGTGCTCGCCGAGGGCCTACACATCTTCGAGTTCCCCGAGGGGCAGGTACTCTCCGCCCACACCTGGAGCTGGTGGCTGCACGTCAGCCTCGCCTTCGGCTGGCTGGGCCTGATCGTCTTCACCCGCCTGGACCACCTCTTCTTCGCGCCGGTCAACGCCTTCTTCCTCCGCACCGACTCGCCCGGCCGCCTCTCGCGCATCGAGAACATCGAGGAGCGCGAGGTCTTCGGCATCGGCTACGTGCAGGACTTCACCTGGAAGCAGCTCTTCGAGCTGGACGCCTGCGTGCGCTGCGGTCGCTGCACCGAGGTGTGCCCGGCGAACCTGGCCGGTCAGCCGCTCTCGCCGATGCACCTGATCCAGGACCTCAAGGGCCACCTCGCCGAGGTCGGGCCGGACATCCAGCACGCCGGCAACGTCGGCGAGGACCAGCGCGCCGTCTCGCCGGTGGCGATGGTCGGCGAGGTGATCAAGGACGAGACTCTCTGGGCCTGCCGCACCTGCGGCGCCTGCGTCCAGGAGTGCCCGGTGATGATCGAGCACGTGCCGACGATCGTCGACATGCGCCGCTACCTCGTGATGGACGAAGCCCGCCTCCCGCAGACTGCCCAGGCGGCGCTCCAGAACATGGAGATGCGCGGTCACCCCTGGAGCGGTACGGCCCTCGAGCGCACCACCTGGATGGAGGGGCTCGGCGACGTCCCGATCTTCGACGGCAGCCAGGAGTACCTCTACTGGGTCGGCTGCTCCGGCTCGCTGGTCGAGCGGAACCTGCCGATCACCCAGGCCGTGTTCAAGCTGCTGACCGAGGCCGGATCCTCCTTCGGCGTGCTCGGCCAGGAGGAGACCTGCAACGGCGACCCGGCACGCCGGCTCGGCAACGAGTACCTCTACCAGATCCTCGCGGAACAGCTCGTCGAGACGTTCAAGTCCAAGAACGTCCAGCGCGTGATCACCAACTGCCCGCACTGCTTCAACACCTTCAAGAACGAGTACCCGCAGTTCGACGGGCACTTCGAGGTGCTGCACCACACCGAGTTCCTGAACGACCGCCTCGCCGACGGCTCGCTGACCGCGACCCACCAGGTGAGCGCGGACATCACCTACCACGACTCCTGCTACCTCGGGCGCATCAACGACGTGTACGACGCTCCGCGCCAGATTCTGGAGTTCGTGCCCGGCGCCAACGTCACCGAGATGCGACGCAACATGAGCAAGGGGCTCTGCTGCGGCGCCGGCGGCGGCAACATGTGGCAGGAAGAGATCGGCGAACGCCGCGTGAACCACGTCCGCAGCGAGGAGGCGATTGCCACCGGCGCGGATCAGGTGATCTCAAACTGCCCCTTCTGTATTCAGATGTTCGAAGACGGGGTGCCCGCGGTGCAGCCCGAGGAAGAAGGCCGGCTCCGCCCGTTCGACGTGGCGGAGCTGCTGGAGCAGGCGGTGTTCGGACCGCAGGAGGCGGCGCCCGTCGCGGCGGCTGCGGAGGACGACGCCTAGTCGTCACGAACACCACATCAGATCGCGACCCGGTGGGGGCCGGGCGTCACACCTTGCTCGCATGGCGTGACGGGGATAGGAGACTACGGCGGCGGGTACCCCAGCGTGCCGCCTCGCAACGGGGGCGATGACCTCGGACGGTGCCGCGGCTGAGCCGTGGTCGACGAGAATCTGCGCCGGTCGGCGTATGGAGCAGTCCGGCGCCAGAGCGCGTACGGAGAAGTGAGGAACCGATGCATTTCGTTGTCTGCGCGAAGCAGATCCCAGACCCGGAGACGCCGCCATCGGCGTTCAAGATCGACGCCACTACCAACGAGGTCATCCCGGCGCAGGGGTTCCAGCCCGTGCTGAGCCAGTTCGACGGCATCGCCGCCGAGGCCGCGCTGCGCATCAAGGAAGCCGCCGGCGACGACACGAAGATCACCGTGCTGTCGATGGGCGCTGAGAGCGCCCAGGCCGCGATCAAGCAGGTGCTCGCGATGGGCGCCGACGAGGGCGTCCTGCTCCAGGACGACGCCTTCGAGGGTGGCGACTCGCACACCACCGCGCAGGTGCTCGCCGCCGCGATCAAGAACCTCGGCGACGTCGACGCCGTCTTCTGCGGCCGCCAGGCGGCCGACTGGGACATGGGCCAGGTCGGCCTGCTCCTCGCTGAGGCGCTCGAGTGGCCGGTCGCGATCCTCGCGAAGGACGTTCAGATCGCCGACGGTACGATGACCACGACGCGCGTGCTCGCGGACGGCTTCGAGACCGTCACGCAGTCGCTCCCGGCCGTCGTCACGGTGTCGAACGAGTTCGGCGAGCCGCGCTACCCCAAGTTGCAGCAGATCATGCAGGCGGCGAAGAAGACCGTCACCACGCAGACGCACGACGACCTGAGCATCAACCCAGGCAGTGTCGGCGCGGCGGGCGCGCGCCTGAAGCTCGAGCGGCTGTTCATCCCCGAGTCCGACACGCAGGTCGAGCTGATCGAGGGCGACACCCCCGAAGAGCAGGCGCAGGCCCTGGTCGCGAAGCTCCAGGCCGACAAGGTCCTCTAGACCACCACTCCCTGAGGAGGGACCGCAATGGCACGCAACATTCTCGTGGTCGGCGAACTCGAAGAGGGCGCCCTCAGCTCCACGACCGCTGAACTCGTCGGTCAGGCGAGCCGGCTCGCCGACGGCGGGCAGGTCTCCGTGACCCTGCTCGGCTCCGGCGCCGGTGGCGCCGCCTCCGCCGCTTTCGAGGCTGGCGCCGACCGCGCCTTCACCAGCGACGACGGTGGCTACGACGACTACAACTCCGACCCGTGGGTTGGCGCGGTCGAGAACGCCGTCGGCCAGGCCAGCCCGGACGCGATCTTCGTCGCGCAGAGCGTCGTCGGCCGCGACATGGGTCCGCGCATCGCCGCCCGCCAGGGCAGCGCGGTCGCGATGGACTGCATCAACGTCGAGGACGACGGTGGCGAGCTGAAGGCCACGCGTCCCTGCTACGGCGGTAACGCGCAGGCGACCTACAGCTTCGCCACCAGCCCGGCCGTCGCCACCATCCGCGCCAAGGCGTTCGATCCGATCGAGCCTCGCGCCGGTGCTTCCGGCGAGACCGTCGACCTCGGCGCGCCCGCCGACTCGCGCACGACCATCACCGGACGTGAACTCGCTGAGTCCGAGGGCCTGCAGATCCAGGACGCCGCGATCGTCGTCTCCGGTGGCCGCGGCCTCGGTGGCCCCGAGGGCTTCGAGACCGTCGAGGCCCTGGCCGAGGCGTTCGGCACCAACCGCGCAGCGGTCGGCGCCTCGCGCGCGGCCTGTGACCTCGGTTGGTACCCGGTCAGCCAGCAGGTTGGGTTGACCGGCAAGGTCGTCACCCCGGACCTCTACGTCGCGATCGCCATCTCCGGCGCCAGCCAGCACATGGCCGGCTGCTCCGGATCGAAGATGATCATCGCCGTGAACCGCGACCCGGACGCCAACATCTTCGCGACCTCGAAGTACGGCATCGTCGGCGACTACAAGGCCGTCGTCCCGGCGCTGATCGAGGCGGTGAAGGCGGCCGGCTAGCCGTCGATCACTCGCGACGCACACATCGAGCGGGCGGGTGGAGACACCCGCCCGTTTCGGTACGTGGGCGGGCCGCGATCGGCCTGACCTTCACGTTTGCGTCAGCATGTGCACGCAAATACAATCAGCGTTCGCGTCAGTTAGGCGCGCATCGACTGGATATTGACATAATGGCGACGATTATCGGACTGACCGGCGGCATCGCGTCGGGCAAGTCAACGGTTGCGGAACGGCTGCGCGAACTCGGGGCCGTGATCGTCGAAGGTGACTTGCTTGGCCACCGCGTTTATGAGCCCGGCACCTCCGGCTTCGAGAAGGTCGTCAACGCTTTTGGCCACGACATCGTCGCGGAAGACGGCACGATCGACCGCCGGATCCTCGGCGGCAAGGTGTTCGGCGCCCCCGAGGAGATGGAACGCCTGAACGGCGTGATGTGGCCGGCGATCCGCGAGCTCGCGGAAGAAGAGTTCAAGCGGATCGCCGATGAGGACCCGGAGGCGATCATCGTCTTCGAGGCCGCCGTCATGCTGGAAGCCGGCTGGCAAGATCTCGTAGCCGAGGTCTGGGTCGTGACGACCAAGCAGGAGACCGCGATCGACCGTCTCAAGTCGCGCAACGGCCTCAACCGCGAGCAGGCGCTCGCGCGTATCGAGTCACAGATGTCGAATCGTCAGCGGAACGAGTTCGCCGACGTGAAGTTCGACAACTCGGACACCGAAGAGAAGCTCAAGAGCCGCGTCGAGTACCACTGGAAGCGGCTCCTCAAGCGCATCGCCGAGCCGGCCAAGTCATAAGCAAGCGTTCCGGGCGGGCAGGTCCCATCACCCCGGCGACGAGATAGTGCGGGGGCATCCTTGACCACGGCAGATCAGATCAAAGAGCAGGCAAACTTCCAGCAACTGGCGGTTGAGGACTTCCGGATCACGGAAGAGCCGTACTACCTGCCGATCGCTGACGAGGTTGAGCTGTTCCTCTCCGCCTACGAGCAGAAGGTCCCGGTCCTGCTGAAGGGCCCGACCGGCGTCGGCAAGACCCGCTTCATCGAATACATGTCCTGGCGCCTCCACCAGCACCTCGGCGAGCCGTCCCAGGAGGGCGTCCCGCTGATCACCGTCGCCTGTCACGAGGACCTCACCGCGTCCGACCTCGTCGGCCGCTACCTCCTCGAGGGCGACGACACCCGCTGGATCGACGGCCCCGTCTCCCGCGCGATCAAGGTCGGCGCGATCTGCTACCTCGACGAGGTCGTCGAGGCGCGCAAGGACACGACCGTCCTGATCCACCCGCTCACGGACTACCGGCGCCTCCTGCCGGTGGAGAAGCGCGGCGAGCTGCTGGAGGCCGCTGACGGCTTCCTGCTCGTCATGTCCTACAACCCGGGCTACCAGTCCGCCCTGAAGGACCTGAAGCACTCCACCCGCCAGCGCTTCATCGCGATCGAGTTCGGTTACCCGGACCGCGACCAGGAAGCGGCGATCATCGAGAACGAGTCCGAGGTCGACCACGAGATTGCCATGGACCTCGCGAAGCTCGCCGAGAAGGTGCGCAACCTGAAGGAGCACGGCCTCGGCGAGGGCGTCTCGACGCGCCTCCTCGTCTACGCCGGCAAGCTGATCCACCAGGGAATCGCGCCGCGCCGCGCCTGCCAGGTGGCCGTTGTCTGGGCGCTCACCGATGACCTCGAGGTGCAGCGCTCCATCGAAGAGGTCGTGACCTCGATCTTCGAGGAGTAGCGCCAGGTGACCACCGCTGAGCTGCAGGAGCGTTACGCCAACGAGCTGAAGGGCTTCGGCGCCTCGCTGCCCGACGACCTGGCGGCCGGCCTCGCCGGCCTCGAGTCGACCCTCGACGAGAGTCAGCTCGACCGCTGGGCGAAGGGCGGCGTCGACCTCGCGAACCACTCGCTCCGGTCCTGGGAAGCGGCGGCGGAGTACTACCGCGCCAGCCCCCAGGTCGCCGCGAAACTCAGCTTCGAGGAGCTGGAGCACTGGCTCTCGCTCGCGACCGGCCTCGCGACCGAGTCGTCGCTGATGGCCGCCGCCTTCCTCAAGGCGACGCCCGACGCGCTCGACCAGATCGAGACCACCGACCTCGACGCCTGGTCGCAGCAGGGCGGACGGCTCTGCCGCGGCAACTGGAAGTCGATCGCCCTCGCGGGGCTCTACTTCCAGCACAGCCCGCGCCTGCTCGACTCGCTCTCGCTCGCCTCGGTTGGCCGGCTCGTCGACATCATCGACCAGCTCACCGAGCGCTCCTACGAGCTGGCGAACAGCGTCCTCGAGGGCGCGGGCGATATCTTCGAGAACCTCGCCCCCGAGGATCGCGAACCGTTCCTCGCGTTCGCGCGCGCGGTCACCCGCGCGTCGTGGGCCGACACCCGGCTCTACTTCGAACGCGGCCCGAAGCTCCTCGAAGGCGTCGCCGAGGAGGAGCGGGCCAACTTCCTCGACCTCGCCTCGCGCGTGACGATGGACGTCGGCCGGCAGGGCTTCCCGCTCTTCGCGGACGCGGCCCAGTCGCTGACGCAGGTCGACACCGAGGACCACGGCGAGCTGCTCGCCTTCGCGACCTCGATCGCACCGGGCTCCTCGACGGCCTCGATGGAGTACCTGAAGTCGGCGCCGTTCGTGCGCTCGCGCCTGACCCCGGAGCAGATGGGTCGCTGGGCGGCCGCCGGCGTCGAGGTGCTCAACCAGGGCAACGCCGAGGGCGCCGAGGCCTACTTCCGCCTCGAGTCCACCCGCGCCGAGGAGATGCTCCGGGCGCTGTCCGCGCGCGTCGAGCTGCCCGCCGTCAGCCAGATGCTCCGTCTCTACGCGAAGGCGCTCTCCGGCGAGCAGGTGGCCGTCCTCTCCTCCGAGGAGCTGGTCGACCGCAACATCGGCTGGATGTCGGAGTCGTCCGCGACCACCGAGGGCACCACGATCTACCTCCCGCCGTTTGTCAGCTCGTTCCCGGAGCAGGACTCCAACTTCCAGGTCTACAAGGTCTTCACGACCCACCAGACCGGACGCCTCGAGTTCGGCTCGTTCGCCTACCAGTGGAACTCGGACGGCCCGTACACCTCGACGACCGTCGTCGACCGCGAGGAGCAGCGCGCCGTCGCGCTTGCCGAGCGGACCGACGAGGAGATCGCTGCTGCGGAAGCCGCCGAGGCTGCGGCCGCCACCGAGTCCGTCACCACCACGGAGATGCAGCGCTTCTTCAACCTCTTCGGCGACCGGCTGCTGATCTCCGGCCTCTTCACCATCGTCGAGGACACCCGCGTCGACGCCTTCGTCTCGCGTGAGTACGGCGGCATCCGCGCCTGGCTCGCCCGCCTGCAGAGCCTCGAGGCGGATCGCCGGCCCGAGGTCCGCGCGATGGGCCTGCGCCAGGCGTTCGTCGAGAACTTGCTCCGCGCCTCGTTGGGTCGCCCGGACACGATCCGTTGGCCCGAGACGCTGCAGGACACCCTCGCGAAGGCGCTCGCGGCGCTCAAGGTCGTCGAGCAGACCGGGGCGAGCGTGCAGGACTCGGCGGAGGTCTCGGCGTCGCTGTACGACATCGCGATGCGGATCCCGAACATCCCGCAGGACGCGGTCGACGCCGAGTGGCTGCCACCGGATGAGGAGATGATCTCGATCGCTCCTGACATGCCGGGCGGTGGCGAAGGTGGCGACGCGCCGATGCCCTCCGGCGAGGAGATCGGTTTCGAGAACCCGGAGCAGCCGGAATTCCGCGGCGACTTCAAGCCGGAGCTGGTCCAGCTCCTGATGAAGCTGAAGGATCAGCAGGCCGGTCAGCAGGATGGCACCGCCTCGCCGCTCACGAAGGAGCAGCTCATGGAGCTGCTCGAGAACTCGGTCGAGATCACGATCAGCGAGTGGGCCGAGGGCGACCTCGCCTCCAGCCTCGGCATGTTCCTCGACAACCTCGAGAAGGACGCCGCCACGCCCGCGAGCGAGAAGAGCAACGAGGGCGAGGGCGAGACCGGCGACGACCCCGGCGGCGGCGACGGCGCCGACGACGAGGAGCTCAAGGTCGAGGTCGACTGGTTCTACTACGACGAGTGGGACTTCCGCGCCTCGGACTACCGCCCGCGCTGGTGCCGCGTCGGCGAGCGCCCCGGCGAGGAGGGCGACACCGAGTACTACGAGGACATCCTCCGCAAGCACCACGGTCTCGTCATGGAAACGCGCAAGCAGTTCGAGCTGATGCGCCCCGAGAGCTTCAAGAAGATGCGCCGCCTCGAGGACGGGCACGAGATCGACCTCGACGAGGCGATCGCGTTCCACGTCGACAAGAAGGCCGGCGTCGGCCCGCTCGCTCGCGTCTACTCACGCCGCAACAAGATCGAGCGCGACGTCGCGGTGGCGTTCCTCCTCGACATGTCCGCCTCCACCGACGAGGAGATCGAGAAGCAGCGGCAGAAGTACGAGGAAGAGGAAGAGGACTTCCAGGGCGACCCCTCGAAGTACTTCCAGTGGCTCGCGCAACGCCGCGCGAAGCAGGCGATCGAGCCGCCGAAGCGCATCATCGACCTCGAGAAGGAGTCGACCGTGCTGGTGGTCG
The DNA here is from genome assembly GCA_028279505.1 of Dehalococcoidia bacterium. Taxonomy (GTDB): domain Bacteria; phylum Chloroflexota; class Dehalococcoidia; order UBA2979; family UBA2979; genus UBA6627. Next base: position 24,127 of record JANQNP010000069.1, read on the forward strand.
AAGCCCTCGAGGCGATCGGCGACGCCTACGGCATCTACGGCTTTTCAGGCTATGGCCGTGACAACGTCGAGTTCCACGTGATCAAGGACCTTGACGAAGAGTTCAACGACCGCGTGCGCAAGCGGATCGACAAGATCGATCCCGTTCGCTCGACGCGGATGGGTCCGGCGATCCGCCACGCGATCCACAAGCTCGACGAGTACGACGCGAAGGTGAAGATCCTGATCATGGTGTCCGACGGACGCCCGCAGGATCACGGCTACGGTCGCGACCGCACCGAGAAGGAATACGCCGTCCACGACACGAAGCAGGCCCTCAACGAGGCCAAGCGCATCGGGGTGACGCCGTTCCTGATCACGGTCGACAAGGAAGGCCACGACTACCTGAAGCAGATGTGCGACGACATCGGCTACGAGGTCGTCGACAACATCGAGTCGTTGCCGCGCCGCCTACCGACGCTCTACCGCCACCTCGCCGCCGACTAGCGACCGCCCTCCTCGCGCCCCGCACCCATCGAGGGGTGAGCGAGGATGCCGTGAGGCGGTAGTGTGCTCCCATGACGGTGGGACGTACACGTCGACGGGCCGCGCTGGTACTCGATCGGATCGGCCTCGGAGGCCGCGGGCCGATGGTCGGCGTGCGGTTCAGCAACGGCTTCGGGAACAACCTCTTCCAGTACATCGCCGCGCGTCTGATCGCCGAGCCGGCCTCGCTCCCCCTCGGCGTGGTCGCGCGGCCGAGCTACTACGGCCTCGACGAGATCGCGAAGCTCGGCCTGCCCTTCCGCTACACCCCCAGCGACGCCTTCGATCACGTCGTCGCTGACGAGGACTATTCAACCGCCGCCGAGCGCGGCGTCTCGCCGGACGACCGCACGCTGCTGACCGGCTACTTCGAGGACTATCGCCACTACCTCGGGCACCTCGACCGGATCCGCTCCTGGTTCCGTCCGGTGCAGCGCCGCACGGACGGCGACCTCGCGATCCACTTCCGCACCGGCGACCGCTTGTTCATCAAGCGCGAGTTCCCGGTGAAGCCGCGCGTCGACGACTACTTGGCCGCGATCGAGCGGTTCGACTTCGACCGCCTGCACGTCGTGTCCGACCTGCCCGAGTGGCGGACCTATCGCGAGGACGAGCTGCGTGCGCTGACCTTCCACCAGCGCGTCCGCGAAGCGAACTCCGTGCCGGCGTCGGAGTCGGCCCGCTACCTCAACGAGTTCGTCGAAGGCCTCGCCCGCTTCGACCCAATCTTCCGATCGACCTCGCCCGCCGCCGACTTCGACTACCTGCGGAGCTTCGACAACATCCTCTTCGAGCACGGCACGCTCGCGTGGTGGGCGGCCGTGATCGGCGGCGCTTCGCGGGTCGGGGTCTACGGGCCGTGGCGACCCTGGCGAGGTGACGCGAACCGGAACCTGAGCCAGGTTCCGCTTGACGGCTGGTTCACCTGGGACCGGCTCGCGGTGTAGCCGCCGTGTCTCCGCGAGCGCGCCGCCTCAGGCGATGAGCCGCGCCTCGAGGCCCCCGTCGCGCTCGAGGAGTTCGGCCTCGCCGCCCTCGATCAGCAGATCGAGATGCCCGAGGACCTCCGTCACCGCCTGCCCCATGCGACGAGCGGGGATCCGCGGGAACAGCTGCTTCGCGACGCCGTAGGCGCCGAGCGGCCCATCCTCGAGGGCGGCGCGGACCCGACGTGCGCGGCGCGCGTGGTGTTCCTCGAACCGGTCGAACAGGGTCGCGGGCTCCTCGACGAGGTCGCCGTGCCCGGGGTGGATCCGCTCGACCGCTAGCTCGCGCAGCGCGGCCACCGACGCGATGAATGGCGGCAGCGAGGGCCAGCGGGGTGCCGTCTCGTCACCCTCGACCGCGGCCGGGTAGTGCATGCCGGGCGTCGGCACCGTGGTCGGCAGAATCGTGTCGCCGCTGAACAGTGCGCCGGTCTCCGGGATGAACGCGACGAGGTTGCCCGGCGTGTGACCCGGCGCGTCGATCACCTGCAACGTCCGCCCGTCCGCCAGCTCGTACGAGGACGCTGCCACCTCCAGCGACTCCGCCGGACACGCCTCCCAGCGCAGGCCGAAGGGGTGCCGCCCTCGAGGAGACCGCATCCCCTCGATGATCTCGGGCGGGCAGCCGTGCCGCGCGAGGTCGGCGAACTGGAGCGCTCGCTGTCGCTCGCGCGACTGCTGGCCGAGCGCGAGCGACCGCACGTCGGCGCGCCCGGCGAGGACCGTCGTCCCCTCGGAGGCCCAGCGGTAGGCGAGCCCGGCGTGGTCGAGATGCGCGTGTGTGACGAGGGCGTAGCGAACGTCGCGGACCTCGATGCCGTGCACGCCGAGCTGGATGCCGAGCGACGTCCAGCTGTCCTCCTGGCCGTCGTCGCCGGGGATGTCCGGCCCCGCGTCGATCAGGAGCACCCCGCCCTCGCGCAGGGCGAGCGGGTACAGCAGGTTGTCGCCGAGGCGGAGCTGGGTCGCCTGCCGCAAATCTGACACCTAGTCTTGACGCCGGGAGGTCAGTCCATGGCGAAGGCACCGTTGTTCTCAACCTATCGTGCGGGCGAGAACCGCGTAACTTCCTCGATGCTCGCGGTCTTCGAGCGAATCGACTTCAGTCTCGTCGAGTCGCTGCTCTCGGCTGCCGCAGAGTCAGACCTTCGGCTCCTTCGGTTCGCAAACCAGGTGACCGGTCCAGAGTCAGTCCCAGACGCCGAGATATCGGCGGACTTCCGTTACCTATTCGAGGTCAAGACTGAGTTCGACTCCCTCGCGGTGGATCAGCTTCGGGCACACCTTCGCGCTCTCGACGGCCGCTACTCGGATGAGCGCCTCTTTGCGCTCACCCCGGACATCCAGGAACCCGCTGCGATTCGTGAGATCGACGATGAGCGGTTGGTTTGGGTTTCGTTTCGCTCCCTGGCGGAAGCGATGTGGACCCAACTCGAAACAGCGCTCCCGTCAGAGCGTGAGGCGTTTCTGCTCCGAGAGCTGCTCCGGCTACTAGAGGAGGAGCAGCTACTCGGGTACCCGGAGGAGGTGGTCGTCGTTCCCGCGCGATCGGCGTACGACGAGTATCTGCAACTGCATCTCTACATGTGTCAGGCGCATCGTTCCTTCCGGGCTGGTCTGAGCTACCTCGGTTTCTACCGGGATCGGCGTATCGAGAAGTTGATCCCGCGGATCCTTGTCCGGCGGCAAGACGTCGAGCTATCCGCGGCGAACGCGGATCGATTGCGCACATCAACCGATCCCGACGATTTACTCCTCGCTGATGCGGTGGAGCGAGCACTGCCATTTCACGACGAGCCATCCGTCCAGATCTTCGTGTTGTCAGCGCCGGACTCGCCGGAGACGCTCTCGTTGCGGCACGCGGTAACCCACTCGGCGCCGAGCGCTTGGACTCAGAATCAGCGCTACGTCAACTCAGCCGCACTTCAGGAGGCGACGACGACGGACGATCTCACCTAGACGCGCACGTCGGCGGTCATCAGGTAGCGGCGCAGGAGCGTCAGCGCGATCAGCGCCGCGCGACGTTTCGCCGCCTCGCGGCCCTGGTAGTACTGCGAGTGGGAGTACTCGACGTGCTCGCCGTCCGAGAGCGCGATGTGCATCGTGCCGGGCGGCTGGCCCTCGACCTCCTCGTTGCCCGCGATGCCGGTGACCGCGATCCCGAGGTCGGTCTCGAGCCGTTCGCGGGTCGCGTTCGCCATCGCCTCTGCGACCTCGCGCGAGATCACGCCGTGCATCGCCACGATCTCCGCCGGCACGCCCATCGCGATCTTCGCCTGCGTCGCGTAGGTGACGAGGCTGCCCTTGAAGTACTCCGAGGAGCCCGGGACGTCCGTGATCGTGTCGGCGATCGCACCCCCGGTGGCCGACTCCATCGCCCCGAGGGTGAGCCCGCGCTCCAGCAGCAGCCGGCCGATCGCCGCCTCCAGCGTCTCCTCGTCGACGCCCCAGATCGACGGTCCGAGGATCGCTCGCGCCTCCTCCTCCATCGGCCGGATCAGGTGCCACGCCTCCTCGCGAGTCGGCGCTTTGGCGGAGATGCGCGCGTGGACTCCGTCCCGGCGGGCGTAGATGCCGATCGAGGGGTTCGGGCTGCTGAGCAGGGGCGCCAGCATCTCGTCGACCGTGCCCTCACCGAGGCCGGTCGTCTTCAGGGTCCGCGAGACGAGGATGCCGTCGGCCCGCTGCTCGAGCTCCGGCGCGACCTCGTGCTCCCACATCCGCGTCATCTCCGACGGCGGGCCGGGCATCACCACGAAGATCTTGTCGTCGCGTTCGACCCACCAGCCGGGCGCGGTCCCTCGAGGGTTGGAGATCGCCCGCGACGACGGGATCAGCATCGCCTGCTTCAGGTTGTTCTCCGGCATCGTGCGGCCGCGTGACTCCATCATCTGCCGGAGGTGCGCCTCCTGCTCCGCGTCGAGGTACATCTCCTCGCCCAGCGCGCCGGCGACCATCTCGCGCGTCAGGTCGTCCTGCGTCGGGCCGAGCCCGCCGGTCGTGAAGATGATGTCGGAGCGCTCCCACGCCCGGTTGAAGGTCTCGCGGAGGCGGTTCGGGTTGTCGCCGAGCTGCGACACCCAGAGCAGGTCGATGCCGTACTCCGGGAGCTGCGAGGCGATGAACGCGGCGTTGGTGTCCGTGATCTCGCCGAGCATGATCTCGGTGCCGATCGAGATGATTTCCGCGCGCATGCAGGCTCCCCCAGCGGCTGGTCGGCTCGGCCGAGACGATAGCAGAGCGGTTGAGCCGCTTCCTGCTAGGCGTTCCGGTCCGAGGCGTCCATCGCATCGAGCCCGCTGAGGTATGTGTGCAGCCACGTGGCCGCGCGCTTCCCGTCGGCGATCGCGGTCACCACGAGGTCGGCGCCCTGCACGGCGTCGCCGCCGGCGAAGACGTACGGGATGTTCGTCTGACCGGTGCGCTCATCGATCTCGATCAGGTGCCAGCGATTCGTCTCGATCGGCGCGGCCTCGGCGAACTCGGGGTCGGCGCCGTAGCCGATCGCGATCGCGACCGCGCTGGCCGGCACGGTGTAGTTGGAGCCCTCGATCACCACCGGGCGACGGCGGCCGCTCTCGTCCGGTTCGCTCAGCTCCATCTTCACCAGCTCGACCTCTTTGACGTTGCCGTCGTCGTCACCGACGAAGCGGACGGGCGTCGTGAGGTAGGCGAACTCCACGCCCTCCTCGCGCGCGTGCACGCGCTCCTCGGCGCGGCCGAGCATCTCCTTCTCGGTCCGCCGGTAGACGCAGGTCACGTTGTCCGCGCCCAGGCGCACCGCCGTGCGTACGCAGTCCATCGAGGTGTCGCCACCGCCGACGACCACGACGTTCTCGCCCACCACGGGGCGCTCGCGCTGGTGCTCCGGCAGCTCGTCCGGCTCCAGGTTGCCGCGCACGAGGAAGTCGGTCGCCTGGTAGACGTTCCCCAGCTCCTCGCCCTCGATGCGCATCACGTTGCCTACGCCGGCGCCGGTGCCGAGGAAGATCACGTCGTAGTCGAGGTCGTCGTGCAGCTCCTGGATCGTGACGTCGGTCCCGATCTTCGTGTTGTTGATGAACTCGACGCCGAGGTCGCGCAGCGCGTCGAGCTTCTCCTCCAGCAGCTCCTTCTTCATCTTGAAGTTCGGGATGCCGTAGCGGAGCACCCCGCCCGGCTCCGGCCACATGTCGAAGACCGCGCAGTGGTGACCGCGCAGCTCCAGCTCCTCGGCCACCGTCAGGCCGGCCGGCCCGCTGCCGACGATCGCAACGCGGCGACCGGTCGAGGGCGCCGGCTCCTGTTTCGGGAAGCCGCCCAGCTCTGCGCGCTGCGAGTCGGTGATGAACGACTCCAGGCGGCCGATCGCGACCGGCGCCTCCTTGATCCCGTCCGGCCGGATCGCGAACCCGACGACGCAATCGCCCTCGCACAGCGACTCCTGCGGGCACAGCCGCCCGCACATCTCCGGCAGCGTCGAGGTCTCTCGGAACTTCGCCGCCGCGCCGAGGATGTCGCCGTCCTCGAGCAACTTGAGCGCCCCCGGAATGTCGTTGTGCACGGGGCACGCGACCATGCAGGGTGCCGAGGGACAGTCGATGCAGCGGGCCGCCTCGACGATCGCGGCGTCCATCTTCATCGGGAGGTAGGTCTCCTCGAAGTTCTGTACCCGCTCGCGCGGCTGCTGCTTCGGGACCTGCTGACGCGGGATCGCGAGGCGATCCTGGATGTTTTCGGTCTGTTCGTTCGGTTGCTGAGTCGATGTCATAACGCAGCGAACCCCCGTTTCGTGTGCCGCAAAGCGTACCAAGCGGGGGACGAGAATCGGGGCTCGCGGGCACGCGCGAACCCAGCGCCTCTGGCCGGCGTTCGGTCGTCGTAGCCCGCGGTGGGGGCTCAGGAGGCCGGCTGGGCGCTCGGAGTCTGCGACTCACGCGCACGCGCATCGAGGTAGAGGTAGAGCGGGAACGCGCAGGAGAGCCCGATCGTCATGTTCACGAGGACGATCGGCCACGGATTGGGTCCCGTGCCCTCCCTGGTGAACATGAACGCCCAGAACACCGCCGATGTGATCAACAGATCAGCGGTGAACCCGCCGACGGCGCCGTTCGCGAACAGCGCCTCGATGAACGCCGGCAGATCGACGCCCTCGTCCACGAAGAAGTCGATGAAGAACAGGTACGGGACGGCCGCGCCGACCACGGCCGCGACCAGATAGAGCTGTTTCATGTGGCCTCGGATTCGCTGCACACGCCGCTGCACCCACAGGGTGCGCGGCTGCGGTCATGCCGCCAATGACCTCCGAGGTAACGAAGACGGCCTGAGTCGGCGCGACCCGCGGCGCCTCTACTTCGCGAGCACCCCGCGCAGGCTCGCGAGCGCCGCGCTCGCGTGTTCCAGGTGCAGCTCAACGGCTGCCCGGACCACGCGCTCCTCGAGGCGGCTCGCGTGCGTTTCGAGGCTGGCGCTCACTCGCGCCCCAGACGCATCGAGGTGCTCGCGTAGCGCCGCGAGGCGTAGCTCCTGGGCCGTGTGCATCGCCTGCCCTCGGACCCGTCGCCATCGCGCCTCGTCGGAGGTCGCTCCCGGAACGGGGTCGAGCCGCTGGAGCAGCTCCTCGTCGGAGGCGGCGAGCCACGACAGCTCGTGCCGAAGCGTCCAGCCCTGTCGCGGTGTGGACTTGGAGAGTCGGGTCTCGGGCAGCCCCTCCAGGAGTTCGACCAGCGTCGCGCGCTGCGCCGATACCTGGTCCGCCAGGCTCGACGCCGGCTCGCTCCCGCCCTCGTCCGCTCCCATGTGCCCTCGATCGTTCGGATCCGCCTCGTCGCTGGGCGCAGTGTAAGTGCGGCGTCGCGCAGCCGCAGTCGGTGTCTGGGGGGATCCAGACACGGCTTGGTCACGGATTGCTCTGCTACGCTCACCGCACTTTTTCGCGAATCCAGCCAGGGAGGCGCCGTGGTCGACACGGCTACTGACGAACAGACGGCGTCCGCGACCGGCGCGGGCAGCGACGGAGCCGCCGCCGCATCGGCGATCGCGGCCGCGGCGCAGACCGTGCGCGAGAACGTGCAACGGGTCGTGGTCGGCGCCGACGACGCCGTCAACCTGCTGCTCGTCGCGCTGCTCAACCGCGGCCACGTGCTGCTCGAGGATGTGCCCGGGACAGGCAAGACGACGACGGCGCGGGCGCTCGCCAAGTCGATTGGCGCCAGCTTCCACCGGATCCAGTTCACGCCGGACCTCATGCCCTCCGACGTCGTCGGCATCAACTTCTACTCGCAGAAGAGCGGCGAGTTCGAGTACCGGCCCGGACCGATCGTGGCCAACATCGTGCTCGCCGACGAGATCAACCGGGCCACGCCACGCACTCAATCGGCGCTGCTCGAGGCGATGGAGGAGCGCACGATCTCCGTCGATGGCGCGACCAAAGAGCTTCCTGACCCGTTCGTCGTGCTCGCGACCCAGAACCCTGTCGAGCTCGAGGGCACGTTCCCGCTGCCCGAGGCGCAGCTCGACCGCTTCTTCGTGCGCATGAAGCTTGGCTACCCGACCGAGTCCGACGAGCTCGCGATCGTCCACCGCTTCGAGGACGCCTCGCCGCTCGACGACCTCGAGGCCGTGATCGACGCGCCCGAGCTGAGCGCGCTCGGCGCACAGCTCTCCGCGATCCATGTTGACGAGGGCGTCGCACGCTACGCCGTGCAGATCTGTCGGGCGACACGACGCCACGAGGCGTTCGATCTCGGCGCGAGTCCCCGGGCTTCGCTGGCGCTGTTCCGCGCTGCCCGCGGCTGGGCCGCGATCCAGGACCGCGACTACGTGCGACCGGATGACGTGAAGGAGATGGCACACGCCGTGCTCGCGCACCGCCTCGTGCTCAACTCGAACACTCGGCTCCGCGGCCGCGCTACCGATGAGGTCCTCGACGAGGTCGTGGCCGAGGTCGCCGTCCCGATCGCGGACGCCCGCTGACGACGGTCCCCGATGCGGACGCTCCTCGACGATAGCTGGCTGCTCGGTTCCTCGGTCCTGGTCGGGATCGGGCTGATCGCCAGCTCCCCGGTGGTGATCATCCTCGGGATGCTCGTGTTCGGCAGCAGCACCGCCGGCCGGCTCTGGGCGCGAGTCTCGCTCGACGACGTCACCTACGAGCGCGAGATCTCCGAGCACCGGTTGTTCGTCGGCGAGAAGGTCGTGCTCACGCTGAAGCTGGCCAACCGGAAGTCGTTCCCCGTCCCCTGGATCGAGGTCCGCGAGCAGCTCCCCCGCGACCTGGCCGTCACCCGAGGGCGCACGACCGTCGGCGGCACGCCGGGCGTCAGCATCCTCCAGCGCAACACTGCCCTCGGCCGGCAGGACCGCCTCGAGTGGCCGGTCGAACTGCAGGCGACGCGCCGCGGCTACTACCGGATCGGCCCGACGCGGCTGAGGTCCGGCGACATCTTCGGGTTCTTCGAGCGCGAGATGGTGCCCGACACCCCATCGACCCCGATCGTCGTCTACCCGCAGACCTACGCGCTCCCGGAGCTCGGCCTCGACAGCGCCCGCCCGTTCGGCGAGCTTCGCGGTGGCAACCGGATCTACGAGGACCCCTCCCGGGTCGTCGGCGTCCGCGACTACCAGCCCGGCGACCCGATGAAGCGGATCGACTGGAACGCCACCGCCCGCGTGCAGCGCCTCCAATCGAGGTTGTACGAGCCCTCCCGGGCGCAGGCGATCGTCGTCGCGCTGAACGTCGGGACCTTCGCGCGGACGTGGCAGGGCAGCGACCCGGTCGTCCTCGAGCGTGGCGTCTCCGTCGCCGCCTCGGTCGCCCGCTGGGCGTACGAGGCGGATCTGGCCGTCGGCGTGATTGCGAACGGGGCGTTCCCGGGCCAAGGGCGGCCGATCCGCCTCGGCGTGGGGCGGCACCCGGACCGGCTCAACCGCGTGCTCGAAGCGCTGGCGGCGATCAGCGCCTTCACAATCTCGAGCCTCGCGCGAGAGCTCGAGGGCGCCTCGACCGGCGCGCTCCCCGCCGGGTCGACGGTCGTCGTCGTCGCCGCCGTGATGCCGGAGGAGCTCGTGGCGACGCTCCACCGGCTCCGACGCGACGGCCACTTCATCCACGTCGTGAAAACCTCGACCCAGCCGTGGGATGCGGAGCTCGGCTCGATCCCGGTGTCCGAGGTCGCCTCGCACATGGAGGCGCTGGAAGCGGACTTCGCCCGCGAACTCGGTGAACTCGGCGTGCCCGTCCTCACCGGCGACGCCCCCGCTCCCGAGGCTGAGCCAGCGGTGGCGGCGACGTGACCCGCTGGCAGCGCAACCTGCTCGACGTCCTCTACGTCGGGATGGAATCGCTCCCGTGGTTCGTGGCGATCACCGTCCTCGCCACGATCGGCGAACGCGGCTACCTCCGTCAGCTCGCACGCGAGCTGAGCTTCCGCGTGAACACCGACTTCTCAGACGACCCGGACCGCGCACGGGCGGTCGTCGCGACCTTGACCGAGCAATCGGAGGTCGCCACCTCCGGTCCCGCGCTCTGGGCGATCCTCCTCGCCGCGTTCGGCGGGTTCTGGTTGATGCGGACGCTGCTCCAGTTGCGACTCGGTGGGCCGGCGGGAGCAGGAGCGCTCGTCCTCGCCTCGGTGTTCGGCTTGAACATCCTGCTCCACGTCACCTTCGCCGAGGACCTGCTCATCTGGCAGAACGACGGGCTTGCCGACTTCATCGATAACCCGGACGCGTTCATCGCCAGCGGGGCGGACTTCCAGGCCGTCGTCGATCGCGGGGGCGTCGTGATCGGGAGCGCGACCGCGATCGGCATTACGACGGCGGGCGCGATCGGGATCTGGATCCGTTTCCTCGCGGCCGGACGCCGCCCGGTCAGGTTCGATCATGTCCTGCGCTCGTTCGGGATCGGCTTCGCGGTGATCCTCGTCGCGCTCGTCATGGCGCGACTGAACGAGGTCGGCCAGCTCGCGATCTACGCCGTCCCCTACTTCATCCTCGGGCTGCTCGCGCTCGCCGTCGCCAACGGCGAACGCGCGGCCCTGCCCGCCGAGGGCAGCGAGCGGGTCGCCTCATGGGGTGTCTCCGTCACGGCGACGATCTCGATCCTCGCCGCGGTCGCCGCCGTCTTCGGCCTCGCCGCGGCGCTCGACGTCGGCAGCCTGATCGCCTACGTCGGCGGCGGGATCGGCACGCTCGTCGAGTGGCTGCTGATCATCATCCTCACGCCGATCTTCTGGGTGCTCGTCCCGTTGCTCGAGTTCCTGATCCCGGACGGCATCGCCGAGCGCCTCCGTGAGATCCAGGTCCCCGAGAACTTCGTGGAACCGGAGGTCCTCGAAGAGGGGCAGAGCGAGGACGACTTCATCTTCCCACGCTGGCCGTTCGATGTGCTCAAGGTCATCATCTTCGTGGCGCTGATCTGGGTGGCCTATCGCGTCGGGCGGTCGTTGCTCGATCGCCGCGACGGCGGCCCGCCTGACGAGTTCGACGAGTTCCGCACCGACACCGGCGGCGGGCCGGGCCTCGGCGGGTTGTTGCGTGGGTTGATCCGCCGCCGCCCCAGCGGCGAGCAGAACGCGTGGCTGCGCCTCCATCCGATCTACGGCGTCTACGGACGCTCCGTCGTGGACGCCGAGGATCGAGGGTTCGAGCGCCTCCGATCGGAGACGCCGCTCGAGTACTCTGCCGCCGCCGGTACGGTCCTCGATGCCCCGGTCTTCGGCGAGATCGCCGCCGCCTTCGACGCCACCCGCTACGGCGGGCACGAGGCCGACCCCGAGCAGATCCGCCGCTGGTCCGCCGAGCTCGACCAGTGGGAGCGCACGCACCCCGAGACCGAGGAGCTGCGCGATCAGCTCGAGCAGATTCGCCCGCCCAGCAAGCCGCGCGAGCTCGACCCCGCCGAGGAGTTCGCACAGCGCGTGAAGCGTGGCCGCGAGACCTTCAAGAAGATGCGCAGCGGCGAGGGCCTCTCGAACGACGGCGCCGGTCGCAGTCCGCTCTAGGCGTCGCGCTCCGAGGTCCGGGCGACCGGGCGCAGCACCGGCCGTCCGTCCTGCTCACCGAGAGCGGCGATCGCGTCGTACCGGTCCGCCGTTGCGCAGAGCACGATGTCCTCGTCGAATCCGCGCTCGACCGTGATCGCGCCGTGCTCCGTCCGGCGGAACGCGGCCGCGAGATCCTCCCGCGCGGCGGCGTAGCGATCGAGGGCGTCCTGCGCCTCGGGACCCGGCGTCGCGCCGGCGGTGGTCAGCCGCTCCGCGAGCAGGCCCGCCGCGAGCACGTCGTCTTCGCCGAACCCGCCACCGAGGCCGGCGCAGACGATCAGCACGTCCCGATCCGCCTCGATCGCGGCGCGCGTCACCGCCCCCGCGTTCAGCACCGCGGCCGGCATCACCAGCGGCGCACCGACGCAGGCCAGCAAGGCTGGCGTACCGTTCGAGGTCGCCTGCACGGCCACCGTCGTCGCGATCTCGGCGGTTTCGAGGGCGGTCGGCGAGTTCCCCGCGTCGAACCCCTCGGGCGGCAGACCGCCCCGCTCCCCGAGCAGGAAGGCGTCGGCTCCCGCGGCGACCAGTTCGTCGCGCAGCGCGAGGCCGTCCTCGATCGTGTTGGTCGGGTAGATCTCCTGCATCCCCCGGTCGAGCAGCACCGCGAGCACCGAGGTGGCCCGCAACACGTCGACGACGAGGCAGGTCGAGTCGAGCGGCGGCTCCGACGGCGGAACGATCGCGACGTCGACGCGCACTCAGCGCACCGCCAGCTCGAGGCGGGCTGGCCCTCGGAGGAGCAGCTCCTTCGCGCGCACGAGGCCGTCGCGCGGCAACGAGATCTCGGGTGTCCGTTCGAGCATCGCCTGCAGCATCTCCTCGCCCTGGATCAGCGCCAGCGGCTGGCCGAGACAGAAGTGCGGACCGATCCCGAACGACAGCACGTCGCCCGTATCGACCTCCCGGTGGATGTCGAAGCGCTCCGGATCGGCGAACACCTCTGGATCGTGATGCGCGGCGATCACGTTGGTGAAGACGGTCTCGCCGGGCTTCACCGTCCGCGCGCCGATCGTCGTCTCCTCGCAGACGAACCGCAGCAGGATGTGGGTGGCGCTGTCCCAGCGCAGCGACTCGACGAGGGCGGATCGAGCGAGCGCGGGGTCGTCGCGCAGCTGTTGCCACTGGTCCGGGTGCGTCAGCAGCGCGAGCACCACGTTCGCCAACATCATCGCCGTCGGTCCGCCGCCCGCCTGGTAGAGGAACGTCACGAACGCGACCGCCTCGTCGGCGGAGAGGCGGTCGGGATCCGCTTCGGCCGAGACGATCTCCGAGAGGATCGTGCCGCCCTCGTGGGTGTCGGCATAGCCGTCGAGGAAGGCGCGCAGCTGCTTCGAGGCGCGCTCTGCTTCGCGGTACGCGGACGGTGGCAGATCGCCGCCGCCGATCACCCGCATCAGCGCCCGCGTCCACTCGCGGACGGGGCCCTGCTCCTCGGAGGTCAGGCCGAGCAGGCCGCCGACGACGTGCACCGGCAACGGCTGCGCGATCGTCGACATGAACTCGAAGCGGTCTTGCTCGGTCGCGGTGTCCAGCAGGCCCTCGACGATCTCGCGGATTCGGGGGCGGGCGGCCTCCACCGTGCGCGGCGTGAAGAGCTTGGACACGATCGCGCGCAGGCGTGTGTGGACCGGCGGGTCGGAGCTGCCGAGCAGCGGTGCGTGTCCCACTGGCGATCGCCGGCGGCTCTCGGCGACGTGCGCGCCGAGCCCGCTCGCCGCGGTCGTCGGGTCGTTGCTGAAGTGCACGTTGTCGCGAAGCACCGCCCGCGCGTCGGCGTGGCGCGACACCACCCAGCCCTCGAGCAGCCGGGACCGGTGCACCGGATCCTCGCGCCGCAGCCGGCTGAGGGCTGGACGCGGATTCTCCAGGTAGGACGGGCGGAACGGGTCGAAATTCGCCACGTCGAGACCATCACATTCATGACTGACGTGCACGTAAGGGTGAGGCTTCGGCTCATCGTAGCTCTCTGCTTCATGGCGGAACAGTGACCTTCGGACATGCCGTCAGCCTCGCGTTGATGCGGCGTCCGAGCCCTCTGCTACGGTGGAATCGACTCGGCGGGAGAGAGGGACGGTCGTGCTCGCCCGCGTCGGCATCTTCGACTCCGGTCTCGGCGGCCTGACCGTCGCCCGCGCGCTCCGAGGGCGTGCTCCCGCGCTTCCGCTCCTCTACCTCGGCGACACCGCCCGCTTCCCGTACGGGGAGCAGCCCGGCGCGGCCCTCGAGGAACGCGCCCTGGTGATCGGTCGCTCGCTCGTCGATCGCGGCTGCACCACGTTGGTCGTCGCCTGCAACACCGCCTCCTCCGTTGCCCTCGAGCGGTTGCGCGCCGAGCTGCCCGTGCCGGTCGTTGGCATGGAGCCGCCGCTGAAGCCGGCGGCCGCCCAGTCGACCGCGGGCCGGGTCGTCGTGCTCGCCACCGCCGGCACCGCCGCCGGTGAGCGCCTCGCTCGCCTCGAGGCCAGTCACGCCTCGGGGGTCACGGTGCACACCGTCCCGATGCCCGGGCTCGCCGACCTGATCGAGGCGGGGCGCGCCCGCGACCCGCGCGTCCTCGAGATGCTCGACGCGGCGACGCGCGAACCGGTCGCCCTCGGCGCCGACGCGATCGCCCTCGGGTGTACGCACTACGGCTTCGTCGCCGGCTCGTTGCGCAAGCTACTGCCGGACCACGTCGCGATCATCGACGCGGCGGACGCCGTCGCCCGGCGGGTGCTCGCCGTCCTCGATGAGTCCGGGCTGGCGGTGCCGGCGGGCGCGCTCCGCCCCGTCGACTACGATGTGACCGGAGACGATCGAGCGTTCGCGGCGGCGATTGACTGCCTGCGCGACGCTGGGGAGCGGCTGCCGAGCCTCGCCGAGTTCCGTCGGCGGCCGGTGGCGGTGGGGAGCTGAGCATGACGACGACGGAGGCGCGACCGAGCACGCGGGTGGCCGGTCGCTTTCGTGAGCGCCTGGACGCGGCGGTGGAGTCGAACAACTCGCTGCTCTGCGTGGGCCTCGACCCCGATCCCGACCGCATCCCGATCGGCGTCAGCGTCACGGAGTTCCTCACCGGCGTGATCGACGCCACCTCCGAGTACGTCTGTGCCTACAAGCCGAACGCCGCCTTCTTCGAGCAGTACGGCGACGAGGGCTGGCGGATCCTCCGCGACGTCGTCGCCGCCGTCCCCGACGACATCCCAGTGCTCCTCGACGCCAAGCGCGGCGACGTGGGGCACACCGCCGAGGCCTACGCGCGCGCGCTCTACGACTGGGTCGGCGTCGATGCCGTCACCCTCAACCCCTACCTCGGGATCGACGCCCTGGAACCGTTCCTCGCTTACGAGGATCGCCACGTCTTCGTGCTGTGCCGCACCTCGAACCCGAGCGCCGGTGACCTGCAGGACGTGATGGCCGGCGACGTCCGCCTCTACGAGCGTGTCGCGGAGCTGTCGCGCGACTGGAACTCTCGAGGCAACGTCGGCCTCGTCGTCGGCGCCACTTACCCGGAGGAGGCGGCGCGCGTGCGCGCGATCTGCCCGGACCAGCTGATCCTCCTCCCCGGCGTCGGCGCCCAGCAGGGCGACATCGACGCCGCCGTCGGCGCCGCGGTGGACGCCACCGGTCGAGGGGTGCTCGTCAACGCCTCGCGCGGCGTGCTCTACGCGCAGCCGTTCGAGAACGGCTGCGCCGTTGGCGGCTGGGCCGAGGCCTCTCGCGACGCGGCGCGCGACCTGCGCGACGCGATCAACGCCGCCCGCTGATCCGGCGCGCCCGGCACTGACCAGCGATGGCCCTCGACGTTCGGATGGGCGACGTGATCGAGATGCGCAAGCCGCACCCATGCGGGGAGCGCGCGTGGACGGTTGTGCGCGTCGGCGCCGACATCGGCCTCCGTTGCAACGGCTGTGAGCGCCGGATCCTGATGGACCGTCCTACGCTCCATCGCCGCGCGAAGACGCTCCTCGAGCGGGGTGAGGCCGTCGACCCCGCGATCGAGGGAGCGCTCTTCGGGTCCGGGTCGGGTGCCGAGGAGGCAACCGGTGCCTGACCAGCAATCGTTGACCGCCCGAACAGGCGACTCCTACACTCGATCCATTGGGTCGCATCACCCCCGGCCGAGGAGCGACGCTTGATCGAGCTCGTGATCGACAGCATCCGCGTCGGCCTCCGGCACTACCGGCGAGTCGTCGTCCTCAAAGAGAAGGATGCGGATCGCTACCTCCCGATCTGGATCGGTGCCGACGTCGCGGACGCCATCGCGTTCCGACTCCAGGACGTCTCCGTCCCGCGCCCCCAGACCCACGACCTGATGAGCAACCTGATCGCGGAGCTTGGCGGCTCCGTGACCTCCGTCGTGGTCAACGACCTGAAGGACGACACCTTCTTCGCCCAGATCCACGTCGAGCACGACGGCAAGACCCTCGAGATCGACTCGCGCCCCTCCGACGCGATCGCCCTCGCGGTCCGCGCCGAGGTGCCGATCTACGTCGTCGACGAGGTCCTGAAGAGCGCGGGCGTCGTCCTCGACGACGAGGGGCAGCCGATCGAAGGCGCGGGCGCCGAGGTCTCGACCCCGGCCACCGCCGAGGAGCTGGAGAAGCTCTCGGCCTTCCGCGACTTCGTCTCCGGACTCGATCTCGACGACCTCGGCACCCGCGCCGACTAGGCGCTCAACGCGTCAGGACTCGCCCGCTGGTCCGGCGGTTCGCAGCGTCTCGATTCGCGATAATTGGTCCGCTCGTGCATGAAGTCACAATCGGTTGATCGACTCGATCACCCGTGCTACCGTCCCGCTGGCCTCGCTCCAAGGGTTGGAGGCAGGGCCATGTGGAATTCGCCAGCGTTTGCCCTGGTGGGGATCGGAACATCGCTCGCAGTCTGGATCGTGGTGCCGACGATTTTCGGCTCCTGGCTCGATTCACGCTTCGACACCGACCCGCTGTTGACGCTGGCGTTTCTGGTGCTCGGGCTGATGGTGGGGTTCTTTGACGCGTACCGCCGACTCCGCGATGTCATCCGCCAGTCTGACGGCTCGTAGCCGAGGACGGCGTTCCTCATGAAGTGGCTCATTGCGATCGGCGCGATCGCGCTCATCGGCGTTGGTCTGGTGTTCGTTGGCGGCGCCTCGCCCGCGATCATCGTCGCCCCGGAGACCGTCTTCCACTGGGGTCCACTGGACGTCACCAACACGATGTTCACCTCGTGGTGGGTGGTTGCCCTTCTCATCATCGTCGCGGTCACCGTCGGGCCGCGCGTCTCGGTCGTCCCCAGCGGGTTCAGCGGCGTCGTCGAAGCGGCTGTCGAGGTCTTCTACAACCTCGTGGTCCAGGTCGCCGGCGAAGAGAACGGGCGCCGGTTCTTCCCGCTCGTCGCCACGATCTTCTTCTTCATCCTCACCTCCAACTACGCTGGCCTCCTGCCGATCAACAACGTCATCGGCCTCACCGAGCCCAACTTCGGTACCAAGCAGGCCGTCATGGGGCACACCTCGGTCGCCGGCATCGACTTCGCCTACATCCCGTTCACGCCCGACCAGGTCGACGTCCGCGCCGGTGATACGCCGTTCGTCACCTACGACGACGGCACCACCTTCGAGTTCACCGACGGCAAGGAGAAGGACGAGGCCAGCTCCCTCGGATCCACGACCGTCGTCTCGAGCCAGCCCCCTGTGGCCGCCGCGCCCGTTGCGGCGGCCGCCGAAGACGGCGGCATCAAGGCTCCCGAGGGCGCTTCGGTGGAGCAGTTCTCCGGCCTGATCGCCCCTTACTTCCGTTCCGTCATGACTGACGTGAACGCCCCGCTCGCGATCGCCATCTTCTCGTTCATCTTCGTCGAGTTCTGGGGCTTGCAGACGCTCGGGATCAGCTACCTGAGCAAATTCTTCAGCTTCGGGAAGCTGATGAAGGGCGACATCCTCGGCGGCATCATCGACGTGTTCGTCGGACTGCTCGAGTTCGTCTCGGAGCTGTCCCGCATCGTTTCGTTCACCTTCCGTCTGTTCGGCAACATCTTCGCTGGCGAAGTGTTGTTGCTGATGATGACGTTCCTCGTGCCGTTCGTGCTCGTGGACGTCTTCTACGGACTGGAGTTGTTTGTCGGGCTGATTCAGGCGTTCGTGTTCGCCATCCTCACGCTGGTGTTCGCTGTGACCGCGGTATCGCATCACGGCGACGACCACGCGGACGAGGAAGGCGCGCACTAGCGCTCGGAAACGGGTTATCGAGTCCATTCGCGCCGGATCGGACCGGGGCATGGTCAGGGAGGTTTGAGAAACATGACGGCAGGAGCCATTGCGCGCCGCGCAACCATCGTTCTGCTCATGGGGGCAGCTGCCTTCCTGGCGACCACCGGCGTGGCCGGTGCCCAGGAAGCCGTGGCGGACAACGAGTTCACCTCGGACAGCGCGAAGTTCATGGCGGCAGGCATCGCTATGGGCGTCGGCGCGTTCGGTCCGGCGATCGGCATCGGCTGGCTGGGCGGCAAGGCGATGGAGTCGCTCGGCCGCAACCCGGAGGCCGCCGGCGCGATTCAGACGAACATGATCCTCGCGATCGCGTTCGCCGAGGCGATCGGCATCTACGCCCTCGTCGTCGCGATTCTCATCGGCTTCGTCTTCTAGGCCTCACGCTCAACGGATGGGAGCGCGCCTGACCACGGTCAGGCGCGCCACCAAACCCGAGGAGAGACACATGAGGTCATCGAGACGACCGCACCAGCGCCTCGGACGGCGGTCCGTCGCGCTCGCGCTCGCCGCGCTCGTCGCGGTGATCCCGGGCGTCGCCTCCGCGGCCGAACAGGTCGAGGGCATCTCGGCGCTGGGGTTGAACCTGCCGGGCCTCGTCGCCCAGCTCGTCAACTTCCTGATCCTGCTGATCGTCCTGCGCATCTTCCTCTGGGGCCCGATCGTCAAGGTCCTCGATGAGCGCAAGCGGCGCATCGAGGAGGGCCTGCAGCGCTCCGAGGAAGCAGCCACCCAGGCTGCGGCCAGCGAGGAAGAGGCCAAGCGGGTCATCGACGAGGCGCGAGCCGAGGCGCGCGAAGCGTCGGCCCGTGCTCAGGAGGCCGCCGCGCGGCTGCGCGAGGAACTCGAGGAGCAGGCCCGCCGCGAAGCGGACCAGATCGTCACCCGCGCCCGCGAGGAGATCTCGCTCGAGCGGGAGCAGGCGGTCCAGCAACTGCGCTCCGAGTTCGCGGATCTCACGATTCGCGCCGCGGAGCGCGTCGTTGGCCAGTCGATCGATCGCGACGCCCACCAGCGGCTGATCGACGAGGCGCTCGTCGAGGGTCGCTTCGGCCAGGACGGCAACAACTGATGCCGGCGTTGGCGAGCGGAGGCTAGAGGTGGCTGGAGCACGCGACATCGCGGGCCGCCGCTATGCGCTCGCCGCGCTCGACATCGCGCGGCAGGACGGCACGCTCGACGACTGGCTCGCCGCCATGGACACGCTCGAGGCGCTGACCGCCCGCCCGGAGTTCGTCAACGCGCTCCAGGCCGATGGCACGACGGACCAGCAGTTCACCGCGATCGTCGAGCAGGCGCAGGCTGGCATCGGTGAGAAGCAGCGCAACCTCTTCCGACTGCTGCGCCGTAAGGCGCGGTTGTCGCTCGGTCCGTCCGTCGCGACGTTCTATCGGGAGCTGCTGGACGAGGAGCGGAACGTCGCCCGCGCCACGGTGCGCACCGCCGTGCCGTTGGACGACGATCGCCGCGCATCGGTCGAGCGGCAGCTCGCCACCCAGACCGGCAAGCAGGTTGCCGTGGAGACGGTCGTGGATCCCGACATCCTCGGGGGCATGACCGTCCGCATCGGCGACCGACTGTACGACGCCTCCACGCGCGCCCGGCTGCGCAGCTTGAGGCGGGACCTGGAGCGGGCCGCCCACTAGGGCGCTCGCCCCGGAGATGGAACTGACGCAAGAACGCGCCCCAGGGGGACTGCGATGGTAGTTCGAGCTGAAGAGATCGCCTCGATCCTGAAGCAGCAGATCGAGGGCTTCGACGCGGAAGCGGTCGAGGCGAACGTCGGGACGGTCATCGTCGCCGGCGACGGCATCGCGGAGATCCACGGTCTCGGCGAGTGCATGTCCTCGGAGCTGCTCGAGTTCAGCTCGACCGACGAGGAGGGGCGGCCCATCCGAGGCCTCGCTCTCAACCTCGAGGAAGAGACCGTCGGCGCGATCATCCTCGGCGACTACGCCGCGGTGAAGGAGGGCGACGAGGTCCGCACGACCGGCCAGGTCGCCTCCGTCCCGGTTGGCGAGGCGCTCATCGGGCGCGTGGTGAACCCGCTGGGCGACCCGATCGACGAGCGCGGCCCGATCAACACGACCGAGGCGTTCCCCGTGGAGCGCATCGCGCCTGACGTCGTCAGCCGCGTCCACGTGGACGAGCCGCTCCAGACCGGTATCAAGGCGATCGACGCGATGATCCCGGTTGGCCGAGGCCAGCGCGAGCTGATCATCGGCGACCGCTCGATCGGCAAGAGCGCCATCGGCGTCGACGCCGTGATCAACCAGAAGGGTGGCGACGTCATCTGCGTGTACGTCGCCGTTGGTCAGAAGGACGCGAAGGTCGCGCAGACGGTCGCCGTCCTCGAGGAGTACGGGGCGATGGACCACACGGTCGTCGTCACCGCCTCCGCCGCCGAGTCCGCTGCGCTCCAGTACCTCGCCCCCTACGCCGGCGCCGCCATCTCCGAGTACTTCATGGCGCAGGGCAAGGACGTGCTGGTCGTCTACGACGACCTCTCCAAGCACGCCTGGGCATACCGCGAGGTCTCGCTGCTGCTGAAGCGCCCTCCGGGACGCGAGGCGTACCCGGGCGACGTCTTCTACCTCCACTCTCGCCTGCTGGAGCGCGCGGCGCGCGTCGTCGACGAGCAGGGTGGTGGTTCGATCACCGCGCTGCCGATCATCGAGACGCAGGCCGGCGACGTCTCCGCCTACATCCCGACCAATGTCATCTCGATTACCGATGGCCAGATCTTCCTCGAGCTGGACCTCTTCAACTCCGGTCAGCGCCCCGCGACCAACCCGGGCATCTCGGTGTCCCGCGTCGGTGGTGACGCCCAGACCCGGGCGATGAAGAAGGTCGCCGGTACGCTGCGCCTCGACCTGTCGCAGTACCGCGAGCTGCAGGCGTTCGCCCAGTTCGGTACGGACGACCTCGATGCCGCCACGCGGCTGCAGCTCACCCGAGGCGCGCGCCTCACCGAGCTGCTGAAGCAGCCGCAGTACCAGCCGCTCACGCTGGCGCAGCAGGTCACGCTGCTCTACATGGGCGTCAACGGCTACCTGGACGAGGTGCCGGTCGACAAGCTCGGCGACCTCGAGAAGGCGTTCCACGAGTTCATGGCCGCCAACCACGCCGCCATCCTCGACGACATCATGACGACGAACGACATCGGCGAGGACAACGAGAACGCGCTGAAGAGCGCCATCGAGGAGTTCCTCGGCAGCGTCGCCTACTAGGCGGCCCGTCGGAGAACTGAGAGCGCAGGGGAGCGGAGCCAGCAATGCCTGGTGGCGGAACCGTCCGAGCGATCAAGCAACGGATCGGGGCGGTCGAGAACACGTCCAAGGTGACGCGTGCCATGGAGCTGGTCGCAGCTTCCAAGATGCGCCGCGCCCAGGACCGCGCCCTCAGCGCTCGCCCCTACGCCACGCAGATGCGGCAGGTGCTGGAGCAGCTCTCCAGCTACGCCAGTCAGTCCAGCGGCGACGAGGCGATTCACCCGTTGCTGGCGCAGCGCGAGATCAAGAACTTCGCGCTGATCCACATCACCTCGGACCGCGGCCTGGCCGGCGGTCTGAACGCGAACATGAACCGCGCCAGCGCCTCGGTCACGCTCGAGCGACAGCCCGAGGTCGACCAGGTCTCCGTGCTCTCGGTCGGCCGCAAGGGCCGCGACTTCTTCCGGCGCGCCGGCTTCCCGATGCTCGCCGAGTTCACCGAACTCGGTGACTTCCCAAGCTCCTCGGATGTCCTCCCGATCGCGCGGATCGTCATGGAGGACTACATCGCGGGGAACCTCGACCAGGTGTTCATCGGGTTCCAGACCTTCGTCAACCCGGCCGTCCAGCGCCCGACGATTCGCCAAATCCTCCCGGTGCAGCCGCCGGAGGTCGAGGAGGGCGAGGAGCGCGCCGCGGTCGATTTCATCTTCGAGCCGTCGCCGGAGGCGCTGCTCTCGACGCTGCTCCCGCGCTACGTGGAGATGCAGGTGTTCGAAGCGATCCTCGAGGCGCAGGCCTCGGAGCAGTCGGCGCGCATGGTCGCGATGCGCCAGGCGACCGACGCCGCGAACGACATGGTCGCGGACCTCACACTGACCTATAACAAGGCACGACAGGAACTGATTACGGGCGAGCTGCTCGACATCGTGGGTGGCAAGGCCGCCCTCGAACAGGGCTAAGCGCGCGCGTCTGGAGGCAGAGATGGCAGCAGGTACCGTACGGCGCGTCATCGGCACCGTGGTCGACGTGGAGTTCCCTTCGGGCGACCTGCCCGAGATCTTCAACGCGGTCAACATCGACATGAACGGCGAGACCCTCGTCACCGAGGTGCAGCAGCACCTGGGCAACAACTGGGTCCGCTGC
>JANQNP010000074.1 GCA_028279505.1 Dehalococcoidia bacterium
GAAGAAGTTCCCGGTCCCCGTCGCCGGCGATCCCGTCGGCGTCCGGAACCCGTCGTAGACCGACGCCATGATCCAGACGTTCAGCACCCACGCGACGGCGAAGCCCACCGCGCCGAAGATCACCATCTGCCTGATGTTGGTGCGCGCGTACGTCCGCGCACGAGCGAGCCAGCCGCGCAGCGCCGTGCGCGCTTCCTGCTCCCGTGGATCAACCCTCGCGAGCAACGATGCTCCCGCCGTACCCCGTCGAGGGGACTCCGCCTCCCGCGCGTCCGCCGCAGCCTAGCGGACCGTGGCCGGCGCTCGCGACCGCCTCACGCGCTCGACCCTCGCGCGTTCCGCACCGGCGAACAGCGCGTTCAGCTCCCCCTGCCCGATCTGCCGCTCGGCGAAGCCCAGCGTCCCGCTTCCGAGGAGTTCCACCGCCGCTTCGCGCACCAACCCCAGCGCCGCCCGCGCGATCGTCCCCCCGAGGCTGATCCGCGTCACGCCGATCCGGCGCAACGCCGGCACGCTCAACCCCGTACTCCCCAGCCCGATTACCACGTTCAGCGGCCCCTCGATCTCGCGCACCAGCCGCGCGTTGTCATCGAGGTCGTTCACCCCCGGCACGTACAGGCAGTCCGCCCCCGCCTCCCGGTACCGGTTCGCCCGCGCGATCGACGAACTCAGCGAGGCCCGTGGCTCCACATGCTGCCCGTCCGTCCGCGCCGTCAGCACGAAGTCCGACCCCGCCGCGTCGATCGCCGCCCGCGCCGCCTCGATCCGCTCCACCGCGAGCTGCTCCTCGTACAGCACCCCGTTCGCCTGGTCCTCGATGTTCCCGCCGGCGAGCCCCGCCTCGATCGCCAGCCGGACCGTCTCCGCCACCTCGTCCGGCGTCGCTCCGAACCCGTCCTGCAGATCCCCGTTCACCGGCACCTCGACCGCCCCCGCGACCGCCCGCATCCGCTCGAACATCTCCGCCCGCGACACCGCCGTCGCCCCCGCCGGGACCACGTGATCGGCCCTCCCGAGGGAGAACGCGATCCCCGCGCTCGTCGTCGCGATCGCCTCGAACCCCGTCTCCGCGAGCACGATCGCCGTCCCCACATCCCATGCGTTCGGCATGACGAGGCCCGCACCCTCCCGGTGCAACTCACGGAAGCGGCTGGCGTGTTCGGGTCGAGCTGGCATCGGCGTTCACTCCCTCGTCGCGCGTCGTGTCACTCGACGCTACGAGGGGCTAGTGAATGCGTCCAATGCATAGATCAAGTAGATGACATGCCTGTTTCGGATGGACGAGTCCGCCCAGCTAAGGTCCGCCGCTAGCTCCGGTGAAGCATGGCGAGCACTGCTCGATCGTGCGCTCCACCCCTACGTACAGCATCGGCCCGCTCTCGGCCGTCGTCCGTCCCACCGCGACGTGAAGCGCGGCGCCGTCCGTCCCCGTCCCGCTCACCTCCCACGACCCGCGCTCGGAAAGCAGATCACCGGCCGCTACCTCACGAGGGAATGCCCCAACGCAGTCCGCCGCCAGATCGGATGGTGGGAACGGCAGCGGGACCGGCGTGAACCGCAGCTGGTACCGGTCCGTCGTCAGCTCCACCGTGACTCCCTCGCCCGGGTCGCATTCGGCCGTCCCCGCAGCCAGCGCGTGCAGCCCTCCCCGGACCTGCTGATGGATCACCGCGGTGCAGGCCGGCTGATCCCCGCACCGCGTCTCGTTCGTAAGGAACCGAGGCCAGTCGAGCGGCCCGAGCACGGTCGCGCCGGCCACCCCCAGCAGCTCCCCGGTGTCCGTCGCGATCGGCTCCCCGCTCACCGGCGCCGGCCGCACCCACAGCCGCCCGAACCGGTCGACGATCGCCGGCACCGGCGCCAGCTCGGCCGGCGGCCCTGGACGGAATGTCCCCACCTCCAACGTCAGCAGCGGGCGCGCATCGTCCGTCGCGTAGAACGCCAGCTCGCCTCGTCCGGCGCCCAGCAACCGCGTCGTCACCTCGCCATCCACTGAGGCCGGTCGCACCGTCAGGTACAGCGGCCGCCCTTCGACCGTCGCCGTCAGCCCGATCACCTGCGTGCTCGAAACCCCGCCGCCCGGTGGCACCCCGCGGTGCCACCCTTCCTCCCGAAGGTTGAAGTACCCCGCCTCCAGCGTCTCGACGACGCTGAACCCCGCCCGGAACGAGCTCCGCGCCGCCGGTACCCGATTGAACGGGACGGCGATCAGCGTCCCCGTGTTCACGAACCCCGCCGCCTCCAGCAGTAGCGGCTCGTACTCCCGCAGCTCCCCGTGCTGTTCCAGTGGCAGCGGCACCGTCGCCAGCGGCCCCGGCGTCGCCGTCGCCACCCCCTCCGCCGTCCCCACCACCCGAGGCGTCGCCACCTCGGTCGCCGTCGGCGTACGAGTCGCGGTCGAGGTGACCGCAACCGTCGGCGTCGCCTCGGCGTCCGAACCCTCGTCCGAGGTCAACGCGATCAACCCAACGCCGACCGCCACCAGCACCACGACCGAAGCCACGAGCGATCGCGCCCCCATCATCGCCGGGGGCGCCATCGCCGAGGCGCCGTCGACGCGTCCGAGGACAACCTGGCGGCCATCACGCTCCCCCTAGCTCCCCGTGAAGCAAGGAGGACAGGTCGCGATCGTCCGCTCCACCCCCACGTACAGCATCCGGCCAGCATCCGAGGCCACCCCCAGCGCCGCCCCGTTCGCATCCACCGCATCCACCAGCCACGACGGGTACCGCGACAGCACCTCTCCCGCCGTCACGGCGCGCGGGAACGCCCCGTCGCACCCACCCACCGAGGCCGATGCGCCCGTCGTCCGCTCGAACGTCAGCGTGAACACATCCGTCCGCAGCTCAACGGTCAGCCCCTCCGCGCCTTCCGAACAGCTCGCCACCCCGTCGGTCACCGCCGGCAACCCACCCCCGTCGTGGACGTGCAGGATCGCGATGCACGCCTCTCCGCCCTCGCACCAGGTCAGGTTCCGCCAGTTCCCCAGGCCCTTCGGCACCGGCCCGAACACCGAGACCCCGCCGACATCGAGGAGCTCCCCCGTGTCCTCCGCGATTGGCCCGTCCTCGACCGGAGCCAATCGCACCCACAGCCGCCCCCGCGTATCCGTGATCGCGGGAACGAACTCACCGTCTGCCGTCTTGACCTGGAGCATCATCACCGGCGCACTGTCGTCCGCCGCGTAGAACCCCAGCTCGCCGCCTCCGGTCGGCAGCAGCCGGCTGCCGCCGCCCCGCGACCCGGTGACACCCCACTCCGAGGAGAACGTCGCGTACAGCGGCACCCCCGCCACCGTCGCCGTCAGCCCCACCGCGCTCGTGCTGCTCCACGCCGCTCCCGGTGGCAACCCGCGGTGCCACCGCTCCCCATCGAGGTCCACATACCCCGCCGCCGCCACCTCGATCGCCGTGAACCCAGCGCGATACGACGCCCGGGTCACCGGCGCTGGGTTGAACGGCACCGCGATGAACGCCCCCGTGTCCACGAACCCCGCTGCCGCCAGCTCCTCGCGCTCGTACCCCCGGTAGTCCGCGTGCTGCGCGAACGGCAACGGCTGCACCCCACCGAGGTCCCCGCCCCCCGGCACGTTGACCGCCTCCGGCGTCGCGATCCCGGCGCCGCCCGCCGTCCCCGTCTCCGTCACCGTCGCTGTCGGGCTCGGCGCGCTGGCCCCGCTCAGCGTGCTCGTCGCTCCCGAGGCCGCGACCGTCGGCGTCGGCTCGACCTCCGCCCCGTCGCCGCCGGTCAGCGTGATCAACCCCACCCCGACCACCACCAGCGCCAACACGGCGGCTCCCAGCGACCGCGCCGCGCTCATTGCCAGGGCGCCGCCGACGGCCCCGCGCTCAGACTCACGAGCCGAACCGTCGTCGAGTCGAACACCCGCGTCGCCACCACGTCGCCACTCTCGAGGTCCACGACCGTCAGTTGCGTGCACTCGATCTCGCACTGGTACCAGGCATCCGGCGATCGCCCTGGCCCGCCCGACAACAGGTAAGCGAACCGCCCATCCGGGGACACTGCTATGTCGGTGAATGACGTCTCCGGCTCGATGTGCGACACCACCTCCAGCGATGTCGCATCGATCACCGTCGCCCCGAATCCCACGCGCTTCGCCTCGTGCTCATCGTCGCCCAGATCGCGGTGGTCGAACTCCGAACCAATCCCGACGAGCCGCGATCCGTCCGGCGTCGCCACGAACCGGCTAATCCCCCCGAACTCCGCCACCAGCTCCATCGACCCGAGGTCCACGACCTGCAGCCCGAGCGGGTGCCCGTCCACGCACGAGAAGTACGGTGTCCCCTCACACGCGATCTCCGCGACCCCCGTCACGTACAGCTGCGAACCGTCCGCCGACAGCGTCGCCGCCTTCCGCCGGTACACTCCGCCCTTCGCCTCCGCCCGGCTCACCAACCCCGACGTCAGCCACCCACCGAGGCGCGACAGCACCGACCGAGGCCGCTCGATCGCCTCCACCCGCACCGTCCCCGACGCCACGTCCACCACCGACACCCGGTCCTCGTCGGCATGCACCACGTACACCAGCGACCCATCCGAGGCCGCCACCACCGCCGGGTTCCGCAGCACGTTGTACTCGTCATCGTTCTCGAACAGCGTCTCGAAGCGCTGCCCGATCAGCACCCCCGGCAACGCAACCCGCCCCAGCTCCGCGCCACTCTCGAGGTCAAACGTCGCCACGAACGGATCCCCTTGCACATCGATCCCGCAGCACTCCGCCGACCGGTACCCCAGCACGTGCAGCCGCGCCCCGTCCCCCGACACCCGCACCGCGCTCCACTGCTCGAGGTCCCCGACCTCAGACTCGGTCAGCGCCCGCGGCCCGGCTCCGCCGGGTTCCAGCACCCACGGGAACCCGGGAGTCACACTGCCGTGATAGCGAAGCCCCGTGAGCCACCCATTCGCGGCCCACGCGAACCCACCGATGTGCTGTCTGCCGGCGCTCTCGAGCTGCTCGACCGGCACCTCACGCCACCCCTCGAGGTCAAACAGCCTCAGCTCGCTGCTGCTCGACTGCCCTCGGTGGTACGCCACCGCCAGCCAGCGCCCGTCCGGCGACACCAGCTCACTCGACGCCTGTCCCAGGTCGAACGGCTCATAGCCCGGCAACGTCGCGCCGCTCTCCGCCGCCAGCGGATACAACGCCCCGCGCGCCGCCCCCGGCCGCCCCGAATCCCACCCCCCGAGCGTCCCATAATCGAGCAGCAACACGCCGGCGCTCTCTCCGCCGCGCGGCAACTCCCACGCCGGCACCGGCGTGACCTCGCTCGCAGCCGTCGCCGTCGGTGGCGGCGTCGCAACGTCGGTGTCCCTCTCGACCGGCGCCGGCGTCTCGGTCGGCGCCCCATTCCCGGCGTCGCCCCCGCTACACCCCACGCCGACGACCGCCGCCACCAGCAGCCCGACGCCGCCCGAAATCGCAACACGCATCAACACGCCCACAGACGCCAGAGGTCGCATACCCCTAGTACTCCGCGGTCCCCAGTTTGGTTCCCGTGAGACAGAGCCAGTCGAGCGACACGGGCTGACGAACCGTCGACACCAAGCCGGAACGGTCAAGACAGGGTCGAAGACCCCTGAGGCTGCGCCCCGAAGTCTCGAGTCACCCTCGAAGCGCGGAGAGGAACGCGGTTATCTGGCGCGAAGCGTCGTCAGTGCCCCGAAGGGGCGACCCGGTGGTGGCGGAGTGTTGCCATCATCTGCGCTGCCGGATCGCCCGCGTAATCGATGTGCCGCGCCGCCCAGCCGAACCGGCGAGCCGCCTCGATGTTCGGCTTCGTGTCCTCGAAGAACAGCACCCGCGCCTTCTTCAGGCCCGCCGCCTCCGTGAACGCCGCGTAGACATCCGGATGCGGCTTCGCGTGCCCCAACAGGTGGCTCGCGTGCAGCTGCTGGATCGCCCCCAGGTTCGGGTAGTCCGCGTAGCTCTCGTCATCGACCCCCAGCAGCTCCCAGTGCCGAGCGTTCGTGTTCGACAGCGCCGCCGTCTCCAGCCCCGCCTCGTGGATCGCATCCACCACCGCGCGGATCCCCGGGTACTCCTCGATCGTCCACGCATCCATGATCGCCTTCGCGTCATCCGAGGAGTACGTTCCCTCCGAGGCCTCCGACACCGCCCGCGCCCACTCCTCGAACCCCATCGTCCCGATCTGATGCGCATGCGCTGCCGCCGCGCTCCGCTCATGGAACTCATCCGAGCTCAGCATCGGGTGATCCTCTGGCAACCCCGCCAGCCGGTGCGCATCGTTCCACCCCCGCGCAATCCGAACCAGCACCCCACCGAGGTCAAACACCACCACATCGATTCGCGTCTTGCCAGCCATCACCCCTCCACCCCGAGTATCACCCCGTTCCCGCCGACATGCCGAGCGACGTGCGTCGTACCCACACGCACGGCTCGGTCGTCTGACCGTGGGTGGCTAGTGGTGCAAGGCACCCCAGACTCGAGACGGAACAGCCGCCGCGAGGCAGCGGGTGCGCCACGGAGATCCGCTCGAAATGAACGGGCGAGCCGCGCACCGTTCCCGAAGGGACGGCCGAGGCCGAGGTGTGTGGCGAGCCCTTCGTTTCGAGTTAAGGGTGGGTGGGCGGGTCATCCGAACGTGACTGTCGCGGGCGGAGCCCGCGCTCCAGGGGCCGAGGCCATCGAGGCCCCCGGCCTCTCGCTTCGCTCCTCGTAGCCACCCCACGAGGCCCGAAGGGTCATCGAGGGCCGAAGGCCCCTACGCGGTCCGCGTCGCGCCCGAATCCTTCAGCGCCTCGATCTCATCCCAACTCAACCCCGCGGACAGCAAGATCTCCTCCGTGTGCATCCCCAGCGGCGGCCCCGACCCCTGCACCCGAGGCGGCGTCACCGACATGTGAATCGGCACCCCCGGCACCCGCATATGCCCGAGGTGTGGCGAATCGATCTCCTGCAGGTACCCGTTCGCCCAGTACTGCGGATGCTCCGACATCCCCGCGTAATCCAGCACCGGGGCATGCGGCACGTCCGCGCCCTCGAGGATCGGCAACCACTCATCCCGGGCCCGCTGCCGGAACACCCGGTCCAGCTCCACCACCAGCTCATCCTTGTGATCGGCCCGCCCGAACGGCTCCGCGAACCGAGCATCCGAGGCCAGCGCCTCGTCCCCCAGTGCCTCCACCATCCGCTCCCACATCTCCTGAGAGTTCGCCGCGATCGCCACGTGCTCCCCGTCGGCGCACTCATAGTTCGTGTACGTCGCCGCCCGCCGTCGCTGGAACCCGCTCTGCTTCCCGCTCCGCAGGTACTCCATGATCTGCTTCGACTGGACCGCCACCATGCCGCCGATCAACGACCCGTCGATGTGCTGCCCCACCCCGTCGCGCTCGCGTACCATCAGCGCCGTCGCCACGCCAAACGCCAGCAGCATCGCCCCGATCTGATCCGCGAACCCGCCGATCAGCGCGTGCGGCTCCCCGCCCGGCCCCTCGCCCTGCTCGTACATCACCCCGCTGAGCGCCTGCGCCACGTGGTCGTACCCGCCGCGCGTCGCCCAGTCCCCGTCGCGTCCCCACGCCGAGGCCGACGCGAGAATGATGTCCTCCCGCAGCTCCTTCAGATCCGCGTAGCCCAGCCCCAGCCGCTCCATCACCCCCGGTCGAAAGTTCTCCACCACCACATCGCACGTCGGCACGATCCGCTTCACCGCGTCGATCGCCCCCGGCGCCTTCAGGTCCAGCGTGATGCTCTTCTTCCCGCGGTTGTGCCCCTCGAAGTACGACGAGAACCCATCCGCCCCGAGCCCGTTCGCACGCCCGCTCTCACCCCCGGGCGGCTCCACCTTCAGCACTTCCGCGCCCATGTCCGCCAGCAGCAACGTCGCGAACGGCCCCTGCTGCGCGCGCGTGAAATCCAACACCCGCACCCCGTGCATCGCCGGGAACCGCCCGCCGGTGCCCGGCTCCTCCTCCGGTGCCAGCCACCCCGCCGGTCGCTCCGTGATCGTCATCTCGAACCTCGCTCGCTGTCCCCTACGTCGGGGCGCGCCATCGTCCGCTCAGCTTACTCAGCAGCCGAAGCGACCATTCGTTCTCGTCCCGACTGGGTCGAGACCCGCCCGTCCTCCGCTTCTGATCCGGCCACGGCAACAGCACCCGGATCGCGGTACCAGAGCCGCCGATCTGCAAGTCGCCTCCACGGACTCGAAGCTTCGTCGCGTAGGCCGGCCTATCGCCTTCCGGCGGGCTCCGATCCCAGCCCGTCTATCCGAGGACAGTCGACCAGTGGTGCCGGTGTTCCCGCGCGTCCGCCGCCTCATAACGCAGTCTCCAACCCTCCACCGTCACTCAACCGCCTCACCCCCGCCGGCCACCAACCCTCCGAAGCGGGCACGCAACATTCCCCGGCTTTGAGGGGTCACGGGGACACAGTCCCCGTGCGGGGGTGTCGGGGGCGAGTGCCCCCGACGAACGAAACGTCACCGAACGCCCTGCGCAGCACGCAGCCAGCCGCCCACCTCGCCGTGGCGCGCGAACCGTCCGGGAACCCCGGACGACGCTCCCCTGCCTCCGCTACCATCCGCCTTGGCGCACCGGAATGCTCGCGTCCCACGAGAACGCGACTCCTAAGGTCCGGCGCAACCTCGAACAACCATCGACCCGCGGCTCACAGCGGCGAATCCACCCCCGAAGGTCAGGCAAAACAATGGCGATCGTCGAAACGCAACGCGACGACGGCATCATGCTCATCCGCATGAACCGCCCCGAGCGCCTCAACGCCCTCGGCACCGAACTCCGCGCCGCCCTCGCCGACGCCTTCTGCGAATTCCGCGACAGCGACGACCTCGAAGTCGCCATCTACACCGGCACCGGCCGCGCCTTCTGCGCCGGCGAAGACATGAAGGAATCCCTCGAACGAGGCACCCCTGGATCCGACTCCGCGCCCCTCCCCCGCGAGAACCCCTTCACCGACGGCGGCCTCGACAAAGTCGTCATCGGCGCCATCAACGGCTACGCCATGGGCGGCGGCTTCCAGCTCGTCGAACGCTGCGACCTCCGCCTCGCCGTCCGCGGCGCCATCTTCGAAATGTCCGAGGCCAAGCGCTGGCTCCTCGGCGGCTACGCCCACGGCCACGTAAACAACGTCCCGCACGCCGTCGCCACCGAAATGGCCTTCTCCTTCCGCTTCGACGCCGAGCGCCTCTACCAGGTCGGCTTCCTCAACCGCATCACCGACGACGAGGACCTCATCCCCGAATCGAAGCGCATGGCCGAGCACCTCCTCACCCTCCCGCCCGCCAGCCGCGTCAACACCCTCACGATGATGCGCGCCATGCGTCCCGAACCCTCCGAGGAGCAACGCCTCCTCGCTGACCGCCTCGGCCAGCACGGCGACCTCAGCGATCGCATGGAATCCCGCGCCGCCTTCGCCGAGAAGCGCAAACCCAACTTCAACGGCTGGCTCGCCCCCGAGGACCGCGCCAACACCCCCACCCTCGAAACCATCCGCGGAGAACTAGCCAACAACCCCGGCGACTAGCGTCGCCGCCTGACGAGCTGGAAGCGCGACGGCAGTGCCCCGATGCAAGACCGATGGATCCAGCCCGCCATCTTCGTTACTGGCCTGGTCGTTGCGACGATCCTCATCAGCGGTGCCTCGATTCCGATCGGTGTGCTGATCGGCATTCTCGGTGCACTCCTGACGTACGCGCTGTATTGGGCGGTTGACCAGATCGGGAGGGGCGACCGGTAGCCGACGCTGCAGGCCGGGGCCTGTGCTCGTCCAGACGTCCGGTCTGGGTGTGGTCTCTGTCGGTGGTGGCCCAGCGTCTCGTCGACTCGCGCCGAGCGACGACCTTGGCCCTATGAGGCCGCTTCCGCTGAGGGCGAGTACTCGTACTCCCACTCCGGCCGCCACCAATCCCCGGCCGCCGAGGCCAGCGCCTCATCGAGGGCCGCCCCTCGCACCACGTGCTCCAGCGCCACGAACGGCGCGTGATGCCCGATCAGCGCCACCGTCCCCTCCGGGAACTCCCGCCCGAGGTCCCCAAGCAACGCCCCAACCCGAGCCGCCACATCCTCATAGCTCTCCCCACCGGGAAACGCCTCCCGCACCCGCGACCCCCGGATCGCCTCCACCTCCGCACGAGGCGCCCCGTTCAACTCCCCGTAGTCACACTCCCGCAACCGCGCATCCACCCGCCGAGGCACATCCCGCCCCCCAAACACGATCTCCCCCGTCCGCCGCGACCGCACGAGGTCCGACGTCACCACAAGGTCAAACCACCGCTCCCGCCAGCGCCCCCGCCGCTCCTCCGCCTGCACCACCCCCAGGGGCGCCAGATCCGGATCCGAATGCCCCGACGCAATCCCCGCGACGTTGTCCGTACTCGTCGCATGCGTGCAGTACACGACCTGCATCACGCCTCCGATCCTGCAATCGATCCGCTCGCGCCAGTCAGTCGATCGTTAGACTTCTCGACATCTCAGGTAATCGACATCGGAGCGGGAGTGTCCCATGGTCGACGACCTTCGATTGCGCGCGGGTGCACTCGTCCTCTTCTGGCTGATCCTCATCCAGGCGGTGCGGTCTGACCTGGTGCCGGGGAACTGGGTCTACCTGTGGGACGTCGCGCTCGTCGTCGCCGTGATCCTCACCGTCCGCCTGGTCCGACAGTGGCGCGCCGCCCGCTAGTCGCTTCAGATCGTGAACCGGCGGCAAGCGCCCAATCTCCCTGACGCCGAGCGACCTGCGCCCCACCGACCGAGGCTGCACCACTGTGGAGGCTCCGCACGCCCCAGCCTCCGCGGACCGGGTAGCGCGCGAGGCCCCGCCCAATCTTCGTGGAACACGTCCTCATCTCCCGAGCGTGCTCCTCGCTACTGGCAGCGAACTCCTCCTACCTCCAAGCCCGCTCTCGGTCTGCCACCACCGTTGGCCTAGCGGTACCGGAACCCTCTACTGCAAGACGCCCGTCTCAGTCTCAACGCCCCGCCGAGCCCACCCGCCCTCTGCCCTGCGACCTCCGAGGCCCCGCCGACGACCTCACGGATCTACGGTTGCGAGGGGGTGGTAGGGGGACAGCATGTCCCCCTGCTGGGGGGTCGCAGGGGGGCGAAGCCACCCTGATCGATCAGCGACCGCACGCTCCGCGCGCAGCACATCGCCAGCCGCCCACCTCGCACCCCCTGCGCTCGTCCCTTCCGAGCCCCAACCCCCTCCCGAGGCCGGGACGCCCCGCGCGCAGCAGAAGAGTGCCTTCGCCACCCACCCGCTACCATGCCCCCGAACCAAGCCCGGCGACGCCGCCCCCCGCACCGGAGGTGCACCCCATGCGAATGAGCGGCCGCAACCGCGCCACCCTCATCGCCTCCCTCTGGATCGCCCTCGCCCTCGCCCTGCTACTGGGCGTTTCCACCGGCCCCATCGCCACCCTCTGGAACATCGCCCTCCTCATCACCGGCGTCTTCACTGGCCTCTGGGCCGCCGAGTGGTACCGCTGGCGCTTCCGAGGAGAGCGCCGCGACTAGCTCAACAGCTACCCACCAAGGCACCGTCACCCACCGAGGCGACGCCCCCACCCGACCCCGCTACGATCCGTCCCATGCCAACCCCTGACCGTGTCGCAGTCGCCGGCATCGGCGAAACCGACTACTCGCGCGACTCCGGTCGCAGCGAACTCACCCTCTCGCTCCAGGCCATCACCGCCGCCCTCGACGACGCCGGCATCGACCCCACCGAGGTCGACGGCCTCATGACCTGGGCCGTCGACACCTCCCCCGAAGCCGCCATCGCCGAAAACCTCGGCGTCCGCGACCTCAAATGGTTCGGCCAGATCAACCAGGCCGGCAACGTCGGCGCCGCCCTCGTCGCCAGCGCCTCCGCCGCCATCCGCGCCGGTCTCGCCGAAGTCGTCGTCATCTACCGGGGTGTCAACGGCCGGTCCGGCCGGCGCTACGGCAGCGGCGCCGTCACCAGCCGCCGCGGCCAGGGCCCCGGCGCCTTCACTGAGCCCTTCGGCATGCTCACCCCCCAGCACGGCCTCGCCATGACCGCCCAGCGCCGCATGCACGAGACCGGCACCACCAGCCGCCAGTTCGGCATGGTCGCCGTCACCGAGCGTGCCCACGCCAACCGCAACCCCCGCGCCACCTTCTACGATCGCCCGCTCACCATCGAGGACCACCAAACATCGAGGTTCATCGTCGAGCCCTTCCGCCTCTACGACTGCTGCCTCGAAACCGACGGCGGCGGCGCGCTCGTCCTCACCTCCCTCGAACGCGCCCGCTCCCTCCGGCAGCCACCCGTCGAGGTCAAAGCCGCCGCCCAGTTCGCCTACGCCGCCGACCGCGAATACATCGACACCGCCGCCAAGTACCTCGGCCCCCGCCTCTGGGCGCAGGCCGGCATGGACCCCAGCGACATGGACGTCGCCCAGATCTACGACCACTTCGCCCCCTTCGTCGTCTTCGCCCTCGAGGATTACGGCTTCGTCGACCGCGGCGAGGGCGGCCCCCTCGTCGAGAGCGGCGGCATCGCCTGGGACGGCGGCCTCCTCCCCGTCAACACCTCCGGCGGCCACCTCTCCGAGGCCTACCTCCAGGGCATGAACCAGCTCCTGGAGGGCGTTCGCCAGGCCCGAGGCACCTCCACCGCCCAGGTCCCCGACGTCGGCGCCTCCTTCGTCGACACCGGCATCGGCACCGGCGCCGTCATCTTCGGACCCGATCACCGATGACGAACGATCCGACCACCAGCGGCGACCGGAGCGCGCCCAACAACCCGAGCGGGTCAGACGACCCCGGCGCACCGACCATCCCCAGCGAAATGAACATCTTGGGCGACCGCCTGCTCCCCGTCCCCCACCCCGAGCACGAGCCCTACTGGTCAGCGCTCCGCGCCGGCGAACTCCGCATCCAGCGCTGCACCGCCTGCGACTCCCTCCGCCACGCCCCGCAACCCATGTGCCTGAAATGCCGGGCCACCGACCACGAATGGGCTCTCATGTCCGGCCGTGGCGAGGTCTACAGCTACGTCGTCACCCACCAGCCCACTAACCCCGCCTTCCGCGACAAGACCCCCTTCGCCACCGTCCTCATCCAGCTCGAAGAGGGCCCCCGCCTCGTCTCGAACCTCATCGACGTCGCCCCCGACCACATCGAGATCGGCCTCCCCGTAGAAGTCGTCTTCCACCCCGTCACCGACGACATCACCCTCCCCCTCTTCCGAAGGGCAGTCTCCTGACCCGGGAGCAGCGAGTCCGAGGGCAGAGGCCGCGAGCAGCCGGCGACCGGTTCAATTAGCGCGGCGCCTCGTTGTTCAGCGACTCGATGATTCGTTGCGCCGCATCCCCGGCAAACACACTGGTGACGACGGAGTGCGCGAAGGCGCCCGTGAGGACCGCGAGCAGGAACGCGCCGATCTCACCCACGCCGTTTGGCGCCTCGCTGAACGCGTCGACGTACGGAAGCAAGCTGAAACCGACGGTCGCGTGCCCGATCACGAGCGCCGCCGTGAGCATCGGATGGGTCGCCAGCCCGAGCATCGCTCCCACCGCCTCTGGAACCTCTCCGACCTCGACCGCGCCACCCTCGCGTCGCCATGTGAGCAGTCCCTCGACCGGCCGCCACGACAGCGCCAGGACAAACGCCCCGAGCGCGAGCGCCGCCGCTACGTCGTTGACCCGCTCCCGCAACACGAGGGCGACCAAGAACACAGCCACCCACCCCAACCACTCGAGCCGGCGGCCTTGAATGGCCAGCGTTCCCAGCGTGCTCACCGCCACGATCACGAGGTATCGAAGCAAGAACCCGCCCCATGAGACCGCCGGCGTCCGGTCTCCGCTCGCCGCTCCGACCGCACCCGCAACCCAGATCGCCGCATAGGCGCTGAGGACCACCGCGAGCGGCCACAGCTCAACCTGCCACGCGAGGTACGCCAACCCGAGCGCGATCAGCGGTACAAGCAGAATCAGAGAGACCAGCATCCGGGTGAGCATCTGCCGATCGTACTCACCCGGCGTCGACCAGCCCGTGGGCCGGAAGCCCCGTTCGGACCAGAGCCCCGGCGTGGCCGCTATGGGCGAAGCATGAACGCTTCGGATGCCTCGTCCGCGCTCATCCCGGTGACATCCGCGATCTCGTCGATCGAAATCAACCCGAGGCCCACGTGGAGCCTCACGAGAACCGTGTCCGTGAGGCCCGCGCGCTCGAGCGCGAGAGGGCTGATTCGCTCCGCGAGCTCCTCGCTGAACTCGAGAGGATCGCCGAAGTCGGTTCTCGCCGCCGAGATCGAAGCCAGTTCCTCTGCCAGAACCGGCGCGAGGTCTGCGCTCACGGCCAGTGGCTTCGTGAACCTGCCGGGGAAGTTGAGGCGCCAGAAGTTCACGCCCTCGAATCGCTCGTTTCCGCCCGGGAACAGCGTCGCCGGTTCGGCCAGGATGCGAATCTCGCCGGATCCCGCTTCGCGAGAGTTCAGCAGCGCCATCGCTTGTGTGTTGTTCATGCGTGCCATCGGTGACCGCTCCGCGAGCAGTGACGGCTGGCGCGCCAGCACTTGGAGGTGCGCCACGGCGGTGAGCGTTCCGATGATCGCCTCTTCTGCCGGGCCTCCGAGGAAATCGTCGTGGTTGATCTCGTGCCCGATCGAGGCGATCGCCTGCGCGAAACTCGCGTCCGCGAACGCGGTCGCGCTCACGCTGAGGAGTCGTCGACCACCCGCCCCCATCTCGGAGAACGCCAGCGCGTCGGGTCGACGGCTCTCGCTGTAGTCCTTGAGCACGAGCGCCTCGAAGCGATCGCTACTCAGGAAGAACTCGATCGCCGGTTCCCAGACCGTCCCCACCTGAGCCGCGAATGCCGCACGGAGCTTCGGATCGATGATGAGCGAGGCGGCTCGTTTATCCCGGAAGACCGCGATCGCCATCGCCGCGCCCGCGCTGTCGGGTCCGTAGTGCGCGCGCAGCGATTCCTCCGCGCTCTGTTCGTCCAGCTCCGCCGGCTCGCCGCTGCGCATCGCCGGACCCGCCGGGTACGGTCCGCCCAGGGACTCGAGGTGCAGTCGGTCGGAAGCAAAGAGGCCGATGTCGATGGGCGGTCTCGGCGCCAGCGCGAGCACGGCTCCGGCGAGCAGATCCGTTGCGCCGTCGTCGCTTGAGGCCTCCGCGTGCGGCGTTTCGCCGTCGGGGGCGGCTCCGCCGGACGGCGGCGCATCGGTAGCCGCGATCGTGGCCTGCCCGACAGCCGCTGTCTGCTCGGCGGGTTCTCCAGCATCCGATTGGCTGCAAGCGCCAGCCACGAGAAGCATCGGGCCCAGGACGACGAACGCGAGCCGTCTCATGACGCTTCCCTCTGAAAGTCGTCCCGGACTGATCGCCGGATCGATCGAGGGTGAGCGTAGCCGTCACTCGACCCTCCGCAAGCCTCGACGCGGGGCAGCGCACGTCAGCGGACCTCACGCCGTCCCGCTAGCGCGGGTCGCCGTGTAACATCGCCGTCGCGTGGCTCGTACCGGATGTCGGCCCCGGCCGCCTCGACGAGACCGAGACACCAACGTCAACACCGACCGATCGAGTGCAAACGAACGACCGAGGAGCGCCAAGAGGCGCCAAGAAGCGGGGGAATCGCTGTGGGCAAGATCCGCGGACACCAGATCATCGCCAAGGCCCTGAAGACCCAGGGCGTCGAAAACATGTACGGCGTCGTCGGCATCCCAGTCGCCGTCATCGCCGGATCCGCCCAGCGCGAGGGCATCAACTACGTCGGCATGCGCCACGAAATGCCCGCCACCTACGCCGCCCAGGCCAGCTCCTACCTCAACGGCCGCATCAGCGCCGCCCTCGCCGTCTCCGGCCCCGGCGCCCTCAACGCCGTCGCCGCCTTCGCCAACGCCTGGTCCAACCGCTGGCCGATGCTGCTCCTCGGCGGCGCCGGTGAGCAGAGCGGCGTCGACATGGGCTTCTTCCAGGAGTCCGAACAGGTCGCCGCCATGGCCCCCTACGCCAAGTACGCCAAGCGCGCCGAGAAGATCGAGCGCCTCCCCATCTACATCGCCGAGGCCGTCAAGAAGGCCATCCACGGCGTCCCCGGTCCCTCCTACATCGACCTCCCCGGCGACGTCATCGCCGGCGAAGTCGACGAGGACGACGTCCAGTGGGCGCCACGCGTCCCGGACCCCAAGCGCCTCCTTTCCGACCCGCAGGACGTCCAGGCCGCCCTCGAGGCCCTCAAGACCGCTGAGCAGCCGTTGATCATCTTCGGCAAGGGCATCGCCGCCTCGCGCGCCGAGGC
>JANQNP010000084.1 GCA_028279505.1 Dehalococcoidia bacterium
ATGGACGTCTTCAACGCCGTCGCCAGCGCCTGCAACTACGAGGCGTCACCCGTCCTCGAGCCGGAGCGCGTCGGCGAGATCCACGGCGCCGCCCTCGACGCCACACACGCGGAGCGCTCCTGGGACTGGCGCGCGCAAACACCGTTCGAGGACGGCATCGTCGCCACCGTCGACTCGTTCCGCTAGCGACCATCCGAGGCGCCGCGGCCGCTCTGTGCGGCCCCCGCGCCTGACGGCGCGGCTCCCAAGCGTTAGGGCGCCAGCACCGAGGCGTACGCCGCCACCATCGCGCGCTCGCTGAAGCGATCACGCGCCCGCGCGCGCGCCGCGTCCCCAAACTCACGGCGCACCGCATCGTCCGCAAGAAACCGCTCGAGGGCGCTCGTCAGCCCCTCGATGTCCCCGCGCCGCACTAGCAGACCGGTCTGCCCCTCCTCGATCGCGTCCGGCGACCCGCCGGAGTTCGTGCCCACGCTCGGCACCCCCTGCAGCGCCGCCTCGACGTACACCAGCCCGAAACCCTCCAGGTCGGACGGCAACGCGAACAGGTCCAGCGCCCCGTAGAACACCTCGGGATCCTCGATCCGCCCGAGGAACCGGTGCCGCCCCGGCAGATAGTCCGCCGCTAGCGCCTCCAGCCGCGAGCGCTCCGGCCCGTCCCCCGCGATCACGACGAACGGCCGCTGCCCGCGATCTGCCAGCGCCGCCGCCGCCAGGATCAGCCGGTCCACGCCCTTCTCCGGCACCAGCCGCGCCAGCGTCCCAACGATCGGCCCGTCGCTCGGCAACCCGAGCGCCTGCCTCGCCTCCGCCCGCTCCCACTCGCGGCTCGCCGCGCGCACCCCGCACGGGATCAGCGCCAGCTTCCCGGCGCCGATCCCCGCCTCCCGCGAAACCCGGTGCGTCGCGCTCGAGTTCACTACCACCCGCTGCGACAGCCACGACGCAACCCGCGTCGACCGCCGCGTCCAGCGCAATTCCGAGGTCCATTCGTGCGGATGGTGGATCGTCGACACGCACCGCACCCGCCCCGCCAGCCGCACCGCGAGCACATCCTTCAGCGGAATGAAGTTCGCGCCGTAGTGCAGGTTCACCACGTCGCAGCGCGACTCCCGTACGAAGTCACGCAGCGCCCGCACGTCCGCCAGAGACCGCCCCCGCCCGAGGTGAACCAACCGCCCGTCAAACTCCGCCTCGACGCCCTGCTCCGCGGCCCACGCCCCCATCACCGACGCATGGTCGCCGGCCGGAAACACGAGCCGCACGTGCCACCCCTCGGCCCGCAACCCCCGGGCCAGCCCGAGCACCACCTGCTCCATCCCGCCGACCTGCGTCCCCGTGCAGAGAAGCAACAACCGAGGTCGCTCGGACCCTTGGACGGTCATCGCCGGATCGCTCGCGGCTCGATCGCCGTGCCGTCCGGCCGTAGACGAACGCCGCCTACGGCGACCACAGCACGAAATCCCTCGCGTGGAACGGCCCGCGGTACCACTCGTCCGCCTCGAAGCGAAGCATCAGCGTCGTAGTCCCCGCCGGCACCGGCATCCAGTAGTTCGACGCGTGCTCCGGATGCCGAGGGCCATCCAGCACCGTCGGCTGGCGCAACGCCGGCTCCCAGCTGCTCCCGCCGTCGAACGACACCGCGATCGTCCCCACGCCCGAGAACCGGAGCGACGCCCCCTCCGCCGCCGGCTCGTCGAAGCGGACCACCTGATCGTCGTCCAGCACGAGCCGCGTGTCCGAGTGGTTCACGTGGAACCGGATCGCCGGCTCGATCACCACGTCGTCCCAGTGCCACGTCGTCGGCTCGCACTCGTCCCCGTCCATCGACGAGTTCTCGACGCCACAATCCTTCCGAGGGTTGTAACTGTGATGACCCAGCTGCACCACGCCCAGCGAGAAGTTCAGCGCCACGTCACGCTCGGCGAGCACGAAGTCGTAGTCCGGCATCCACAGCTTGACGTGACTCCGCGAGATCACCAGCTCGATCGTGTCCCGACGCGCCCGACTCGGCTCCAGCACGTCGTGCCACTCTGGCAGCGACCAGCAGCCATCGCTCGACTCCACGTGCTCCCCGTCGACGAACGCGTTCAACCGGAACCCGCTGCACGACTGGTCCATCTCGAACTGAACCGCGTTCAGCGGAGCCCCCTGGAGGTCGACGTCACCGCCGCCCGCCCGGAACGGCAGCACCAGGTGGTCGTCCCAGCTCGACACCCACAGGTCGATCCAGTCCCGCCCCGAGGACCGGAACGTCGAGACGTCGAAGCGCACCGTCGCCTCCCCTTCGGAGAAGTCGACCAGCGCGTTCGGCGTGAGGTAGGCCAGCGCGTACCCCGACGCGTTCACCGCCGTCATCACGTGATCCCGACAGCGGAACACTGTGTCCTCGTACTCCGTGACGACGTGACTCGCGCCGTCGAGCGGCGGCTCGCAACCCGGCCCGTGGTCCGCGTCCATCGGCTCGAGCCGCTCCCACGTATCGATGTCCCGCGACGCCACGTTGATCGTCCAGTCGGGACTCTCGAAGGGTTCGGGACTCTGAGGTGACCCGTCGAACGACTCCACGAACACCGAGGGCACCTCGGCCGAGAGCATCGACGCGACGCTACTGCCGCGCTCGCCCCGAGCGTCCGAGGCCCCGATCGCCTCTGTCGCCTCGCGATCCGGAGTCGTCACCGCGGCGACCACCGCCGCCGGGTCGTCCGCCCCAGTTTCGGTAGCACCGTCGCCGTCGGCCGTGACGGCAATCGCCACCGCCACCAGCACCGCCGGGACAAGCAATGCCAGCGACCGCGAGACCGGTCCGAACCGTCGTGCCACCGATGCCCTCACTTCATCGCGGCCTCCGAGGATCGGCATCCCGCGGAGTCCTTCGTACCGGCAGGTGGTTCAGCAGCGGTCGATGCGCGACTAGAGGGTACCGCCCCACCCCGAGGCGGTCGCTCGCTCCGAGGGCACCACCACCCAGCGGCCCCAACTCCGTAGGCGAACAAGCGTCGGTGCGCTGCCGAGTCAGCTCGAAGAGAAGTGGCCGTCGGCCGGCGAGCCACCCCACGATCGGAGGCGGCCCACCGACCCGATGGACTACGCGAGGTCGAACCGATCGAGGTTCATCACCTTGCCCCACGCCGCGGCGAAGTCGTCGACGAACTGCTGCTCCGCGTCGCTGCTCGCGTAGACCTCGGCGAGGGCGCGCAGCTCCGAGTTCGAACCGAACACCAGATCGACCCGCGTGCCGGTCCAGCGCACCTCGCCGCTCGCCCGGTCGCGACCCTCGAAGGCGTCCTGGTCATCCGAGGTCGCCGACCACTCGGTCGACATGTCGAGCAGGTTCACGAAGAAATCGTTCGTCAGCGCGCCCGGCCGATCGGTGAACACCCCGTTCGCCGACCCGTCCGCGTTCGCGCCCAGCGCCCGCATGCCACCCACGAGGGCGGTCATCTCGGGCGCCGACAGCGTCAGCATGAACGCCTTGTCGAGCAGCAGGTGCTCCGCGGCCGTGCTGCGCCCGCTCTGCAGGTAGTTGCGGAACCCGTCCGCCGTCGGCTCCAGCGGCGCGAACGAATCCGCGTCCGTCTGCACGTCCGTCGCGTCCGTCCGACCGGGCGAGAAGTCGATCTGCACCTCGTGACCGCCGTCCTTCGCCGCCTGCTCCACGGCTGCGCACCCACCGAGGACGATCAGGTCCGCCAGCGACACCCGCTTGCCGCCGGACTGCGCCGCGTTGAATTCCTGCTGAATCCCCTCGAGCGCCGCGATCACGCTCCCAACGCCCGAGGTGACGTTGACGTCCCACCCGGCCTGCGGCGCGAGCCGGATCCGCGCGCCGTTCGCCCCGCCGCGCTTGTCCGTGTCGCGGTACGTCGAC
Source organism: Dehalococcoidia bacterium (assembly GCA_028279505.1). GTDB lineage: Bacteria > Chloroflexota > Dehalococcoidia > UBA2979 > UBA2979 > UBA6627. The sequence goes on from JANQNP010000084.1 coordinate 3,872, forward strand.
GCGGACGCCCACGCCGCCGACACGAGCTGCGAGACCGACAGGTCCGACTCGAGGATCTTCGCCTTCAGCGCCGCGATGTCCGCGTCGTCGACCAGCTCGTGATCGACCGCCGGCACCGGGTCCTGCCAGATCAGCTCCTCGTCGGGCACCCACGGCCCGAGGTAGCGCGACGTCGGCCCCATGTCACGGTGCAGCAGCTTGAACCACGCCCGCGCGTACGCGTCGGCAAACTCGTCCGGGTTCTCGAGGAACCGCCGCGAGATCGGCTCGTAGATCGGGTCCATCCGCAGCGCGAGATCCGTCGTCAGCATGATCGGCGCATGCGTCTTCGAGGAGTCGTGCGCGTCCGGCACCAGCGCCGACGCCGCCGGATCGGTCGGCACCCACTGGTATGCCCCGGCCGGGCTCTTCGTCAGATCCCAGTCGTACTTGAATAGGGTCTCGAAGAAGCTGTTGTCCCAGGCGGTCGGCGTCGGCGTCCACGCCCCCTCCAGACCGCTCGTGATCGTGTCCCCGGCCTTCCCGCTGCCATAGTCGCTCGTCCAGCCGAACCCCTGCTCCGCGATCGCGGCGCCCTCGGGCTCTGGCCCCGCGTGCACCTCGGCATCCGCCGCGCCGTGCGTCTTCCCGAACGAGTGCCCGCCGGCGATCAGCGCCACCGTCTCCTCGTCGTTCATCGCCATCCGCGCAAACGTCTCGCGAATGTCGCGAGCCGCCGCCAGCGCGCTCGGCTCCCCGTTCGGCCCCTCCGGGTTGACGTAGATCAGCCCCATCTGGACGGCGCCGAGCGGGTTCGCCAGCTCGCGGTCGCCGCTGTAGCGCTCGTCCCCGAGCCACTCGCCCTCCGGCCCCCAGTACACGTCGTCCTCAGGCGCCCAGATGTCCGCGCGACCGCCGCCGAAGCCGAAGGTCTTGAACCCCATCGTCTCCAGCGCCCGGTTCCCAGCGAAGATCAACAGGTCCGCCCACGAAATCTTCCGGCCGTACTTCTGCTTCACCGGCCACAGCAGCCGTCGCGCCTTGTCCAGGTTCGCGTTGTCCGGCCAGCTGTTGAGGGGTGCAAACCGCTGCGCCCCCGTCCCACCCCCACCGCGCCCGTCCGCGATCCGGTAGGTACCCGCGGCGTGCCACGTCATCCGAATGAACAGAGGCCCGTAGTGCCCGTAGTCCGCCGGCCACCAGTCCTGCGAGTCCGTCATCACCGCATCGACGTCCGCCGCAAGCGCATCGAAGTCGAGGCTCTTGAACTCCGCCGCGTAGTCGAAGTCATCCCCCATCGGATCGGCGGCCGGACTGTTCTGCCGAAGGATCCGCAGGTTGAGCTGCTCCGGCCACCAGTACTGGTTCGCCGTGATGCCAACGGCCAGATGCCCGTGCCCCATCGGGCACCCCTCGGCGCCCGCCGCCGCGCTGGTGCCATTGGTTTCAGTGGTCATGTCGCTCCTCGGTTGGTTGGGGCAGCCCCGAGGGCCGCCCGGTCTGGTCTGGTATTGCTGACGCCCAGCACCGCGGCACCGGACGCTCGAATCGAAGGGTTCGAGGTGATCCAACGTCACCACGCCAGCCGCGTCAAATCCCCCGCCTGAGCCGATCTCGACCGGCGCAGCGTCGCTCTCAGCAACCGATGCGGAAGCCGTGCTCACGACCCGCAGGGTAGTGGCCGGCTCGGCCGCGACACCCTGTCCGAATGGGCTGACCGCCTGAGGACCGGCGTCGCGTCAGTCGCTCGACCTCGTGTTGGGCGAAGAACCGGAGGTAGAGCGCTAGACCTCGAACTCGACCCAGAGCGGCAGATGATCCGATACCCGATGTGAGATCGAGTTTCGCGATAACGACGTCTCGGTATAGACGTGCGGGAGGAAGTCGAAGTTACCGCCAGCACTGACGGTCATGTCGATCAACGCCCTCGACCCCGTGGTGAACCAGGCGATCTGATCGTAGTAGCTGTCGTCATCAGAGTCGCCCGGATCGTCGAAGATCGTCCGTGGTAAGTCCTCGAGCTGTTGCGGGATCGTCAACCCGGTAGACGTGAAGGCGTCGAAGAGAGCGTCACCACGCCGGTCGATGTTGAAATCGCCCAGGCACAGGAGATTGTGATGGAAGCGGTTCGCTCGTCGAGCCCAGTCATCGAACTGGTCGGCGATCTCCTTCAGCTCCGGTAGGCGCGCATCGGAAGTACCGAACTTGATGTGCAGCGTGACCAGGATGACGGTCGCGTCGCCACGCCGAAAACTGACGGCATAGGGCGTCCGCGCGAATTGCTCTCTCAGGATGTTGGCATTGTTCCCCACCCGCGCCAGCCGCTCTGGCTCGACGACCAGCTCTGCGGCCAACCCTGATGGCCTCACACGCGAGCGCTGAAAGATGAACCCGAGGCGTTCGTTGTTACCGGCACTACCCCCGGTCACGTCGGTCATGAGGAAGTCCCAGTCGCTCCCGAGGAAGCGCATGGTGTCCCGGAGCGCCCGCAGATCGCCCTTGATCTCCTGGACGGCGATGACATCGAAGCGCGAGATGATCTCGATGATGGCGCGAAGCCCTCGTAGGTCACGCTTGGGGCTGTCGTTGCTGGTCGCGGTCCACTTCCGGGTCAGCGAGGCAAAAGACCGAATGTTCCAGGTCGCGATCAGCAGATTGCGGAGGCGCTTGGGCGGAATACTCCCGTTCAAGCTGGTAGTCAGTACATCGAGGTCTGCCCGTACCTGGGCTGGAGGTGTGTCCGTGATCTGCGGCATGTCCGCTCTCCCTTCCACCGAGGACCCAAGGTGCCGAGGCTGTCAGAACTAACGGCTCCGTGATCGGGGTTGCCTCGTCAGCATCCACGGCGCGAGCGACGGCCCTCCAAGTCTCCTCGTGCCGCGCAGCCTAGTCGGTCCAGCACGGTGCCGTCATCGTGCCCACTGAGGCCAGCAGACGCGCGCCCAGCAAGGCACAACGCGCACGAATGCGGACAAACAGATAGCCCGCAATTCCGCGGCAAACTTCGACTGAGGGAGCTTGAATCTGTGCAGCGAATGGAGCGGGAGATGGGATTCGAACCCACGACCCTCTGCTTGGGAAGCAGATGCTCTACCCCTGAGCTACTCCCGCCCGAGGCCGCACCAGTCTAGGCCCGCCGATCCGACCCGTCGAGGTCCAACCCACCTCCGAGGCCCGCCGATCCGACCCGTCGAGGTCCACCCCACCACCGAGGCCCCGCCTCGTCCGACCCGTCGAGGTCCAACTCACCTCCGAGGACCCCGACCCGTCCGCGCCGTACGATGACGTGATGTACCGCCGCATCATCCTCACCTCTGACGGATCGCCGCTCGCCCGCGCGGCCGTCCCTCACGCGCTGGCGCTCGCCGCCGCCGGCCCCGCGACCGTCCTCCTCGTCGCCGCGGTCGACAGCACCGAGGAGCTGCGTGCCGAGGGCCAGTCCACCGGCTGGCTCGACCTCGGCGGCGGGCTCACCAACAAGGAGATCGAGGCTTCCGCGGAAGAGCAGCGCCGGCTCGCGACCGAGCATCTCGAGGAGCTGCGCGCCGACCTCGCCGCGGGCGGCGTGCTCACCGTCGAGGAGCACGTCGTCGCCGGATCCGCCGGACCGGCGATCGTCGACGCGGCCGCCCGCCTCGACGCCGACCTCGTCGTCATGGCCACGCACGGACGCGGTGGGCTCGGGCGCACGTTGCTCGGGTCGGTCGCCGACCACGTCGTGCGGCACGCGGGCTGTCCGGTGCTGCTCGTCCGACCGGCCTAGCGCGCCTCAACCTTCACGCGCTGCGTGGTGGGCGGTGCCTTCGAGGGCTCAGCGGTCGTGCTGCGACCTTCGGCCAGCGCGTGCACCTCGCGGTAGCGCTGAACATGCGCCAGGCAGAGCAGGCCTACGCCGATGAACTGCGACGGGAACTCGGCGACCACGATCACCCCGCGCCCGTAAGCGTCGAAGATCAGCATCAGCGCCGCCGCAACCACACCTGCGAGGTAGAGCACGGATGACGCCCGGATCTGCATCACCTCGTGGCGGAACACGTGGAGCGCGACCAGTCCGACGAGCCCGTAGCTCAGGGTGATCAGGTCGTCGACGTTGTTCGTCAGCGGCGCCCAGATATCGAAGCGGTCGGAGACCCAGACCCCGACCCGCTCGTGCACCGTGAAGTAGTCGTCGAACGCGAACACCGCGAGGCCCAGTCCTGAGAGCCCCCACAGGAAGATCCCGGCACGCTCCTGCCGGCTGCGCTGGTCCGCCACCGCCCAGAACTGGCGGTAGGCGGCGATCCCGAAGACCGTCCCGGCGAGCAGCTGAATCGCCGCGAGCGTCGGGAGGATGCCCCGCTCCTGGAACGCGATCTCCTCGTCGTAGCCGAAGTAGAGCGCCGCGCCGACCGCCAGCACCACCGAGTTCAGCAGCAGCAGCGCCCAGTACCAGCCCGGACAGACGGACAGCGTGCGGAGCCGCACCGCGATCCCGTCGCGGATCCCGGCCGGGCGCTCCCAGTGGATCGGCGGCGCCTTCGGCGTCGCGAACCAGACGAGGAGCGCGTCGAGGTGGAGCCGCTGGTGGACCTTGAAGGGCAGCCGCCGCGCGACGCTATCGAGAGCGACCAGCTCCAGTACCGCGTTGTGGCGCAACGGCGTCGCGAGGAGGTAGGCGCCGCTCCCCACGCTCGGCAACAACGTCGCCAGCATCACCGGGATCGTGTGCACGCGCCGCGCCGTCGCCGCCGGCGCGCGTCGGCGGAGCGCCCGCCACTCCGCGGCCAGCCGTGATCCGAGGGTCCAGGCAAACCGCGTCAGCGAGCCGAATGGGAACCGCAGCGGGATCGTGATCGCCAGGTGCGCGCCCAGGTTCGCCAGCACCAGCGCCACCTCGGGATTCGCGAGGGCGCGCCGTAGCTCCGAGGCCTGCGACTCGGACAGGTGCCCCTCCGCCACCCACGTCTCGACGCCCTCCTCGACGAACTCCTCCCCCATCGTCGTCCCGCGTGCCGCCAGCCGCCGCACCCAGCGAATCCACGAGGGCACGTCGATCAGCCGGAACAGGAAGCGCAGCGTCCGGCTGAGGATCCGCGGCTCCGACGCGAACCAGCGCGACTGCGCCTCCGCCAGCCGTTCCGTCGCCGCGAACAGCTCCGCCGCCTCGGCCGTGCCAAGCGACGCATCGAGGGCGTCTCGGTTGTCGGCGAGGTAGTCACGCAGCCGCGGGATGTCGACGTCGTCGAACGACGGGTACTGGCCGTTCCGGATCGAACGAACGATCGCACCGGGCGGCAGGAACGGGCTGACGAGGTTCGACTCGAGGTCGATCATCACGAAGCTTCCGTCGGGCAGCTCCATCAGGTTGCCGATCGCCCGCGGGTTGTAGTCCGCGACCTGCCAGACCGGCAGCCCGGACTCCAGGAAGCGCGTCGTCAGCTCCGTGAGCAGCGCCCGCCCGCCCTCGATGTTCCGCGGCACGTCGCCGCGCACCAGCTCGGTCACGAGCGCGAACCGCCCGTCCTCCAGCGTGCGCAGCTCGAGGATCGGCGCCACCAGGTTCCGGCCGAACCAGAACTTGGTCAGCAGTCCAACCACCGTGCGGCGATGCACCGCGGTGTCGAGCGCCGCCTCGTTGCCTGTGTACGGGAACGCCGCCTGGAAGCAGAGTCGGTAGAGCCACCGCACCAGCGGCGTGCCGACGCCGTAGGCCTTCTCGGCGGTGCCCGCGTCAAAGTCGAGCACCACCCGGCTCGAGACCGACCCCGTGATCACGATGCCCTCGGTCGGCACCTCGCCCGGGTACCCCTCGAGGGCACGCCCGACAAATCGCCGCCAGAGCAGGAAGACGTAGGCGAGCACCGCGAGCACGACCCACGCGATCAGCAGCCACGAGGAAGTGGTCCACGCCTCGACGGTGTCGGCGGCGTGGAGCACGAGCACGACCAGCAGGGCGATGACCGCATGCGTCAGCAGCAGGCGTCGCGATGCCAGCGGCTCCAAGGTCTTGGTGAGCCCCTGGTGCATCTGCGCGACTCTACGAGGCCCCCGCGCGCTGCCGGGAGCGCTGAACCGGCCTGAGTCTCGTGACCAAAGTCCCACCTCCGCGACGTCACCCCGCCGGCGACGGTCCGCGACGACGACGCGGAGCGGATGCGGGACCTTTGGGCGGGACCGGCCGCGACGCCGGTCGCTGTCAGACAGGCCATCCGTCCCGGATCATCAGAGCGAGCACTAGAGGGAACTCGATGGCATCAGACCAGATCTACGGGCCGATCACGCGGTCGCGACTCCGCCGCCTCGCCTACTACTGGGGCTGGGCGGCGTTCCTGAGCTTCGTGGCGTTCGCGTTTCGCATCGGCCCGCCGGTCACGCCGGAGGGACCGGGCAACGAGCAGATCGTCCAGCGGATCATGCTCGCCGGCGGCGGCCTCGCGATGCTGATCGCCTGGCGCTGGGAGGGACCGGGCGGCTTCCTGCTCACCTTCGCCGCGATCGTCCTCGGCGTGACAGCGGCTGTCGGGTTCCCACCCCTCGAGGCGCTCCTCGTGACCCTCGTCTTCCTCGTCCCCGGGCTGGCGCTGCTCTGGGCGTGGTCGTCACGCTATTCGTGGCCCGTCGGCGCGGTCACCGGCGTGATCGTCACCGGGGGCATGGTTGCCGGCGGCGTCAGCGCCTTCGACCTGCACGCGCACTGGTTCGGCCCGGCGCACCCGCAGTCGGACCTCGTCGCGCTCCCGGACTCCGAGGTGGAATGGGTCTGGTCCGGCGCGCTCAGCGCGACCTCCATCCGCGTCAACACCCAGGTCGCCATCGAGGGCGCGAGCGCCCGCCTCGCCGTCGACACCAACGAGGACTTCGCCGCTCCGCTCTGGTCGCCGCCGCAGTCCGCGAGCGAGGACTCGAACCGCGTCGTGTCCTTCGCCGTCGGCGACCTCGAGCCCGACACCGCCTACCACTACGCCGTCGAGGTCGATGGATCGCTCGACCGCGTGCGAGCGGGCCAGTTCCGCACGCCGGCCGCCTCCCCCTACTCCTTCACCTTCGCGATGGGCGCGTGCGCGCGCACCGGGTCGAACGGAATGGTCTTCGACGCGATTCGCGAACTGGACCCGTTGTTCTTCCTCGCCCTCGGCGACTTCCACTACGAGAACATCGAGGTCGACAAGCCCGATCAGTTCCGCGACGCCTATGACACCCAGCTCGAATCGCCCGCCCAGGCAGCGCTGTTCCGGTCCACGCCGGTCGCCTACATCTGGGACGACCACGACTTCGGCGGCAACAACTCGAGCGCCATCAGCCCCGGTGCCCCCGCCGCCGGTGCCACCTACCGCGAGTACGTCCCCCACTACGAGCTCGTCGACGGCGGCGACATCCCCATCTACCAGGCGTTCACCATCGGCCGCGTCCGCTTCGTCATGACCGACTCACGGTCCGAGCGGACGCCGGGAACGATGCTCGGCCGACCGCAGCTCGCCTGGCTGAAGGCCGAACTCGCCGAGGCCCACGAGACCCACGCGCTCACGGTCTGGGTGAACTCGGTCCCCTGGATCGCTGGCGTCAGCTCCGGCGCCGATCACTGGGGCGGCTACCCCGAGGAGCGCCAGGAGATCGCCGAGTTCATCGACGAGAACGGCCTCGATCGGCTGGTGATGGTCTCCGGCGACGCCCACATGCTCGCCATCGACGACGGCTCCAACAACATCTACGGGAGCGGCGACCCTGGGTTCCCCATCCTGCAGGCCGCCGCCCTCGACCGCCCCGGCTCCGTGAAGGGCGGCCCCTTCAGCGAGGGCACCTTCCCCGGGGGCGGCCAGTTCGCCACGATGTCGGTCGAGGATGACGGCGGCGACACCATCCGCGTCGCGTGGCAAGGCTACGACTGGGAGCTCAGCGAGATCGTCGACCTCGACCTCTCATTCGAGGTTCCCGCGACGCTCTAGCGCCGCCGCACGCCGGCGCCCGGTAGCATCGCCGCCATGGTCACCCGCGAGTTCATCTCCCGCCCATCCCCGACCGCGCGGCAGAACCCCGCGGGCTTCAACCCCTGCCAGGGACTCCTCCACCGAGGCGACGCCAGCCGTCAGTCACGCACGGCGATGATCGCCACCCACTACAACGTCGACTTCAGCGAGCACTACCTCGGCCCGCTCATGGCCGAACGCGGGATCGACTTCCTCGGCTGGAACACCCGCTACCGAGGGAACGAGGCCTTCTTCATCCTCGAACACGCGCTGATCGACATCGGCGTCGCCGTCGACCTCCTCCGCGAGCGCGGCTACGAGCGGATCGTGCTCCTCGGCAACTCCGGCGGCGGCTCGCTCATGGGCGCCTACCAGTCGCAGGCCACCACCCCCAACATCACCGCCACCCGCGGCGGCAAACTCCCCGACGAGGTGCAGTCCCTCACCCCAGCCGACCTCTACATCTCGCTCAACGCCCACCCCGGCCGCCCCGAGGTCCTGACCGCCTGGTTCGATCCCTCCGTCACCGACGAGGCCGACCCGCTCTCGGTCGACCCGGACCTCGACCTCTACCGCCAGGGCCTCCCGCTCGACCCCGAATTCGTCACCCGCTACCGCAAGGCGCAGGTCGCCCGAAACCACCGGATCACCGCCTGGGCCATCGCCGAGCTCGACCGCCTCCGCGAGTCCGGCCTCCGCGACCGCGCGTTCAACCTCTTCCGCACCTGGGCCGACCCGCGGATGGTCGACGGCACCCTCGACCCCTCCGATCGCCCCGTCGGCGTCTGCTACGCCGGCGACCCCAGGCGCGCCAACTACTCCCCAGCGGGCATCGGCCTCACGAATACGCTCCGCACCTGGCTCTCGATGTGGAGCCTCGAGGAATCCCAGTGCCAGGGCGCCCCGCACCTCGCCCGCATCACCGTCCCCGCGCTCGTCATCCAGAGCACGGCCGACACCGGCGTCTTCCCCAGCGACGCCGACGCGATCTTCGAAGCCCTCGCCAGCTCCGAGAAGACCAAGGACTTCGTTCCCGGCGACCACTACCTCGTCGAACCGACCAACGCCCGCGCCGCGGTCGCCGACCGCATCGCCGCCTGGATCGACGCCCACTAACCGCCACCCCCACCCTCCGAGGT
>JANQNP010000089.1 GCA_028279505.1 Dehalococcoidia bacterium
AGCGCTGAGAAAGGAAGTTCGATGGCAGACATCGTTCGACACGACCCATTCACCAGCCTCCGCCAGACCATGGACCGCCTGTTCGACGACAGCTTCTTCCGGACCCCCGGTCGGCTGTTCGATGAGGGCACCCTCCCCGTCGACATCTCGGAGACCGACTCCGACCTCGTCGTACGCGCCTCCGTGCCCGGCTTCGAGAAGGACGAGATCGACGTCAACGTCAACGACGGCGTCCTCTCCATCAAGGGCCAGCACACCGAGGAGCACGAGGAGAAGGGCGAGCGCTACTACCGCCGTGAGCGCAGCTACGGCGCCGTGAGCCGCCGCATCGCACTCCCCGGCATCGTCGCCGACGCCGACGTCGACGCCGAGCTGAAGGGCGGCGTGCTCACCCTCCGCATCCCGCTCCCTGAGAAGGCGAAGCCGAAGCAGATCGAGATCAAGGCGACCGACTAGTCGCCCCCTCCCCGTCTCGATGCACCAGAGCCCCGGTCCCAGACCGGGGCTCTTCGGTCGTCGGGGTCGGCCGCCACTACAATTCCGCCATGCGCCAGACCGACATCCTCGAGTTGGCCGGCTTCAACTACTGGGCCAACCACCGCCTGCTCGAGGTCTGCGAGCAGCTCACCCCGGATCAGTGGACCTCCACCGACACCGTCGGCGATCGCACCCTCCGAGGCGTCCTCGTCCACACCTTCGACACCGAGTGGAGCTGGCGCGTGCGTCTCCAGGGTCCCGAGGCAGGCGAGGACGACGAGGAGCTCAGCGAGGACAACTACCCCACCGTCGCCGGTCTCAGCGAGGCGTGGGCCGCCGACGAAGCCGCGATGATGACGTGGCTGAACTCGCTCAGCGACGACGACCTCGCCGGATCCGTCCCCGTGCCCTGGGGCCGCGAGTACATCCTCTGGCGCCTGATCGTCCACGTCTTCACTCACAGCATCCAGCAACGCGCCGAAGCCGCGGCGCTGCTCACCCGCGCCGGCCACTCCCCCGGCGACATCGAGTTCCTCAACTACATCTCGCGATCCCCCTGACGAGGGCGCCCCAACCGCGCACCCGCGTCCTAACTCGCTGCGTCCGCGATCCGCGGGCGAACGCCGACAGGCTCTCCCCGACCTGAGGCGATATCCTCTCCCCAGACCGCTCGCGGCGAGGGTGGCCCCACGCTCCGCCGCGCCCGCACGGATCGTGGGAGTCCCTCATGCCCAAGCTGCTCGACGCCATCGACGCCGGCCGCGACCTCGGCTCGCTCTCGGGCACCGAGATGAACAGCCTGGCCGCTGAGATCCGCGAGCTGCTCGTCGACACGATCCACGCCAACGGCGACGCTGGGCACCTCGCCTCCAACCTCGGCACCGTCGAGCTCTCGCTCGCCCTCCACCGCGTCTTCAGCACGCCCTACGACAAGATCATCTGGGACGTCGGCCACCAGGCCTACGTCCACAAGCTGCTCACCGGCCGCCGCGACCGCTTCCAGACCATCCGCCAGCAGGAGGGCCTCGCCCCCTTCCCCGACCGCCGCGAGAGCGACCACGACGCCTTCGGCGTCGGCCACGCCGGCACCGCCATCTCCGCGGCCACCGGCTACGCCGTCGCCCGCGACCTCCGAGGAGAAAGCAACGACATCATCGCCGTCGTCGGCGACGGCGCCCTCACCGCCGGCCTCAGTTTCGAGGCGCTCAACCACCTCGGATCCCTCGGCAGCGACGTCATCGTCGTCCTCAACGACAACGCCATGTCGATCTCGCCGAACGTCGGCGCCATCAACCGCAACATCAACCGCTTCCGCGTCAACAGCGCCTACCGCGACTTCAAGAACGAGCTGAGGAAGGTCGTCACCCACCTCCCCACTGGCAACTGGTGGTGGGATGAGTGGCGCCGCCTCAAGCGCGTCCCGCGCGAATTCATCGTCCAGTCCGGCTTCTGGGACCAGCTCGGCTTCGACTACTACGGCCCGATCGACGGCCACGACATCGGCCAGCTCGAATCCACCCTCCGCTCAGTCCGCCACTTCACCGGCAAGCCGGCGCTCGTCCACGCCCACACCGAGAAGGGCCACGGGATCCCCGAGGCCGCCGCCGACCCCGTCAAGAGCCACAGCGGCACCTACTGGCTCAAGCCTGCCACCGACGCTGCGGCCAAGCCCGCGCGCACCTACAGCCAGGTCTTCGGCGACGCCGCCTCCCAGGTCATGAAGCACGACGACCGCATCGTCGTGATCACGCCCGCCATGATCGAGGGCTCCGGCCTCACCGCTCTCCAGCGCGAGTTCCCCGACCGCGTCCTCGACGTCGCGATCGCCGAGCAGCACGCCGTCACCGTCGGCGCCGGCCTCGCCGCCGCCGGCATGAAGCCCATCGTCGCCATCTACTCAACCTTCCTCCAGCGCGGCTACGACTCCGTCGTCCACGACGTCGCCGTCCAGGGCCTCCCTGTAGTCTTCGCCATCGACCGCGCAGGCCACGTCGGCGAGGACGGACGCACCCACCAGGGCTTCGCCGACATCAGCTTCCTCCGCTGCCTCCCCGACATGGTCGTCGCCGCCCCCGTCGACGACGCCGAACTCGCCGACCTCCTCGACACCGCCCTCGCCCACGACGGCCCCTTCGCGATTCGCTACCCCCGAGGCGCCGCCACCACCGAGCTCTCGGCGCGCACCGGCGAACCCATCGAGGTCGGCACCGGCACCACCCTCCGCGACGGCGACGACCTCGCCCTCGTCGGCATCGGCTCCGTCCTCCCTGACTGCATCGAGGCCGCCGACCTCCTCGCGGTCGACGGCACCGACGCCGCCGTCATCAACGCCCGCTTCGCCAAACCCCTCGACGAGACCCTCATCCTCGACACCGCCCGCCGCACGAGTGCAATCGTCACCATCGAGGAAAACGTCCGCGCCGGCGGTTTCGGCGAAGCCGTCCTCGCCCTCCTCGCCGACCACGACCTCGCCGACACCTACCTCGGCGCCATCACCATGCCCGACACCATCGTCGAGCACGCCTCCCAATCCCAGCAGCGAGCCAACGCCGGCCTCGACTCCGCCGGCATCGTCCGCTCCGTCCGCGACCTCCTCGGCACCACCACCGCCGAAACCCCCGCTCCACCCCGCCTCATCGGCCGCTAACTCTGCTCCCCTCCGACGTTCGAGTAGGGACCGGCAGGGCGAGTCCACCACGGCGGTGGGCGCTGCAGCGCGAAGCGACGTACTGAGCGGGGGGTGCGGGGGGCCGCAGGCCCACCGCTGGGGGTTCGGGTGGGCGGGTGGGAACCATCTAAGTCCCAGCGGCAACGCCGAAGGCAAGGATCGAGCAGAGCGCAGCTCGTCGCCGCAACCGATCACCCCTTCGCGCGTCACCGGCGAAGCGAGCGCCGAGGGGCGCAACCCTCTGTCGGGGCGCGGGCGCCGAGCCTCTTCATTTCGAGTCGAGGGTGGTGGGAGGCGAGCGGCCGCAGGCTCCGCCCGCGTCACCATTCCCGTCGCACGCGGAGCGCGCAAAGAAGCTACGACTTCGTCGTCGCCCTCTTCTTCGCCCGCTTTTTCCGCTTCACGCGCGGCTTCTTCTTCGGCACCGTCACATCGATCGGCTCGCGCTCGCGGTTCGCCAACCGCCCGCGCCCCGCATCCATCCGCGACATCAGCGCGAGCGCCTTCTTCGTATCCGACGCCACGCGCGCCGGCTCCGAGGTCCGCAACCGGTACTTCGAGCACCAGTACGTGAACGCCTGTAGCTCCGTCTGACGCATCCGCGTCGCCAGACGCGTATCCGTCTCCGTCGCGTAGATCAGCTGCAACTCCTCGAGCGGCTTCCCGTACACCCGCTCGTACGCCATCACATCCGGCTGAGGTTGCCCCGCCCCCGCCAGGCGCCCCGCCTTTTGCAGCTCGATCTCCGCCGCCAGCAGCAACAGCTCCTCGATCGTCACGCCGTACTGGAAGTTGAGGTGTGCGCGATGCTTCGGCCCGCCGATCGCCCGAGCGAAGTCCTCCTCGGAGCTGTCGTCCGGCGGCAACCCGAAGATCAGCAGCCGCTCGACCTCGGCCTCCGGCAGGTGCTCCTCCACCTCCGCGAGGAGGCGTTGCGCCAGCAGCAGCCAGTCGAACGCCTCGCCACCGATCAGGTAACGCTGGCGCACCCCGTTCAGCTCCTCGTCGGCAGCCGACCACCGCGACACCACCTCCAGCAGCGCCGGGTACCACGGTCGCCCGCGCTCCACCTCGCGGCGTAGCGCCTCCACCGCCTGCTCCGGGTTCAGCGGGCCTTCACGAGGTACCCGCACCCGTCGCCGTGCTGGCGCCGGATCGTCGTCCATCAGGATCGCGTCTGGGGCGAGCGTGCTCATAACCAACCCAGTCTACCGATCGACGAACCATTGCTCAGCGAGCGGGATCCGAGGGCCCGGCAACTCTCAGCAGTCACGGGCGACGGATCAGGAGATCGACGCCGCCCGCTCACCCTCGAGGATCGCGCCAGCATCGTCCCCGTCGGGCCACACCCCGAGCCCGGCCAGCTCCTCGCGCATCAGCGCCGCCGGCGCCGACTCGTCGTCCGCGTCCAGCGCCACCACCAGGCGAAGCTGCCCACCCGCGAGGTAGTGCCGGTACGCGTCGAGCTGGCTGCGCGTCACCACCGCGTACTCGATCACTGCCGCGAACCCGGCCTCGGCGTACGACCGTGCCAGCAGGCACTGGTTCCGCATCGACAGCTCGACCTGGCGCTCCGACTCCGCCTGCGGCTCCTCGCCGGGCAGCACCCGCCCGCCCGCGATCGCCTCACCGAGGGCGTCCCCGTCGATGTGCGCCGCCTGCTGCAGCTCACCGAGGAGACCCGTCACCACCGCGCGCCGGCGCTCGCCCGGCACCCCCGACACGATCCAGATCGCCGGCGGCATCATCGACAGCCGCCCGATCGCGCTCGCCGCGACGTGGTGCGTCTCGGTCATCGCCGTTGGTCCTGTGTCGTTGTCGCGCGCCGCGCTAGCGACGCGACTTCGCGCGCTTGCGCGCCTTCTTCTGCGCCCGCTCCGCGCGTCGACGGTCCGCCCGCGACGCGTTCGGATCCACCGGTACTTCTGCCACCGCGGCCGCCGGCGCACTTCCGTTGCCCTGCGCGCCCACCGAGGTCACGCCATCCTCGCTGCCCGGCTCGCCCGGACCGCTCGTGCGCACCTGCTGTGGCGTCTGCTCGCCCAGTAGGTGCTTCGCCTGCGCCGGCTGCAGCCGCGTGTGGAAGATGTTGCGGGCGACCGTCTGCCGGATCCGCTCGGAGAGCTGCTCGTACATGTCGTGCGACTCGCGCTTGTAGGCCACCAGCGGATCCGCCTGGCCGTACGCGCGCAGGCCGATGCCCTGCCGCATCTCGTCCATCGCCGTCAGGTGGCTCACCCACAGAGAGTCGATCGTCTTGAGCAGCACCAGCCGCTCCGCGAGTCGCTGCAGCTCCTCGCCGTTGGTCTGCTCCAGCTCGTCGTATCGGCGCTCCGCGAGGTCCAGCGCCTCCTCGAGGACCGCATCCGCCGGCCCGGCTTCGACCCGATCGAGGTCCATCTCGTCCTGCAGCGGAACCGTCGCCTCCAGCGTCTGGAAGAACACCTCCGGCTCGGGCGGCACCGACGTCAGATGCGAGTCGCTCAGCGCCTCGATCTCGTCCTCCACCATCGTCAGCACCGTCTCGCGCAGGTCCTCCCCTTCGAGGACCTTGTCGCGCTCCGAGTAGATCACGTCGCGGTGTGTGTTCATCACGTCGTCGTACTCGACCACGTGCTTCCGAATGTCGAAGTTGTAGCCCTCGACCCGTTGCTGCGCCTGCTCGATCGCCTTCGTCACCATCTTCGACTCGAGCGGCGTGTCCTCCTCGAGGCCCAGCTTGCTCATCATCCCCGGCAGCCAGTCCGGCGCGAACCGCTTCATCAGGTCGTCCTCGAACGACACGAAGAACCGCGTCGACCCCGGGTCGCCCTGGCGCCCCGACCGGCCGCGTAGCTGGTTGTCGATCCGCCGCGACTCGTGTCGCTCGGTCCCCAGGACGTGCAGCCCGCCCTTCTCGGCCACACCCTCGCCGAGCTTGATGTCGGTACCGCGCCCCGCCATGTTCGTCGCGATCGTCACGGCGCCCTCGAGCCCCGCCCGCGAGATGATCGCCGCCTCCCGCTGGTGCTGCTTCGCATTCAGCACCTCGTGCTCGATCCCGCGCCGCGTCAGCAGCTGCGACAGGTCTTCCGAGGACTCGATCGCCACCGTGCCCACCAGCACCGGCCGCCCGGCCTCGTGCTTCTCGACGATGTCCTCGATCACTGCCGCCCACTTCGCGCGGGTCGACTTGAACACCAGGTCCGGCATGTCGTCGCGAGCGACCTCGCGGTGCGTCGGAATCACCACCACCTCGAGCTCGTAGATCTCCGCCAGCTCCTCGGCCTCGGTCACCGCCGTACCGGTCATGCCGGACAGCTTGTCGTAGAGCCGGAAGAAGTTCTGGATCGTGATCGTCGCGTAGGTCACCGACTCCTGGTTGACCCGCACGCCCTCCTTCGCCTCCACCGCCTGGTGGAGGCCGTCGGACCAGCGCCGGCCCTCCATCAGCCGCCCCGTGAAGGCATCGACGATCACGATCTGACCGTCTTTCACCACGTAGTCGCGGTCGCGCTGGTAGATCACCTCTGCCTTGAGCGCCGCCTCCATGTACCGCGTCAGCGCGAAGTTCTCCAGGGAGTACAGGTTCTCGATGCCAAGCGCGCGCTCGAGCTTCTCCACCCCCGGCTCGGTCAGCGCCACGCTCCGCGTCTTCTCGTCGATCGTGTAGTCGACCTCCTGCGTCAGCGACGGCACGATCCGCGCGAACCGTGGGTACAGCCGCACGTCGTCCTGCGCCGGCCCCGAGATGATCAGCGGCGTCCGCGCTTCGTCGATCAGCACGCTGTCGGCCTCGTCGATGATCGCGAAGTGCCGCTGCTTCTGGACGCGTCCCTCCAGGCTCGTCGCCATGTTGTCGCGCAAGTAGTCGAACCCGAACTCGTTGTTCGTGCCGTACACCACGTCGCAGCCGTACACCTCGCGCCGGTGCGCCGCCTCCAGGTACTCCATCGACCCCTGATCCGACACCTGCTCCGTCCGCACCAGGAACGCGCCCTGGTTCTGCAGCACCCCGATCGTCAGCCCCAGCCGCTCCATCAGCGCCACGCGCCCGTACCACTGCGCGTCCCGCCTCGCGAGGTAGTCGTTCACCGTCACCAGGTGCGCGCCCTGCTGTTCGAGCGCGTTCAGGTACAGCGCCAGCGCCGCCGCCAGCGTCTTGCCCTCGCCGGTCCGCATCTCCGCGATCGACCCGCGGTGCAGCGTGATCGCACCCAGGATCTGCACGTCGTACGCGCGCTCCCCGGTCGCCCGCGCCACCGCCTCGCGCGCCACCGCCAGCGCCTCCGGCATCAGGTCGTCCAGCGTCTCGCCACCATCGAGGCGGCTCCGGAACTCCTCCGTCTTCGCGCGCAGCGCGTCATCGTCCAGCGCCTCCGCGCCGGCCGCCTGATCGTTGACCAGATCGACCAGCGGTCGCAGCTCACTGAGCGCGCGCTCGTTGGAGTCGCTACCAAAGATCTTCTTGACGGCACCAAACACGGCCGTGCCTCCTCGAGGTGGGTCTTTCAGTGTACGACCCACATGGGCCGCGGACCTCGGGTTTGCGCCTAGGCCGACGACCGGCGACGCCCCGGCGCCACCTACTTCAGCCGCAGGACAGAGAACTGGTAGTGCTCGTCCGCTGCCCCCTGATCGGCCCACACCTCGAATTGCTCGATCTCCCCATGCCGCTCGAGGATCCGTCGCCAGCCCTCATCGCTCCGACGACTGAAGAACCGGGCCGGTTCGAGGCGATCCTGATCTCTGATCGCCTCCTCATCCGGCCCGCCCCACACCCCGACCGCCAGTGGTGCTCCTGGCGCCAGCACCCGCCCGATCTCCGCGAACGCCGTATCGATCTGCTCGTTCGGCACGTGCAGCAGCACGCTCATCGTCCACCCAGCCTCGAACGCATCGTCCTCGAACGGCATCGCGAGCAGCGAGGCCTGTCGGCAGTCGATCCCCGCCTCGCGGCAGTACCGCACGTGCTCCGCCGACAGGTCGATGCCCGACACCGCCAGCCCGACCGCCTGCAGCGACACCGCGTCGCGTCCCGTCCCGGTGCCGATCTCCAGCACCGAGGTCCGCCCCTCGGCCCGCAGCAGCTCGACGAACCGCCGGCGCGCGTCGTCGCGGTCCTGCGGCGGCCGCCGCATCGCCCGCTCCGGCGCCTGCTGGTCGTAGAACTTCGCGAGGTCGGCTTCGAGGTCGCCCGTCACCTGTCGCACCGGTCGCGCCTCGCTACCGGAACAGCGCCCCGACCGACCCACCCGTGTGGATCCGGTGGATCGCATCTCCGAGGATCGCCGCCGTCGACAGCGTCGCCGTCTCCACCTGGCTGAACGCCCCGTGCACCAGCGGCAGCGAGTCCGTGAACACGATCTGATCCACGTCCTTCGTGTCCAGCGCGTCGAACGCCTTCGACGCGAACACCGGGTGCACGCACGCCACTTGCACCGAGCGCACCCCACGGCTGCGCAGCAATCGCACCGCCGAGGCCACAGTTCCGCCCGTCAGGATCTCGTCGTCGACGATGATGCAGTCGTGGCCCTCGACCTCACCGATCAGCGTCATCGCCTCGGCCTGCTCGTCGTTCCCGCTGCGCCGCTTGTCGATGATCGCCAGCTCGCAGCCCAGCCGCTCCGCCACGTCGCGGGCGCGCTTCGCGCCGCCCACGTCCGTTGCCACCACCACCGGCGACTGCAGGTTCTCGCTGCGGAAGTAGTCCGCGATCATCGGGAACGCCGTCAGCTCGTCCACCGGGATGTTGAAGAACCCCTGGATCTGCCCGGCGTGAAGATCGAGGGTCAGCACCCGGTCCGCGCCCGCCACCTCGAGGAAGTTCGCCAGCAGCCGCGCCGTCACCGGCACCCGCGGCTGGTCCTTCTTGTCCGACCGTCCGTACGCGTAGTACGGGATCACCGCCGTGATCCGCCCTGCCGACGCGCGCTTCGCCGCGTCGATCATCACCAGCAGCTCCATCAGCCGCGTGTTCACCGGCGACACGATCGGCTGGATCAGGAACACATCCCGCTCGCGGATGTTGTCCATGAAGCGGACAAAGATCTCCTCGTTCGAGAACTCGAAGACCTCGCACTCGCCCAGCGGCATCTCGAGGTGTTTGCAGACCGACTCCGCCAGCTCGCGGTGCGCGTTGCCGCTGAACACGGCCAGCTCTCGGAATGGCTGCATGGTGGTCGCCTCCCACCGGCTGTCGCCGGCACCGCCCGCTCGAGGCCACTCGATACTAGCACCCACCCTCCCGAGGGCTGCCGCCCCTCCGAGGGCCGCCCAACCACCGGCGCCCCGCCGCCCGAGGCGAATCGGCACGCCTCGCCCCCGCACCTGGCGCCGCACGCAGCCTCTCGCCCCGAATCGACGCCCCAACCCGGTCAGAACCAACCTCCGGTAGACTTTGTGGTCGCGCGGCGTCCACCAGCGGGCGACCGGTAGGGCCGAATGTCGGCCGGGGGGATCGAACGATGGACTTCAAGTTCAACGAAGCGGAGCAGCAGTTCCGGGACGAGATTCAATCGTTCCTCAAGAGCCAGCTGCCGGCCGACTGGGCCGACCGCGCCTTCCTCGGCGAAGTCCCCGCCGAGGAGCAGGAAGAGCTTGCCAAGAAGCTCACCGCCGCCCTCGCCGACAAGAAGTGGCTCGCGATGGCCTGGCCCGAGGAGCACGGCGGTCTCGACGCCGGCCACGTCCAGCAGATGCTCTACAAGGAAGAGACCGCCTACGCCGAGATGCCTAGCGGCTCCACCATGGGCGTCGACTGGGTCGGCCCCGCCGTCATGCTCTTCGGCAACGACGAGCAGAAGGCCAAGTACCTCCCCAACATCGTCAACGGCATCGACCAGTGGTGCACGCTCTACTCAGAGCCCGGCGCCGGTTCCGACCTCGCCTCCCTCCAGACCCGCGCCGTCCGCGACGGTGACGAGTACGTCATCAACGGCAGCAAGATCTGGACCAGCGGCGGCCACTTCTCGAACATGGGCTGGCTCGCCGCCCGCACCGACCCCGACGCCCCCAAGCACCGCGGCATCTCCACCTTCGTCCTCGAGATGGACACCCCCGGCATCGAGGTCCGCCCCCTCGTCAACATGGCCGACGAGCACAACTTCAACGAAGTCTTCTTCGAGGACGTGCGCATCCCCGCCACCAACCTCGTCGGCGTCGAGAACCGCGGCTGGTACCAGGTCGCCACCGCCCTCGACTACGAGCGCTCCGGCGTCGCCGCCTACGCTGGCGGCAAGCGCAACCTCGAGCGCCTCGTCGGCGCCGCCAAGCAAGACGAAACTCTGCTGAAGCAGAATCCCAACGCCCGCTACGAGCTCGCCGACCGCTTCGTCGAACTCCAGGTCGGCTACAACGTCGCCTACCGGATCCCCTTCCTCCAGGCTCAGGGGCAGATCCCCAACCACGAGGCCTCGGTCTCCAAGCTCTACGGCTCCGAGCTCACCCAGCGCATCGCCCGCACCGGCATCCAGATGCTCGGCATGGGCGGCCAGATCCTCCCCGGATCCCCGCACTCCAAGCTCGGCGGCGCCATCGCCCGCACCTACCTCACCTCTGTCAGCAGCACCGTCGCCGCCGGCACCTCCGAGGTCCAGCGCAACATCATCGCCCAGCGGGGACTCGGCCTCCCGAGGGGTTAGCCACCTACCGAGGACCCCTCAACGGAGATGACGACAGAGGGCCGGCCCAGCCGGCCCTCTTCTTGATCAGGGATCAAGCCGCCTGTCGAGCCGCACGATCCGCCCCTCACGCGCCGACTCATACACCGCGTGCGCAATCTCGAGCACCCGCCGCGCCGTACCGAGGTCCTGCCGCGGCTGCTCGCCGGCGAGCACCCCCTCGACAAACTCCGCCGCCGCCCCGTCAAAACTGACGGCATAGTCCGAGGCCACATCGAACTCCTCGAGGCCCGCGCTCGTCCGCAACAACACCGGCGCCAGGTCGTTCGTCTCCGCCTGCCCCTGCGTCACCCAGATCGTCCCCAGCGGCCCGTGGACCTCGAACAGCTCGTCCACCGGCGTGTACCGCCCGCGGATCGTCAGCCCCGGCTGATGCGCGTAGTCGATGATCCCGAGGGCGCCCCGCTCGAACCGCAAGGTCGCCACGGCCGGCGTCTCGTGCACGAAGTCGTCCGTCGCCGTCACCATCGCCGACACCTCGGTCACCTCGCCGGCCCACAGCATCGCCGTCGCGTACTTGTGGCACGCATCGTCGAACATCACCCCACCGAGGTTCCGCTCCGGCTCCCGCCGCCACGCGGCCGCGTCGTCGTAGCGCACGATCGTCGGATCCGTGATGCCCCCGGCTCGGGTGGTGTTGATCCGCACCAGCGAGGGCGCCCCAATCGCCCCCGCCTCGATCAGCTCATGCGCCTTCACGATCGGCGGGTAGGTGGTGAAGTTCTCCGTCACTCGGAACGTCACCTCGTTCCGCGCCACCGCCGCCTCGATCGCGTCGACCTCTTCGAGCGTCACCGCGATCGGCTTCTGACACGACACGTGTTTCCCCGCATCGAGGGCCGCGACGATCTGCTCCGCGTGCAGGAACGTCGGCGTCAGCAGCTCCACCGCGTCCACCTCGGGATCCGCGGTCAACTCCTCGAACTCCGTCGTGATCCGAGGCGAGATCCCAAACTCCGAGGCACGCGCCTCCGCCCGCTCCCGACGCGTGTCGCAGAGCGCCACCACTTCCGCACGAAGATGTTGGACGTACCCGCGCATGTTCTGCTGCGCGATGCTCCCGCAGCCCACGACCCCGAGCCGAACCCGGTCCATCCGTGGCCCCGCGTGACTTGAGAGGACTGAGCTAGTCGGCCGTGACGACCCCGACGGGGCAGCTCACACCGGTCCCACCGATCCCGCAGTACCCGTTCGGGTTCCAGTGCAGGTACTGCTGGTGGTACGGCTCCGCGTAGTAGAACTCCGGTGCCTCGCGTAGTTCCGTCGTGATCCCGCCGTACCCCGCGTCGCTCAGCACCGTCGCGTACATCTCCCGCGACGCCTCGAGCGCCACGCGCTGCTCCTCGGAGTTCCAGTAGGCGGCGGAGCGGTACTGCGTCCCGAAGTCGTTCCCCTGGCGCATCCCCTGCGTCGGGTCATGCCCCTCCCAGAACGCCTTCAGGATCGCCTCGTACGAGATCTTCGATGGGTCCCACACCACGAGGACCGCTTCCATGTGCCCGGTCTTTCCCGAGCAGGCCTCCTCGTACGTCGGGTTCGGCGTGTACCCGCCCGAGTACCCCACCGCCGTCGTCCAGACCCCGTCGAGCTGCCAGAAGATGCGCTCCGCGCCCCAGAAGCAGCCCATCCCGAAGATCGCCGTCTCGAACCCCTCCGGGAACGGCGGCGTCAACGGGTTGCCGAGGACCAGGTGTTGCTCGGGGACGGGCATCGTCTCGGTGCGTCCGGGCAGCGCGTCCTGCGGGGCGACCATCTCGCCCTTGCTGCCCGCCATCGCCTCGAAGAATCGCATCATCGCTAGCACCCACCCGTCGCTCGTGCGTTCTATCACTAGCCTACGAGAACTTCATGCCATCCGTGGTCATGGTTTCGCAAGGTGTTCGACCCGGTCGACGAGTGCGTTCGTTTCACACATCCCCTCGCCGGGGCCGCTAGCATCCGCCCGATCGCCAGCGGGCGATGGAAGCGAGGCACTGATGAAGTTCGGCATCTTCTACGAACACCAGCTCCCGAAGCCGTGGACCGACGGCGCCGAACAGCGCCTCTTCGACGAGGCCCTCGACCAGGTCGAGCTCGCCGACCAGCTCGGCATCGACTACGCCTGGGAGGTCGAGCACCACTTCCTCGAGGAGTACTCGCACTCCTCCGCCCCCGAGGTCTTCCTCGCCGCCGCCAGCCAGCGCACCCAACAGATCCGCCTCGGCCACGGCATCATGCTCATGCCCAACGGCTACAACCACCCTGCCCGCGCAGCCGAGCGCATCGCCACCCTCGACCTCGTCTCACACGGCCGCGTCGAGTTCGGCACCGGCGAATCCGCCTCCCGCTCCGAGCTCGAGGGCTTCGACATTGACCCCGCCCTCCGCCGCGAGCAGTGGCGCGAGAACGTCGAGCAGATCACCAACATGCTCGCCATGGACCCGTACCCCGGCTACGAGGGCAAGCACTGGTCGATGCCTCCGAGGAACGTTGTCCCCAAGCCCGTCCAGCGCCCGCACCCGCCGCTCTGGGTCGCCTGCTCCAACCGCGACACCATCCACCTCGCCGCCCAGCTCGGCATCGGCGCGCTCACCTTCACCTTCGTCGACTACGACGAGGCCAAGCACTGGGTCGACGACTACTACGACACCTTCAAGAACGAATGCGTCCCGATCGGACACGCCGTCAACCCGAACATCGCGCTTGTCACCGGCTTCTCCGTCCACCCCGACGAGCAAGAGGCGCTCGACCGCGGTATCGACGGACTGCGCTTCTTCCAGTTCGCCCTCGGCCACTTCTACCGCTCGGGCGCCCACAAGCCCGGCCGCACCGACATCTGGCGGCAGTACGAGGCCAATCGCGACCAGATCATCGCCGGCGACGTCACCGGCAACATCACCGCCAGCCGAGGCGCCATCGGCACGCCCGATCAGGTCCGCAACCACCTCCGCCGCTTCGCCGAGATCGGCGTCGACCAGACCGTCTTCATCCAGCAGGGCGGCAACAACCGCCACGAGCACATCACCGACTCACTCCGCCTCTTCGCCGACGAAGTCATGCCCGAGTTCCACGCCGAGGAAGCCGAACGCCAGCGCGCCAAGGCCGAGGAGCTCGCCCCCTACATCGAGGCCGCCTTCGCCCGGAAGCAGTACATGCGCCCACTCACCGACGACGAGATCGTCCCCTTCGAGGCCTACGGCAACACCGTCGCCGAGGAATCCCCCGCCCCCGCAGTCTCAGGCGACTAAGTTCCTGTTCGGGGACTGCGATTCCCACGTGGAGGTGTCGCGGTAGCGTCGACCTTGGCATGCGCCGCCGCTAGGCGACCGCCGCGCAGAACGGCGTGCCGACGGTCTTCGGCGGCATCGTCGGCAGCTTCATCCGCTGACTCGGGTTCATCGGCTACCTAGCCAACGGGAACGGCGCAGCCTGGAGTTCGCGCAATAACTGCCACGATGGAGCGATCGGTGCGAGTAACTGCCGTTGCGTATTCCGTCTCAGCGAGGCTCACTCCGTCCCAGAGCCGATCCGCTGCGGCCTGGTAGTCAGCCTCGGTGTCGGCCGCAAGCCAACCGGACCGCGCACGTTCGATCGCCCGACTGAAAGCCTGATAGAAGGCCAGTGTGGCCTCCTGGTAGCTCCTCGCCGCGTCTGGCGGCTCGAGTTCACGAAGATCACTGATGGCGCGACTCAGCGCGTCATCAACAAGCTGGGCATCCTCATCGAGCGACGAGATCCGCTGATCAAGTGGTAAACGATCGTCCTCGTCTCCGATGGAGGCGCCAGCCTCGTACACAGATCCGACGATGCTGCAGAACTCGGCCGTCCAGCCGCCGAGCTCCGGATCGTCTCCCCCCGCGCAGGCTACGAAGAGCATCAGGGCGAAGGCCTGAACCCGCGGAGTCCAGGGGCTTCTCCGAGTGGCCCGCGTGCCTGCTCGAAGCTCGACCGACGCCCCGATCGTCCAGCGAGAAGACCGGTTGATGTACCGCAACCGCGCGCCCGCCTTCCTCGATCTGAGTGCTGCCGTCGGTCACTGTCACTTGCGCCTGGGCAAGCAAGCGCGGCTCTGGAGTCGGCCGCCCGGCACTCAGCCAGGTCTCACGACACATGTCGACCGCTGCGGCCGTCGCATCAACCAGACCAGGTCAATGCTTCGCCCTCCTGGCCGCCGCTGGTCAGCACGATTCCCGGGAACACGCGGACGCGCCACGGGTCGAGGCGTAGCACACTGAACGCATCCGCGTCCGGCGCCGTCCACCCCGGAATGATCCGAGGGTCATACCCCAGCGGCTCCGGCGTACTCGAGAAGAAATCCCACACCCGCTGTCGCGTCTCCAGATCGTGCTGCCAGGTCGCCACGCACTCCGCCGAGCACGTGTCCTGGTTCGTCGCCCAGTAACTCACCGACACATTCGGTTGCCGCTCGAGGTGCGCCACCTTCACCGGCGTCGGCCCCGTCGCCACCCAGCCCACCAGCTGCTCGCCGTCCCACTCCCAGTACGGGTGCAGGATCCGCGTCCGCGGCCGCCCCTGGCTGTCCACCGTCGCCACCGAGGCCCAGACAATCTGATGCGCCATCTCGACAAACGCCGGCGCCGTCTTCGCAAGCTCTGACACGTGCTTCCTCCTCAGCCGCGAACCCGTTTCGGCCACCCAGCGTAGACGCGGCGAACAGTCTCCGGCGCACCCCACCAGCTCTAACAGGCGCGAAGCGTCAGAAAAGGGGTCGAAGACCCCCGCGAAGCGTCAGGAGGGGTCGAAGACCCTCGAAGACCCTTAGGAGGTGGCGGCGATCTCCGCGATCGCTCGCTGGACGTGCGCGTCCTCCAAGAACGGATCGCCCGCTTCCTCGCGGAACTGCGCCGCCCGCTTCAGCACGCGCGCCCGATCCACCCCGGTGGGCGGCTCCGTCGCCCAGGCCACCAGCAACACCAGCACCCCGTTCGGATCCTCGAGGAAGATCAGCCGCTCGTACCCGCGCCGGATCTCCTCGGACCCCTGGAGGCCCGCTTGCGACAGCGAGAAGAACGCCTGATCCATGAATGCCGCGCTCACCTGCAGCGTCACGTACTGCATCGAGCCCACGCCCAGCGACGCCTCGGCTAGCTTCAGGTTTGGATCCGTCGGCCCGATCAGCATCAGGTAGCTGTCGCCCCCCACATCGAGGAGCGCCTGCACCGACTCAGGATCGTCCCGGTTCGGCTCCATATAGAGGAGCGACGCCCCGAGCTTCCCGTAGAACTCGAGCGACTCCTCCACGTTCTTCACGATGATCGCCGGGTACCCGACGCCGCCCAGTTCCATCGCCTGCCCCTCGCCGCGTCAGCCGGAGAATCATGTCGTTTGCCGCTCGGACACCCTATCGGGACGCCGGCTCAGACGCTCCCGCCGCCGCACTCGATCTGAGCGGCGTCAGGCCCCCGTCGAGATCGACAGCGCGTCCCGCAGGAACTCGGCCAGGTCGGCCTCGGCGCGCCTCGCTGCCTCGTCGTCACGCCCGTTGGTGTACCCGAAGCGGAGATCGCCGCTCGCGGCGGCGAGCACCTGCAGGCGCGCCGCGATCCTCTCCGCACGGGAGCCGGCCGGCTCCCCAATCGAGATCGGCTCGCCCCGATACAGCGGTCGCGCCGCTTCGTCATAGCTCGTGTGGCAACCCGCAACCCACGGGAACTCGGCGAAGAACGCGCGCTCGGTGAGCGCGTCCCAGCCATGCGCGACGCCGTCGTACCAGCGCACATCCACGCGCGAGCCGGCCCGCTCCAGCTGGGCGATCGTCGCTTCACACGCCGCTTGATCGTTGGACTCGTCGGCCGTCCCACGCGCCGTGAGCAGCGGACCCCCGTTGGTCCGGCGCGTCCCCAGGTCCTCGGTACACGGGCCGTAGAAATCCACGAACGCCGCGAAGCCAGGATGCTCGGCCGCGTACGCGTGCCGGAATCGGTCGTCCATCGCGGTCCGCACGCAAGCTCCGCCGAGAGACAGGCCCATCAGCCCGATCCGTTCGCTGTCGATCCGCGGATGCGAGTCGAGGAGGCGCAGCGCTCCGTACGCGTCGGCCACTATGTCGATCGGCGACGTCGCGAGCAGCGCCTGGGCGTACGGCATCTCCGCCGTGCGCCCCCGTGGTCCGTATGGGTCGACGAAGAACACCGCGATCCGCCGGTCGAGGAACCAGGCCTCCCACCGCTGCTGCCGATCGGTCTCGAGCACCCCGGCGCTGCCCGGCAGGAACACGATCGCCGGGGTCGGCTCCCGCTCGCCGCTGGGTAGCGAGAGCTCTCCAAGCACCGTCGTCGGGGTGTCCGTCGGGCTGGTGAGCACACTCCGCAGGTCGACCGGCGAGTACGACGAGTAATGGGTCCGCCCCGCGTCCGCGGATTCGAGCGTCAAGCTCGGCGATGGCATCTCGGGGAACGCCGGCACACCGCCTGCCAGCTCTGCTGCCAGCCGGAGCCGCTGTTGATCGGTCATGGGGCCTCTCGGCAGGGAGTCTAGCACTCTCCTCGGAGAGTGCTAATTCCGCGCACGGCGTCGCCGGCCCACCCCTGGCTCCTGCGCCCCCACCGAGGGGTGAAGTCGCGATCCGCGTTCGTCGATGATCCCAGCAGATGGCCGGCACCGCCGTGCCATCGGCGGGCATCGAGGGCGCGTCCACTCGACAGAGTGCAGCCGTCCTCGCCAACAGTGGGCCGCGCGGGACAGCGGCCGAGGACCGCGACGACCTTGGGTCGCCGCCACCGGCAAAGGACGCCGCCCATGCCCGCATCGCGAATCGCCCTGCCCGTTCCTCCCGTCCGAGGCGCCCGCATCCGCCGAGGCCTAATCGCCGCCACGGCCGGCGCCCTCCTGCTCCTCGGCGCCGCCTGCACCGGCGGCACCTCCGAGGCGGATCCACCTGCCGAGGCCCCCGACTCCGTCGCCAACGTCGACACCACGACGCCCGAGCGCCCTCAGCTCGTCGCCGGCGCTGTCTCCAGCGCCGCCGCCGTCGACAGCGCCCCCGCGCTCCCCGAGTGGGTCACCGCCCGCCTCGAGGCTCCCCCACCGCAGCTCGCGCTCACCTACCCCGCCGAGGGATCCACCGTCACCGAGTCCTACGTCATGTTCTCCGGCAAGGCCGAGCCAGGCTCCACCGTCGCCTCCGGCCCCTTCGAGACGAAGGCCGACGCGCACGGCCAGTGGAACATCGGCCTCGTCCTGAGCGCCGGACAGAACGTCGCCACCTTCTCCACGACTTCGACCGAAGGCGTCGAGACCAAGGAGTCCGTCACCGTCCACTTCAAGCCGAAGGACAGCCACAACAAGCACAAATCGGGTGACGGCAGCTTCAACGCGTCACAGCACTACGGAAGCTGCGGCGACAAGCTCCCCTACGATGTCTTCAAAGGGAAGGCCGACCCCGGCACGACCGTGACGGTCAGCTCCGCCTACGGCGGTGGCACCACTACCGCGGGCGACGGCGGCTACTGGAAGCTGAAGGTCACCTTCGAGGCCGCTCCAGTCGGCGTCGAGTTCCCCGTCACCGTCTCGGACGGCTCGACCACCAAGACCTTTTCCTTCACCCGCACCGCCTAGCGGACAGACCCGCTCCGACGCCGGCCACTGCCGGATGCCGGCGGCGCATGGACGCGCCGCCGGTCAGCCACCGAGGCCACCCGACCGCCCCTGCTACTCCGCCGCCCCGACCGTCCGAGGTGACCTTCGGCCCTACGAGGCCCGCCACCCCGCCGCCTAGCCTCCACCCGGAGGCACCGTGATCGAATCCCTGCGTTCCCCGGCCGGCCGCGTCGCCATCGGCGTCGCCGCCTCCGCGATGATCGTCGCCCTCACCCTCCTCGTGAGCGCCAGCATGGTCGCCCTCGCCCCGCTCCTCCTGCTCCCCATCTGGACCGCCCTCTTCGCGGAAGACGCCCCCCAATCGAGGCCCGGCGCACTGAAGGCGTTCCTCGCCCTCGGCCTCGCCACCCTCATCGCCGCGCTCGTGGCGTTCTTCCTGACCAGGTAGCTGCTCCGGCTACTCGGTGGGTGGCAGTACCAGCGGCACCCGCACCTGCTGGTCCGGCTCGTCGAGCGGCCCGATCTGAAGCTCCGCTTCCAGCGTCCCCGCCGGAACGGCAAACACCAGCATCACGTCCGAGGTCGTTTGCGCGTTCATCAGCTCCCGCGAGCTGTCGCGCGCCTCCGGGCTGATCGGTGCATCGTCGACGAACAGCCGCACGGTCGCCGCTTGATCGAGGGTGCCGCCACGGCAGTCGCACCCCTCGACAAGGACCTCCACCGTCAGCCCGAGCCATCGCTCGTCGACCTCGGACCGCGTCCCCACGAACAGCGCGCCGCCGCGGAAGCCAAACGGCAACGGCCAGTCGCGACCGAAGTGCTGCTCCTCGAGCGTCCACGTCATCTCGATCCCCGGCAGCGGCACGACCGCTGCCTCGCCCAGCTCGGTCACCTGCGGCGCCTCAACCGGCGGAGCGTCGCCGCTCAGCGGCAGCTCCACCGAGGGCTCCCGACCCGGGTCCGCGATCACGATGCTCAGACCCTCGAAGGTCGTGCCATGGGGAACCTCGAAGGCATAGCGCGCCTCGGAGCTGGACGCGGGCGGCAGGTTCGTTGTCCGGACGTCGTCGCCGTCGATGACCGATCCGTCGGCCAGCGTGAGCTGCACGCGTGCCTGCGTGCTCGGGAACCCGATCCCCGTGCTGTCGTTCCGCAGCTCGAAGTCGAGGATGACGTAGCTCTGCTCGACGACGCGCCCGTCCTCACCCGCGACGTAGTCCGCCGGACGCTGGCTGGTGACCACCGCGTCGGTCAGCTCCCATACGGGCCCGCCGTACGCCACCGAACGAGGCAACACACCATCAGCTGGGAACACCGTCTCCACCGTGGGCGTCGGCTCCGGGGTCTCCGTCGCCTCCGGGGTCGGCTCGGCCGTCTCCGTCGGATCAGGCGCCGCGTCGACTTCGGTCGGCGTCGCCGTCGGCGTGGGATCGGGATCGTCGGAATCGCCGCAAGCGGCTCCAAGCAGCGCCACTACGACGAGGGCGCTCACCAATCCCGCGAACCATCGGCCTCGCAACACGAACATCGGAGTCTCCTCTCGCCGCGGCGCGGCGCGATTCTAGTCCGGGGCGCGCCCCGATCCGCGAAGGACTCACTTACGAAATCAGCAGCCCGCCCCACGCGATGCGCACCGCCGCTCCCGCGCGACGCACCTCCTGCATTGACCCCACTTCTCGCGCGCACCTACCATCGAGGCCTAATGACCCAGGTAGTAGTACCCAGCCACGACAGGTAATCGACGGCCGCGAGGCCGCCGCCACCCTGTCGTGAAGCCCCGTCCAGCGGGGCTTTCTTCTTGCCCGAACGTCCGAGGCCAATGAACGGCTCGAGGACCGCGAACCGGAGCGCCCCATGACCGCGAACCCTGCTGAAGAGATGGCAACCGCCTACGAGCCCGGCGCCGTCGAGGGACGCGTCTACGAGGCCTGGGAGCAGTCCGGCGCCTTCCGCCCCAACCGCCCCGGCGCCGACCCCTTCACCATCATCCAGCCGCCGCCCAACCTCACCGGCGAGCTCCACGTCGGCCACGCCCTCACCACCGCCGTCGAGGACGCCCTGATCCGCTGGCACCGCATGAAGGGCGACGACGCCCTCTGGCTCCCCGGCGTCGACCACGCCGCCATCGCCGTCAACGCCATCATCGAGCGCCAGCTCCGCGACGACGGCCTCTCCCGTCACGACATCGGCCGCGAGGAGTTCCTGAAGCGCGTCTGGGAGTTCGTGAACGCGTCCCGCTCGAGGATCGCGGAACAGCACCGCCGCCTCGGCGCCTCCGCCGACTGGGAGCGCGAGGCCTTCACCATGGACGAAGAGCGCGAGCGCGCCGTCCGCCTCACGTTCAAGAAGCTCTACGACGACGGCCTCATCTACCGCGCCGAGCGCCTCATCAACTGGGACCCCGTCAGCCAGACCGCCGTCTCAGACATCGAGGTCGAGTACGAGGACGTCGAGTCCGCGTTCTGGCACGTCCGCTACCCGATCCTCGACGAGGACGGGAACAAGACCGACCGCTACGTCGTGATCGCCACCACCCGCCCCGAGACGATCCCCGCCGACACCGCCGTCGCCGTGAACCCCGAGGACGATCGCTACCGCGACCTCGTCGGCCGCCAGGTGCTCGTGCCGACCGTCGACCGCCCCGTCACCGTCATCGCCGACGAGGCCGTCGAGATCGAAGGTGGCTCCGGCGCGCTCAAGGTCACCCCCGGCCACGACCCCGTCGACTTCGAGATCGGCGAGCGCCACGGCCTCGAGATCATCAACATCCTCAACCTCGACGGCACCCTCAACGAGAACGCTGGCAAGTACGCCGGCATGGACCGCGACGAGGCCCGCCAGCGCCTGGTCGCGGATCTCGAGGATGCCGGGCTGCTCGAGAAGACGGAGCCCTACACCCACGCCGTCGGCCACAGCGAGCGCACCGGCGCCGTCGTCGAGCCCCTGATCTCCCTCCAGTGGTGGGTCAAGATCCAGCCGCTCGCCGACCCCGCCATCGACGCCGTCAAGGATGGCCGCATCAAGTTCGTCCCCGAGCGCTTCGAGCGCACCTACCTCCACTGGATGGAGAACATCCGCGACTGGTGCATCAGCCGCCAGATCTGGTGGGGCCACCGCATCCCCGTCTGGTACTGCGACGACTGCGATCACATGACCGTCGGCCTCACGGACCCCACGTTCTGCGAGTCCTGCGAGGGCTCAAACATCCACCAGGACGAGGACACCCTCGACACCTGGTTCTCATCCGGCCTCTGGCCGCACTCCACCCTCGGCTGGCCCGACCTCGACGCGCCCGACCTCAAGCGCTTCTATCCCACGCAGGTCATGGAGACCGGCTACGACATCATCTTCTTCTGGGTCGCCCGGATGATCATGATGTCCATGTACAACATGAAGGACGCCGTCGCGCAGGGCATCGTCGATGACGACGTCCCCTTCAAGCACGTCTACATGCACGGCCTCGTCCGCGCCGCCGACGGCTCCAAGATGTCCAAGTCCAAGGGCACCGCCGTCGACCCCCTCGGCGCCGTCGACCAGTACGGCTCCGACGCCCTCCGCTTCGCGCTCCTCTCCGGCACCTCGCCCGGGAACGACCAGCGCCTGAGCGACGAACGTCTCGAGGCCGGTCGCAACTTCGCCAACAAGCTGTGGAACGCCTCCCGCTTCGCCCTCGGCATGGTCGAGGACGGCGACGACCTCGCCCTTCCCGACCCCGCGGGCATGCCCGTCGAGGACCGCTGGGTCCTCTCCCGCCTCAACCAGGTGAACCAGAACGTCGAGCGCCTCCTCGGGCGCTTCGAGCTCGCCGAGGCCCTCCGCCAGACCCGCGACTTCTTCTGGGACGAGTTCGCCGACTGGTACATCGAGGTCGCCAAGGTCCGCGTCCGCGCCGGCGACCGCTCCCCACTCCCGGTCCTCGTTCATGTCGTCGACCGCTCGCTCCGGCTGCTCCACCCCTTCATGCCCTTCGTCACCGAGGAGATCTGGCAGCGCCTCGCCGCCATCGCCCCGGACCCGGAGGGTGCCGACGCCCTCATCGTCGCCCGCTTCCCCGAGGCCCAGGCCACCCTCATCGACGAGTCGGCGGAAGCCAGCTTCGAGGCCGTCCAGGAGTTCGTCCGCGCGATCCGCAACATCCGCGTCGAGAAGCGCGTCGACGCCGGCCGCTGGGTCGAGGCCTACGTCGTCGGCGCCACCGCCGCCGACACCGCCACCGCGCTCAGCCCTGCGATCGAGCAGCTCGCCCGCGCCCGCCCGCTCCACGTCGTCGCCACCCCGGCCGATGCCCCCACCGAGGGCGTCGTCACCTCCGTCCTCGCGGTCGGCCAGGTCGCGCTCCCCATGGCTGGCCTCTTCGACCTCGACGCCGAGCGCGAGCGCATCGGCAAGCAGATCGCCGAGGCCGAGGGCGAGGTCGCGGGGCTCGAGAAGAAGCTAGCCAACGACCAGTTCACCTCCCGCGCCCCCGCCGAGGTCGTCCAACGCGAGCGTGACCGTCTCGAAACGACGCAGTCCCGCCTCGCCGGCCTCCGTCAATCCCTCGCCGAGATCGGCTAAGGCGAGATCGGTTAAGACGCCCCTACTGCCGCAGACCACCGCGTCGCGTAGGCTCGCCGTCGGCTCGATCGGGCCAGCGACGGGCCGCCTGCGCCCGCGTGGAAGGATCCGCAATTGACCCTGTTCCGCTCGACGTTTCGCCCGACCCTCGGACGTTCGGCACGATCTGCCCTCTTTGGCCTCGCGACCGTCACCCTCGTGATCGCCCTCGCCGCGTGCGGCGGCGAAGACGACGGAGATAACGGCAACGACGAGCCAGCCGCCGACCCAACCGCGACCACCGCCGCCACCACGGCCCCCGACGCGAACGACAACGACTCCAGCGGCAGCGACAGCGTCACCGCCGAGTTTCTCGATCGCTTCTTCGGCCTCCCGCCGTCCTTCGTCACCGGCTCGCAGCGGGCATGCATGGACGCCGAACTCGCCGCCGACTTCCCGAACGGCATCCCGGCTGACGCCACATTCGACGACGAACTGGTCGGCAAATTCGACGCAGCCGCCGAGGAGTGCAACGTCGCCGGCCTCGGCTCTTGAGTAGGTAGCGACCGTCCGAGGCCGGATCGAACCAGGCGCGAAGCGTCAAGAAGGGGGTCGAAGACCCCCGAAGCGTCAGAAGAGGGGTCGGAGACCCCCCGTTAGTCGGCGGAGGGGCGGGTGCTGCGGGCGGCGCGTCGGGCCTCCCGAGCGGCGCGCCGCATCTCGCGACGCCCTTGGCGTGACCGCCGCTCGAGGTGACGCGCCAGCGCCGAACTGATCCAGTTGTTCAGGGAGCGGCCCTCTTCGGCCGCCGCCTCCGCTGCCGCCTTCTTCAGCGGCTCGATGATGCGGAGGGTCAACTTCTCCACGTCGCCCGGCGACAGCGAGAAGTCCTGCTCGAGGGTGGTCGGACCCT
Source organism: Dehalococcoidia bacterium (assembly GCA_028279505.1). Classification (GTDB taxonomy): domain Bacteria; phylum Chloroflexota; class Dehalococcoidia; order UBA2979; family UBA2979; genus UBA6627. The sequence continues at coordinate 23,795 of JANQNP010000089.1, forward strand.
CCGCCTCCTCGACGATCTCGACCTCGATCCCGTTCTCCACGAGGCGCAGGTCGGCCCGCGCCCCGTCGAGACTGTCGTTCACCGGGGCAAGCGCCTCCGAGAACACGCGGTAGATCGCGTTCTCCACCGCCGGCCGGCTCGCCTCCAGGACGCGCTTGATGCGCTCCCGTTCGCGGTCGTCCTCAACGAGGAGCAGCGGGCCATCAAAGGCGTCGAAGATTGCGTCGATCGAGACCCGCATCCCACCCACTTCCCAGGGTCCGCGCCAGGTACATGCGTTGCAGGTCCTGTCGGGTTTCGTCGTACGTCGGGCGGTTGTGCCGTCCGTCGCCGATAAGTGCACTGTAGTACTTCTCAAACATGGCAGCCTCTAGACCTCATCGTCAATGTCTTGATGGTGGCATCATGCCACCACATGACGGTCATGTCAACACTATCGACGGGTCGCGGCCCGTTCCGTACCGATTCGTTCGTTCCGAGGCACGCGCCATCCGCGTCGCGGGCCACGTCGGCCAGAGCGGGCCGGGCGCTCGTTCGCTACACCGGCCGCACGTCGTCCGGCTCCGGGTACGCCGTCAGGCGGCGCCCTGGCAGCTCCGCCACCCCCTCCATCACCGCGCGCGCAACCCGGTGCATCCCGTCGACCACCCACCCATCGGCCGACAGCAAGATCGGATCATCGAGGTCCGCCGCTGCGATTCGTTGCGCGTGCTCAACGACCGCCCGGCACGTGGGCCGATGCTCCTGGTCGAACCAGTACACGTCGTCGAACTCACTGATCGAGGCGACGGCGACCTCCTCAACCGGCAGCCCCGCCGCCTGTGCCCGCAGCCGCGCAACCCGCCACGACGCGCGCCGTCCATCGATCACCCGGTTGTGGTACTCCGTGCTCATCGCTGACTCCGCCTCCGCACCCCACGGAACGACCGCGATCCGCCGTCGCTCGATCCTCGCGTTACGAGGCCCGTAGCGGCCCGTTTTACCGCGGTCGTCGAAGCCTGCCGAGGTGGGTTCTGCATAGGCCCGATTTCGTTGACACTGTTTGGGGCCATTGATACCGTCCCGGCGGCGCTGAGGGGTCGGCCCAACGAGCGCTGCCGAGGTCACGATCGGACGACAGGTGCTGCCGACCGACCAGCTCTTTTCCAACTACGTACCGGTCCTCATAGCCAGCATCGCCGGCTTCATTCTCGTCTTCTCCGCCCTCATCGGATCGCGCCTCCTGGCGCCGTTCTCCGAGGAGCGAGAGAAGGGGACCACGTACGAGTGCGGCATGCTGCCGCTGCGGCGCGCCTCCACCAACGTCGGTAATCGCTTCTACCTCTACGCCATCCTCTTCATCATCTTCGATGTGGAGGCCGTCTTTATCTTCCCGTGGGCGCTCTCCTTCGTCGGCATCGGGCCGCTCGCCTACTGGACCATGGTCACGTTCATCGCGATTCTGGGCCTCGGCCTGGCATACGCGTGGAAGAAGGGAGCGCTCCAGTGGCGATGACTCCTGCTACCTCGACCACCACCACCGAACCAGCGACCCCCGAGGTCGCCCCAACTCCCGAGGCGCCGCCCGCACCGGCTGGCCCCGAGCCGCTGATCCCGGGCGAGCACCCCAACGAGGCGCCCGTCCTCACCCCGATCACCCCGCAGCCCGGCAAGGCCCTGTACCGCCAGGCCCTCCCCGGCGTCATGCAGGTCCCCGCCGACCTCGTGCTCGCGGCATCGAGGAAGTCGTCGCTCTGGCCGATGACCTTCGGGCTCGCCTGCTGCGCCATCGAGATGATCGGGACCTATATGTCCCACTACGACCTCGACCGCTTCGGCATCGTCCCGTGGCCGTCGCCGCGCCAGTCGGACGTCATGATCGTCGCCGGCACCGTCACCAAGAAGATGGCCCCGGCCGTCAAGCTCCTCTACGAACAGATGCCCAACCCCAAGTGGGTCATCTCCATGGGCGCCTGCGCCACCAACGGCGGCCCCTACACCCGCTACGACCGCGTGCTCCAGGGTGTCGACAAGGTCATCCCCGTCGACGTCTACGTCCCCGGCTGCCCGCCCCGCCCCGAGGCCCTGATCGACTCGTTCCTCGCCCTGCAGGACATGATCATGGAGGAGCGCTCGGCAGAAGGTCGCGGCGCGTGAGCGGCGCGACCGGAGGGCCCACGCGCGGTAGCGCGATCACCCAAAGGCGGATGGCGTGACGACCGACGACGGCGGCAATGACGCGGTCGAGGAAGCACCCGAGCCGCCCGACACCTTCGAGGACACGATCTGGCCGGACGTGAACCGCACGCTCACGGCCGTCGACGTGCGCCCCGAACGCAGCGTGCTTGACCTGATCGTCCACATTCCGAAGGCCGACGTCGTCCGCGGCCTCGGCATGCTCAAGAACGACGAGGCCCTGCAGTTCAACTATCTGCGGTCGCTCACCGCCGTCGACAACGAGGCCGACGGCGTTGACGTCGTCTATCACCTCTATTCCGTGCCCAACAAGTTCAACCTCACGGTCAAGACCACGCTGCCCAACGACGACAAGGTGCTCGACACGGCCACACCCGTCTGGCAGGCCGCCAACTGGCTCGAGCGCGAGACCGCCGAGATGTTTGGCGTCACCTTCACTGGCCACCCGGATCCGCGGCCGCTGCTGATGCCGGAAGACGTCGACATGTCCGACACCCACCCGCTGCTGAAGTCTCATCCCTACGCGGAGATCGACATCCTCCAGGGTGAGCTGCTCGGTCACGACCGCGACGCGGACGAGGGGGACTAACCATGGTCGTTGACGCGCCCACCCCGTCCGAGGCCGGCGACTTCGAGACCCAGGACCTGCTGATCAACGTCGGTCCGCAGCACCCCTCCACCCACGGCGTGTTCCGCATGGTGCTCGAGATCGACGGCGAGGTCGTCAAGGACCTCGTCCCCTACATCGGCTACCTCCACCGCGGCGCCGAGAAGCTCTGCGAGAACTTCGACTTCCGCCAGGGCATCGGCTACATGGACCGCACCGAGTACCTCGCGGCCCACAACGCCGAGCTCTCCTACGTCATGGCGGTCGAGGCCCTCGCCGAGATCGAGGTCCCCGAGCGCGCCCAGTGGATCCGCATGATCCTCTGCGAGCTCAACCGCATCAGCAGCCACTTCATGTTCCTCGGCGCCTTCGGCGTCGACGTCGGCGTCTTCGGCACCCCGTTCATCTACGCCTGGCGCGAGCGCGAAGCCGTGATCGACCTCTTCGAGGAGATCAGCGGCGACCGCATGATGTATGCCTACTTCCGCCCCGGCGGCCTCGCCTGGGAGGTCCCCGTCAACTTCGAGGAGCGCGTCCGCGAGGTGCTCGCCTCCTCGCGGCAGGGCGTGAAGGACTTCGACGGCCTCCTCACAGAGAACGAGATCTTCATCGCCCGCACGAAGAACGTCGGCGTCATCTCCGCCGAGGACGCGATCGAGATCGGCATGAGCGGACCCTCGCTCCGCGCCTCCGGCGTCCCGCTCGACCTCCGCAAGACCGAGCCGTACATGTACTACGACCAGCTCGAGTTCGAGCCGATCACCGCCGAGGGTGGCGACGTTTTTGACCGCTACCTCGTCCGCCTCAAGGAGATCAGCCAGTCCATCGATCTGATCGAGCAGTGCCTCGAACGCCTCGAGGCCGGCCCGATCATGGCCGAGAAGATGCCTCGCATGCTCCGTCTCCCCGAGGGCGAGGCCTACATGCGCACCGAGGCACCCCGCGGCGAGTACGGCATCTACATGGTCAGCAAGGGCGGCAACAAGCCCCACCGTGTCAAGGTCCGGAGCGCCTGTTTGTCGAACCTACAGGCCCTCAAGCAGATGTCCGTTGGACAGTACGTCGCCGATGCGATCATCATCCTCGGGTCCATCGACATCGTCTTGTCTGAGGTTGATCGTTGAGCACAGAGATCTTCGGGATCGAAGACGTCAACGTTTGGGTTGACGGCCTGATCCGCGTTCTGCTGATCGTGGGCTTCATGACCGTCGTCGTCATGGGGCTCATCTACGGTGAGCGCAAGATCCTCGCCCGCTTCCAGCAGCGCCTCGGCCCGACCCGCACCGGCCCGATCGGCCTCCTCCAGTCCGTCGCCGACGCCCTCAAGCTCGTCGGCAAGGAGGACCTCCGCCCGAGGAACGCCGACCCCTGGACGTTCGAACTCGCGCCCTACCTCGTCTTCATCCCGGTCTTCCTCGGCTTCGTGATCGTGCCCTTCGTCCTCGACTGGCAGATCCGCATCCTCGAGCTCGGCCTGCTCTACTTCGTCGCCGTCAGCGGCGTGAACATCGTCGGCTGGATCATGGCCGGCTGGGGCTCCGATAACCGCTACGCGATGATTGGTGGCATGCGCGCCGCCGCGCAGGGCATCTCCTACGAGCTCCCGCTCGTTCTCTCGCTCCTCGCCGTCGCGATGGTCGTCGAGGTGCCCGCCCCCGTCATCGACGGCGCCGCCAGCGTCGCCTCCGACAGCGAGTACGTCCGAGGGTCCCTGAACCTCAACGAGATCGTCGCCGCCCAGCACGAGGTGCCAAATCTCGTCTGGCAGCCGCTCGTGATGATCGTCTTCATCATCGCCGCCCTCGCCGAGCTCAACCGCACCCCCTTCGACATCCCGGTCGGTGAGTCCGAGGTCGTCGGCGGCCCGTTCGTCGAGTACTCCGGGATTCGCTGGTCGATGTTCTTCCTCGCCGAATACGCCGCGCTGCTGATCATGGCGCTCGTCTTCGCCGCCGTGTTCCTCGGCGGCTGGGCCTGGCCGTTTGGCATCTGGATGGACGACGCGCCGCCGCGCTGGGCGCAGGCGCTCGCTGTCGCGGCCAAGGCCGGGGCGTTCATCTTCCTCGTGTTCTGGATTCGGGCGAGCGTCCCGCGCCTCCGCATCGACCAGCTGATGAGCTTCAGCTGGAAGGTGCTGCTGCCGCTGATGCTCGTCCAGGTGCTGGTCAACGGGCTCGTGCTCGTCTACGACTGGCCGCTGATCATTCTGACTGTTGTCGGCCTGGCCGGGGTCGTGGCGCTCGCCGCCATCGTCGACCGGGCCGTCCGCCACCCACGTCCGCGGCCAGCCGTGGCCGCTCAGCTCCAGGGAGAGGCCGCCTCATGAAGGGCATCCTCAAGAGCATGATGGTCACCGCCTCCACGTTCGCCCGGAAGCCCGTGACCCGCGAGTATCCCGAGGGCCACCGCGAGCTCCCGGAACGCGACCGCGCGTTCCCGCTCCTGCTCTGGGATCAGGACATCGATGAACCGTTCTGCACCGGCTGTCACGCCTGCGAGCGCGCCTGCCCGGTCGAGTGCATGACCGTCATCATGAAGGACAACCCGAACCACACGTCCAACGACGGTCCGTCCAAGCGGCGCAAGATCATCGACAAGTTCTACATCGACTACGCGCGCTGCATGCGCTGCAACATCTGCGTCGAAGTCTGCAACTTCGAGGCCATCGCGATGAACAACACGTGGCAGGGCCACGAGACCTCGGTCTACGACCGCTCGGATCTCGTCATGGACCTTCCGCAGTTGCTGGCACAGAGCAAAGCGAAGCAGATCGAGGAGTGGGTCGCCGAATAACCACGGGCCACCACCACGGCCCGATTCGACCGACCGTATGAGGACAACCGCTTGATCGACCGCCTACCGCTCCCGGCGCAGTTCGACCGGCTCATCATCGCCGGGGGCACCGCCGTGGCCCTCGTCATGACGCCGATCCTCGTCGTCCTGCTCGCGCTCATGATCGGCGACGAGATCTCGGCGGCCGAGCTCGTCTTCTGGCTCGCCTTCACCGTCATCGTCGCCGGCGCCCTCGGCACCGTCCTCCTGAGCAACATCGTCCACGCCGCGCTCGCGCTGATCGCGACGCTGCTCGGCGTCGCCGCCATCTACCTGCTGCTCGCCACCGAGTTCATCGCGCTCGTCCAGATCCTCGTCTATGGCGGTGGCGTCGTCATTCTCATCATCTTTGGTCTGATGATGACCAACGCTCAGGCCGACCCGATCGTCAGCGACGGCTCGCAGAAGCCGTTCGCCGCCATCGTCGGCCTGCTCCTTGGCAGCATCTTCATCGCTGCCGCCATCGACGCCGAGTGGGGCGCTCAGACCACCGCCGTCATCCCGTTCCGCGACTTCGGCGCCCGCCTCTTCCGCGACTTCATCGTCCCCGTCATCATCGTCGGCGTGCTGCTCGACATCGCGCTCTCCGGTGCCCTCATCAACGCCCGCTCCTCGAGCGATGACGACGAGGCCGAACCGGCCTCCGAGGAGAGCGAGGCCGCGTCGTGATCCCGCTTGAGAACTTCCTCATCCTCTCCGGCATCCTCTTCGCCACCGGCCTCTACGGCGTCCTCGCCCGGCGCAGCGCCATCTTGATCCTGATGTCCGTCGAGCTGATGCTGGCCGCCGTCTCGATCAACTTCATCGCCTTTGCGGCCTACCTCGACGGCGAGGCCTTCAGTGGTTTGGTCTTCGCCCTCTTCGTCATCACCGTCGCCGCGGCCGAGGTCGGCCTCGCCCTCGGTATCGTCCTGCGCCTCTTCCGAGAGCGCCGCACCTCCTACGTCGACGCGGCGGACTCGCTGAAGTGGTGACCCGCATGAGCTGGCTCGAAGGGCAGGCCCGCTAGTGGGCATGGAAGAGGTCTGGATCCTCCCGGCGATCCCGTTCGCGGTCTTCGTCGTGCTCGGCCTCTTCGGCCGCATCCTCCCGAGGAACGGCGACCTGCTCGCCGTGCTCGGCATGGCCGCCGTCGTCGTGCTCGTCGGCTTCGTCCTCGTCGACTTCCAGGACGCCTTCGTCGATGACTTCTTCGCCCCGGTCGCCGGCGCGAACACCTACGCCTTCGACTGGATCAACATCGGCGACGGCTTCTTCCTGATCGAGTTCAGTACCTACGTCGACGCCATCACCATGGTGATGCTGCCCGTCGTCTCCTTCGTCGCCCTGATGGTCCTCGTCTACTCCATCGGCTACATGAAGGGCGAGCAGCGCTACGGCTGGTACTTCGCCGCCCTCTCGCTCTTCGTCTCGGCGATGCTCCTGCTCGTCGTCTCCGGCAACCTGCTCCAGCTCTACCTCGCCTGGGAGGGTGTCGGCCTCGCCTCCTACCTGCTGATCGGCTTCTACTGGGAGCGCCAGTCCGCCGCCGAGGCCGCTAAGAAGGCCTTCATCACCACCCGCATCGGTGACGTCGGCCTCCTGATCGGCATCATCCTGCTCTGGCGCGTGACCGGCAGCTTCGACATCCAGGAGATCATCCACGCCGCCGAGGAAGGCGCGTTCGGCGAGACCTACCTCACCATCGCCATGCTCTTCCTCTTCGCGGGCGCCGCCGGCAAGTCCGCGCAGTTCCCGCTCCACGTCTGGCTCCCCGACGCCATGGAGGGCCCCACCCCCGTCAGCGCGCTCATCCACGCCGCGACCATGGTCGTCGCCGGCGTCTACCTCGTCGCCCGCATGCTCCCCGTCTACGACGAGGTGCTCATCGCCCGCGACGTTGTCCTCTACACCGGCCTGCTCACCGCCTTCATGGCCGCGACCATGGGTCTCGTCGCCACCGACATCAAACGCGTGCTCGCCTTCTCCACCGTCTCCCAGCTCGGCTTCATGTTCGTCGCCCTCGGCGTCGGCGCCCTGACGGCGGCGATGTTCCACCTCTTCACGCACGCCTTCTTCAAATCGCTGCTCTTCCTCGGCTCCGGTTCCGTGATCCACGCGACTGAGGAGCAAGAGGTCGGCAAGCTCGGCGGCCTGCGCAAGAAGATGCCGATCACGACGTTGACCTTCGCGATCGGCAGTCTCGCCCTTGCGGGGATCCCGATCTTCGCGGGCTTCTGGTCGAAGGACGAAATCCTCCACGACCTGGAGAAGTACGGACCCCTCTGGGCGTACGCGGTGCTCGCCGCGACCGCAGGCTTGACCGCCATCTACACGACGCGCCTCGTCCTGCTCACCTTCTTCGGCGAACCGAAGGATCAGCACGCGTACGACCACGCCCACGAGTCACCGCCGGTCATGACCGTCCCCCTGATCCTCCTCGCCGCCCTGGCCACCGTCGCCGGTCTCTTCGTCTACCAGGACGTCGGTCAGGCCTTTGGGTTCGTCGGCGGCATCGGCGAGGTCGTCATCGCTCACGGCGAGCCGCATGTGTTCGAACTCGACGTTCCCTTCGCCGCCGGTGCGACCGCCACGGCGCTCGCCGGCATCGCCATCGGCTTCATGTACTGGTGGGGCGACGCACGACGCGCCAGGGAAGCGCGCGGCTGGGCGCCAGAGCTCCACTCGCTCCTCGAGCGCCGCTACTACGTGGACGAGCTCTACCAGGCCTTCATCAACTACGCCGTCCTCGGTCTCTCCTCGGTCGTCGCCTGGTTCGACAAGCGCGTCGTCAACGAGACCGGCGTCGACGGCGGGACCCAGCTGGTCGGCTTCCTCGGCCACCGCCTGAAGTTCCTGCAAACCGGGCGGATTCCGAACTACGCCCTCGGCATGGCGCTAGGCGTCGCAGCGTTGGCGCTCGTCGCCCTCGGAACGTCGTAGGAGGGGCGGCATGGTCGAAAACGACGCATACGCCCTGCTAGCGGTCTTCCTGATCCCGCTCGGCACCGCCGTGCTGCTCATGCTCGTGCCCTCGCGCGAGCGCTCGCTGATCATCGCCGTCACCGCGGCGTCCAGCCTCGCGATGTTCGCCGTCTCCCTCTACGTCTTCCTCGCCTACGACTTCAACGGCGACCAGTTCCAGGGCGTCAAGGCCTGGTCGTACATGAACGACATCGGTCTGCTCGGCGAGGAGGGCATTCAGCTCAAGGTCGGCGTCGACGGCATCGCCGCCGCGATGGTCCTGCTGACCGGCATCGTCATCGTCCCCGGCACCTGGGTGTCCTGGAAGATCCAGGACCGGATGAAGGACTTCTTCATCCTCCTCTACATCCTCACGGCCGGTGTCTTCGGCACCTTCGTGATGCTGGACATGTTCCTCTGGTTCCTGCTTTACGAGACCGCGCTGCTCCCCATGTACCTGCTCATCGCGGTTTGGGGCTCGACGCGCAAGGAATACGGCGCGATGAAGCTGATGATGATGCTCCTCGCGGGCTCCATCCTCATCTTCACCGCCATCTTCGCCATCTACACCGAGGCAGGCCTCGGCAGCTTCGACCTGGTCGACCTCTATGCCGTCGACTTCGACGAGGACTTCCAGAAGCTCTACTTCCCGCTCGTCGCGGTCGGCTGCGGCATCCTCGCCGCCATGTTCCCGTTCCACTCCTGGTCGCCGGACGGCCACGCCTCCGCGCCCACGGCGGTCTCCATGCTCCACGCCGGCGTGCTGATGAAGCTCGGCGCGTTCGGCATCATCCGCCTCGGGTTCCAGATGATGCCCGAGGGCGGTGAGTTCTGGGCCCCAGCCCTGATCGTCCTCGGCATCACCGCCGCCCTCTACGGCGCCGTCTCCGCGCTGCGCCAGGACGACATGAAGCTGATGACCGGCTTCTCCTCCGTCTCCCACATGGGCTACGTGATGGTCGGCCTCGGCACGATGAACGTCATCGGCTGGACCGGCGCCGTCCTCCAGATGTTCGCCCACGGCATCATGACCGCCCTCTTCTTCCTCCTGATCGGCGCCATGTACGACCAGGCCCACAACCGCGACATCCCGAACTTCTCCGGCATGGCCAAGCAGATGCCCATCTGGACCGTCTTCTTCGTGATCGCCGGTCTCGCCTCGCTCGGCCTCCCCGGCATGTCCGGCTTCGTCGCCGAGGTCCACATCTTCATCGGCGCCTTCCGTGCCTACCCCGTCGTCGGCGGCCTCGCCGTCCTGACCGCCGCCATCACGGCCACCTACCTCCTGAGGATGTTCTCCCAGGCCTTCTTCGGAGAGTTCAATCCGAGGTGGTCCGAGCTGAAGGAGATCACCTACGCCGAGCGCGCGGGTGCCACCGTCCTCGCCGGCACCATCCTCTTCCTTGGCCTCTGGCCCTCACCCTGGGTCGACCGCATCGCCACCACCATCGAGACCACCATCCCGGGCGTGACCCTCTAATGCGCCCGCCGCAACCGAGGACGATCAACCGCTCGCCACGCCGGCAGGCGATTGATGACTTGAGGATCCGCTCGTGACCGACATACTCGGCAACGACCTGAATCTCCAGTACGAGCTCCTCGGCCCCGAGATCGCGGTCGCCGTCACGGCGATGCTCGTGCTCTTCGCCGACGCCTTCCGCAAGGAGCTGAACCTCGGCCGCTTCGCCCTGCCCGCCCTCTCCGTCGTGGGCCTCGTCATCGCCCTCATCCTGAGCGCACTCTGGATTGACGAGAACGAGGACTTCGCTCGCCTCGTCCAGGTCGACAACTTCACCACGTTCTTCCGCATCCTCTTCGCCGCGGTCACCATCGTCGTGATCGTTGGCTCGCACGAGTACGTCTCGAAGCACGTCAGCCACGTCGGCGAGTTCTACTCGCTGCTCCTCTTCTCGACCGCCGGCGCCATGCTCATGGCCGGCGCCCGCGACCTCCTGACGGCCTACCTCGCCATCGAGGTCATGTCGTTCTCGCTCTACATCCTCGTGTCCCAGACGAGGAATGACACCCGCGGCGGCGAAGCCTCGCTGAAGTACGTGCTCCTCGGTGGCGTCGCCTCGGCGATGCTCCTCTACGGCCTGAGCTTCATCTACGGCGTCGCCGGATCGACCCAGTACTCCGAGATCGCCGCCGGCCTCGCCAACGGCACCTCCGACGTCGAGCTGCCGCTCCTCCTCGGCCTCGCCCTGGTCGTCGCCGGCCTCGGCTTCAAGGCCTCGGCCGTCCCCTTCCACATGTGGACCCCGGACGCCTACGAGGGCGCGCCGATCCCGATCACCGCCTACCTCTCCGCCACCTCGAAAGCCGCCACCTTCGCGCTGCTGCTCCGCTGGTTCGCCGGCCCGCTCCTGCCCGCCATCGACGACTGGCAGTGGATGGTCTCCGCCATCGCAGTCGCCACGATGGTGGTCGGCAACCTCGTCGCCCTGCAGCAGACGAACATCAAGCGCCTGCTCGCCTACTCCTCCATCGGCCAGGTCGGCTTCATGCTGATGGCGATCACCGCCATCTCCGACGAAACCGGCTCAGCGCTCCTGCTGCACCTCACCGGCTACGTGATCACCAACCTCGCCCTCTTCATGGCCGTCGTCGCCTTCTACAACCGCACCGGCACCGAGGAGATCGCCGACTTCCGAGGTCTCGCGCAGACCAACCCCTACCTCGCGCTGGTCATCACCGTCGGCCTGTTCTCACTCGCCGGCATGCCGCTGCTCGCCGGCTTCCTCACCAAGTTCATCCTCTTCCAGTCGGTCGTGTCCGCGGGCTTCACCTGGCTCGTGGTCATCGCCCTGGTCGCCAGCACCGTCTCGCTCTACTACTACCTGCAGGTTATCCGCCACATGTACCTGTACGAACCAGAGGGCGACACCAGTCGCTGGCGCCTCACCCCCACCGGCTACCTCGCCACCGGCGCCCTCTTCATCGGCGTCGTCTGGGTCGGCATCTACGCCACGCCGTTCTACACGGTCGCCGACCGCGCCATCGCCCCGCTGTTCGCCTAGACCTCAACCGCCCCTGCCGCGAGCGCTCGATCGGTCGGCTCGGTGCCGCCTCGAGACTCCGTGTCGTGCGGACGCGCGGTCGACGAGGCGTCGCCGGCAGCCGAGTCCGCCGCCAGCCTCAGCAGGTACGCTCATCGGATGGAACTTGGACTCGGCATCAAACGACGGAGAAACCTCCTCCGCGACCGATACGTGCGCCCGTTCGTCTTCATTCACATCAACAAGACAGGCGGCGAGAGCGTCGGACGTGCGCTCGGTCTCGTGAAGGAGCATCGATCCGCTCGCGACAAACGCGACGAGCTCGGTCCGCGTCATTGGGATCGGAAGTTCAAGTTCTCATTCGTCCGGAACCCGTGGGATCGGTTGGTCTCGCTCTATAGCTTCCGGCTGATCAAGGATCGCGTACCGGAGCGCGATGGCGCGCCGCTCACGTTCGAGACGTGGATTGAACGCACATACGGTCCCGCCGCCAGCGCCCCCGGACTGCTGAACGGGGAGCAGGTGAACTGGCTCTCCGACGAGCAGGGTCGAATCATCGTCGACTTCGTTGGTCGGTTCGAGCGGCTCGCCGACGACTTCGCCCAGGTCGGCGCGCGGTTGGACCGCGATGTTGAACTGCCCCACCTGAACGCGTCCCAGCGCGGCCCGTACCCTGACTACTACTCCGACCGAACTCGTCAACTCGTCGAACAGCGTTTCGCGAATGACATCGAGGCATTCGGGTACGAGTTCGGCCGTTAGCCCAACCGAACGCTCGGCCTCGCATGCTCCCGGACCGTCGCAGCGGCCCTCGAGGTCAGCCCCGTCCGACCCGCGAGGGCGTTCGATCGGCGACCGCTCCCCCGGTGCCGACCGACGCCCGATGCCGCCGCACCCGCACGCGCGTCGCGCATCGCGTCGAGCAGTACTGCTGAGCCTGCCGCCGCCCGCGGTCGAGGAACGCCAGACCGCAGGTCGGGTCGGCGCAGATCCCCCAGGGCACCCGATCGCTCGACGCGAACCGCGCGGCGAGGGCGAACGTGCTGGTCGCCGCGAACCACCGCGTCCAACCCGTTCCGGGCTCGTCGAAGTGGAGATGCCAGTCCCATCCCGCTTCGCGCTCGAGGCGTGGAGGCGCGCTGTGGACCGCCAGGAGGCGGTTCAGCTCGTGTGCCGCCTGATCGCGATCGACGATTGCGCACAGCCGGCGCAGCTCGTGGCACACCGCGACGAACTCGTCCAGCTCCTCGATGAGAGACTCGGCATCGGCCTCGCCCCACCCCTCGAGGAGTTCCCGGAGCGCCGCGCCGAGCTCAGGGCTCGAACCCGCATCCGAGACCGTGTTGATGATCTCGATCGCCCGCTCGGCGCTATCGAGGTGACGATCGAACGGCAACATCGGTAACGTCATCATGTGAATATGACGTTACCACGACGAGCCTTCATCGCGGGCACCGCTGCACGGATGTCAGTCGAGGGTGTCCCGCTGGCGATCGTCCTGGCACTGGTCGCGCGTGACGGCGGCGCGCAGGCGGCCGGTCTCCTGATCGGCGTCTCGACGCTGCCGCAACTCGTGACCGGCCCCGTCGTCGGTCGAGCGCTCGACCGCGCGGCCAACCCCCAGCGGCTGGTGGCCGTTGCCGCTGCGCTCGCCTCCGCCGCCCTGATCGTTCTCGGACTGAGCGGTGCGTCCGGCTGGCCGGCATTCGTTGCGGCGGCGGCGCTGGCGTGCACCACGCCGGCGGCGACCGGCGGGCTCAGCGCCCTGGTCAGCACCTGGGCGCCGCCCACCGCCCGGCTGTCCGTGTTGGACGCCGCGGGATACAACACGGCCGGCGTGGCCGCGCCGGTCACCGTCACCGCGCTCGCTACGGTCGACGTCGACTGGGCGTTCTTCGCGCTCGCGGCCGCCGGTCTCGTCGCCCTACCGGCACTGCTCGGCGCACCGAGCAGCGGCTCGACTGGCCAGAGCACCACGTCCGGCCTGCGCCCCGCGCTGCTCGCCATCTGGTCTCGGCCGCGACTGCTCGCGGTCACGACCTCGACGACGATGTTCGAGGCGGCGATCGGCGGCCTCACGATCGCGGCGGCGGCCGCTGCTGCCGCTCACCAGCGCGACGCCTCCGCCGCGGGCGTGCTCGTCTCCGCGATCGCCGTCGGCGCGCTGGTCGGCTCTGCGGCGATGACCCGCGGGTCCCGAGGGTTCGACAGCCTCGGTCAGACGCTCCTCGCGATCGCCGGCACCGGGATCTGCCTGCTCCTCATGAGCATCTCGGCCTGGCCGATCGTCCTCGCGCTGGCCGCGCTGGTCGGGCTGCTCGACGCCCCGCTGCTCATCGGCACCTACGAGGCGCGAACCGAGAACAGCGCCGCCTCCATCCGCGCGCGGGTCTTCACCGTCGCGGCGAGCCTGAAGCTTGGTGCCTCCTCGATCGGCGCGGTGCTCGCCGGAACCTTGATCGCCGATCGCGCCACGACCGCCGGCGTCGCCGTGATCGGACTCGTCGCGCTGCTCGCCGCCGCCGTCGGCTACGCGATCGCGTCGCATCGCGCGGCGCGATCGACCTGCCACTGCTAGAGTGCGTGCACCGATCAGCGAGGCAAGGACGCCGCGAACCAGAGGACGCGTGTGAAGTACACCAAGCCCAGCGTCGAGCGGTCCAGGCTCGTCGCCCACATGATCAACGACCCGTCATCCTGCGAGGCGGCCGGCGGCATCTGGACCGCCAAGGGCTGCGATATCGATACCTAGCCGTCACACCAGACGAGGCCAACGCAGCAGCCACCCCTCAGGGTGGCTGCTCTGATCTGGAGCGCGCCCGCGCCAGGCGCGGCCACCGACCGCGCGATCTACTACCCGACGCCCCCGCGCCCATCGAGGGGTAGTCGCACCGTCATCGTCGTCCCCGCCCCGGGCTCGCTGGCCGCCGTTAGCGTCCCGCCGTGCGCCTCCACCAACCCGCGCGCGATCGCCAGTCCGAGGCCAAACCCCGGCGACGCCGAATCCTTCGCGAACCGCTCGAACACCCGCGGCAGCACCTCCGGATCGATCCCCGCTCCCGAGTCCACCACCCGCACCTCGACCCAGCCACCCTCCGAGGCCGCAACGATCTCCACCGTCCCCGGCCGCCCCGTGTGGCGAATGGCGTTCGAGACCAGGTTGGTCAGCACCTCGCGAATCCGCAGCGGGTCCACCTCGATCAGCGGCAGGTCGTCCCCGGTCGCCGTCGTCAGCTCGACCCCCTCCGAGGCGGCCAGCCCCACGTGGCTCCCCGCGACGTCCTCGATCAGCACCGCCAGGTCCGTCGGCTCCGGGTGCAGCGCCAGCGTCCCCGCCTCCGCCAGCGTCACCGTCCGCAAGTCGTCCACGAGCCGCGACAGCACCTCCACCTCGCCGAGCAGCGTCGCGATCCGTGCCTCGTCCGGCGGGTGCACCCCGTCCTGGATCGCCTCCAGCTCCCCCTGGATCACCGCTAGCGGGTTCCGCAGCTCGTGGCTCACGTCCGCCAGCAGCGTCCGCCGCGTCTCCTCGTCCTCCTCGAGCCGCTCCGCCATCGTGTTGAACGCCCGCGCCAGCGAGCGCATCGGCCCGCTCGACCACGACGGCTCGGGCACCCGCGCACTGAAGTCGCTGTCCTCGAGGCGCGCCACCGCCCGGCTCACCCGGTTCACCTCGCGCAGGATCCGCGCGATCAGGAGCGCGCTCGCCCCGAGGATCGCCACCACCAGCAGCACTAGCAGCAGCCAGACCCCGAACGTCGCCCCCTCGGCCAACCCCCCGTCGAGCGGCGTCACGCGGGTCACCACGAGCGTGAGCAACGCGATCGCGCCAACCACCGCGAACAGCACGAACGTCAGGAGCGCGCACCCACACCCGATCGCCTGCTGCGGCCGCGGTCCGCGCCGCGAACCCCCGCGCCCCGATCGACGCCTCCGAGGTGGCCAGTCCTCGCCCTCCGGCCACCAGTCCGGCTGCTCGCGCGGCCAACGCCGGCGCTCGCGCTCCCCCGACTGATCCCGATCTCGAGACGACCACGACTCGCCCGAGGACCACCAGTCCTCTCGCCAGCGCTCCTCCCGGTCTCGGCCTTCGGGCGTCACGAGGCCGCGTCGTCGTCGCGGTCGTCCGCGAACCGGTACCCCACCCCGTACACCGTGAAGATGTACCGAGGGCGCCGCGGGTCCGGTTCGATCTTCCGCCGCAGGTTCTTGATGTGCGCGTCGATCGCCCGCTCGTACGACTCGAACGCCACCCCGTGGATCGCGTCGAGCAGCTGGCTCCGCGTGAAGATCCGCCCCGGCTGCCGCGCCAGCGTCTCCAGCAGCTTGAACTCCGTCGCCGTCAGCTCGATGTCCGCGCCGCCGACCTCCGCCCGCATCCGCTCCACCTGCAGCCGCACGTCCCCCGCCACCACCTCGTCGCCCGCCGGTTCCGGCGCTCGCTCCGAGGTCCGCCGCAGCACCGCCTTCACCCGCGCCACCAGCTCCCGAGGGCTGAACGGCTTCGTGATGTAGTCGTCTGCCCCCAGCTCGAGCCCCAGCACCCGGTCCAGCTCGTCGTCCCGCGCCGTCAGCATCACGATCGGGATCGCCGACTCGCGCCGCAGCTCCCGCGTCACGTCCAGCCCGTCGATCCCCGGCAGTCCGAGGTCCAACACCACCAGGTCCGGCCGCACCGATCGCGCCGTCTCCAGCGCCGACTCACCATCCGAGGCCGTCACCACCTCGAAGCTCGCGTGCTCCAGGTAGTCCCGCGCCAGATCCACGATCCGCGGCTCGTCGTCGACGATCAGCACCGTAGGCATGGCGGCGATCCTAGCCGCTGCCCGGCCCGGAGGGCATGTTCGGGGAACACGCTCTGCAAGCCTGAGCACCGGCTCAGATCGAGATCACGACCTTCCCGCGCGCGTGCCCCTCCTCGAGGTACGCGATCGCCTCCGGCACCTCCTCCAACCGGTACGAGCGGTCGATCACCGCCTCGATCTCGCCACCATCCAGCAGCTCCGCGAGCCGCTCGAGGTCGTCTCGGTCCCGCTGCGCCAGCATCGTCTTCATCCGCCCGCGCCCAACGACCTTCAGCCACACCCCGCGCAGCGGCGATCCCGCCACCCCGATGTAGCGGCCACCCTCGTCAACCACCCGTCGCAAGTCCCCAAGCGACCGATTCCCGACCGCGTCGATCACCAGGTCGTACCGTTCGCCACGCTGCGTGAAATCCTCGCGGGTGTAGTCCACCACCTCGTCAGCGCCGATCCCACCGACGAGCTCGAGGTTCCGCGTGCTGCACACCCCCGTCACGTGCGCTCCGAACGCCCTCGCGATCTGCACTGCGTACGTTCCGACGCCGCCGGCAGCGCCGTTCACGAGCACCCGCCGCGACGAGGCCTCCTCGCCCGCGCCCGAACCATCCGAGGTCAGCCCGCCGTGGTCGCGTAGCGCCTGCAGCGCAGTCAGCCCCGCGATCGGTACCGACGCAGCGTGCTGGTGCGACACCATCCACGGCTTCCGCGCGACATGCTCGACGCGTGCCCGCACGAACTCGGCGAACGCCCCGGTGCTCAAACCGAACACTTCGTCACCGGCCTGCAGCTCCGTCACGCCTGGTCCAGTCGCTGCGACCGTCCCGGAGAAGTCTGCCCCCAACGTTCGGCGCGCCGGCTTCGGCCGACGCAGCCCGGCCATGAGCCTCACGAGGGCTGGATCGCCCCGCATGAAGTGCCAGTCGTACGGATTCACGGAAGCCGCGGCCACCTGCACCAGCACCTCGCCCGGCCCCGGCTCCGGCCGCCCGATTTCCGCGAGCGCCAGCACCTCGGGGCCGCCGTACCGCTCGTACCGGATCGCCTGCATCGTTCGCGTCGCGGTGCCCGTGCCGGCCCGCTCGCCGCTGCTCGTCGTCGTCGTCATCGTCCGCTCCTCCGTCATTCGCTTCCCCGTCGTGCCCGCGCGCTACAACGAGGCCAGTCGGTTCGCCTCCGGATGCCCGAGTAGGTTCCCGCCCACGTACTCGAGGTTCCGCTCGCTCACCCCCGCGTTCTGCTTCAGCGTGTGGATGTCCCGGAAGCACCGCTCGATCGGGTTGGTCGCGTAGATCGCGCTCGCCCCCGTGAGGGCCTGCATCTCCTCCACCACCTCGACCGCCGTCTGCGTCGCGTGCGCGCTCGCCAGCTGCGCGTCCAGCCGCCGGTCGAGCGGCACCGGGTCGCCCCACGCCGTCAGCGCCCACACGTCCTCCGCCACCTCCAGGTGCCACGAGCGAGCGGCGCGCAGCGCCGCCGCCGCGGCCCCGAACCGTGCCTGCACGCTCCCGCGTGCAGCCAGCGGCGTCTCCGTCAGCGCCGGCACCTTCGTCGCCGCCAGCTCCACGAACGCATCCACCGCGTGCTGCGCAATCCCGAGGGCGATCGACGCCATCGGCATCGCCCCTCGCGTGATCAGCGGCAGCTGGTATAGCGCCCCCTGGCAACTCTCGTTGCACTCGGTGCTCAGCATCTGATGCGTCTCGTGCTCCGGCACGAACAGATCCGTCACCACGATGTCCGCGCTCCCGGTCCCCCGGAGCCCCGTCACGTCCCACGTATCGAGGATCTCCGCCGCCTCCCGAGGAAAGCTCAGGATCCGCACCTCCGGCCGCCCGCTCTCGCCGATGATCGGCTTGCCGTCCTCCATCAGAATCGCGCCGCCACCCAGCCGCGTCGCGTGATGGCATCCGCTCGCGTACTGCCACCGCGCGCTGATCCGGTATCCGCCGTCCACCCGCTCCGCCGGCTGGAACGGGAACGCCCCCGTCGCCACGATCCCGATCTCCTCGCCACCGAACGTCTCGAGGAACAGGTCGTCGCTCACCGCCGCGTAGTTCGTAGCGCTGCTCGCCGCGATCGACGCGATCCACCCCGCCGACCCATCGATCCGCCCGAGGGCTTCGAACGCCCGCAGCGCCTCCGGCAGCGGCGACTCGCTGCCGCCAACGCCCTCCGGCAACCAGATCCCGAACAGCCCGGCGTCCTTCATCGCCTCGACGACCTCATCCGAGAGCCGCCGGCGCTCGTCCGCCTCCGCGGCATGCGCCTCGATCACCCCTCGCACCCCCTCGACCCGCTCGAGGAGCGTCCGGCCTTCCGGCTTGGCATCCGTCTCGGTCGTCGTCGCGGTCGCGGTCGTCATCGTCGATCTCCTCATCGCGAAGCCGCCCCGCGTTCCGCGGGACGCCTCCGCTGCTCCCCTGCTGCTGGTCGCCTGTCGCAAGTCGGGGCGCGCGGCGATGCGCCGCGCACCCGCCCTCCGCCTGCCTACACCCCGTGCACCGACAGATCGGCATCGAGCGCACGCCGCAGATCGCGGCGTGCTTCCCGCATCGAGGGCGCAACATGCTGCCGGCCGCGCCCCACGAGGGCGCTGTAGTACCGGTCGGATCGGATCGTGTGTGTCGTCATCGCGGTTGCTCCTTCGACAGGCCTCGCCCGGCCCGCGGCGGCCCCGGCCCCAGCCGAGGGCATCCCCCTGGCTCGGCCGGCCCCACCGCGCGTGAATTCGTCTTGTTCGTCCGCCGTTAGGCGCCGGCCGTCGCCCCCGACCCGGTCGAGTCCCCCCGACCCTCCGAGGCGTGCCACTCGTCGTGGATCTCGCGTGCGCGGCTCTCCCACCGGTCGCGACGCCGCTCGCGCCACCCGCCGGGGCCGGGGCCCCCGCCACCGTTCCCGCGCCGCCAGAAGCCGAACATCACGGTCTTCAGCAGCCCGAACGCCAGAAACCAGAAGAAGATCGCCCCGAAGAACGCGAACGGCAGGAACAGGTACCCGGGCAGGTCATGCCCGCCTTCGCGTACCGTCGTCACAGTCCCGTCCGCACTCGTCGTCGTCGTCTCCACCACCTGGAGGTCGCCCCCTAGCTCCCGAGCAACGAGCCCGACTCCGAGGAAGAGCACCACCAGGAACGCCAGCGCGCTCAGCCGTCCGGCCCAGCTCACAACGTCGCCCCATCAAGCTCGGCCTGCTCATCGAGCCGCGCCTGGCGATGCGCCGCTGCCGCGCGGCAGCCCTTCTTGATCACCGCCAGCAGAATCAGCAGCGGAATGATCCGCGCCACGTACTTCATCGTTTCGTCCTTCCGAGTCCTCGCTCGTCGGGACGATCTTCGAGCCCAATTGTGAACACACTGCGGAGACCCCATGGACCTCCTCCGGAGACCCATGAACCCATCGAGGAGACGCGTCAGCGCGCTGGCCGTCGTCGCCAACCCCCGCGCCCCGCGACTCCCGCGAGGCCAAACGACCATCCGAGGCGCCCCGCGCCCGCGGCCTCCGACCACTCGAGGCGAGATCGAAGAAGCCGGGCCTCTCGACCCGGCTCCCTCATGGTCTCGTACCGTCCGAGGCCCCCGCTCGGGCCCCGCGCGCGAAGCGCGCTACCTACGAGGCGCGCGCCGCCTACCGCTTCGGCAACGCCACCGTCGCCGTCCCCGGCGTCGTCTGCGTCCCGTCCGGCTGCGCCACACCGACATCGAGGTCGATCAGCGCCTCGCCGCCCTCCTCGTACTTCTTCGTCACCTTGCCCCAGATCGTCAGATCCTGGCGCGCCGGGTCCATGCCGCGGTACGACACGCCCCAGTTCTTGATCTTCCCCTGCTCGCCCTTCCACTCATCCAGCAGACGGCCAACCAGCATCCCCTTCAGGGCGCCGTGGACGATGATGTCCGGCAGGTTGTTGTTCTTCGCGAAATTGTCGTCGTAGTGAATCTGGTAGAAGTCGCCGGATGCGGCCGCCCACACCACCAGCCGCTGCGAGCTCATCGGCTCGTTGAGCGAGAACTCCTGCCCCTCTTCAACGTCGTCCCAGTGAATTTGATCTGCCATCGTCTTGCCTCCCGATCGCCTAGTAGGACAGCCCGGTGCCGCGCGTCTTCGCCACGACCTTGCCGTCGCTCTCGCGCGTGTACACCGTCTCCGAGTTCTGGATCAGCATCTTCCCCAGCCGGCTCTGCGTCAGCTCCAGCGAGGTAATACGAGACACCGCCTCCAGCACGTCCCCGCCGTACACCTGCTCGATCGGCTCCACCTCGGTGCCGCCGTTCAGCCGTCGGTTGAACGGATTCTCGAACAGCTCACGCCGCGCGCCGGCCCCCGCGTCGGGGTTGAAGATCGGCATCCCCAGGAACCCGGGAGGCGCTGGCAACCCGTCGTAGCCCAGCGACTTCGCCGCGTCGGCGTCGTAGTACTTCTCGTCCTTGTAGCCGACAGACCGAGCGAACGTCCGGATCCCCTGCGTCGTCACCTCATAGGTCGACCGACCGGTCTCCTGGCCGACAGCGGCCTTCATCTCATCAGTCAGGTCTTCAAGCTCTTCGGCCACACCATCCCCCTCGCCGCGTGGTTTTCGGGCTGCCGCGCACACTCAGGCTGCGGCGCCGACCGGAATATACCCGAACCCCACGACCCGAGGGGAGCCATTCGAACCCTCCGAGGCCCCCGCGTGAGCGGCCCGCAAGAGTGCACTCGAAGGGCCTCTGGGAAGGGCCCACTAACCCCACGCGAACCAATGAAGACAGGCCGAAGTCGCTCGCGCGGAGCGCCGCAAGAGGTTCTCTATGTGGCGCGAAGCGTCCAAGAAGGGGTCGAAGACCCCCGCGAAGCGTCCAAAGAGAACCGAAGGTTCAGAGGCGGGGGAGGTAGCGGTCGAGCTCGAACTGCGTCACCTGCGAGCGGTACTCCGACCACTCGATCTTCTTGTTCGCAATGAAACTATCGAACACGTGATCGCCTAGGCTCTCGCGCAACAACGAGGAGCCCTCGAACCGATCGATCGCCTCGCCCAGCGACCCCGGCAACGCCTCCAGCCCGCGCGCTGCGATCTCATCCGCAGTCAGCTGATCCGTCGCTGCTGTCACTGGCTCTGGCAACGGCAGATCATCCTCGATCCCGCGCAGGCCCGCCGCCAGCACCCCCGCGAACGCCAGGTACGGATTGCAAGCCGCGTCCGGCACCCGGTACTCCACCCGCGTCGACACCTCGAGTCCCGGCTTGTACTCCGGCACCCGCACGAGGTCTGAATGGCTCTTCGGCGACCACGTCGCGTACAGCGGCGCCTCCGTGCCCGGCACCAACCGCTTGTACGAGTTGACCCACTGGTTGGTCAGCAACATCAGCTCCGGCGCGTGGCGCAGCAGGCCACCGATGTACTGACGCGCCACCGTCGAGATCTTCAGATCGTCCGACTCGTCGTAGAATGCGTTGTCCTCGCCGCGGAACAGCGACAGCTGTAGGTGCATCCCGGAGCCGTTCTCGTCGGCCAGCGGCTTCGGCATGAACGTCGCGTAGACGCCGTGCCGCATCGCCACCTCTTTCACCAGCAGGCGGTAGGTCATCACCGCGTCCGCCATCGTCAGCGCGTCCGTGTACCGCAGATCCATCTCGTGCTGGCTCGGTGCCGCCTCGTGGTGGCTCAGCGCCACCCCGATCCCCATCTGCTCGAGGGCTAGCACCGTCTCCCGCCGCAGATCGGATCCCCCGTCTAGCGGCGTCAGATCGAAGTACCCGCCGCTGTCCAGCGGCTCCGTCCCGTTCTGGTCCTTGAAGTAGAAGAACTCGATCTCCGGCGAGATGTAGAACGTGAACCCCGCGGCCGCCGCCTGTGACAACACCCGCTTCAGCACCTGCCGAGGATCCCCCAGGAACGGCTCCCCGCCCGGCACCTGCAGGTCGCAGAACATCCGCGCCACCGCCTGCTCACGAGGCCGCCACGGCAGGATCTGGAACGTCGACGTATCCGGCACCGCGACCATGTCCGTCTCGTCGCGCCGCGCGAACCCCTCGATCGCTGACCCGTCGAACGACACCCCGTCCGACAGCGCGTGCTCCAGCTCCTCGATGGTGATCGCCACCGACTTCAACATCCCCAGGATGTCCGTGAACCACAGCCGAATGAACTTCACATCGTGGTCGCGGCACGCCTGGATTACATGCTGCTGCGTGTCTTGATTCACCATGCACCCATCGTAGTCGCGCCCATGTTTCGACGAGGTTTCTGGCCCGAGTTCTCGGGTGCCCGGTAACCCGGCCCTGCACGGGATTGAGACACAGCCCGGAGGAGGGACCAGAGCGTTATCCGGGAAGGGCTGGCTGGCCGAAGGGAAGTGGCCTCTGTGCTGATGGACGGATCGCCGCGGGAGGGAACCTAGCTCCCCCGCCGAACGCGACCGCGAAGCGCGTCGCGGCCGGGGGGCTGCGGGGGCTTGCCCCCGAAAAGAAACAGGGCGGGTGGGTGGGAACAACACCGTCGCGGGCTCAGCCCGCGTCCACCCTTCCGAGGCGCGCTCGACGCCCCTAGGCGTCGAAGTACTGCAGATACTCGAACGGCGTCGGCCGCGTTCGCGACTCCGCGATCTCCTCGCGCTTCGCACCTACCCAGTGCTCCAGCACATCCAGCGTGAACACATCCCCCTGCAACAGGAACTCGTGATCCGCCTCCAGCGCGTCGATCGCCTCCTCGAGGGTCCCCGGCACCCCGCGCAACTGCGCGCTCTCCTGCGCATCCAGCTCGAACAGGTTCCGGTCCAGCGGATCCCCCGGATCCAGCTGCCGCTGGATCCCATCCAGCCCCGCCATCAGCATCGCCGCGAACGCTAGATACGGGTTCGCCGTCCCGTCTGGCGGCCGGAACTCGATCCGCTTCGTCGCTGGCGCCATCGAATAGATCGGCACCCGGATCGCCGCCGACCGGTTCCGCATCGAGTAAACGAGGTGCACCGGCGCCTCGTACCCCGGCACCAGCCGGCGGTACGAATTCGTCGTCGGGTTCGTCAGCGCCAGCAATGCCGGCGCGTGGTGGAGCAGCCCACCCATATATGAGCGCGCGAGCTGCGATAGCCCGCCATACCCGTTCGAGTCGTAGAACAGCGCCGTCTCACGGCGCCACAGCGACTGGTGCGTGTGCATCCCGCTGCCGTTGTCGCCGTGCACCGGCTTCGGCATGAACGTCGCCACGCGCCCGTGGGCGCGCGCCGCGTTCCGCACGAGGTACTTGTACCACTGCACCCGGTCCGCCATCGCCAGCAACGGCGCATGCCGGATCCCGATCTCCCCCTGGCCGCCGGACGCCACCTCATGGTGATCGAACTCCACCTCGATCCCCACCGAGCGGAGCTGCTCAGCGATGAACCAGCGGATGTCCGCCGTCTGATCCGAGGGCGCTGACGCCGCGTACCCCGACTGCCGGTCCAGCTTGTACCCCTGGTTCGGCGCCTCGTCGCGCCCCGCGTTCCAGTGCCCCTCCTGCGAATCGACGAAATAGAACGCCGTGTTCCCGTCCTGCTGGTAGCGGACGTCGTCGAAGATGAAGAACTCGAGCTCCGGCCCGAAGTGCGCCTCGTCGGCCACCCCCGAGGCGCGTAGGTAGTCCTCCGCCTTCGCCGCCACGAACCGTGGATCGCGCGGCAACCGCTCGCGCGTGATCGGGTCCACCACGTCGCAGAGCAGGCTCAGCGTCGGCGTCCCCGGCACCGGATCGACCGCCGCCGACTCCAGGTCCGGCATCAGCAACATGTCGGACTCGTGTACCGGCTGGAACCCGCGCAGGCTCGACCCGTCGATCCCCAACCCGTTCTCGATCAGCGACTCATCGAGGTGATCCGGCGGGATCGCGAAACTGTGCCACGCGCCGAACAGATCGCTGACCTTCAGGTCCACCCGTCGCAACCCGCGGGTCTCGATCAGTTGCCGGACATCCTGCAGCGTCGGCACTCCGCGCTCCTCTGTTCCGCGTGGCGAGTCGTGGTCGCTTCGTCGCTGAGTGTCACCCGAGCGGCGACTCGGGTGCGAACGCGCATCCTACCCCGTTCTCCAACCGGCGAAACATTCACGAAACGCCAGTGACACCCAACGTTCACCTCGCTGACGCAGCGGGGAAACGGTTGCTTCCTAGTCTGCGCCCTCATGAAAGAAGGAGGGCCACCACTGTGCTCACGAAACGACTGATAGGGGCCACCGCCGGTGCCGCCCTCGCGCTCGTCGCCGGATTCGGCGTCGCCAGCGCCCAGGAAACCGATCTCCAGGCATCCATCGATGAGCTGGCAAGCGCGATCGACATCGCCTGGCTGCTCATCGCCGGCATCCTGGTCCTGTTCATGCAGGCCGGCTTCGGCCTCGTCGAGTCGGGCTTCATCCGCTCGAAGAACGTCACCAACATCCTGATGAAGAACGTGCTGGACCTCTCGTTCGGCGCGCTCGGCTACTGGGCCATCGGCTTCGGTCTCGCCTACGGGACCACCGAGTTCATCGACATCCGCTTCTTCGGCGGCGGGAGCTTCTTCTACACCCCGGACGCGAGCGCGGACTACGCGGGCTTCTTCTTCCAGTTCGCCTTCGCCGCCACCGCGGCCACGATCGTCTCCGGTGCGGTCGCCGAACGCACGAGGTTCGGCGCCTACCTCGCCTACACCTTCGTGATCACGGCCGTCATCTACCCGATCGTGACGCACTGGGCGTGGGGCGACGGCTTCCTCAGCGCCTACGCCGGCGACATCCAGTTCGGCGACAACGGCATGATCGACTTCGCCGGCTCCACCGTCGTCCACTCCGTGGGCGGCTGGGCGGCCCTCGTCGCCGCCATCATGCTTGGCCCACGCCGAGGCAAGTTCAACGCCGACGGTTCGGTCAACGCCCTGCCCGGCCACTCCATGCCGCTCGGCTTCCTGGGCGTCATGATCCTCTGGGTCGGCTGGTACGGCTTCAACGCCGGCTCCACGCTCGGCCTGAGCGGTGGCTTCGCTGACCTCGCGGCCCGCGTCGCCGTCACCACCACCCTCGCCGCCGGTGCCGGTGCCGCCAGCGCGATGTTCATCTCCTGGATGCGCACCGGGAAGTCGGACCTCAGCCTCACGCTGAACGGCGTCCTCGGCGGACTCGTCGGCATCACCGCCGGCACCGCCACCGTTGAACCGTGGGCAGCGGTCGTCATCGGCCTCGTCGCCGGCGCCATCATCGTCTACGGCGTCGCGCTCCTCGAGTCCTTCCGCATCGACGACCCCGTCGGCGCGGTCCCCGTCCACCTCTTCAACGGCATCTGGGGAACCCTCGCCGTCGGTCTGTTCACCGCCCAGGACTTCCTCGGCCCGAACTACGCCGACTCCGACGCCTACGGGCTGCTGCTCGGCGGCGGCATCGAACAGCTCGGCTACCAGTTCATCGGCGTCGTCGCCGTCGGACTCTGGACCGTCGTCACCTCGGTGATTCTCTTCGGTGCCATCCGCGCAACCATCGGCCTCCGCGTCGACGAGGCGGAAGAAGAGAGCGGCCTCGACGTCGGCGAGCACGGCATGGAGGCGTACCCCGAATTCACCGGTGGTCGCGACCCGTTCGGCATGCACACGGGTGACGCGCTTCCCGCAACGAGTGAAGGCAGCTAGCGCCACGGCGCCAGCACAGCCGAGAGGAACGAACAGATGCAAAAAGTGGAAGCGATCATTCGCCCGGAGAAGCTCCAGGTCGTCAAGACGGCGCTCGAGGAGCTGGACCACTCCGGCATGACGCTCACCGAGGTCCGCGGTCACGGCGTCCAGCGCGGCGTGACCGAGCAGTGGCGAGGTCGCAGCTTCGCCGTCGAGTACCTCACCAAGATCAAAGTCGAGCTCGTCGTCGGCGACGGCGACGTCCAGGCGGTCGTCGACCGCATCGTCGAAGCCGCCAGAACCGGCGAGGTCGGCGACGGAAAGATCTTCGTCAGCCCGGTCGGACAGGCCGTCCGCATCCGCACCGGCGACCGAGACGAAGCAGCGATCTAGACGGTGGCTGGCGGCCCGCGGCGTTCCTCCCAACGCCCGGGTCGCCGCCACCTGACCAACACAGACATGGGAGGAGACGAATGGTGATCAGCTCGGGACAACTCTCGATCGATCCGGAGCGGTACCTCGTGACCGTCGAGGGCCAGCCGGTCCACCTCACCTACCTCGAGTTCAACGCCCTCTGGACGATCGCCCGCCTCGAGGGCCGCATCGCCACCTACGACCGCCTCACCACCGCCCTCTGGAGCGAGGACAACGCCCGCACCCGGCGCCGGCTCACCGTCCTCATCTCCCGCCTCCGCTCCAAGCTCGGCGACGACGTCGGCGGCCGCGTCGACACCGTCATGCGCGTCGGCTACCGCCTCACCGAACCCCGCGAGGCCGCCTGACCCGGAGCTGAGCCCGCCACCCCGTTCCCTCGGAGCCCCCACCTCCTCCGGTCGCTCCGTCTCTGAGCCGCGTTCCGCTGGAGCCCGCCCACTGTGCGACTCCGTCCGCCCCGCGGTTCCGTCTGCCCCGCGACCCCGCCGACCTGAGACTCCGTCGACCCAGCGACCTAGCGACCCAGGCCCGACGACCCTGTGACTCCGGCGAGCCAGGCCGACCGCGACTCCATCGGTCCTGCGACTCCGACGACTCTGCGACCCCGACGACCCTGCGACTCCGACGACCCTGCGACTCCGACGACCCTGCGACTCCGACGACCCGGCGACTCCGACGACCCTGCGACTCCGACGACCCGGCGACTCCGACGACCCGGCGACTCCGACGACCCGGCGACTCCGACGACCCGGCGACTCCGACGACCCGGCGACCCGGCGACCCCGCGACCCGGTGACCCCGCGACCCGGCGACCCCGTGACCCCGCGACCCGGCGACCCCGCGACC
>JANQNP010000096.1 GCA_028279505.1 Dehalococcoidia bacterium
GTCAACCGCACGGCTGGGCCGGAGCACTCCGTCGGCCGCCGGGAGCGACACCGTCGCTTCGAACTCGTCGCCGCGCTCGGACCGCGCCCCGGAGCCGCCGAATCTCGCGACCAGTGACTCCGCGATCGAGGTGCCGAAGCCGGATCCCGCTCGGCGCTCCTCGGCGATCCGGTTGCGAACCTGGATCTGGACCGCGTCGGCGTCCGCCGTCAGCGACAACCGCACCGGCTCGCTCGGATCCCCGTGCTCGAACGCGTTGGCCAGCAGCGTCTGCAGCACCGCCTCGAGGAGCGGTCGCGCCGCCGGCACGACGGTGAACTCGGATCCCACGTAGGCGAATCCCAGCTCGCGTCCCGCGATCCGGTGGTCCTCCACGATCGTCGCCGCGAGGTGCCGCAACCCGGTGGTAGCCCCCGGCTCCACGGACGGACGCAGATCGAACATCTGAGAGATGACCCTGAGAGTCCGATCGGCCACGCGGACGATACTCGAGACGTACCGGTTCACCAGCTCCGGGTCATGGGCGGCGTCGGCCGATCGAGCCAGCGTCGAGATCAACGACAGCGGTGCGCGCATCTCGTGGTAGCCGGCGAGCTCCGGCGAGAGATGTACGGCCCTCGCGCCGATTGGACCGGCGACCAGCGGGCGCGGGAGTGTGCGATCCATGTGGTGGTTCCTCAGTCGGTTCGATGACGGCCTCCTTGCCGCCTACTACCGGCCAGCGAGAGCGGGTTCGCCGGCACGCACGAAACGATGCCCACAGGGTGCGTAGTCAGCGACTACGAATACATAAGTGGTACCGGCGAATGGATAAGAAACCGTTTAACATTTGCCGCCCCCGCGCCTCGCGCAGACGGCCGCTTCCGCACGTCGCAGCGCCCGTTGGCGCGGGACGCTCAGCCGATCCGCGCACCCGCCCCGCACCATCAGCCCCCGCCGGCGCGAGTTCATCAACGACGGCTCAACCGCGATGACTGACGATCGAGGCGAATCCACCGCCGGACCTCGTCCCGGCATCGCGGAAGCGGAGCACATGCGCGGACTGCCCGCCGGCGCCGAGCCGGCGCCCGCTGACGCGGACACCGCCCCCCCGACGGCAAATCGACCCCGGACCGCGTCGCGGCAAATGATCCGCATGGCCGCCGCCCTCGTCTCGGCGCAGGCGGTCTCGTGGATCATCACCGTCCTCGGGCTCGTCGTCGTCCCGAGGTACCTCGGTACCCACGACTTCGGCATCCTCGCCACCGCCAGCGCCATCGGCATCTTTGGCATCACGATCACCTCCCTCGGCACCACCACCTACCTCGTCAAAGAGGTCGCGCGCCGACCGGAGGCGTCGGCCGACCTCGTCGGCGGCGTGCTGGTCCTGAGGGCAGTCGCCTGGCTGGTGCTCGCGTCGCTCGTCGTACCGGCGGTGGTGCTGCTGATCGACTCCACATCGCTCCAGATGGCGATCCTCGTGCTCTTCGTCGGCGCGGCGTTCGACTCCCAGCGCGTCGGCGCCACCGCCGGCCTCCAGGCCCACTACCAGCTGGGACGAACGGCGATCGTCCAGTCGGTCATCGGCCTGCTCGCGCAGTTCGCCATCGTCGCGCTCCTGCTGCTGGGCGTGCGCCTCGTCGGCGTCGTCTTCCCATTGTTCGTCGCCTCGATCGCCTCTGCCGGCGTCACCGTGTTCGTCTTCTGGCGACGGTTCGGGCTGCACCTCCGGCCGCACCGCGGAGCGCTTCAGGCAATCCTCGCCGGCAGCGTCGTCTACGTCGGCTGGGACCTCGCCCTCATGATCTTCGAGCGAGTCGACGTGCTGATGCTCGCGGTCATGGGCGGCGCAACCGCGACCGGCTACTACGCCTTCGCGATGCGCCTCGCGGCCGTCCCCTCGTTCATCCCCGCGATCATCGCCGGCACCGTCTTCCCTTCGATGGCGAAAGACGCCGGCGACCGCCCGGAACAGGTCCGCGAAGTGCTCCGCTGGTCCACCCGCATCCTTGTCGTCGCCACCGTCCCCATGGGCGCCGGCATCGCCCTCCTCGCGTCCGACCTCACGAGGATCATCGGTGGCTCCGAGTTCCTTCCCGCCGACTCCGTCGTCGTCGTCATGGCGATCGCCGTGCCGCTGATCGGCCTCGATGTGCTCCTCGGCACGGTCCTCTTCTCGGTCGACCGCCAGCGCGCCTGGACCGGCGTCGCCTTCGTCGCCGCCGTCGTCAATCCCGCACTGAACCTCATCACGATCCCCCTCGCCGACCGCCTCTGGGACAACCCGGCACTCGGCGCCGCGCTCGCCACGCTCGAAACCGAGTTCCTCATGGGCGTCGCCGCCTGGTGGCTGCTGGGACCGATCATCGACCGCGCCGCCACCGCGAGCCTCATCGCGCGAGCGCTACTCGCCTGCGCCGTGATGGCGCTCCCCGTGCTCCTCGTGCGCGACATGGCCGGCGCATTCGCCGCCATCCCGGTCGGTGCCCTCGCCTACACCGGCGCTGCGGTCGCCCTCGGCCTCGTCCGCAAGGACGACGTGGTGCGCCTGCTCGGCGCCCTGCGCCGAACCCCCGAGGCGCCAGCACCGACCCCGGCCTGAACCGGCGGACCTACAGCGCCCTGAGACAACCTGGGCTAACGAATCGGCCTTCGGCGCGCTACCGCGCGCGACTGGTCGGCAGCGCCTCGTACGCCTCGAGGTGACGCTCGACCCACAGCCCCAGCCCTCGCTGCTCGACCATCTGCGCTCGCGCCGCGTCCCCCATCGCCGCGAGGCGTTCGGGGCGCTCGAGGATCGCGGCGATCTGGGCGGCGAGGTCGCTCGCCTGCTCCGGCGCTGCGAGCAGTCCAGACACCCCTGCTTCGACGGTCTCCGGGACCCCCCCGACGTCGAATGACGCGACCGGCGTGCCGCAGGCGAGGCTCTCAATCAGCACGAGCGGATCGTTGTCCGCCCGCGTCGGCAGGATGAAGAGGTCACTCGCGTTGTACGCGCGCACCTTCTCCTCCTCGTCGGTCACCAACCCCAGCGGGTGCACCGGCACACCGAGGCGTTCCGCCAGGTCCTCGTGCTGCGGCCCGATCAGCAGCGCAACCGTGCGCTCGCGAACCGAATCGGGCAGCGCCGCGATCATCTCCGTCAGCAGGTCCCCGCCCTTCCGCCAATCGGCGAGGTTCACCGAGGCGAACATCAGCACGTGCCGGTCCGCGGGGATCCCGAGGGCGGCACGCGCCTCGGCCTGGTCGGTCGGCCGGTACCGGTCGGTGTCGACGCCGTTCGGGATGTGCTCGACGCTCGCCCACTCCGGCAGCCCCTCCGCCGCGATGTCGCGGAGCCAGCGGCTCGGCGCCGCAAACCCGATCCGCGACCGTGCATACACCGCCCGCTTGAGCTTCCACTCGGTGCCGGTGGCGTCGCGGCTCACCCGCGGCGGCGCGGTCGGATACGGACAGGACCCGCAGCCATCGCGCCAGCGCTCGCAATCGAGGCTGTACGCGCAGTGGCCGGTCACCGCCCACATGTCGTGCAGCGTGAACAGCGCACTCCGCTTCCGCGTCAGCAACGGCAGCGTCAGGTAGTTGAGGAACCCGCTGTGCGTCCCGTGCACGTGCAGCACGTCGGCCGAACGGATCTCCGCGTTCCGCACCAGCGCGAACGAGCTGATCCGGTGGACGTCGTTCAACCCCAGCGGTGAGATCAGCCGCCGCAGCCCGCCGTCGGCGAGCCGCCATCGAGGCACCGCCGACCGCTGAGGATCGCCCTCAATTTCGTCGCTGGCTTCCTCGAGGATGACCGAGTCGACGCCGGTGGCGAGCAACGCCTCGTGGAGGCGTCCCATCGCCACCCCGCCACCGCCGCCGCGCGGCCCGGCGTTCGCCCACAGGTGGACGACCTTCACCGGACCCGCGCCTCCTGGCGCCGTCGGGCGTGCCCGCCCTCGGTCGGCGATCGGCTAGGCCCAGCCGCGATCAAGCTGGGCCCACTTGATGTACTCCTTGGTGATGCCCATCCCCGTCGAGAAGTCGAACCGCGGCTGGTACCCCAGCAGGCGCTCCGCCTTCTCGAGGTTGATCCGGGCATGCGAGGCGAACAGGGCCGTCTGGGCATCGGTCGCCGGGAACTGCATCGGCCGCACGCGTTCGCGCATATGGTGCCAGAAGTTGTGCCCGCCCAGCTTCCGCAGCGACTGGTAGACGTTCTTCGCGATCGGCGTCGCCAGCAGCGCCGCCGGGCGTCGCAGGATCCCCGTCGCCGTCTGCGACTGGTTGACCGCGCTCGTGTCCATGAGCACCAGCGAGTCGACCCCCGCGGCCTCCTCGTACGCCCCGTAGAACTCACCCCACGTCACGAGGTCTGAGCCACCGATCAGGAACGTCTCGCCGGCAGCCTCGGGCCGCACGAGCGCGGCGATCATCGCGTCGACGACGTCGTCGACGTACACCGCCCAGCACGTGCCCGTGCCCATCTCCGGCAGGACCACCTTGCGGCTGCGGACCTGCGCCATCGGCTGCAGCGTCCACGGCGGGCTGTACGGCCCGTAGACGATCGTCGGGCGGATGTTGACGGTCTCCAGGCCCTCTTCGCGGTAGAAGCGGTCCATCTCCCGCTCGACGGCGAGCTTCACCTCGGCGTACTCGTTCCCCGCCGGCGTCATCGAGCCCTCGTCGACCACGCCCTGCGAGGGCAGCGGCTCGTACACGGACATCGAGCTGACGTAGATCATCCGCTGCACGCCGTGCCGCAGCGCCGCCTCCGCCAGCGACCGCGAAGCCGTGACGTTGCGGGACTGGTCTCCGAAGTCGTGCGCGCAGTGGACGATGTAGTCGCAGCCCTCGACGGCACGCTCGACCGCCTCGTCGTCGGCGACGTCGCCCGACACCAGCTCGACGGGCAACCGCGCGACGCGGATCGCCTTCCCGAAGTCGCGGGCGAGCACCCGCACGTCCGCGCCCTCGTCGAGCGCCAGCTTCTCGGCCAGGCGCCCACCGATGAAACCGGTGCCGCCCGTGATCAGGATTCGCTTACCGGAGAGCATGTGCGACCTCGGTCTCTGCTGCTTCCTCGCCCGCGTTGGCGAGATATCGTTCTGGGTTCATCCATGGCAGGTCCAGCTCACGCCGCTGCGCGTAGCAGTCCTGGATCAGCTGTGACAGCACCCGGTGGTGCGCGTCTCCGGGCACGCGAGGGGTGCCGCCGCTGAGCGCCGCATCGAGCCAGTCCGCGATCTCGCGCCCGAAAATCGGCGCCAGACGCGGGTCGCTCGGCGGCAGCTGGTCGCCGGCCATCCCGTTCGCCTCGTACTTGAGCAGCGACTCGGGCGTCGCCTTCACGGTCTGCCCGTACAGCTCGATCTCCAGCTCGCCGAGCGTGCCGCGGATCACCGCGGTCGACCGCATCTGGCGGTTGAAGCTCAGCTCCACCCGGCCCCGGGCGCCGCTCTCCATCGTCAGATCGAGGAGTGCGTTCACCTCGTTCCCGCCGTACGAGTCGTCCTGGTAGTCGAAGCTCGCGACCGGCCCGAACCAGAGCAGCACCTCATCGAGGACGTGAACACCGAGGTTCATCAGCACCCCGCCGCCCGAGCTCTCGCGCTTCAGCGCGAAGTCCGACGCGATCGTGATCGCGCGCGCGCCGTCCTGGATGTCGAACGACTGCACCTCGCCGATCGCCCCGCCGGCGATCGCCGCGCGCGTCCACTCGACGGAGTCCCAGAAGCGGCGAATCATCCCGATCGCCAGGACGCCGTCGCTGGCCTCCGCCGCCGCGATGATCTCGTCGCACTCCTCGGGCGTGATCGCCATCGGCTTCTCGAGCAGCACGTGCTTCCCGTGCGCCAGCAGGTCCGTCGCGATCGGCGCGTGCAGATGGTGCGGCACGGCCACGATCGCGGCGTCGAACTCATCGAGGTGCTCTCGGTAGTCGGCGGCGCCGATCGCCTGCGCGTCCTGCGGCAGCAGGTCGTTCAGCACCTGGATCCGCTCGGGGTCGCGGTCGAACAGGAACGCGGGCGCCAGCCCCAGCTCCTCGAGCGCGGCCATGTGGCCCAGCTCCGCGATCGTGCCGCAGCCGATGATCGCGATTCTGAGGTCCTCGCGCCGTCCCGGCGTGCGGAGTGCTCGCTGCTCGTCGAGGTCGACCACCTGCGTTGATCCTGGCTCGCTACCGTTGCTGGTGCCCATCCGGGCCCTCCAAGTCCTCTGTCCCGCTGCTACGGGTGATTCGGGTCGTCAAGTCGAAGTCGTGCTCACGCCGAGCCAGCGAACACACGCTCGTAGCGCTGTCCCATCACGGCATCGGTGAACTCGTCGTAGGCGCGCTGTCGGGCTGCGGCGCTGAACTCCTCGCGGAGCGCGTCGTCGGTCATCACGCGCTCGAGCGCGTCGGTGAACCGCGCGGGATCCGCCGGCGGCACCACGAGGCCGGTCACACCGTCCTGCACCTCCTCCGGTACCCCGCCGACCGCGGTCGCCACGGCGGGAACGCCGCGGAACGCGGCCTCCATCAGCACCAGCGGCCACCCCTCGGCATGCGACGACAGCGCGAACACGTCGCTCGCGGCGTACAGAACGGAAGTGTCGGCATCCTCGGGCAGGAAATGCACCCGGTCCGGCGCGATCGTGGCCGCCCGCGCCTCAACCTCGGCCCGCAGCGGCCCATCGCCCTGCAGCACCAGATGCGCGGGGCGCTCAGCGGAAACCGGCAGCGCCTCGAACGCGGTCAGGAGATCGGCGTGCCCCTTCTCCGGCACCATGCGCGCGATCGAACTGATCACGAACGCGTCCGCCGGCAACCCGAGCTGAGCACGCGCGTCCGCCCGGGCGACGTCGCCCTCCGGCACCGGGATCCCGCCAGGAATCACGTGCAGCTTGTCCGCCGGCACGCCGGCCCCGCTCACGATGTCGCCAACCGGCGAGGAGCAAGGCACCACCGCATGCGCGAGCCGGGCGCCCCAGCGCGTACGCCGCTTCGCCTGCTCGCCGACGACGTCCCAGCCGACCGGCAGGTGTAGGCTCACGACGACACGGTCAGGACGCGCGATCCGAGCCACGAGGACGTCGCGCGCCGGGATCTGGCTCCAGCCGTAGTGGAAGTTCACCACGTCGGGCCGCTCGTCCCGAATCAACCGGTAGAGGGCGCGCATTGAGCCGAGCGTCCGCGGCTCGACGCGGTTCAGCATCGCCGGGTGCGCCTCCGCCTCGACCCCGTGCTCGCGCGCCCAGTCCAGCAGCGCCACGTTGGCCGACCGGTCCCCACCCTCGGGGACGTCAGGGAACACGAGCCGCACGTGCCAGCCGCGCGCGATGAACTGCTTGGCCACCATGATCGAGACGAGCTGCGTCCCGCCCATGCCGCCCTGGGAACACAACAACAGCAACCGTCGGCCGGTGGTGCTCACGAAGGAAGATCCTCTGCTCGTCGTCGTTCAATCACTGCAACGAGATCGACGGTACGGAGGGCTCGTGGACTATTCGATGACCGATCGTTGGGAGGATTTCACGACGATTGTGACTTCTGTCACGCATCGAACCCGCTGCCGAAACTCGTGCCGAACCGGGCATCGAATCCCAGTCGAAACCCCGCCGAAACCCTGTCAGTACCGAGCGATCAGCGAACCCAACCGCGCGAGTCGGCGAACGCCTTCGCGGCGTGCCGGACCTGCTTCGTCGCCTCGACCGGGCGCCCGCGTCGCAGCGAATCGAGCGCCCACCGTCGTCGCAGCGCCCCCATCCGAGCGGCGTGGAAGCGCGCCCCCTCGACGATCATCGCCTGCTCCTCGGGCGACGCGCACAGCTCCATGAACCGCCCGCGGACGTACGCGTCCGCGGCCCGCAGCCGCGCATCCGCGGCCCCCGTCGCCTGCGCCCCATGCCGCCGGTACCGGAGCACCACCCGAGGTACGAACACAAACCCGTGCTCCCCGGTCAGCCGGAACCACAGCTCCCAGTCATCCGCCGGGAACGCCGCCTGGTCCCACGGCTCTCCACCCACCGTTTCGAGGTGCTCCCGCCGCAGCAGCACCAGCCCCGGCGTCGGGATCTCCGAGGACACGGCAAAGGACGAGCGTCCCGTGCCTTCGTACGCACGGAGGTACCGCCGCTTCCCGTCGATCACCGCCGGACGTCGCGCGCCAACGATCTCCACCTGCCCCCGCTCGAGGGCCGGCTGCCCGAACTCATCCATCCGCTCCGCAAGCCCGTGCGCCCCAGGCGCCTCCGGGCTAGCCGCCAGCGCCCCCAGCAACGTCTCGAGGGCATCCGGAAGCCAGATGTCGTCGGAATCGAGGAAGATCACGAACGGCGCCGTGCCGGCGCCGAACCCGAGGTTCCGCGCCGCCGCGGCGCCGATGTTCGACTCCACACTCGTCAGCCGGACGCGACCGTCGTTCGCCGCGACACGGCTGACGATCTCCGCCGTATCGTCGGTCGACGCGTCGTCGATCACGTGCAGCTGCCAGTTCCCGATCGTCTGCGCCCGGACCCCTGACATCGCCTCCGCGATGAACCGCCCGCCGTTGTGCGCGGGCATCACGATATCGATACGCGCCACCGGCTACGCCTCCCACGTCGCCGGCCACAGCCGGTCCCGGCCCCAGCGCTCCATGCGCAGGCCCCGCGCGATACCCGCGGTCAGTCCCCGCAGTCTCGACACCCCCAGGTGCCGCCGGCGCACGATCGCGCGCGCCATCCCGAGCCCGATCAACAGAAACTGCTGCGCCAGCAGCGCCAGCGCTGCCGGATCCCCGTCCCGCAGGTGCGTGGCATACGCGGCGCCGATCCCGCGATACGTCGCGAACGAGTACCCCGCCCCATCGACGAAGTCTCGGAACCCCCGATGCATCACCGACGCCTCGGGAATGTGCGCGATCGCCGCCCCGTCGCGTAGCAACCGGTACGCAAACTCCCCGTCCTCGCAGGCAGCTAGAAAAGTCCCGGCGCCAATCCGTTCATCGAACCCGCCCGCCTCGATCGACGCGTCGCGGCGCACCGCCATCAGCGCGCCGATCCCGCCGTCGCGCAGCTTCGACAGCCGCCCGCGTAGCACCTGCCGCCGAGGTGGGAGGTACGTCGGGATGAACCCACCCTCCACCGCCGGCGCGGCCACCGTCCCGAAGGCAACCCCAATCGTCGGATCCGCCGTCAGCGCCTCCACTAGCAGCGTGATCGCCCCCGGGTGCGCCTCACAGTCGTCGTCGATGAACACGACCACCGGCGTCTGCGCGATCGACAGTCCGAGGTTCCGCGCACGCGACGCGCCCCGCCCGTCGTCGACCACGTGCCGAACCCGGTGCCGCTGCTCCGACTCCGCCACGATCCGCGCCGTCGTCTCGGTGTCGTCGCCCTGGTCGATGATCAGTACCGGGATCTCCGCGGCGCTGGTGACCAGCGCCGCGCGAAGCGCCGCCGGCAGCAGATCGGACCGGTTCCGCGTGCAGATCACCACCGTCGCCGGGCCGTCCGGCTCCGACCACAGCCCGTCGGGCACGGTCGCGCGCGGACGCACCTCAGAGGAGACGGCGGTTGCCACGAGGTCGTCCATCTGCCACTCCGCGCTCCGCCGATCGCGCCCCCGCGCGACGGCCAACCGGTCGAGGGCTGCGTAACTTCGCAGCCAAAACGGGTCGCGAACATCCGCGGATCTCGCACCCGTCCGAGGAAAAACGTATGGGCCACCCATCAAGGAATGATTGAGCCACGGTCGGGCCAGCGACCCTCACGCTGCACTTTCACCCAGACAGCTCTCCCACCTCGGCTCAACACGCCGATCCGACCCTGATCACATGAGATCGGGACCGATCCGACGTGCGGCGACCGCCTGGCGGGGCTTCTGGCTGCAATACCAGCGCACGCCAATGCTCGCGCGCGTCGCGACACGCCTCGCCACGATCGGCATGCCGCCCTACAAGGGCCGGATCCCGCTCGCCCAGAACTCGGCCACCGGCTACATCGCCTCGAGCGCGCGCCTGCACCGGCTGCGCGACATCAAGCGCGGACGCCACCTCTTCATCGACGAGCGCGTCACCATCTACCAGGACTGGGCGAACGCCGGCCCCGTCGAGCTCGGCGACGGCGTCCATCTGATGCAGGACACCGTCATCGAGGTCGGATCAGGCGGCGCGGTCTCGATCGGCGCGCGCACGCACATCCAGGCACGCGGCCACCTCACCTCGTACGAGGCGCCGCTGCGAATCGGTCAGGACGTCGAGATCGCCCCTGACTGCGCGTTCTTCACCTACGACCACGGGTTCGAGCCCGGCCAGCTGATCTCCCAGCAGCCGCTGCGCAGCCGCGGTGGGATCACCCTCGGTGATGACGTGTGGCTCGGCCGAGGCGTCACCGTCCTCGACGGCGTCACGATCGGGGACGGCGCCGTCATCGGCGCCGGCGCCGTCGTCAAGAACGACATCCCCCCGAACGCGATCGCCGCCGGTGTGCCGGCACGCGTGATCGGCTCCCGAGGATCCGCCAACGCCGAGGCCCAGATCGAAACCGTCCTCGCCGCCGGCCCCTCGAACGGCCACCGGTGAGCGCGCCGCGACCGAGGGCGTCGACGGTCCAGTGACCCCGGCGCTCGTCGCGATCTCCGTCACCGGCACGATCGTGCCGGTCCTCCTGCTGTTGGTCCTCCACGCGACGCGCCACGACCTCGACCCGCGCTATCGCTACGTCAGCGAATACGTCCTCGGACCGCGCGGCCGCCTCATGGTCGCCGCCTTCTTCGTGCTCGCCGCCGGCGGCACCGCCCTCGGCGTCGCGCTCCTCCGAGGCGCCTCCAACCCCGTCGAGGTCGGCGCCGCCATCCTGCTGCTCGCCTGGAGCGCCGGCCTCGCCCTCGCCGGCTGGTTCCCCACCGACCCGAGCGTCGGCGACGCCCCGCCAACCCCCACCGGCGATTGGCACAACCGAGGTGCGCGCTGGGCGTTCCAGGCGATCGTCGGAGCGGCGACCTTCCGGTCGCTCGCCGCCCTCGCCATCGATGATTGGTCGCCCGTCGAGCTCGCCGCCAGCTGCCTGTTGGTGGTCGGCTACCTCGCGATGACGCGCGGCTACCGCTTGATCCCGGTCGGCGTCTCGCAACGCGCGTTTCTCGTCAGCGCGGTCGTCTGGCTCCTGGTCACGGGCTGGTCGATCTGACCGATCGACCTCGGTCGCAAAGCGTCGAGCGGCGCGAGCGCGCCTACCGGTCGGCCGCCCGCGCCGTCCGCTCCCACGTGCTCTGCCGCCACGGCCACGCCGCACGCACCAGCACGCCGACCTTGTACAGCACGAATCGCGGCGCCATCCGCAGCGCCAGCAACTCCCGAGGCGAAACACGCGCCGCGGCCAGCCCGAAGAAGAGGTACAACCCGGCAGTGACGAGCCCGCCACCCGCGATCAACGCCCCGGGACCCGGCACTGCCACGAACGTCGCCCCAAGCACCGCCAGCACGACGATCGTGAGGCTGAGCGGCGGCGCCAGCACGTCGAGCGCGCCCGCCGCGGCCGAGACGCGCCCCTGGCGCAGCGCCGCGAGGCTCGAGCGAACCGCCTCCGGGTACAACCCGAACCGCCCGCGCTCCCATCGATCGTCCTGCACGCTCGCGTCGTTGTACGTCCCGGCCATCTGCCCGTAGACGCGCGCATCCGGCGCGAACGCCACCCGGATCCCCCGCCGCGCGAGCGCCAGAGTCATCGCCGCATCCTCGGCGAGACCGCCACTTCCGAGGCCCGCGACCGCCGCCGTCCGCCGCAGCGCCATCCCGTTCCCCTTGATCCCCATGCCGAGGCCAAGCCGGCGCGCACCGAGGGGACGCGACCAGTGCAGGATCTTGAACGCCAGCCGCCGCAGCGCTGTCAGATCGTCCGATCGTCCCGCCACGCCGTAGTACGCCTGCACCGCGTGCTCGCCGCGCTCGAGGGTGTGCTGCAGCGCAACGAGGAACCCCTCGTCGACCTCCGTGTCGGCGTCGACGAACGCAAACGCCTGCGGCTGCGGGTCGAAATCGCGGAGATGCTGCACCGCGTACTCGAGCGCGAACCCCTTGCCGATCTGCTCCGTGTTGGTGCGGGTCAGCACCCACGCGCCGGCTCGCTGGGCGATCGCCCCGGTCGCGTCCGAGCAGTTGTCCGCCACGACGACAATCATCGGCGGCTCCGGCAGCAATGAGCCCGCGCGACGCAGGCTCGCCACACACGCCGCAATCGACGCCGCCTCGTTGTGCGCGGGTACGATCACCGCCCACCGGAACGGTCGGACCGCCCTCCGAGGCCTAGCACGCCGCGGCGCGAGCGCGATCACGGACAGCACCGCCCACCACGCGAGCCACGCTGCCACGTAGGCGATCAGCACGACGCGCAACACCAGCAGCGCGTCGACGGCGGTCACCGCGCCACCTCGATCCGCGGCTCGTCCGGGACCGGCGCTCGCGCCGTCAGCTCGGACGCGATCGCATCGACGAACCGCTCGAGGGCAAACGACCCCCGAACGCTCGCCGCGCCCGCCCCACCGAGGCGCGCCGCCAGCGCTGGATCCTCAATCACCGCCTGCAACGCATGTCGCAGCGCCGCCGCGTCGCAGGGCGGCACGTAGAGACCGGTCGATTCCTCCGGCGCCGTGAGCAGGCCTGCGGGCGGCCGCGCGGCCTCGAGCACGTGCGGCCCTCGATCGGCCGTCGCGTCGAAGTCGAAGGTCCCATCCCCGAGGACGAGCGGCCCGGCGATCGCCTCGCGCTGCCCGCGCGACGCCGTCGTGATCACCGGGATCCCCATGCTCATCGCCTCGAGGATCGTCGTGATGCCGGACTGGTTCGGCACGTCGTGCAGCGGCACCACCACCGCCGTCGCGGACCGGTAGAGCTCGCGAAGCTGCCGGAACGACAGCACCTCGTCGGTGTACTCGACGTTCGGCGGCACCGCGTCGACGCCCGCCAGCGACCGGGCCCAGTGACTCCCGGCCGCGATCACCACCCGCGCCGGCAAATCGGCGACGGCAAGGAGCAAGGTCTCATAGTCCCGGTGCTCGGAGCCCACGGCGACGATCGTCGGCGGCGTTGAGACCTCGCCGCTGCCGTCCGCCCGAGGCTCGGTGTCCCAGAACCGCGTGTCCGCCTGGTACGCGATCAGCCGCGTCGACCACGACGACGGCAGTGCCGTCGCCACGATCTCGCGCTGGCTCACGCTGTGCAGCAGCAGCGTTCCGGGGCTCCGCAGCCGCGTGAACACGCGCAACATCGCGCGCTTCCACCACTTCCCGGGTAAATGCGCCAGGATCACCGTCCGCTCGGGCTTCCGCCCGCGCAGCCAGAGGAACAGCAGCAGCGGCAGCCCGAGGTGCTCGCTGTCCGCGAACACCACGTCCCCGCGCGCCGTCGCGCCCGCCATCCGCCACGCCTGCACCACATGAGGACCGAGCCACCGTCCAAGGCGGTGCCACCGCCGCCGCGGCTCCGGCTGGTAGTGGATCTCGCCCTCGACGGCCGCATCCAGCTCCAGGAAGTCACGCCGAGGACCAGCGTCGCGCAGCCGCGCCGCCTGCTCAGCGGTGACGCTGATCCCGAGGAGGATCCGAGCCGATCCCGGTGCGCGGCTCGGCCGGGCGCTCAACTCGCCACCGAATCCAGCAGCTCGAGGATCCGCGAGGCGTTCCGCGCCGCATCCATGTGCTCCGTCGCGTGCGCCCGCGCCTGCGCCCCCATCGCCCGACGCCGCTCCGCGTCGTCCACCAGCGCCGCCAGCGCCGCCGCAAGACCGGCCGACTCGCCGGCCTGAACCAGCAACCCCGTGCCCTCGGGCACCGTCTCGAGGTTGGATCCAACCTCCGTCGTCACCACCGGCAGACCGGCCGCCATCGCCTCACCGATCGCCACAGGCGTGCAGTCGCCCATCGTCGGCAGGCAGAAGATGTCCGCCTCCTCGAAGGCGGCCAGGAGTTCAGGAGTATTCGGCCGGATCCCGCGCCGCACGGTGACGCCCGCTGGCTCCGGCACATCGTCCTCGGTCACCAGCAACAGCCGCGCCCGATCGCTGACGGTGGCGAACGCCTCGAGCAGGTGGTACCCACCCTTGCGCTCGAACTGCCCGCCCACGAACAGGATCACCGGCAGCTCGTCCCTCTCGCTGCGCCGCTCGATCCCGAAGAACGCGGGCCCGGCCCCGGGGTGCGCCACCAGGCTCCGTTTCGGCTCGACCCCGTAGTCCGACCGCACCGAATCGAGCGCCCAGTCCGACCACGTCACCACCGCGGCGGCCCGCGCAAGTACGAGGCGATACCACCAGCGCTTCAGCGTCTCTGAGAGCCGGTTGCCCTGCGCGTGGTCGTACCAGCGCCCCATCTCGTCCACCTGCACGGGCGTGGCGTCGAGGCTCACGACATACGGCCGTCGGCGGGCGGCCAGCGGCGCCAGCAGCGCGATCGTCTGCGTGTGGAAGAACACCGTCTCGAAGCGCCCGGCGCTGAACAGCGCTCGCAACGCCCCCAGGCTCCCGCGCAACGCCCACGGCATCCGGATTCGGGCCCGCTGAGGTGGCGTGATGCCCAGCACGCGCGCGGGCGCGCCGGCCGCGTCGAGCACCCGGCGAATGTTCTGCCCGTGCGCGCGATGACCGAGGGTCTCCTCGATGCAAATCGCGAACTTCTTCGATTCGGTCGTGGCCTGGACGATGAGAAACCTCGCGTGCTCGTTACGCGCTTCACCTTCGACCGTAGTAATCGGGCGTCGAGGCGACGTTGAGGATCGGGCAACCGGTGCGCGCGCCCGGCTCGGCGAGATCGAACCCCAGGCGAGCCGGACCGCAGGCGGCTCTCCGCTAGTGAGAGCCCCGTCCGAGGAGCACCACCGGGATCGTCGCGGCCAGGATCCGAACGTCGTTGCGAACGCTCACGTTCGCCAGGTACTCCGTGTCGAGCCGCATCATCTCCTCGAAGTCGAGGCGCTCACGGGCCCACACCTGCCACGCGCCCGTGATCCCGGGGACCCCGGCCAGCCGCGCCCAGTGCTCCGGCTCGTACAGCTCGACCTCCGACGGCAGCGGCGGTCGTGGCCCCACGAGGCTCATGTCCCCACGCGCCACGTTCCACAGCTGCGGCAGCTCGTCGAGCGAGGTCCGCCGCAGCAGCTTCCCCACGCGCGTCTTCCGCGGATCGTCCTTCATCTTGAAGATGAACCCCGAGGCCTCGTTCTGGTCCTCGATCTCCGCCTTCAGATCCTCGGCGTCCTCGCACATCGACCGGAACTTCCAGCAGCTGAACGGCGTGCCGTTCCGCCCGATCCGCTCCTGCCGGAAGAACGCCGGCCCGGGGCTATCGAGGCGCACGAGTAGCCCGATCACAAGGAACAGCGGTGACAGGAGCAGCAGCAACGTGCCGGCGAATGCCACATCCACCGTGCGCTTCCACACCGGCAGCCCCTCCTGCACCGGCACGAAGGAAGACGGCCGCGCGAAGCTGGGCCGCGGAGCGAGCGTCGAGGGTGATCGGCTCACCGGTTGCTCGCCAACGCGTGGTCGCTGCCCACGCCGTTCGATCGGTCGATATGCGTGACCGGCTCGAGCGGCCCGCCTTCGAGGCCCGGCCGGCCGATACAGCGGTAGGTGAACCCCGCCTCGCGGACGGCCCGCGCATCCATCGCGTTCCGGCCGTCGATGAACAGCGCAGTCCGCATCCCGAGCGCCAGCTCCGCCAGCGGCAAGTCAATGAACGCTGGCCACTCCGTCGCCAGCACCAACGCGTCCGTACCCTCGATCGCGTCGATCAGATCCGGCGTCACCGTCAGCCGCGGGAACTCGACGCGGATCTTCTCGGCGCTGACGTGCGGGTCGAAGACCAGCACCTCGGCGCCCGCGAGGCGCAGCAGGTCGCTGACCTCCAGCGCCGGCGACTCGCGAATGTCGTCGGTGTTCGGCTTGAATGCCGCGCCCAGGACGACGATCCGCCGCCCCTCGACCCCTCCGAGGGCGGTCTGGATCTTGTGCACGATCCGGCGGCGCTGCTCCTTGTTGATCTCCACCACGTCCCGCAGCAGCTGCGGGTGCGCGCCCGACATCGAAGCGGTGTGCTCCAGCGAGGCCACGTCCTTGGGGAAGCAGCTCCCGCCCCAGCCGATGCCTGCCCGCAGGAACTTCGACCCGATCCGGTCGTCGAGCCCCATCCCTCGCGCGACCTCGGTCACGTCCGCGTTCACGACGTCGCAGATCGACG
Source organism: Dehalococcoidia bacterium (assembly GCA_028279505.1). Classification (GTDB taxonomy): domain Bacteria; phylum Chloroflexota; class Dehalococcoidia; order UBA2979; family UBA2979; genus UBA6627. The sequence goes on from JANQNP010000096.1 coordinate 16,157, forward strand.
CCATCTCGTTGATGAACGAAACCTTCGTCGCCAGGAACGCGTTCGACGCGTACTTGATCATCTCGGCGGTGCGAATGTCCGTGCGGAGGATCGGCGCGCCGAAGTCCTCGTAGAGCTGTGCCACGCGCTCGGCCGCGTCGGGGTCGTCGGATCCGACGATCACCCGGTCGGGATTCATGAAGTTGTCGACCGCCGTCCCCTCCTGGAGGAACTCGGGGTTCGACACCACCGACACAGACGTGTCGCCGGCGCTCAGCGCCGTTTCCGCGATCATGTTCCCCGTCCCGATCGGGACGGTGCTCTTGTTCACGATCACCGCGTTCGGGCGCAGCGTCGGCGCCAGCGCGCTGATCGCGTCGCGCACGGCTCGCAGGTCGGACGCACCCCCCGTCGAGGACGGCGTCCCCACCGCGAGGAAGACGAAGTCGGCGTCGAGTTCGGCGGGGTAGCGGTCGCGCGCCTCGATCCGCCCCGACTCCACCCCGTCACGGAGGAGGTCTTCGAGCCCCGGCTCGTAGATCGCCGGCACGCCCCGGCGCAGCAGCTCGATCCGTCGTGTGTCGACGTCGACCGCCGTCACCTGGTGGCCGAGCGCCGCGAAGCAGCCGACCGCGACCAGCCCGACATGCCCGCATCCGATTACCGCGATCTCCGCCACGTGCCACCCCTCTCGCGAGGCTCGCCACGCGCAACGCGCGGCGGCCCACGGACGACTGTGGTCCGCCGAGATTGACCAGGCGTTGACTCTTCGTATGACCTGCTCACGGATTCGTATGAGCACCCGGGGCGGCCGCGCGCTCGACCGCGCCGCCGCCCCTCGCCCCCCGCCGCTCGCCTCCGCTTCGAGCGACCGCGCCACCTCGAATCGACCACCCGTCGCCCACCCCGAACCCGCTACAGCCTCAACGCCGACTCAACGTCGCTTCGGCACGCTCGAGGTCAATCGATCGCACAGGGGAGGCACGATGAGCGTTCAGACCGCGGGCGGTGGAGAGCCGGCCGCACAGCAGGGCCCGGCGCTCGTCACCGGCGCATCAGGCTTCATCGGCTCGCATCTCGTCCGCGCCCTGAGCGAGCGCGGCATCGAAACGCTCGGCCTCGACTGCCGCCCCGCCCCCGCCAACTCCGAGGCCAGCGAGTTCTTCGAGGTGGATCTGCGCGAGACCGCCGCCGTGGACCGCGTGCTCGCCCAGACCAAACCCGAGACCGTCTACCACCTCGCCGCGCAGTCATCGGTCGTCGTCTCGCAACGGGAGCCGCTCGAGACGGTCGCCACCAACGTCACCGCCACCGCCGCCCTCGCCGAGGCGGCCGCCACCGCCGGCACCCGCCGCTTCGTCTTCTTCTCGACCGGCGGAGCGATGTACGGCGACCCGGCCACCGAACTCGTCAGCGAGCTCGACCCGGCCACGCCGCACTCGATCTACGGAGCCACCAAGCTCGCGGGCGAGCAGCTACTGAACGCCCTCGTCCGCATCCGCGACCTCGAGCTCTCGATCCTGCGCCCCGGCAACGTCTACGGCCCCGGCCAGGACGCCGCCGGCGAGTCCGGCGTCGTCGCGATCTTCGCGCAGCGCATGCTTTGCGGTGAGCCGGTCACCATCTACGGCAACGGCAGCCACATTCGCGACTACGTCTTTGTCGAGGACGTCGTCGAGGCGGCCATGCGCGCCGCCTCCTGCCCGCCCGCGCTCTCACACGCCAGCACCGGCG
>JANQNP010000128.1 GCA_028279505.1 Dehalococcoidia bacterium
CCGCTGCCGGGCGCGAGCGCCTGCGTGATCAGCGGCGCGCCGATCAGATCGATCAGCGCCTGCGACTGCGCCTCGTGCGAGCTGACCGTCTGGATGCCGGCCGCGCGGAAGCTGTCCGCCGCGCCCGGCTGCGACACGCGCGCGTAGATCTCCGCGTCGGGGCTGGCGGTGGCCAGGTACTGGCAGAACAGCAGGTTCGCCTGATCGCTGTCCGTCGCGCCAACCGCGATCTTCGCTTCGCTCACGTCGAGATGTTCGAGGAACTTGATGTCCGTCGCGTCGCCGGCCTCGACCTCGAGCCCGTCCGCGCTCGCTCGTGCGATCGCGTCCGTGTCGGCGTCGATCACCGTCACGTCGTAGCCGTCGTTCGAGAGCTTGGTGCCGACTCGTCGAGCGACGGCACCCGCGCCGGCGATGATCGCGCGCATCGCTTTGACTCCTAGCAGGTCAGCCATCGGCCCGGCGTAGGTCGACTGTACCGCCACCGTCAGGAACACGGTGAGGAACACCAGCGCCGACAGCACGTCGCCGCCCTCCTCCGGACCGAGCGCGTCCCCCGCGAACGCCGCCAGCGCCGCCGCCACCACCCCTCGAGGCCCGATCAACCCGATGTAGCTGCGCTCGCGCCACGTCAGGTCCGACCGCATCGCCGACACCCACACCGCCACCGGCCGCACCACCACCATCAGCCCGAGGATCACGATGAACCCCCGCGGCCACAGCTCGCGCACGACGTCCAGGTCCACGGTCGCCACCGCCAGGATGTAGATCGCCCCAACGAGGAACTTCGACAGGTCGTCCTCGAACGACCGGACCTGCTCGGCGTGGGGGATCGGCCGCGCCGCCAGCAGCACGCCCATCACCGCGATCGCGGCCAGACCGGAGTCGTGAAGCATGTTCTCCGCCGCGGCGAACGTCGCGACGGCCATTCCCAGCAGCAGCAGGTTCGCCTCGGCGGCGCCGGGCTCCTTGTTGATCCGCAACACCAGCCGCACCGCGATCGCCCCCGCGATCCCAACGACCGCGCCGCCGCCGAGGCGAGTCGGCACGAAGAGGAACGGATCCGCCTCCAGCCCCGACAGCGCGATGTCGATCATGACGATCGAGAACACCGCCCCCACCGGGTCGATCAGCACGCCCTCGCCCAGCAGCACCGCGCGCACGCGGTCGTTGAGCCGGACCTGCCGCACGAGTGGCGAGATCACCGTCGGGCCGGTCACCGTCACCAGCGCCCCGAACAGCAGCGCCGTCCGCCACGGCAGCACGTCGAGCAGCCCGGCGAGCAACGCGCCCAGCCCGAAGGTGATCAGCAACCCGACGGTGAGCAGGTTGCGCACCACGGACCCGACGCGCCGCAGGTACGGCACGTCGATCGAGAACGCACCCTCGAACACGATCACCGCGACGAGGACCTCGATCGCGACCGGGAAGACCTCCCCGATCTCCTCCGGGTCCACGAGGTCCAACACCGACGGTCCGGCGATCGCGCCGATCACGAGGAAGATCAGGACCGGCGGGAGCTTGATCCGCCGCGAGACCATGTTGGTCACGGCGACCGCGAACCCGATCACCCCGAGGGCGGACAGCGCCGCTGCTTCCATCGTGCTCCTCGCGCGGTGGAACGCGCCTCGCTCGCCGGCCGGACGCCAGATTACCGGAGGCTGACCGATACGCGAGGTGGCGGGAACCCGACGAGGGTTAGGCGCCCGTGGTGTAGGCGCCGAAGGTCACCGCGAACAGCGAGAAGTCCTCCGAGGCGGACAGCAGCCGCAGCTCACGATCGCCGAGCACCGGCAGCTCGACCACGGCGTACATCCGCGGTTCGTCAACGAGGATCACGCTCTGCCCGCTGTCGGTGAACGTGATGTCGCCCCCCGCCTCCTTGGGCGTGAGCGGGCGTCCGTCGATCTCGACGACCACCGTGTACGGCTCCTCGCTCGGCGACTCCAGGACGACGTTCACGCTCCGCGCCACGAACCGGAACGCGATGTAGTCGCTCGGCTCCTCGGTCGCTCGGCCGTGCACGAGCGCCTGGCGCTCGTTCCGCCACACCCCGTGCAGGTACCACTGGTTGTGGTTGCGCTCGGCGCCCGCCGGGATGTCCTGGTACTCGAACGTGCGGTCCGGGGCCTCGTAGTACGCCGCCTGGGCGGCGTAGACACCGTTCGAGGTGAAGTTCCGCTCGTAGCCGCCGTACAGCTCGCGCGTGATCGCCCGCGCGTGCGGGTCCAGCCGCTGCGCGTTGACGCCGCCGCGTGGGATCGCCTCCACGTCGTAGCCGGCGCTCGTCAGCGCCTCCCGGATCTCGCGCTCGGTCTTGTCGTACGAGCCTTCGCCGAAGTGCTGGAAGCGGACCGACCCGTCCGCGCCGATCAGGTACTTCGCCGGCCAGAACGCGTTGTTGAACGCCTGCCACGTCGCCATCTCGTTGTCCTGCGCGACGGGATAGCCGAGGGCGTAGCGCTCCGTCGCCTCCACCACGTTCGGCCGCAGCTCCTCGAAGTCGAACTCGGGCGAGTGCACGCCCACGACCGTCAGCCCGTGCTCCGCGTACTTCTCGTGCCAGTCGCGCAGGAACGGCAGCGTGCGGATGCAGTTGATGCAGGTGTAGGTCCAGAAGTCGACGAGGATCACCCGGTTCTCGTCGAGCAGCCCCTGGACGGTCAGCGCCTCGGAGTTGATCCACCCCTCGAGGCCCGCGAACTCCGGGGCGGTCGATCCACGCACGAGGCCCGGACCCAGCGTCGAGGGCTGCGGCGTGCGCGTCGCCTCGGGCGTGGCGCTGATCCCGGCGACGATCCCGGCCGCCGCGTCGCTGGTCGCGGGATCGGCGTCACCACACGCGCTCACGAGCACCGTCAGGATGACGAAGGCTGGCACGAGGCGGGCCGGTCGCACGCAGAACTCCGGTCTGTGGTGGGCCTCTGAGCGTAGCACCGGCCCGCCGTGAAGCCGGAGCCCGCTGCCGATCACGACCGCGGCGGTCCATCACATCCGTTGCGCCGCGTCGATCGAGCCGAGTACCGTGACGCTCCGAGATCGGACCTCGATGACAGTTCGCGACCCCGCCTCGGCCGAGCAGCCGGAGGCGTCGTCAGGCGGGGCGTCGCCCGAGCCACCGCGACGGCGGATCCCGGTGCCCTCGTTCACCGCGATGGGCTATCGCGACTTCCGCTTCTACTGGGTCAGCACCGCCACCCTCTTCGTCGACCAGGGGATGGCGAACGTCGCCCTCGCCTGGCTGATGCTCGAACTCACCGATTCCGTCGCCTGGGTCGCGTTGGCCGTTGCCGTCCGAGGCTTGCCGCTCTTCTTCCTGACCATTCCCGCCGGCGTGCTGGCCGACCGGATGGACCGGCGGTTGTTGCTGATGGTCACCCAGGTCATCGCGGCCACGTCGGCGATCGTGTTCGCCATCCTCGTCGCAACCGACCTTGCGACCGCGCCGCTCGCCCTCATCTACGCAACAATCCTCGGAAGCAGCACCGCCGTTGGGCTGCCCACACGCCAGGCGATCATCCCCATGCTGGTCCCCCGCGAGCACCTGCTGAACGCGGTGGTCACGGGGTCGATGGCACGCACCTCCTCGCAGCTCATCGGTCCCGCACTCGCTGGCGTCCTCATCGACCTGTGGGGCGTCGAGGCGTCGTTCGCGGTGCAGGCCGCATTCATCGTCGTGAGCACCCTGACCCTGATCCCGATGCGTCGCGAGACGATGCGCATCGTGGAGCAGGAGGATCGCCCGAGCTTCTCGATCCGCGGCGACGTCGTCGAGGCATGGCGCTTCCTCCGTGCCAACGTGCCGCTGCTCGTGATCATCGGTCTGATGGTCAACACCGGCCTCTTCATGATCGGGCCCAACCAGGCGCTGGTCCCGGTCATCGTCAAGGACGAGCTCGACGGCGGGTCGGGCGCCCTCGGCCTCATGTTCACCGCGATGGCCTTCGGCACGCTCAGCACCTCGCTCTTCCTCACCTCGCTCGGCGGGATGAAGAACAAGGGGGGCTTCTTCGCGATGGCGCTGATCGGCGGCAGCATCTGCTTCATCGGCATCGCGCTCTCGCCCGTGATCTGGCTCGCGATGCTGTTCTTCTACTTCTGGGGCGCCTTCGGCGGGTTCTTCGTCTCGATGAGCCAGTCGCTGCTGCAATCCCACACGCCGCAAGAGGTGATGGGCCGCGTGATGTCGGTCAACGCGCTTTCCTCGCAGGGGACGATGCCCCTCGGCGCGCTACTTGCCGGGGCGCTGGCGAGCCTGTTGGACGTCCAGACGGCGGTGCTGATCCAGGCGTTCATCTGCGCCGCGATCGCGATGTCAGCACTTCTCTTCATTCCTCGTTTCCGGCGGCTCAGTTAGCCTCGATCGCACGATGTTCTACGCGGAATCGATCACGAAGTCGTTCGGCAGCGACGAGGTACTCGGCGGCGTCTCGTTCACCATCGGTGACGGCGAGCGGGTCGGCCTTGTCGGGCCCAACGGCGCCGGCAAGTCCACGCTGATGCGGGTGATGGCGGGCGACGATGCGCCCGACACCGGCAGCGCCGGCCACCGCGGCGGCGACCTGGAGTTCCTCCGCCAGGAGGCCGGCCTCGAGGCGACGAACACCGTCCTCGAGGAGATGTGGCTCGCCTTCCCCGAGGCCCGCGCCATCGAGCGTCAGCTCGAGGACCTCTCCGCCGAGATCGCCACCGGCGAGGGCGATCTGGACGCCCTGATCACGCGCCAGGCGGAGCTCTTCGAGCGCTTCGAAGCCCTCGATGGCTATCGCATCGACAAGCGGATCGGCCGCGTGCTCGCCGGCCTCCGCTTCGCGCCCGACGACGCCGCGAAGCGCTGCGGTGAGTTCTCCGGTGGCTGGCAGATGCGGATCGCCCTCGCGAAGGTGCTCGTGCACCGGCCGGACCATCTCCTGCTTGACGAGCCGACGAACCACCTCGACCAGGCGGCCCAGGACTGGCTCGGCGAGGAACTCAGCTCCTACCCCGGCACGATCCTCCTCGTCACCCACGACGGCTCGTTCCACGACCGCGTCGTGAACCGCGTGCTCGAGCTGCGCGACGGTCGCGTCACCAGCTACAGCGGCAACTACACCGACTACCAGCGCCAGAAGGCCGCGAAGCTCGCCGCCCAGGACGCCGCCGCCGCGCGCCAGGAGCGCGAGATCGGTCGCCAGGAGCGCTTCATCGAGCGCTTCCGCTCGAAGGCGACCAAGGCCACCCAGGTCCGCAGCCGCGAGAAGGCGCTCGAGAAGGTCGAGCGCATCGAGCGCACCCGTTCGGAGCGCGAGGTGCACTTCGAGCTCAGCGCCGCCGGCAGGACGGAGCTCGAGGTGCTCGCTGCCGAGCACGTCGGCCACCAGTACGAGGACGATGAGGTCGTCCTGATCGACGCGAGCCTCCACGTCGAGCGCGGCGACCGCGTCGTGCTGATCGGTCCCAATGGCGGCGGCAAGTCGACGCTGCTGCGCATCCTCGCCGGCGAGCTCACCGCCACCCAGGGCGCGATCGAGTGGGCGCCTCGCGCCCGCCTCGGCTACTACGACCAGCACCAGGACGAGGCGCTCGACCCATCGAGGACCGTCCTCGACGAGGTGCGCTCGGTCGCCGACGGTCAGAGCGACGGCGCGCTCCGCAAGGTGCTCGGCCGCTTCCTCTTCCACGGCGACGACGTCTTCAAGCCCGTGTCGGTGCTCTCCGGCGGCGAGCGCAGCCGCGTCGCGCTCGCCAAGTTCCTGATCCGCCCCGCCAACGTCCTGCTACTCGACGAGCCGACGAACCACCTCGACCGCGCCACCCAGCGCAAGCTGGTCGACGCCCTCGAGGGCTACGACGGCACCGTGATCTGCGCGAGCCACGACCCCGAGATCCTCGACCGCGTCGCCACGCGGGTCTTCGAGGTGCGCGACGGCGAGTGTCTCGAGCTCGAGGAGCGCCGCAAGCTGCCGGTGGCGCTCCGCTCCTGAACACACAGCTACACCACAAGGGCCGGCGGAGCGGCGTCGCCCGACGTCGCTTCCCGTAGAATCGCGCGGTGACCACGACGCAGCTCGCCCTGACCGACGGCTACCAGCCCGCCCGCATCGAGGCGCGGATCCAGGCCTTCGAGGACTTCGGCATCCACCGCACCGGCTGGCCCGCCGATGACCAGACCACGAGCTGGCTGATCGACGAACTCGCCGCCGCCGGCATCGACGCGGAGTCGGAGCGCTTCAAGTTCCCTCGCGTCGAGGTCCGTCGCGCCGAGGTCCGCGTCGGATCCGACCGCATCGAGGGCGTCCCTCTCTACGACGCCGGCTTCACCGACATCGGCGGCATCGACGGCGAGATCTGCGAGGACACCGACGACGACCCGTTCGGCAAGATCGTGCTCGCCACCTCGGTCCTGCGCGGCTCAGAGGAGTGGGCCGACGCCGTGCTCGGCGACCGCATCGAGGAGCTGACCGACCGCGGCTGCGTCGGCCTGATCGTCCCGCGCGGCGACCGCGACGGCGCGATCGTCCTCCGCAACGCCCACCGCATCGAATCCCCGCACGTCCTCCCGGTACTCCAGATCGCCCCCCGGGACGCCGCTACGCTCCAGTCGCAGATCGTGATCGGTGGTGAAGTCGTCCTCGAGGCCGACGGCGAGCGGCTCCGCTCCAACGCCACGAACGTCCTCGCCACGATCACCGGCTCCGATGCGGAACTCACGCCGATCGGCATCGTCACGCCGAAGTCCGGCTGGTTCACCTGCGCCGCCGAGCGCGGCGGCGGCATCGCGGTCTTCCTCGCGCTCGCCGAGAGCCTGGCCGCCGATCCGCCCCGCCGCACGATCCACCTGCTCGCCAGCTCAGGCCACGAGCTCGACTTCTACGGCATCCGCTCCTACGCCCGCACCCACCGCGAGCACATCGCCGGTGCGGCCGCCTGGCTCCACCTCGGCGCTTCCATCGGCGCCCGCGAGCCGCGCGCCGCCGTCGCCGCCAGCGACGACGCGCTGAACGCCCTCATGCTCGCGGCCGTCGAGGCGGAGCAGCTCGAACCAGCCATGCGCCGCCCCCCGGGGCCGTCGCAGGGCGGCGAGGCGCTGATCATCAGCGAGCTGAAGACCCGCTACGTCAGCTTCCTCGGCGGCCACGCCTACTTCCACTCGCCGAACGACACCGTCGCGAACGCGGTCGACGCCGAGCACGTCGCCCGCTGGGCACGCGCGGCCCGCGCCGTCCTCGAGGGCATGCTCACCCTCGAGGACCCCGCTACCTGATGACCGCCGTATCGCTCCAGCTCGGCGTGATCGCCGTGCTCATCGGCGTCAACGCGCTCTTCGCGGGCGCGGAGCTCGCCCTGATCTCGCTCAACCAGCGCCAGATCGAGCGCATGCAGCGCGCCGGCGGGGCCGCTGCCATCGCCGCGCGGCTCGCCGAGGATCCCACCCGCTTCCTCTCCACGATCCAGGTCGGCATCACTTTCGCCGGCTTCCTCGCCTCCGCGGTCGCCGCGGTCAGCCTCGCCGAGCCGCTGATCCCCACCCTCGAGGACCTGATCGGCGGTGCCGCGGAGCCGGTCGCCGTGATCCTCGTGACCGTCGCCCTCGCCTTCCTGACGTTGGTCGTCGGCGAGCTGGCGCCGAAGCGGATCGCGATGCAGCGCGCCGCCGGCTGGGCGACCTTCGCCGCGTGGCCGCTGCACGGTCTCTCTGTCATCGCCCGCCCCATCGTCTGGCTGCTCGCCGCCGCGACGAACCTCCTCGTCCGCCTCGCCGGCGTGGATCCCGAGGCCGGTCGCGCCGCCCTCGGCGCGGACGAGATCCGCGATGTGATCGCCTCCACCTCGGCCTTGGGCCCGGAGCAGCGACGGATGATCGCCGGCGCCTTCGAGAGCAGCGAACTCGCCGTGCGTGACGTCCTCGTGCCCCGCCGCGAGATCGTCTCGCTCCAGGCCGAATGGACCGTCGCCGAGGGCATCGCCGCCCTGCGGTCGTCCCGGCACACTCGCGCCCCCGTGATCCGCGAGGACATCGACCACGTCGTCGGCACGATCCACATCCTCGACCTGCTCGGCGTCGAGGGCACGGTCGGAGAGCACAGCCGCGAGACCGTCATCTTCCCGGAGTTCGTCCGTGTGATTGAGGCGCTCAAGCAGATGCAGGCCCAGCGCCTCCAGATGGCGATGGTCGCCGACGAGCACGGCGGCATCGACGGCATGGTCACGGTGGAAGACCTCGTCGAGGAGATCGTCGGTGAGATCTTCGACGAGTTCGACCCGAAGGTCGCCGCCGTCCGCCGCGAGATCGACGGCAGCCTGATCGTGCGCGGCGAGTTCCCGCTCCACGACCTCAACGAACTCAACGTCCTCCTCGAGGTCGACGGCCCCTACACCACCGTCGGCGGCCTCGTGATGGACCGCCTCGGCCGCGTCCCCGAGGTCGGACTGACCGTCAGCGAGGGCAACTGGAACTTCGAGGTCACCTCGATGCGCGGCCTCGCCGTGCGCACGGTGCGGCTCAGCCTGGCGGAGCCCCCCGAACCTACCGAGGACTGACCCGCCCTCGAGGCCTGACGAGACGGCGCGCTAGGCAGTCGAGCGACTCGGAACGAGCTGCTCCGCCTCGAGCCAGCCCATGATCGCCGCCAGCGACTCATCGACGCTCTGCACGCCGCTGTCGACGCGAACCTCGGGCGACTCCGGCGGCTCGTACGGATCCGAGATACCGGTGAACTGCTCGATCTCGCCCCGGCGCGCCTTCGCGTAGAGCCCCTTCACGTCGCGCGCCTCGACATGTTCGAGCGCGCAGTCGACGTGCACCTCCACGAAGCGGTTCGCCATCGCCCGCACCCGGTCGCGGGTGTCCCGGTACGGCGAGATCGCCGCCACGATCGAGACCACCCCGTGCTGAGCGAGCAGCTTCGCGACGTACCCGATCCGCATCACGTTGGTATCGCGGTCCTCGCGCGAGAAGCCGAGCCCCTTCGTCAGGAACTCCCGCATCTCGTCCCCGTCGAGCAGCTCGACCGGCACGTCGCGCTCCCGCAGGTCAGCCGCGATCAGCTCCGACAGCGTCGACTTCCCGGCGCCGGATAGCCCGGTCAGCCACAGGACGAAGCCAGTTCCGTTCGCGGGCATCAGCGGCCTCCGAGGGCGGGCGCGCGGCGTCGGTCGCGGCTAGCTGCCGGTGCGATCTCGCGAGGGCAGGTCCGGGTCGAACTGCGCCGGCTCCTCGACGTTCCATCGGCCCTCGCTGGCGACGCGATCCTCCGGGTAGGCGTGAAGCTGGCGAATGCTGCGGCCCTTCACCTGGTTGAGGATCACGCCGTGGATCGGCTTGCGCGCCTGTGACAGCGCGTCCACCGCGGCGCCCAGCTCCTCCACCTGCGTCTTGTTCGGTCGCAGCACCAACACCGCGCCGGTGGCGACGCCGGCCAACACCGTGCCGTCGGTGACCGACAGCAGCGGCGGGCTGTCGAGCAGCACCACCTCGAAGCGTCGCCGCAGCTCCTCGACCACCTGGCGCATCCGCAGCGAGCCCAGCAGCTCCGAGGGGTTCGTCGCGATCGGCCCGGCGGGCAGGATCGAGACGTTCGGCTGATCGGTGCGCCGCACCACGCGGTCCAGGTCCGCCGTCGGCGAGTTCAGCACCGTCGTCAGCCCCGTGTCGTTGTCCGCGCCGAAGATCTCGTGCTGTCGCGGGTTCCGCAGGTCGGCGTCCACCAGCACGACACTCCGCCCCGCGAGGCCAAACACCACCGCGAGGTTGGCCGCCACGGTCGTCTTCCCGTCGCCGCCGGTCGGGCTGGCGATCAGGATCGTCGCCGCCTCCTGCTCGAAGTCGATCCGCGTCGACAGGTTGGTCCGGATCGCGCGGAACTCCTCCGCCACCGGCGAGGTCGGCCGCATCACCACCTGGAGCTGGCCCGGAGGGCCGCCGCTCGCGCGGAAGCGCTGCAGCTGACCGACGGTCGGCAGCCCAGTGCGGTTGAATACGTCTGTCGAGAGTCTCACGCGGTTGTCGAGGCTCTCGATCACGAGCACCACCGCCGAGGCGCCAACGAACGCCACAAGCACGCCGAGCACGATGTTCGTCGTCGCCGACTCAGAGTTCTCGCGAGCCCGGACCGCGGTTTCGACGATCTCGACCGTGCCGGTCGGCTGAGCGATGCCGACCCCGTCGGACGCGACGAACGCGTCGGCGACAATGTTCGCGATGTTGATCGCCCCGTCGGCCGAGCGGGCGGTCGCCGTGATGTCGAGGAACGAGGTCAGGTTCGGGTTGTCGACGGACAGGCGCGCTCGGAGCTGATCCGGGGTGAGGTTGAGATCCCCGGCCGCGATCGCGTCCTCCATCACCGGGCGCAACGTCACCAGCGTCGCGAACGTCTGCGCCAGGCGCTGGCTGGTGTTGAGGTCGTTGAGCGTGGTGCCCTGCGGGATCACCAGCATTCGCGTGGTCGCCGTGAACGTCGAGGTGGACTGGGAGCTCAGGTAGTTGGCATAACCGCCGCCGATCGCCATCGCGATCAGCACCAGCCACCACCAGCGACGGGCGACGGACAGAAGTTGAGCGAGTTCCACCGAGGACCCTCCGGCTGATGCAGCGCGCGGCTGCCGAGGTTGAGTGTGCCTGAACGAGCAACGTCACCACAACGACGGCGGCAGCCCGTGGAGACACGCCCTGCAACCAGTCTGTCACGCGTGCATTTCTGACCCGTCTCCCGATCCGTATAACTTCCGTAGGAAAGACGTGAATTCGCACGTTCGGCCCTTGAAGCCGCGCCGTTGCGCTGCCCACAATGAGTCAACGAGTTCAGACCGGCGACGCCCCGGACTCGCACTCGCCCCAAACAGGTTGGTGATCCCCAAGGCGCGCCTCAACCAGAGCTCAACGTCGCAGGGACGCGACTGACGAACGGAGACCTTTATGGCCAACGGAACAGTCGTCGTCACCGGTGCGGGTGGATTCATCGGCGGACACCTCGTCGCCGACCTCCTGCGAGACGGCTACAGCCACGTCCGTGCCGTCGACATCAAGCCGCTGAACGAGTGGTACCAGGTCCACGACAACGCCGAGAACCTCCAGCTGGACGTCTCGCTCCTCGAGAACGCGCACCGCTCCGCCGAGGGCATGAGCGAGGTCTACAACCTCGCCGCCGACATGGGCGGCATGGGCTTCATCGAGAACAACAAGGCCGCCTGCATGCTCTCCGTGCTCATCAGCACCCACATGCTGATGGCCGCCCGCGACGCCAGGGTCGACCGCTTCTTCTACTCCTCGTCCGCCTGCGTCTACAACGAGGACAAGCAGCTCGACGAGGACGTCATCCCGCTCAAGGAGGAGGACGCTTACCCCGCCATGCCCGAGGACGGCTACGGCTGGGAGAAGCTCTTCTCCGAGCGCATGGCGCGCCACTTCCGCGAAGACTTCGACATGGTTGCCCGCGTCGCCCGCTACCACAACGTCTACGGCCCCCACGGCACCTGGGAGGGCGGGCGCGAGAAGGCTCCGGCCGCGCTCACCCGCAAGGTGATCGAGGCCAAGCTCAGCGGCGACCACAGCATCGAGATCTGGGGCGACGGGCACCAGACCCGCAGCTTCATGTACATCGATGACTGCATCCAGGGCACCCGCGACATCATGCGCAGCGACATCATCGAGCCGATCAACCTCGGCTCGAACGAGCTGACCACCATCAACGGCCTCGTCGACATCCTCGAGGACATCGCGGGCATCAAGCTTGACCGGCACTACAAGCTCGACGCGCCCAAGGGCGTCAACGGTCGCAACAGCGACAACACCATGATCCTGAACGAGCTCGGCTGGGAGCCCGGCATCCGCCTCCGCGAGGGCATGGAGAAGACCTACAACTGGATCCTCGGCGAGTACGTCGCCAAGTACGGCGAGCGCGCCCACCAGGCGGTCGCCGCCAGCTAGCGCTCCCTCGAGGGCACAAGACCTGACGGGACCGCGGAAACGCGGTCCCGTTCTTCGTCTCAGCCGACCGCCACGACCGCCACGATGCCGCGCTAGCCCGCCGCGCGGTGCCGGAGCGCCTCTTCGTAGGCGTTCAGCAGCAGCTCGTAGTTCGCCTCCGCCGAGTAGCGCCGCTCGAACACCTCGCGCGCGTGCTGGCCGAACCGCCGCAGCCGTGCCGGGTCTCCGAGGGCGGAACGCACCGTGGCGGCCAGATCGTCCGGATCGAGCGCGTTGTAGAGCAGCCCGCTCTCGCCGTCGTCGACGATCTCGACCAGCGCACCGCTCCGCGCCGCCACCACCGGCGTCGCCGACGCGAACGCCTCGGTGACCACCAGCCCGAACGGCTCCTCCCACACGGAGGGCATGATCAGCGCTTCCGCGTCCCGCATCGCCTGCAGCACCTGCTGGCGGTCGGCCTCACCCACGAAGTCGATCGACGGTTCGGCCGCCTCCGCGGCCTCCACGGCGCCCCGCTCCGGCCCGTCGCCGATGATCGTCAGCCGACCCGGCGTGTGCCGCCGCCACGCGTCCAACAGCACCGGTATGCCCTTTTCGACCGTCAGACGCCCGACGTACAGCACCCCGGCGCGTGGCGACCCCTCGGGCGGTGGCGTCACCTCGCCGGCGACGAAGTTCGGCTTCACCCGCAGGCGGCCGGGCGCCAGCGCCCCCTCGAGGTGCCGGGCCGCGGCCTCCGAGGGCGTCAGGGCCAGGTCGACGTCCCGCGACCACGTCCGGCGCAGCCGGTGGAACGTCAGCGTCGTCGCGATCACCCCCGTCTGGACCGCGGAATCGTGGTAGCAGCGGTGCCTGACGCTGGGCCAGGGGACCCGCTTCCCCACGCAATCGGTGCAGTGGCTGCCGTCACGGAACAGATCGGCGCTCGGGCAGACCAGCCGGTAGTTGTGCAACGACGCCACCACCGCCGCCCCGGTCCCGCGAGCCGCGCCGAACGCCCCGGGAGAGACCAGCGGCATCGTGTTGTGGAAGTGCACGATCTCGGCGCCGAAGCGGCGCGCGCGCTGGCTGACGGTGCGGGCGCTCGCCCGCGACCACACGGTCCCGGCCGCGAGCCGCGCCCGAGCCAGCAAGCCGGCCTGGTCCTCGATCGCCTCGTTGGTGAACGACAGCCGGTCCACGGCGTGGCCGCGCTGCTCCAGCAGCGCCGTCTCCGCCTCGAACACCAGATCCTCACCGCCGCGTTGCTGGTACCGGTTATGGACCGCCAGCACGCGAGGCAGGTCCGAACTCAAGCGCCGGCCCCGGCTCGCCCGCCGCTCGAGATCGTCCGTGAAATCGGGCTCTGCGAGGCGGAAACACCACGTCCGTACTCGGTCCGAACGGTCGTGATGCTTTCCCTATTCACGCTATACGCGGCGTTAACCGCGGGGCCTGTACACATGATGTGGATAGCGACCCCCTCGGCTAACATGACCTTCGCTGGCAAGGATGCCTCGCGGTTGAACCGTAGCGAAAGTGGATCGTTGGGGAGGTCCTCAATCGCTCGTCCGTGTTGAGGCAGGAATACCCATGAAGCTCGTCGTTGCTGGTGGCGGATACGTCGGATTGGCGACGGCCGTCGGGTTCGGTCGCCACGGTCACCAGGTGGAACTCGTCGAGATCGACTCGGAGCGCGCCGAGCGGCTGCGCCGCGGTGAGCTCCCCTTCCACGAGCCCTCCCTCGGCGAAGACCTCGCCCGGCTGAGCGGCCAGAACCTGACCGTCCACGCCGGCTACCCCGACGCCTTCGAGGACGTCGACTTCGCCTTCGTCTGCGTCGACACCTACCCGGCCGCCGACGGCCACCTCGACAGCTCGCGGGTGATGGCCGCGGCCGACTCGCTGATCGACAGCTGCGGCCCCGAGGTCGCCCTCGTGCTGCGCAGCACGGTGAACCCCGGCACGGCCACGATGGTGCGCGAGCACCGCGCCGAACGAGGCGTCCCCGGCGCCGTCCTCGTGAACCCCGAGTTCCTCCGCGAGGGCACCGCCCTCTGGGACTTCGACCACCCGTCCCGGCGCGTCGCCGGCGGCAGCGACGCCGCCGCCCTCGCCAAGCTCACCGAGCTCTACTCCTTCTCCGAGGCGCCGATCGTCTCGACCGACGCCACGACCGCCGAGGTCATCAAGATGGCCGCCAACGCCGCGCTCGCCGTGCGCGTCTCGATGGCCAACGAGATCGCCCACATCGCCGACGCTGCCGGCGCCAGCCCCGAGGCCGTCCTCGCCGCCATCGGCGGGGATCCGCGCATCGGTCCTGACTTCCTGCAACCCGGCATCGGCTTCGGTGGGAGCTGCCTGCCCAAGGACCTCTCCGCGTTCCGCGCCGCCGCGCGTCGCGTCGGCGTCCCCGCCCCGGTCTTCGCCGGGACCGAAAGCACGAACGACTTCGCCATCGACCGCCTGGTCGAGCGCACCGCTGAGCTGTCCGGCGTCGTCCGCGGCGCCGAGTGGAACGGTGCGAAGGCCCGCGTCTGCGTCGTCGGCGTCGGCTTCAAGCCCGGATCCGACAGCATCCGCAGCTCGCAGTCCATGCGCCTCGTCCACGCGCTCCTCGAGAACGGCTTCCACGTCGGGATCCTGGACGACGCCGCCGAGGCGAACGCCCGCGCCGAGGTCGGCGACCGCGTCGCGTACGAGCGCGACTTCGATCACATGCTCGGCAGCTACGACGTCGCGATCACCGTCTTCCCGACGGCCGAACTCGCGAACCTCAGTTCGCCGCGCGCCCGCGTCATCGACGGCCTCGGTCGCCAGCTTGGTACCGTGGTTCCCGCGGACGCGGCTCCCGATGCTCCGCAGCCAGCGTCCGAGGGCGTCCCGTCAGCCGCCGCGACCGAAGCGCCGCTGTCGAGCAGCGTCCGTGAGTAGCCAGCCGGCGTTCCAGCCGGACGAGGAGTTCCTTCTGGCCGACGAGTCCGATCCGGCGCAGATCGAGCTGGACGTCGCGCCCGCGCGTGAGCCGCACCCCGGCTTCGACGCCATCAAGCGCGCCATGGACATCACCGGTGCCCTCGCCGTCCTGATCCTGACCGCCCCGATCTGGATCGTCGCGATCGCCGGGATCCTGATCACCTCGGGCCGGCCGATCTTCTTCGGCCAGCAGCGCCTCGGCTACCGGGGCAAGCCGTTCACCTGCTGGAAGCTCCGCACGATGATCCCGGATGCCGAGTCGCGCCGGAACGAGGTCCTGCACCTCAACACCACCGGCGGGCACGCCTTCAAGTCCCCGGACGACCCGCGCCTCACGAAGTTCGGGAAGTGGCTCCGCGCCTACTCGATCGACGAGCTCCCGCAGGCCTGGAACATCCTGACCGGCGACATGTCGCTCGTCGGCCCCCGCGCGCTCCCGATCGTCGAGAACGTCTACGTCGGCCGCCAGCAGGAGCGTCTGAGCGTCCGGCCGGGACTCACCTGCACCTGGCAGGTCTCCGGCCGCAGCGAGATCACCTTCGACCGCTGGATGGAGATGGACCTCGACTACGTCGACCATCGCTCCATCCCCCGCGACATCGTGCTGCTCGCCCGAACCCCAATCGCTGTCCTGGCACGCCGCGGCGCGATGTAGCTGCCCGCACAACATGCGAGCGGCGTCGTTTGTCATCATGGGTGGCGATACTCGCAGCGAAGAGCTGCCAGCGAGCCAGCCGCCCCACCGCGGATCACCGGCCCCCGCCGGCCATGGGTGAGATGAGGCTATGACAGCGCTCCCCGTCCCCGTGACCCCGCGCCCGTCCTGGCTCATGATCCCCGGAGCCCTGCTCGTGGCGCTCGTGGCGGGCCGCGTCGGCGCCATGGGCAGCCCCTTCATCGCCTCGACGCTCGTCGTCCTCCTCGTCGCCGCCGGGTGCTACGCGTTCCTCGGCGCACGGCTGCGGTACGTGTTCCTCGGCGTGCTCGCCGTGGTCCTCTTCGGGTACGCGTTCGGCGGGCGCGGCTTCGCCTACTTCGGCGCCGCGCCGCTCTATGTCGGGGAGGTGACCCTCGCCATCGGCCTCGGCGCGGTCTTCGCGTACGGGCTGCGCGCCCGGCTCAGCGGCTTGCACGTCATCCTGCTCGCCTTCATCGGCTGGGGCCTGGTCACCACGCTCCCCTACCTCGGCACCGCCCGCATCGACGCGCTGCGCGACGCGGCCTTCTGGGGCTACTCCCTGTTCGCCCTGATCGTCTGGGCGCTCGTGCGGGAGCGCAGCCAGTTCGTCGGCGCGGTTCGCGCCTACCGCATCGCCCTCCCGGTCTTCCTCTTCGCGGTCCCCGTGATCTGGATCGTCGTCTCGACCGTGTCGCTGCCCCAATTCCCGGGCGCCCCGGTCCCGGTCATCGTCATGAAGGCCGGCGACTTTGGCGTCCACCTCGCCGGCGCCGCCGCATTCATCGCCCTCGGCCTCTATCGGGCCAAGAACCGCAACCCGCTCGTCCCCGAGACCGCCCTCTGGCTCGCCTGGGGATTCGCACTCCTCATCGTCGTGATCACCAACCGAGGCGGCTTCCTCTCGGCCTCGGTTGGGCTCGCCGCCCTCATCGTGCTGCGCCCCTCGCTCAAGCTGATCCCGATGGCGATCGTCGCCGGGATCACCTTGACCGTCCTGATCACCGTGAATCCGAGCTTCGAGGTCAACAACCGCCAGATCTCCGCCGAGCGGGTCACCGACCGCATCACCTCGATCGTCGACCGCGGCGGCGAGCGTCAGGGCACCGTCAACTGGCGACTGGACTGGTGGGGCACGATCGTTGGCTACACCTTCGGTGGCGAGCATTTCTGGACCGGCAAGGGATTCGGAGCCGATCTCGCGACGGAGGACGGGTTCATCGGGGAGTCGACCGGTCTGCGCTCTCCCCACAACGCCACCATGACCGCGCTCGCCCGGATGGGCGTGCCCGGGCTGATCCTCTGGTCCGCATTCCACATCGGATTCGGTCTCGCGATGTTCAGGTCCTACCTCGCCGCACGACGAAGAGACGACCGGTTCTGGGCGCCGATCCTCGGCTGGCTGCTCATCTACTGGGCCGGCGGCATGGTGAACGGCTCCTTCGACGTCTACTGGGAGGGCCCGCAAGGCGCCATCTGGATGTGGACCGTCATCGGGCTCGGCCTCGCCGCCCTCGAACTCCAGCGCCGCGAACGCTCCGAGGAGCGCCCCGCCGCTTCTAGCCGCGCTCAGATCGGCGCCAGCGTTTGATGACGGGCCGCCTGCTGGGCGTCGTCGCGGTCCTCACGCTCGGACTCGCGATCTCCTGCACCTCTGGAGACGGTGATCCCGACGACCCGGCGCCGTCCGCCTCGCCCGGTTCCGCCACTGCTGTTCCCGCGACTGCGACGTCATCGCCGACCCCTTCCACCACTCCGACCCCGCGGCCGCCGGTCACGCTCGAGCCGGGCGATGACATCCAGGGCGTCGTGGATGGCCAGCCGGCGGGCACCCATTACATCCTGACGCCCGGCCTCTACCGGGAGCAGGCGATCGTCCCGAAGGACGGCGACGTCTTCGAGGGCGAAGCGGGCGCGGTGCTCAGCGGCGCGCGACTCCTCGAGGGCTTCGAGCAAGCCGACGGCGTCTGGTCGATCGGCGGCCAGACGCAGCGGCTGGATCCCCACGGCGGTTGCGGCAGCCCTGAGGCGCTCAGCGACATCGAGGACTACCGGGGCTGTCGGTTCGCCGAGCAGCTCTTTATCGACGATGAGCCGCTCTGGCAGGTCACCGAGTTCGAACAGCTGGCCCCGGGCCGCTGGTACTTCGACTACGACGCCGACCGCATCTACTTCGTCGACGACCCGGCCGGCCGGACGATCGAGACCAGCGTGTCGGCCGCGGCGTTCCGTGGGAATGCGGCGGACGTGTCTATCCGCGGGCTGGTGATCGAGAAGTACGCGAGTCGCGCGCAGGCGGGGGCGATCCAGGGGGGTGGAACGCACCGCTGGATCGTCGCCGACAACGAGATCCGCCTGAACCACGGCTTCGGTCTGCGAATCGGACCGGAGATGCAGGTCCTGAACAACCACGTGCACCGGAACGGGCAGATGGGCCTCGGCGGACTCGGTGATCACGCGCTGATCGAGGGCAACGAGATCGCCTACAACCACACCGCCGGCTTCCTCGAGGAGTGGGAGGCGGGCGGGACGAAGTTCGTCGTCTCCGAGGGCATCGTGATCCGCGACAACTGGGTGCACCACAACTCCGGTCGCGGTCTCTGGACCGACATCGACATCGTCGACGTGCTGATCGAGGACAACCTCGTGGAGTGGAACACCCGAGGCGGGATCGTCCACGAGATCAGCTTCGACGCCCAGATCCTCAACAACACGGCGCGTTACAACGGTCTGGGCTTCGACGGCTGGGTGTGGGGCGCGCAGATCCTGATCCAGAACAGCTCCGACGTGGTGGTGTCCGGCAACGAGGTCACCGTCTCGGCTGACGGCGGCAACGGGATCGCCATCGTCAACCAGACCCGCTTTTCCGAGGGTCGGGACCCCTACCGCTCGGATCGCGTGCTGATTACCGACAACGTGATCTCGCACCTCGGGAACTCCGGCACGAACGGCGCTCCGAACGGCTGCACCACCGAGGGCAGCCGGTTCGACCGGAACCGCTACGAGGCACCGGCGGAGTGGTTCGAGGCCGCACGGTTCGAGTGGTGCGGCGTGTTCACGTGGGATGAGTTCGTCCTCGCGGGGCAGGAGCCGTCCGGCGTCCGCGTCGAGGTCAGCTAGCGCCGGGCCGGCGCGCTCCGCTCAGCGCCCGAGCTTCCCTCTTCGGCCAGGTCGCCGCGTTCCGTAGTAGAGAACCTCCTCAAGTTCCTACGAAGAGACGCCGATGATTCTGCGAGTCGTGGTGCGCCCCCGTGGTCGCACGGCGACTGGCATGGACGCTCGCCGATAAGGGCAAACCCGTCGAAAGGCGGGGACGCAAAGGTACGGGCCTAACCCTCGCGGGAGAGATACGGCCGCCGACCCACCGAAGAGGAACGTTCTCGATGTCCCCACGACCGAAGATCCACGCGCCGCGCGCGGCGTGTGATTGGCTGTGTTCGCCTTCGTCGACGGCCTCGGCGGTGCGATCGTGAGCCGCGTGACGGCGCGCGCGCGCGCCCTGGGCGCGCAGCCCTGGCACCTGGCCGCGCTCGCGGTCGTGTTCGCGACACTCGCCCTCGTCGCCGCTCGGCCGGCCGACGCGGGGAGCGGCTCGCTGTTGGTCAGCCCGAACCCGGACCGCAGCGGGGCGACGGCGCTCGACGGCGCCACCGTCTCCGGCACTGCGTACGTGTTCCTCTCGACCGGTGAGAACGTCAAGCGGGTGGTCTTCGCCCTCGACGGATCCGACACCATCGTCGAGAACATCGCCCCGTTCGACTTCGCGGGCACGGACAAGCCGCTCGCGAATCCGTGGCCGTCGTCGTCCGTGAGCGACGGCGCCCACACCATCTCCGCCGCGGCCACCCTGGTCGGCGGCGGTGGCTTCAACGTCAGCGCCACCTTCACGGTGGACAACGCCCCCGAGGCGCCAGCACCCCCGGCCGGTGGCGACGCCTCACTGCTCGTCAGCCAGTCCCCCGACCGCTCCGGTGCGACACCGCTCGAGGGCGGGACGCTCTCCGGCGACGCCTACGTGTTCCTGCAGACCGGCGAATCCGCCTCGCGCGTGGAGTTCTCCCTCGACGGCGCGCTCCACTGGACCGAGAACGTGGCCCCCTACGACTTCGCGGGCACGTCGGGCGGCAGCCCTACGGCGTGGTCGACCGCGAGCATCGACGACGGCAGCCACACCATCAGCGCCCGCGTCGTGCGAAACGGCGCCAGCGACATCACCGTTTCCGCCTCCTTCACCGTCGCCAACGACGGCGAAGCGGGCGACGGCGACGACGCCGGCGATGGCAGCCCGTCGCCCACGCCGACTCCCGAGGTGGAAGCGCCCACCGGCCAGCTCCTCGTGAGCGGCTCGGCGGACCGCGCCGGCGCATCCGCGCTCGGCGCCGCCCCGCTCGCCGGCGACGCGTTCGTCTTCCTCAGCTCGAACGCCGAGCTCAGCGAGGTGCGATTCCGCCTCGACGGCTCGTTCGTCCGCACCGAGCGGCTGACGCCGTTCGACCTCGGCGGCACGCGACAGAACGGCTCCGCGAACCGCTGGGACACCACCGGCGTCGCTGACGGCCAGCACGTGATCGAGGCGACGGCGACCACCGTCTCCGGCGCGTCGTTCACCGTGAGCGCCTCGTTCAGCATCGACAACGACCCCGTCGAGCACGGCGAGTCCGGGGTCGAGACGACCTCCGAGGACCCGCCGGCCGACCGCAGCGTCGCGCTCTTCGTCAGCGACGCCGCCGACCGCGGCGCCGCCCGGCTCCTGGGTGACGACCCGCTCGCGGACGAGGTGTACATCTTCGCCGTGCCGAGCGACTCGGCGCAGCGCGTGCGCTTCTACATCGACGCCGACCAGCAGCCGCTGCCGGTCCGCACCGAGCAGCTCGCCCCGTTCGACCTCGGTGGCACCGCCTCCAACGGCAACGCCCGCTCTTTCGACGTGTCGACGCTCGACGAGGGCGATCACACCCTCCTCGCCGTCGCGGAGTTCGCCGACGGCGAAACCGCCTCGCTCGAGGTCGTCTTCACCGTCGAGCAGCCCGAGGCGCTGCCCGACACGAACTACAACCTGCTCGTCAGCGACTCGCCGAACCGCGTCGGCGCGGTGGCGCTGAACGGCGCGGCCCTCGAGGAGGCGGCGTACATCTTCGTCTCGCCGGCCGACCACGTCAGCAAGGCGACCTTCTACCTCGACAGCCCCGCCCAGTCCTCGGCGGACCGGGTCGACAGCTCGGCGCCGTTCGACTTCGTCGGCGGCAACGCGAGCACGGCCCAGCCACTCAACGTCGACGACCTGGCGCCCGGCGAGCACTCGCTCACCGTCGTCCTCACCCGGACGAACGGCACCACGGTCGACGTGAACGCCACCTTCTCGGTTGGCGACAGCGCCCTCCCGAACGGCGCGATCCTGATCGAGACGGACGACAACGCCGCCCAGATCGCATCGCAGCACGGCCCGGGCACCACCTTCGTGTTCGAGCCCGGCGTGCATCGAGGGGTCTCGATCGCGCCGCAGAGCGGCGACACCTTCCTCGGCCAGCCCGGGGCGATCCTCAGCGGCGCCAAGGTCCTCTCCAACTGGAAGAGCGGCGGCGGCTACTGGTACGTCGGTGGCCAGACCTCGGAGCTCACCGGCTCCGGTGGCTGCATGTACTTCTCGGACGGGACGCGCTACGACGCCTGTAAGTACCCGGAGCAGCTCTTCGTCGACGGCGAGACCTGGTGGCAGGTGACCAGCATCAGCCAGCTCAGCCACGGCCGCTGGTACTTCGACTACAACGCTGACCGTGTCTACATCGGTGGCAACCCGGCGGGACGCCTGGTGGAGCTCAGCACCACCACGAGGGCGTTCCACGGCACCTCCAGCGGCGTGACGATCAGTGGTCTGGTCATCGAGAAGTACGCCAACCGAGCCCAGACCGGCGCGATCGACGGCGGCGGCACGACCGCCTGGACCGTCAGCAACAACACGCTGCGTCTGAACCACGGCTTCGGGCTGCGCATCGGCAACCGGATGCAGGTGTCGAACAACCACGTGCACCACAACGGTCAGGTCGGCATGGGCGGCATCGGCGACGACGTCCTCGTCGTCGGCAACGAGATCGCCTGGAACCACACCGGTGGCTTCCTCCACGACTGGGAGGCCGGCGGCACCAAGTTCGTGCTGACGAACCGCCTCGTGTTCCGCGACAACTGGGTCCACAACAACGATGGACGTGGGTTCTGGGCGGACATCGAGAACATCAACATGCTCGTGGAGGACAACCTCGTCGAGTACAACTTCAAGGGCGGCATCGTCCACGAAGTCGGCTACTCGGCCGTCATCCGCGACAACGTCTCGCGCTACAACGGTCACGGCTTCGGACGCTGGGTCTGGGGCGGCCAGATCGTCGTCCAGAACAGCTCCGACGTGCTCGTGACCGGCAACGACGTGACCGTGTCCGCCACCGAGGGCGGGAACGGGATCACGATCGTCAACCAGAACCGTGGCCAGGGCTCGCTCGGCCCCTACCGGTCCGACCACGTCACGGTGACGGACAACACAATCCGCCACCTGAGCATCGGCGGGAAGAACGGGGCGCCCGGCGGCTGCAACCAGGTGGACGTGTTGTACGACAACAACACCTACATCGCGCCGGCGCAGTACTTCGAGGTCGGCCGGTTCGAGTGGTGTGGCGTCTTCGACTTCGAGCAGTTCCAGAACCGCGGCCAGGAGGCGAACGGCACCGCCGTCATCGCCGACTAGCCCCGGCTCTCCCCCGAGCCTCCGCGACAGCGGGCCCCTCCGGGCCCGCTGTCTGCGTCCGAGGTCGCTCGGACCTCCGACGGCGCAACCTCCGAGGCCGCTCGCCCCATCCGAGGGCGCTCCCAGCGCCGGCGCTCGCGGCATTCGAGGGCACTCGCCACATCCGAGGGCGGTCGAACCTGTCACAACGCATAGCGACTACCTTGTTAAGCAGTCAGTCGCGCGACTATCCTGTCGACGCGGCTCCAAGCGGCGGGCAGAGAAGTGGTGGCATGAAGCGTCAGTACGAAACCCAGCAAGGCTGCCCGATCGCCCGCTCGCTCGATCTGGTCGGCGACCGCTGGACCATCCTCGTCTTGCGTGACCTCCATCGAGGATGCACCCGCTTCGCCGACCTCCTCCGCTCCCTCGACGGCATCTCGCCCAACCTCCTGTCGGCGCGCCTCAAGACACTCGAGCGGGAAGGCCTCGTCGAGCGCCGCCTCTACAGCGAGCACCCCCCGCGCGCCGAATACGTCCTCTCCGACGGCGGCCGCGCGTTCGGCCCCGTGCTCCGAGCCATGTACGACTGGGGCACCACCTACCGCGAGGACGCCGCCGCCACGCCCGTCTAGGCGCCGTCTCTCCTCCTGCAGCTCCCCGGATCGCCCGACGCGCCCACCCTCGGCACTACCATGCCCCGACCGAGCGCCGATCGACGTGGGGAGCCCAACGTGCCGACGACCATCACCAAGCTGGCGCACGTCATCGCCCACCCCGGGCGCGGGAAGAACCTGCTCTTCGTTCGCCTTGAAACCGCCGATGGCCTCCACGGCTGGGGCGAGTGCTACACGCAGTCCGACCGCGACACCCAGATCGCCGCGCACCTCGATCAGCTTGAACGCTACGTCGTCGGTTGGGACGCGCGGCAGATCAAGCAGTTCACCGACGCCGCCTACAACGACTTCGCCGCCCGCCGCGGCGCTATGGACTACTACTCCGCGATCAGCGGCCTCGAGCAGGCCATGTGGGACCTCGCCGGCAAACGCGCTGGCGTGCCGGTCCACGAACTCCTCGGTGGGCGCGTCCGCGACCGCATCCGCGTCTACGCCAACGGCTGGGCCCGCCGCGAGAACCACGAGGCCCTCGCCGAGAGCGCGCAGGCCATGGTCGAACGCGGCTTCACCGCCATGAAGTTCGACCCCGTCCCGGGCCCCTGGCGCACGCTGATCTCGCGCCAGGACGAAGAGGAAGCGGTCCGCCGCGTCGCTGTCGTCCGCGAAGCCGTCGGCCCAGACGTCGAGATCCTCGTCGAGATGCACCGTCGCCTCGCGCCTATGCAGGCGATCCGCATCGGCAAGGCGATCGAGCCCTACCGCCCCTTCTGGTTCGAAGAGCCCGTCCTCGCCGAGAACATCCCCGCCCTCGCCGAGGTGAAGCGCGAAGTCCCGATCCCGATCGTCACCGGCGAGGAGCTCTACACCAAGTTCGAGTTCCGCGAGGTCTTCGAGCAGCGCGCCGCCGACATCCTCAACCCCGACGTCTGCAACGTCGGCGGCATCCTCGAGCTGAAGGAGATCGCGGCTATGGCGGAGCCGTACTTCGTCGCCATGTCACCGCACAACTACAACAGCACCACCGTCGGCCTCGCCGCCACCCTCCACGCCTCCGCGACGATGCCCAACTTCCTGATCACCGAGTACTTCGTGAACCTCGAAGACTTCGGCCGCGAAGTCGCCGTCACCCCCTTCGAGATGGCCGACGGCTACATCGAGGTCCCCACAACCCCCGGCCTCGGCATCGACCTCGACCCGGAAGCCCTCGCCCGCTTCCCGTACCAGCAGTTCCCGCCTCGAGAGATCGCACGCACCGAAGGTCCGTAGGCCGGCCTAGCCGCAGCGGCCGCCGTGCCCGAACGTGAAGCCGACGGCCGCATAGCGGTAGTCGGGCGACCAGCTGATATCCCACCCGTCGGTCGGGAGCACGACCGTGTAGTTGAGGGTGTCGAGGTCGATCAGGGCGCGCGCTCCGAACTGGCCGACTCCGATCTGTCCATCGGGCGTGAGCGAGAGCCATAACCCACGGTCCAGATAGGTGACGGCACGCGTGCTTCGGTCGAGCACGCCCGTACGTAGCGACGAGAAGTCGCTCACCGCGCAGAAGCCGTCGAGCCACGCAACGTGGCTGACGCTTGCGTCGAACGCCCACCCCGGCGCGGATGCCTCGGCTGTCGCGATGTAGGTCGCTTCGCCGCTCTGCGGGTCGACCTCGTAGATCTCGGTCGTCCCAGACTCGATATGCGGTCCGAGGCTCTCCGACGGGCCACTCTGGTCTTCAGGGGTGGTCGCGATGAACAGCCCGCCGTCGGCCGCGAGGATCGCCTGATACGCCTCGAATCTCAGCGGCGCCAGGACACCGGTTCGGTCGTGCAGCACGAACTCGCGGGTCCAGAACGGATACGCGTCCGGCCCCAGCAGCTCGAGATCGGGTAGCTCCAGGCGCCAGCGTTCACTCTCGGTAGTCGAGAACAGGTCATTCGGATCGATGTCGTCCGCTGCCGACCACTCGCCGCTGGTGACGTCCAGCCGCCCGTTCGTGTTTTCCCCCATCGGCTGGCGACCGTAGAGGGTGTCGTCGTCCAGCCAGCGGAAGATCACGCCCGTCGCAACCAGGCGGCGCTCCCGGGTCTCCAGGTCGAGCACCCAGACCTCCGAGAGATCCGTCGGGGGACCGGCCGTCCAGGCAAATCGCGTGCCGTCCGGGCTGAAGGCATCGCGAAAGCCGGAGTACCCAGGCCCGAGATTGGTCTCGGTCATCGTCAGCGTGTCGTAGAGGACCACGTCCTCACCGTTCCACGGCTCGAACGGCGACTCCGGCTCCGCCCCGAGCGAGCGCACCTCGGCTGGCTCGCCGGTCGCGGCTGGCACCTCGAGCTCGCCGATCGTTCGCGCCGTCCGAGGTGGAGCGACGTACCGCTGCGCGTGCGCGCTGCGCACGTCGGAGATTTCGCCAGCCACGAGGACCGACCCGTCTCGGAGCAGCGTCATCGTGTGCCCGAACCGCGGCTCGTCCATCTCGCCGGTCGGCGCGAATGTCTCGGTCGACGGGTCCCACAGCTCCGCCGACGTCAGCACCGGCTCGTCGTGGTGTACGTCCTGCGCCCCGCCACTTGCGAGGACGCGGCCGTCGCCGAGGAGCACCGCGCTGTGGCTCGACCGCACCTGCAACATCTCCCCGGCGTCTTGCAGCTCCTCGGTTGTTGGGTCGAACGCCACAGCTCGAGTGGTCGCCGGACCGCTGCCGTGCCCGTTCGGCAACCCGGGCGTGAACTCGGCGCGGTCGTTGCCACCGATCAGCAGCACGCGCCCGTCGAGGAGCAGTGTCGCTGTCGGTCGGTCACCGGGCGGTTCCAGATCGAGGAGGCGGAAGCGCCCGTGTTCCGGCTCGTACAGCTCCAGTGGCCCCGCGCCGGAGATCAGCACCCGCCCGTCCGAGAGCGCGGTCAGCGTATGACCGCTCCGCGGGACGTTGAGGTCGCCGGTGCGCGACCAGGTTCCGCTTGCCGGATCGAACAACTCGGCTGTTCCGCGCTCCGCCTCGCCGCCGCCGCCCGCGACCAACACCCGCCCATCGGGCAGTAGCGCGGCGCTCCGAGCCCACCGCCCAAACTGCAGTTCCCCCGTCGGCGTGAAGGTCCCGCTGACCGGATCGTAGATCTCCGCACTCGTGATCCCCGTCCCGTCGAGACGCCCGCCGCCCGCGATCAGCACCCGTCCGTCATCCAGAAGCGTCGCGGAGTGATGGCTCCGAGGCGTCGTCATCTCCCCGGTCGGTTCGAGCCGCCGGATACCGGATCGAACAGCTCCGCCGAAGCGCGGACCCCGCCGGGGCTCAGTCTCGAACCGCCCGCGATTAGCACCCGGCCGTCGCGGAGCACCGTCGCGTTGTGCCCGGACCGCGGTTCGACCAGAGGACCCGTCGAGGCGAAGCTCCCGGCTGCCGGCATCGGCACAGCCGTTGGCGTCGCCGTCGGTTCGCGCGTGACTGCCGGCGGAGCGGTCGCGCTCGATCCCGGTGTCGCACTCACGGTCGCGCCCGCTGGAGGCTCCGAGGTCGGAGACCCCTCGGACCCGCTCGTACAGCCGGCGAGCAACGCCCCCAGCGCGAATCCAGCGACAAGAGCGGCGAACAGCCTCACGTGACGGCGCCCCCTCTAGTCAGGAACGCGTCAGCTCGCCGAGAAGTTCCTCGCCCAGCGCCGTGGAGCGCCACCGCCGCTCGGCAGCTAGCTCCGACTCACCACTTGATCGCCTGGCGGTCGCGGAAGATCCCGCCGGTCGGTCCGTCATCATCGAGCGTCGCCAGCCACACCGGCGTGTCCGCTCCCTCCTCGACCGACCGGTCCGCGCCAGCCCCGCCCATGCCCGTCTTCACCCAACCCGGGCACGCTGCGTTCACCTTCACCGCCGGACCGAGCGCCCGCGCCGTCGACACCGTCACCGCGTTCAGCGTCGCCTTGCTGATCGAGTACGCCGCCGGCCCCACCAGCCCGTCGGCGAACGTTCCGAGGCCAGACGAGACGTTCACGATCCGCCCCCAGCCGCGCTCACGCATCCCGGGCCCGAGCACCCGGATCAACGCGAACGGCGACACCGCGTTCACCGTCAGCGACTCCGTCAGCTCCTCGCTCCCGATCTCGAGCGCCGACCCCTCCGTCAGGATCGCCGCGTTGTTCACGAGGATCTCCACCGGTCCGTGCTTCGCCTCGATCGCGGCCGCCCGCTCGGCGGCCGCCACTGGATCCGCCAGATCCAGCTGCACGCCGACCGCGCCGCCCCCGATCTCCGAGGCCGCCTGCTCCGCCTGCGCCGGGTCGCGTGCACCCGCCAGCACGCGGATGTCCCCGCGCGCCGCCAGCGCCCCGGCGATTCCGAGGCCGATCCCACGATTGGCCCCGGTCACCAGCGCGGTCCGCGTCGGGGTCATCCGCTAGCTCTGCACCAGCTGCATCAGCACCCCACCCGTCGAGGCCGGGTGCACGAACACCTGCCCCGTCACCTCGTTCCCCTCGCCGGGGTCACCGATCAGGCGGACCTCCTTCGCCCGCAGCTCGGCGAGCGTCGCCTGGAGGTCGGCCACCTTCATCGCCAGCAGGTACATCCCGCCGCCGGTTCGGTCGACGTGCTTGCCGATCGGGCCGTCCTCGTTCGTCGGCGAGACGATCTCGACCGTGCCCTCGTCGAAGTCGTAGTGCGCCGTCAGCATCCCCGGCGCCTCGCCGGTCCGGCTCGGCTCGCGCCCGAAGATGGCGTTGTACTTCTCCTGCCCCTCGGGCATATCCGGTACGGAGATAACGATGTGATCGAGGCCGTTGAACATTCGAGGCACCTTTCGTTCGCCCAACTTGAGATCGCTTCGAGATCGCTTGGGATCGATTGAGTTCGCTGCGGGACTGTAACAAGGACGCCACTCGCGCAGAGCGGCCGCTCCAGTACGCTCAGCCTGAGACCGAGTCTCGGCAAGAGAGGACCCTCCCGATGCCCGACGTACTGCCCTACGGCGCATGGCCCTCGCCCCTGGGCGCCGACCAGGTCGCGAGCGCCGGGACCCGGCTCCTCGCGCTCACCGCCAGCGGCGGCGACCTCTACTGGGTCGAGGGCCGGCCGTCCGAGGGCGGTCGGCAGGCGCTCGTCCGCCGCGCCGCGGACGGCACCACCACCGAGGTCACCCCCGCCGACTTCAACGCCCGCACCCGCGTCCACGAGTACGGCGGCGGCGAGCACTGGGTCGCGGGCGGCAGCGTCTTCGCGACGAACTTCGCGGACCAACGCCTCTACCGGATCGACGCCCCTGGCGAGGCGAACCCGATCACCGCTGAGCCCGACCTTCCGGCGGGCGACCGCTTCGCAGACGGCGAGCTGACGCCCGACGGGCGCTTCATCTTCTGCGTCCGCGAGCGCCACGCCGAGGGCGAGGAGGCGCGCAACGAGATCATCGTCCTGCCCGCCGACGGCTCGAGCGAGCCCCGGGTCGTCGTCACGGGCCCCGACTTCGTTTCGGCCCCCCGCGTCTCGCCGGACGGCGCCACGCTCGCCTGGCTGAGCTGGGATCACCCTCGGATGCCCTGGGACGGCACCGAGCTACGCACGGCGCCGATCCTCGAGGACGGCGCGCTCGGCGAGCCGACGCTGGTCTGCGGCGGCCCCGAGGAGAGCGTCGTCCAGCCGCGTTGGAGCCCGGCCGGCGCGCTGCACTTCATCAGCGACCGCAGCGGCTGGTGGAACCTCCACCGCCTCGACGGCGACGGCGCACAGACCCCGCTCGCCCCAACCGCCGAGGAGTTCGCCGGTCCCGACTGGGTCTTCGGCCTCTCCAGCTACGGATTCCTCGACGATGGCACCGTGATCTGCGTCCACGGCTCCGACGCCGGCGCACAACTGGCCGCGATCAGGCCCGGCAGTCAGCAGCTCGAGCCGATCGACTGCCCCTGGACCTCGATCTCGCACCTGCAGGTCGATGGCGGCCGCGTCGCCTTCCTCGGCGCATCGGGCACGCAAGCCGCCGCCGTCATCAGCGGACCGGTCGACGGCTCCGACTGGCAGATCCTCGCCCGCAGCCGCACCGACGAACTCGACGCCGCCAACGTCTCCACCGCCGAGGAGATCACCTTCCCGACCACCGACGACGCCGAGGCACACGCCCTCTTCTACGCTCCACGCAACGAGGCGGTCACGGGCCCCGAGGACGAGCGCCCTCCGCTCGTCGTCGTCAGCCACGGCGGGCCCACCGGCGCCACCTCCGGCGCCTACAACGCCGCCATCCAGTACTGGACCACCCGAGGCATCGCCGTCGTTGACGTCAACTACCGAGGCTCAACCGGCTACGGCCGCGACTACCGCCGCGCCCTCAACGGCACCTGGGGCATCGTCGACACCGACGACTGCATCGCCGCCGCCACCTACCTCGCCGACCGAGGAGACGTCGACCCGCAGCGCATGGCCATCCGCGGCGGCAGCGCCGGTGGCTACACCACGCTCTGCGCGCTCACCTTCCACGACGTCTTCCGCGCCGGCGCGAGCTACTTCGGCGTCGCCGACGCCGAGGCCCTCGCCACCGACACCCACAAGTTCGAATCCCGCTACCTCGACGGCCTCATCGGCCCCTACCCCGAGGCCCAGGCCACCTACCGAGAGCGCTCCCCGATCCACTTCGCCGACCGCATCAAGGCCGCCGTCGTGCTGTTCCAGGGCCTCGAGGACCGCATCGTCCCACCGGCCCAGGCCGAGCAGATGGTCGAGGCACTCGAGGCCAATGGCCTCCCCCACGCCTACCTGGCCTTCGAGGGCGAGCAGCACGGCTTTCGCAAGGCGGAGAACATCATCGCCACGCTGGAAGCGGAGCTGTCGTTCTACGGCCAGGTGATGGGCTTCGACCCTGCCGGCGTCCCGCCCATCCCGATCAAGAACCCCTAGCCCCGCGCCGCCGCCCCGGATCCGACGCCCGGCGTTGCCGCGCTCGCCGCCCGGCGGCGGCGCCCGGCGCTCACCGCGGACCCGTGCGATCGTAATAGGTAGGGGGCTTTCGCATTTCCCCCGAAGGTGTACGATCTTGGAGTTAATCTCCCCCTAACAAGCAGGAGATTGGGGGCATGCTCGTGGACTTCCTCGCTGCTCCCGCGCTCCGGGCGGTCACCCCGCTCCTCATCATCCTCGTCGTTGCGACCGGCGCGTGGCTCGTCGGCCGCCAGCGCCGCGTCCGCTTCCTGAAGGAAGCGGCGATCATCCTCGGCGCCTACTTCGCCTACTTCGGCGTGCGCGCGATCAGCGAGGGCAGCGCCTCCATCGCCCACGAGAACGCCAAGCTGTTGATCGAGCTCGAACAGAACATCGGCCTCTTCGTCGAACCCAGCGTCCAGGGCGTCCTCATGAGCAGCGAGGCCTTCATCGACGTCGTCAACTGGATCTACGTCTGGGGCCACTGGCCCGTGATCGGCGCCGTCGCCATCTGGCTCTTCGCCCGCAAGCCCAGCGCCTACCGCACCTACCGCAACGCGCTCATGATCTCGGGCGGCATCGGCCTCGTCTTCTACATTAGCTTCCCGGCCGCACCTCCGAGGTTCACCGACCTCGGCCTCGTCGACACCGTCTTCAGCCAGTCCAACTTCGCCAAGCTGATGCAGCCGACCGACTTCACGAACCAGTACGCCGCCTTCCCTAGCCTCCACTTTGGCTGGAGCCTCCTGATGGCGACAGCGATCTACCGCGAGTCGCGCAAGCAGCCGCTGAGGGTGGTCGCCTGGTTGCTCCCGCTCGGCATGTTCGTCTCCATCGTCGCGACCGCGAACCACTTCGTCGTCGACGCCATCGCCGGTGGCATCGTCGCCCTCATCGGACTCCGCGCCGCGCTCATGCTCGAGCGCGAAGGCGCGTTCGCCTGGCTCCGCTGGCCGAGCCCCGCCACCGAAACGCCCTCCCCGATGTCCGCCGACCGGCTCCACGCCGCCGCCGCCCAGAACGAAGTCGCCGGCATCGACCTGCTCACCTAGCCCCCGGCGCCCCACCCTCCCCAGCGCCTCGCCACTTCCGAGGGCTGCAACCCTCGTGCCGCGGCGCCCGGCGCCTCGCCGCTTCCGAGGACTGCAACCCTCGTGCTGTGGCGCCCGGCGCCTCGCCCCCTCCGAGGAGTCCGGGCCTCACACTCGCCCCCTCGCTAAGCTGGTCCCGAGGAGGCCACGACGTGCGCATCGCCACCTGGAACGTCAACTCGATTCGCACGAGGGAAGACCGCGTCCTCCTCTGGCTCGACGAACACGAGCCCGACGTCCTCCTGATGCAGGAGACCAAGGTCGTCGACGAGAACTTCCCCCGCGAGGGCTTCGAGGAGCGCGGCTACACGCTCGCGCTCCACGGCCAGCGCACCTACAACGGCGTCGCCATCGCCTCGAAGCTACCCATCGAGGATCTCGAGACCGGGTTCCCGCTCGCGGATGACGAGGACGCGCGGGGCATCGCCGCCACGATCGCCGGGATCCGCGTCGGCGGCCTCTACGTCCCCAACGGACGCCGCCTCGACGCCGACCACTACCAGTACAAGCTCCGCTGGCTCGACGCGCTCCACGTCTGGCTCCGAGAGACCGGCGATCCAGCGGCGCCGCTGATCCTGGCTGGCGACTTCAACATCGCGCCCGATGATCGAGATGTGCACGATCCTGCCGAGTGGCAGGACACGGTGATGAACAGCGACGAGGTCCGCGCCCGCCTGCAGACGCTGCTGGGATGGGGACTGACCGACGCACTCCGCACCGTGTCCGACGAGGGCGGGATCTTCACCTGGTGGGACTACCGCGCCGGCGCGTTCCGCTTCAACAAGGGGCTGCGCATCGACCTCATGCTCGTCACCGATCCCGTGCGCGACCGCATCGAGGCCGTGACCACCGACCGCAACGACCGGAAGGTGCGCAAGGGCGTCGAGAAACCCTCTGACCACATCCCCGTGACCCTCGAGCTGCGCGACTGACCGACCAGCGCGCGCCGACGGAAGGCCTGCTCCGTGACCCCTGACAGCCCCGACCGCGCCGACACCGGCGACCGCACCGCGATGATGGAGCGCCTCGTGGACCTCGCCGTCCGCGCCGGCGCCGAGATCCTCGAGGTCTACGCGCAGGACTTCGAGGTGTTCTCCAAGGACGACGAGTCCCCCGTCACCGCCGCCGACGAGCGCGCCGAGCGGGTCATTCTCGCCGGCCTCGCTGAGATCGCCCCCGACATCCCCGTCGTCGCCGAGGAGAGCGTCGCCGCCGGCCGCGTCCCCGACGTCTCCGCCGGCCGCTTCTTCCTCGTCGACCCGCTCGACGGCACCAAGCAGTTCATCGAGCGCAACGGCCAGTTCACCGTGAACATCGCACTGATCGAGGACAACGTCCCCACGCTCGGCGTCGTCCACCTCCCGGCCCTCGAGGAGACCTTCTGGACCGACGGCCGCGGCGGCGCCTGCAAGCGCAAGGGCGCCGAGACCACCGCGATCCACTGCCGCGTCCCGGCCGACGACGGCCTCGTCGTCATGGCGAGCCGCTCGCACCGCAACCAGGAGACCGAGGACTATCTCGCCACGCTCCAAATCAAGGAGCTGGACGCCTCAGGCTCCTCGCTCAAGTTCTGCCGCGTCGCCGAGGGCGCCGCGGACCTCTACCCGCGCCTCGGACGCACCATGGAGTGGGACGTCGCCGCCGGCCACGCCGTCCTCCTCGCCGCCGGCGGCTCCATGACCACCTTCGACGGCGCCCCCTTCACCTACGGCAAGCCCATCTTCGAGAACCCGCACTTCATCGTGCGCGGCCTCCCCGCGGCGTAGCCGCGACCCGACCACCCTTCGTCGCGTAGCGGCGACCCGACCACGCTTCGGACTGACCTCCGCGGGTAGCCACACGCGGCACTCGCCGTCGCTAATCGCCGAAGGTGACCTCCACCAGCGGCGAGCGCGCGACCCACTCGTCCAGCGGCGTGTCGCTACCAATCCCCGCGACCAACGGCTCGAGGAGCGCCCGCCGTTCCCCGGCTTCGGTCACCGCGCGCGCCGTCGCAGGTAGATCCGCCTGGTGGCTCGTCTTCAGATGGAAGGTGAACGCCGGATTGGCCACCAGGTTCGCGTACCACGAGCGTCGCCCCGGCGTGCCCGTGATGAAGTAGCGCCCGTCGTGGCGGTGGAACCAGATCTCGATCCGCTTCGCCTCGCCTGACTTGCGCCCCGTCGTCGTGATGTCGATGACCTTGTCGTTCGCCAGCGCCGCTTCGGTGGCTGCATCCATCGGTTCCCCCAATCCGCCTTGGTTTCGGGCAGGGTAATCCCTCACCGCCCGTCCACTGGCGGCGGGCGTGTGTGTGACAACCCTCATTCGCGCCTCCACGCCCGTGCCTAGACTCGTGAGACGCGAAGGAGCGCGGCGATGAAGATCCCCGAGGTCCTCCAGATCGAGGTCGTCCACCGCGCCGGCAGCCTCGCCCAGGTGCTCGGCGTCGTCGCCGAGGCCGGCCTGCTCGTCGAGAACCTCGTCGCCGTCGACCGCGGCCCCGACCGCACCATCTGGGAGCTGACGACCGACCTCGACGAGGACTTCGACCGCACACAGCTCGACCGGATCAGCGACCTCCCGATCGCGCGCCTGCTCGGCACCTCCGACCGCGTCTTCACCCTCCACGAGGGCGGCAAGATCGAGACCAGCTCCCGCCTCAACATCGAGACCGACCAGCTGCTCCGCGACATCTACACCCCGGGCGTCGCCCGCGTCTGCCTCGCGATCCGCGACGACCCCTCGCTCCAGCGCCAGTACACCGGCATCGCCAGCTCCGTCGCCATCGTCACGGACGGCACCGCGATCCTCGGACTCGGCGACATCGGCCCCGTCGCCGGCATGCCGGTCATGGAGGGCAAGGCCGCCCTCTTCCAGCAGCTCGCCGGACTTTCCGGCGTCCCGATCCTCGTCGAGCCCGGCGCCGTCGACGAGATCGTCGACGCCGTCGCCCGCATCGCCCCCACCTTCGGCGCGATCCAGCTCGAGGACATCGCCGCCCCCGCCTGCTTCGAGATCGAGCGCGCCCTCGCCGCCCGCCTCGACCGCCCCGTCCTCCACGACGACCAGCACGGCACCGCCGTCGTCGCCCTCGCCGCCCTGCTCACCGCCACCCGCAGCCACGACCTCGACCTCACCGCCTGCGTCGTCGGCCAGATCGGCCTCGGCGCCGCCGGCATCGGCATCGCCCGTCTGCTCCAGCACCACGGCGTCCGCCGTCTGATCGGCACCGACCTCCGCGACGACGCCGTCGCCACGTTCACCACCCTCGGCGGCGAGGCGCGTGACCTCGAGACCCTCATGGCCGAGGCCGACGTCGTCATCGCCACCACCGGCGCCCGGGGCCTCGTCCGCCCCGACTGGGTCCGCGACGGCCAGCTCATCCTCGCCCTCACCAATCCCGACCCCGAGATCGAGCCGCAGGTCGCCCTCGCCCACGGCGCCCGCTACGCCGCGGACGGCAAGGCCGTGAACAACGTCCTCGGCTTCCCCGGCCTCTTCCGAGGCGCCCTCGACGCCCACGCCCCCGCCTTCTCCAGGGAGATGCTCGCCGCCGCGGCCGCCCGCCTCTCCTCGCTCGCCATCGGCGACCACCTCGTCCCGGACGCCCTCGATCGTGCCGTCCACGCCCAGGTGGCGGCAGCCGTCTACGATGCCGCCCTCGCGGAACACCAGACCCCGCTCTACAGCGGGTAGCGCCCGGCAGCACAGCGCGACTGGGTCATGGGGTTTTAGTCCGTTAGCGGAGTGCGGGGTGTGTCGAGTTCATCCGCCATCTCCTCAAGGTCGGTAACTAAATCTCTCTGTGCCTCATGGAATGTCGTTTCGATGCCTGACTCGGGTCTGACAGGCCACGTGGCTTGCGCAGTCAACGCACCGGCTTCGCTGACATACCCATGGGCGAATAACGCGGCTACACCGACAGCAATCCCAATCGCCCAGGATCGGAGACGTCTGGGGGTCGAAGACGCTTCGACATCTGACTGCTGGTCTAGGCTAGAGATGAACTCGAGCAGCTCGCCAAGTATCCACTGGAGTCGCTCGAGTCGGTCCAAATCCCCGTCATCCATGCCTGCTTCGCGAGCCCGGAGAATCAGGTCTGGAAGTGCTGTCTGCAGCCCCCGAGTTCGAGAGACGACCTGTTCGCGGCGAAGACCCAGGACAAGTCCGACGCGTTGAGCGCTCAGCGTTTCCGTCGAAGCAGTCCTGCCTCCGCTCACCGTTACGTCGGGAGGGAACGTCTCGGCTCTGAGCGTGGCGGCCTCAGGCGTGACGGATATGTCGCCGGTCGCTGGCGGCTGGTTGCCTCCGATCTGCGGCAGGCCGACTGCCGCCCCGGTCGCTGGCGGCTGGTTGCCTCCGATCTGTGGCGGGCCGACTATGGCCCCGGTCGCCGGCGGCTGGTTCCCACCGATGGAGGGCAGCGTCGTCGCGGCGTCGCCTACCGTCGGTTCGCTGCTTAGGGCGGCGGGCGATGTCCCCATCCCAATGAAAGCGAACGCAATCCGATGTCGATTGGCAGCCTGTTCGACCGGTCCGCTTCTAGGCAAGACATTGAAGTTGAGTGGTGTCTCGCCGTTCTGCTCCATGAAGGTCATCGAGGATTCGGCCCGAGCTGATTGGGAAGTTCGCAGAGACTCAAGAATCCGTCGGTAGCGAGCCGAATCCGGAACCATATCGCTGAGGAACTCTCCTCCCCACGCGTTCGTCGGTAGCGCGATTCGTCGAGGTGGAACGAAATCAGGCGAGAACAGGTCTTCGATCGAGGCTAGATCGGGTTGCTCTGAGCCCAACCAGAGCACAACCTGCCCGAATATCTGGCTGCCGGTGCGCAGCGTGAACGACCCGCGCCCTGTGATCATCGTGGCTTGCCGGGGAGCTGCAAGCTGGCGTAAGCAGCAGCGAAGGGAAGTGACGCGGTCGGAGCTGGCGTTGATCTCAACGGTGATCGCTTTCGAGAAGGGCTCGAAGATCTCCATTGCCGCGCGCGGGAGGTTCCAGTTCGCCAGGAGGAGAACGGCATGGAGCTGATCCCTGCCTAGCGACCGCACCCAGGGAACGTCGCCACCTCATCGTAGCGATCGAGTATCGGATGGTGGTAGAGCGTGGCGGAGCCCTCCGCTCGCGGAGCACCTCGAAGATGGCGGCGAGAACAACAGCAATGGCGCCCTCAGAGGTCTCGCGAGCGCTCGCGGCAGCGACCGAGGTCGCGTCCGAACTGGGCCTCCAGGTCGAGGACACGACCGTCCTCCAGCACGCCAACCGCCTCACCGTGCGTCTCACCCCGTACGACGTACTCGCTCGCGTCGCTGCACCGGTGCGACGCAACGAGGAGGTCGCCGCGTTCGAGCTCGAGATCGCACAACACCTCGAGGCAGCCGACGCCCCGATCGCCGTACTCGACCCTCGGGCAGAACCCCTCGTCTACAAGCGCAACGGCTTCGTCATCACCTACTGGACGTACTACGAGCCGCTCACCGAGGACGAGACCACCCCGACCGAATACGCGCTGGCGCTCCAACGCCTCCACGCCGCCATGCGACCGCTCGACGTAGCCGCCCCGCACTTCACGGATCGCGTCGACGAAGCGCAATCGATCGTCGAGGACCGCTCACGCAGCCCGAACCTAGACGCCCCGGACCGAGCACTCCTGACCAACACCCTCCGCACCCTGCGCCGAGCCATCCTCGATCGGGGCGCGCCCGAGCAGCTGCTCCACGGCGAACCGCACCCCGGCAACCTCCTGCGCACCGCCACCGGCCCGCGCTTCATCGACTTCGAGACCTGCTGCACCGGCCCGGTCGAGTTCGACATCGCCCACGCCCCCGACGAGGTCGCTGACCACTACCCAGACGTCGACCCACTCCAGCTACGCGACTGCCGCCTCCTCTCGAAGGCAATGGTCGCCTCATGGCGCGCAGATCGAGACGACATCTTCCCGAACGGCAGCGAGATGCGCGATGAACTGCTCGCCGAGATCAGGGCAGCCTTCGATCATTACGCCATCGACGTGGATCGCTAGCTCCATCTCGTGCCAGTCCTGCTGCGAACTGTCCGGGGGCGGCGTCGGAGGCTCGTTCAACATAACTATTGACTCATAATGAGCCGACGAACACCTCGCGGCGCTGGCGAAGGAAGGGGAGCGCTGATGGCGAAGAACTACGAGACCCTCCGCAAGAAGGTCCGCAGCCGCCCCGGCGCCGAAGAACGGATCGCCGTTCACCGCGAGCGGATGCTCGCCGCGATCGGCCTCCAGGAGCTCCGGCGGAGCCGTAACCTCACCCAGGAAGAACTGGCCACGGAACTCGGCCTCACCCAGGCCGCGATCTCGAAGCTCGAGCACGCCGAGGACTATCGGATCTCCACGCTTAGCCGCGTGGTGAAGGCAATGGGCGGTCGGCTCGAGGTCAACGCAGTCTTCGACGACGTAGGCGAGGTGCCGCTGACACTCGTCCGCGACGATGACTGATCACACGAACGCCGGTGGAGGCTAGTCGTCCGGGGGGCCGGCTCCGACTCTCCGAGTCACACGATCGGGCTGTCCCAGGCCCGGCGACGCGAATGGCGACCATCTAACCCCGCGCAATCGCCCCAACCACCGCCTCCGTCAGCGCCACCAGGTCCGACGGTGCCAGCACAATCTCGAGGCCGCGACGACCCGCCGAGACATAAACCGTTTCGTGCGCCTCCGCCGATACGTCCAGCGCCGTCGCCAATCGCCGCTTCTGGCCGAGGGGACTGATCCCGCCGACGACATAACCAGTGGCGCGCTCGGCCTCCGCAGGCGGGGCCATGACGGCCTTCCGCGCACCGAGGGCACGCGCCAGCGCCTTCAGATCGAGCTGCCCCGTCACCGGCACGATCGCCGTCGCCAGCCGCTCGCCGTCCAGCTTCGCCACCAGCGTCTTGAACACGCGCGCCGGCTCAATCCCGAGGGCGTCCGCAGCCTCGAGGCCATACCCCTCGGCACGAGGATCATGCTCGTAGCTCGCGATCTCGAACGAAATGCCGGCCGCGCGCGCCGCATCCACGCCGGGGGTCTGTGCGCGTCCCTTACGAGGCGGGGTCATCAGCGGATGGTACGAGTCGGGCAGGTCCCGGGCATCGTGAGCCAGCAGTAGGACAAGTGTTCTTGTAAAACAGAACACACGTTCTATAGACTGATGGTCGCCTCTTGGCGGGGGTGCCTATGTCGATCGCCTGTCTCCTCGTCCCATCGCTCGCCCTCACCTGCGAGCTCGTCGAACGCCCTCAGCTGGTCGGCCGCCCCGTCGCCCTGGCCGATGAGGCGGGCCTCCGCGTCTATGAAGCCACGCCTGAGGCCCGACAGCGCGGCGTCCAGGACGGCATGACCCTCCGCGAGGCCGTCGCACTCTGTCCCGCGCTCGCCGTCCTCGAGCAGCGCCCGGCGCGCATCATTCACGCGGCCGAACGCCTCGTTGAGGCCGTCGAGCAGGTCAGCCCGCTCGTCGAAGAGGTCGAGCCGGGCGTCGTCCTCGCCGACCTCGTCGGCCTCGAAGGCCTCTACTCCGACACCGAGCAGCTCGCGGAGGCGCTGCTGAGATGGGCGCCGCGCGAACTCCGGCCACAGCTCGGCATCGCCGAGGAGCGCTTCACCGCCATCGCCGCGGCCGCCACCGCCGGCTACA
This sequence comes from Dehalococcoidia bacterium, assembly GCA_028279505.1. Taxonomy (GTDB): domain Bacteria; phylum Chloroflexota; class Dehalococcoidia; order UBA2979; family UBA2979; genus UBA6627. The sequence continues at coordinate 38,464 of JANQNP010000128.1, forward strand.
CCCCCGAGTCGCCGGCCACCCAGGCCGAGCCGGACCCACGCGGCGTCTTCGACATGTCGCCCGCCCCCCAACTCGACAAAGCACGGCTCGCTCAAGCACAGCTCGATGGAACCCAGGCTGGCGGGACACAGAGCGGTGGAGCACGTAGCAGTGGAGCGCCGACCGACGGCGCAACGGCCAGAGCGGCTGCGAGCGAGCAGCCACAACGCTGGCTCCGCATCGCGCCAGGTCATAGCGCCGACTTCCTCTCCGATCGCCCGGCGCGTCTGCTCCCACTCGACGTCGCCACCCTCGCCCAGCTCGCACTTCTCGGGATCCGCACCGTCGGCGAGTTCGCCGCGCTTCCGAGGCACGCCGTCACCGCCCAGTTCGGCCTGCCCGGTGAGCGCGCCTGGCTCGCCGCCACCGGCGTCGACCCCACCCCGGTCCGCCCAAAACCCTTCGCCCGCGAGCGCGTCATCGAACACAGCCAATCCGAGCCCCCGATCGTCACCCGCGAGGCCATGGCGCTGCACGCCCGCCAGCTCCTGCTCCGCGCCATGCGCCACCCGCGCGCCGCCAAGCGCCTCGCCCGCTTCGTCCGCCTCCGCGCCGTCACAGAGGACGACCACCTCTGGGAGAAGCAGCAGACGCTGCGCGAGCCAACCGGCGACCGCGACCGCCTGCACGTCGTCCTGAACACGCTGATCGAGTACTCGGAGTTCCCGGGCCCGATCGCCCACATGGAGCTGGAACTCGGCGGACTCACCAACGAACAGGGCCGCCAGACTGGTCTCTTCATCGACCACGCCCGCCGGCGCGAACAGCTCGACGACATGGTCCGCCAGCTGAAAGCGCGCTTCGGCCGCTCACCGATGACCCAGATAGTGGAGGTAGAACCGTGGAGCCGACTCCCCGAACGCCGGTTCGCGCTCATGGACTACGACCCCTAGGCCTCCCGCGCCCTATCCGCGTCGACACCGACAACCGAGGCATGCCCATCCGCATCGACCTCGCGCCGTCGGTTGGCCCCCGCGCGAAGCGCAATTCAGGCGTGCGCGTCCCTGCTCATTCGGGCGCGACACACATCCCCGCGAATTCGGGCGCGCAGCGCATCTCCGTCAATTCGGGCACAAAGCGCACCCCCGCCGCCTCACGCGCAACACGCCGTTCCTCCGCCGGCCGCCGCCACGAAGCCCGCTGGATCGGCGTCCTCGACATCTCCGAGATCTGGCGTGTCGGCGAAGACTGGTGGCGCGAACGCCCCATCCGTCGCACCTACTTCCGCCTCGTCGTCCAGGACGGCCGCACCGTCACCGTCTTCCACGACGAACTCGCCGCCACCCTCACCCCCTCCGAGGCCGAAGGAGCCTGGTTTGAACAGCGCTACTAGGCTCCCCAACCTTGGGTTGAGGTCACATCTCGGCGTGAAGACAGACAAGCACGCATTCGCTGTGCGTTCCGACTCGGGAGCTTCGCTCCCGAGAAAGGCGGGGTGTGGGGTGCAATCCCACAGGCATTCGGGCTTGGTGCAGCTCGCGGCCGCCTTCCACCCGCGGATCACCGCACGCCCAGTTGCCGCACACCCTCGTGCGGCAACACGATCATGTTTGAACTCATCATCCACCCTCAACCTCGATCCACAACCTGCCTCGCTAATCAACCCACCCCGCGAGCTCCCGAACGGAGCCCGCTCGTGAACCTGTGGCCCGGCAGCCGGTCGAACGACCACTTCTGCACCGACCACGGTCCGAAGCACCCCCCGAGGGGGCGGTGGGAGGCCTACGCCGCCCAGCGCGCCGAGGTCGACGCCCAGGTCGAGTTCGACACCCCCCGCTCCCTCGCCCCCCGCGACCCGACGGACCCCGTCCCCATCGAGGTCCTCGACACCGTCCCCTACGTCGAACTCCACGCCCACTCCAACTACTCCCTCCTCGAGGGCGCATCGAGCATCGACGAGCTCGTCTGGGAGGCCCGCGAGCAGGGCCACGCCGCCCTCGCCCTCACCGATCACAACGGCATGTTCGGCGCGATGGAGTTCGCCCGCGCCGCCAAGGAAGCCGGCCTGCGCCCGATCACCGGCCTCGAACTCACGGTGCTCGAACCAGATCCCGAGGAGGGCCGCGCCTGGTACGAGCGCCCCTCGGCAGAGCCCCGCCGCGGCATCCGCGTCCAGCGCGCCAGCCAGCATGCGAGCCTGCTCGCCCCGCTCCGCCGCTCCCACGTCACCCTGCTCGCCGAGACCAAGCAGGGCTACGCCAACCTCTGCCGCCTCTCCAGCATCGCGTTCGGCCTCCTCGAGGAGACCGACGCCGCGAAGGAGGAGCGCCGGCTCGACCCCTGCATCCCGATCGAGCACCTCGAGGCCCACAGCGAGGGCCTGATCCTGCTCACCGGCTGCCGCGAGGGCACCGTCGCTCGCCTCGCCGGCGAGGGCCAGCTCGACCGCTCCGAGGCTGCCCTCCGCCGCTTCGTCGAGTGGTTCGGCCGCGACAACGTCTTCGTCGAACTGCAGGACAACCTCGTCTTTGGCGACCGCCCGAGGAACCGCGCCCTCGTCCAGGTCGCCGAGCGGGTCGGCGTCGGCGTCGTCGGCACCGGCAACGTCCACTACCACGTGCGGGAGCGGCACCGCCTCCAGGACGTCATGGTCGCGATCCGCCACCGCAAGTCCCTCGACGAATCCCACCAGGAACGCCGTCCCAACGCCGAGTTCTACCTGCGCTCACCCGAGGCCCAGGCCCGCCGCTTCGAGGCCTACCATCCCGACGCCGCCGCAAACGCCGTCCGCATCGCCCGTCGCTGCGCCTTCGACCTGACCGAGGACCTCGGCTACCGCCTGCCCACGCCCGAGACGGAGAGCGGCCGCACCCCGATCGAGGAGCTGGCCGCCATCTGCCGCGAGCGTCTCTACGAGCGCTACTCCGGTGCCACGGTTCCCCACCGCAAGGCAGCCGAGGAGCGCCTCGAAAAAGAGCTCCACCTGATCGAGATCAACAACCTCGCCGGCTTCTTTCTCGTCTACCACCAGATCTTCGAGCTTGCGACGGAGGTCGCCGAGGACATTCGCGGCTCCGAGGCCCGGCGTCGCGCGAACATGCCACCCGGCCGCGGCCGCGGCTCCTCCGTCTCCTCGATCGTCTGCTACCTGATCGGCCTCTCCCACATCGACCCGATCAAGAACAACCTGACGGTGGACCGCTTCCTCAACGAGGGCATGCGCACCTTCCCCGACATCGACCTCGACTTCGCGCGCGACATCCGCGCCGAGCTGATCGAGCGCGTCTACCAGGTTTGGGGCAAGGAGCACGCGGCGCTGGTCGCGATCTTTCCGACCTACCGCCTGAAGAGCGCGATCCGTGACATCGGCAAGGCGCTCGGACTGCCCTCGGCGGAGCTGGAGCGCCTGGCGAAGAAGTCCAACCCGCACGGCGGCATCTCCGATCTCCCGGACGAACTCGCGCGCCTCCCGGAGTTCGCCGACCGCCTCGAAACCCAGGCGTGGCAGGACCTCCTAGAGCTGTCGCAGCAGCTCGCCGGCTTCCCGCGCCACCTCTCGCAGCACGTCGGCGGCATGGTCATCTCCTCGGAGCCGCTGATCGACTACGTGCCCTGCCAGCCCGCCGCCTGGCCCAACCGCTACCTCTGCCACTGGGACAAGGACAGCGTCGACGACGCGAAGATGGTCAAGATCGACTTCCTCGGCCTCGGCATGCTCTCCGTCGTCGAGGAGACCGTCGACCTGATCGCGGAGCAGGGCCACCGCCCGCTCGACCTCTCGCGGATCGCCTTCGACGACACCGACGTCTACGACGACATCTGTCGAGGCGACACCGTCGGCGTCTTCCAGATCGAATCCCGCGCCCAGATCGCCATGCTCCCCCGCACCCAGCCGCGCAACCTCGAGGACCTCACCGTCCAGGTCTCGATCGTTCGCCCTGGCCCGATCGTCGGCGGCGCCGTGAACCCCTACGTCCGCGAGCGCGAGAAGCAGCGCCGCCTCGGTGATCGCTACTCACCGCCGTACGTCCACGAGTGCGTCGACGACGTGCTGGGCGAAACCCTCGGCGTCGTCCTCTTCCAGGAGCAGGTCGTCCAGGTGGCGCGCAAGATGGGCGGCTTCACCGCTGGCCAGGCCGAGCAGTTCCGCCGCGCCATGAGCCGCAAACGCTCCCTCGAGGCGATGCAGCGCTACGAGCAGAACTTCATGGACGGCGCCGCATCCCAGGGGGTCAAGAAAGAAACCGCCGAGCGCATGTTCCAGAACCTGCTCGGCTTCGCTGAGTTCGGCTTTCCCAAGAGCCACGGCGCCGCCTTCGGCCTGCTCGCCTACCAGACCACCTGGCTGAAGCGGTACCACCCCGCGCCCTTCACCTGTGCGCTCTTCAACAACCAGCCGATGGGCTTCTACCCACCGCACGTCCTCACCAACGACGCCAAGCGCCACGGTGTTGAGGTACTACGTCCCGACATCAACATCAGCCGCGCCCGCTGTTCGGTCGAGGTAACCGAGGACGGCCGCGATGCAGTCCGCGTCGGTCTCGGCTACGTGCGCAGCGTCGGCGAAGCCGCCGCCGAGCGCATCGAGTACGAGCGCGACCTCGCCAGCTCGGACGCCGGGGCCGGGCACCCAGCAGGGAGCGGCGACTTCGTCTCACTCTTCGACTTCGTCCAGCGCACCGGCGTCAGCCGCGAGGCGACCCAGAACCTGATCCGCATCGGTGCCTTCGACGACTTCGGCCTCAACCGCCGCGAGCTAATGTGGCAGCTCGGCCTCTTCTGGGGCGAAATGAACCAGAGCAAGCTCAGCGTCAAAGAGGAGCGCCAGCTCCGCATGCCGCTCCCGACCGCCCAGGACCAGGTCCAGCTCGCCGAGCTGACCGACTACCAGCGCATGACCGCCGACTACGAGCTCATGTCGCTCTCACCCGACCGCCACCCGATGCAGTTCCTGCGCCCCGCCCTCGGCGAGGGCGTCGCCTCCAGCCGCCACCTCCGCACCCTCCCCGGCGACGCGACGGTGGAGGTGGCCGGCCTCGTCGTCTGCCGCCAGCGCCCCATGACCGCCAAGGGCATCATCTTCCTGCTCCTCGAGGACGAATTCGGCCTGATGAACATCCTCGTCAGCCAGGAGCTCTCCGAGAAGTTCCGCGATCACATCCGCACGGAGCCCTTCATCCGCGCCACCGGCATCCTCGAACAGCGCGCCGGCGAGCAGCGCACCCTCGTGGCGACGCACCTCAAGCGACTCGTTCCAGCCGAGGTGTTCAAGACGCCGGAGGGGAAGTCCTGGGGTTAGGGCGGGTACTGTTGCGAGAGCCTTACTCTAAGATTCACCTGTTCGATGCGACCGGGTGTTGCGCCGACCCACGATCAGTGCAACATTACGCTCGCCTCACGACTGTGTGGCGTGACACGTGTGGGGCGAGTGTGGCAGGCGAAGACCAGATAGAGAGTGCGAACACGATTCTCGGCAGCTCAACGTCGCTCGAGGCGATGTGTCGCGAGATCACCGAGGAGTTCAAGCCCCGCGATCACATTCGGTTGTTCGACGAGTTGCTAGCTATCGGCGATACAGCAAGAGAAGACGTGGAGATGGTCGTCGCCCTGAAGAGATTGATACGAACCCACGAATCGCGCGCTGGAAGTTAGCACATAACGACGTATCGGTCAATAGTTCTGTACAAAGAATTTGTTGAAACGGCCACCGTCAAGCTGTACACTTCGGCCCGGCGGGAACAGCATGTGAGGCCTCGATGCCAGTCAGCGACAGTTCGGTGGTGCAGTCCGACGTTGACGAGGAGGCCTCCCCGCCGACGCCTGCTTGCGCCGACGTCGCGAGGCAAATCGCCGGAACCGAGACCGAGTTGGTAGCCGAGCGGGTGAGCGAACTCATTAGTTCGCTCAGGAAGCATCGGCACTGGAGTCAGGAAAGACTGGCACGTGAACTCGACGTATCAGTCAACAGTCTCGCTCGGTGGGAGCGTGGACGGATGAAGATCAGTCACCCCCGGATGCTGGTCTTAGCGCTTGGGATGCTCGACTCGATCGAGCATCAGCAACAGTAGGCACCAACTCACAGCCGTTCCCGTAGGGCCTTTCCTGGTTCGTCAGTGCAGCTCGGCAGTCGTTGACCTGGTGCGACAGCTGACACGGTCGCGGGTCAGGGTTCACGTCGCCCTCGGGTGAAGTTAGCTCGCGCTGAGGTCACCAATAGGACACGTTGCTGCGTCGCCGACATCTGTCACTCGAAGCGATACCTAGAGGCATTGGGCTGGCAAGCCACCGTTCGTCGCGTCGCGTCGCGTCGCGCGGTTGACACGGGACCGCCGTCTTGCTTGTATGCCACCACTGCGTATAGACGGAGTGGTGGCATATGACTCAGCAGCACGAAACTCGCCAGCAACGCCGCCTGCAGGAGCGTACCTCGTCGTCGAACTCGAAGCGCCGATGGTCGATGAAACGATGGCTGCTGGTCGTATCCACAGGGGCGACGGTCGTCATGGCACTAGTCGCCCTCTCCACTTGCTTCCAGCGTGACGGCACACGACTGATCCCGCTCGAGTTCCAGGTTGCCGAAGCTGCGGAGATCACGTACGTCGATCCTCCGGACTCCGGCCAGTTCGTGGGCCGCGAGGGGCGTCGCACGATCATCGTGCTTGTCCGTCCGGACTTCCGCGGCTCGATCTGTCTGGCGATCGTTTACCGGCGCGCGGACGCGACGCTCATGGTCACGCGGACGGCTGTCCACGTCTATGGCGCGGGGCGATACACGATCGTAAGCGAGGAACCGCTGAGCTTCGTACCCGACATCGGTGGCTGCCCGGCAAGCTAGTGGATGGTCGCGCGGGTCGGTCGCTAGCCCTTGCGTGAAACACAGGACCGAAGGATCTTCTCCTTCGGCGCGGCTCCCCGACGGCGCAGGAGCCCACGGGCGATCACACCGCCAGCGCTACACCGTCCTGCCCGGGATCAGCCCCGCCCTCGACGCCGCCGTCCGAGGTGAATCGCACCCCGTGCACGGCGGCGATGCCGTAGGAGAGCGGGCTGCGGATCACCTCGTAGCCGTCGCCCTCGAGGGCGTCCGTTACGTATCGAGGAATGCGATTCATCACGTCGATCGCGTTCGAAGTGGCGGAGAAGCGGGGGACGGAGACCGCCTCCTGCATCGTCATGCCGTGGTCGAGGACGTTCAGGATCGCCTGGGTGACGCCCATCGCGATCTGGGTGCCGCCGGGAGCGCCGAGGGCGATCAACGGTTCGTCGTCCCGGAACACGATGGTCGGGCAGAGCGAGGAGAAGCGGCTCTTGCCGGGGGCGACCGAGCCGGCGCGGCCGGGGCGCGGGTCGAAGACGCCCATGCAGCCGTTGTACATGAACCCGAGGCCCGGCGTGATGACACCCGAAGGCATCCCGAGCGAGTGGGTCATCGTGACGATGTTGCCCTCGGCGTCGGCCACGACGATGTGGGTGGTGTCCGGCGACTCGCTGGAGTAGCGAGTGACCTCGGCACGCTCGCCGCGCTCGATCGCGGCGGCCAGCTCCGCCGCGTAGGCCTTCGAGGTGAGGCGGTCCAGCGGAACGTCGACGAACGCGGGGTCGCCGACGTGCTCGTCCTTGTCGCCGGTGGCGCGCTTCATCGCCTCGGCGACGACGCGGATGTACTCCGGCGTGTTGTGCCCCATCGAGGTGAGGTCAAAGTGTTCGAGGACGTTCAGCATCTCGGCGACCTGCACGCCGCCGCCGGGCGGGTGGTTAGTGGCGACGCAGTGGCCCCGGTACTCGGTCCAGATCGGCTCGGTCCAGGTCGTGCGGTAGGCGGCGAGGTCGTCGCCGCTGAGCAGCCCGCCGTTGGCGCGCATGTCCGCGTCGATCTCCTCGGCGATGTCACCCTCGTAGAACGCGGCCGCGCCACCCTCCGCGACGCGGCGCAGCGTCGAGGCCATGTCCGGGTTCTCCAGGCGCTGCCCCTGGCGGCGCAGTGAGCCGTCCTGGTTGAAGTAGATCTGGCGGCCAGACTCGGTGAACGCGAGCCGCGCCTCGTTGTTGACGCGCCCGAGCTGATCGACCTGGCGCCACCAGTTGGCCGTGCTGGGGCGGATCGTAGCACCGGCCTCGGCGTGGGCGATCGCCGGTGCGACGACGTCCTTCCACGCACAGTCACCAAAGCGGTCGACGGCTTCCCAGTAGGCCTTGAGGCTCCCCGGGGTCGTGATCGACTGGTAGCCCAGGTCGTTCACGTTCCCCGTGAGGACGAAGCCGAACCCGTCCCGCGTCTCGCCCTCCAGCAGCTCCTCCCACATCGAGGGCGTCGCCGCGAGCGGTGTCTTGCCATGGAAGTCGATGCAGACGTGCTCGCCGCGTGAGCGCATGTAGATTTGCGCGTTGCCAAAGCCGGCGATCCCGGTCATCTGCGGATCGACCACCCCCTGCACGAGCGCCGCCGCCATCGCCGCGTCGACGGCGTTGCCGCCGTTGCGCAGGACGACCACCGCGGCTTCGGCCGCTTCGGGCTGGGGCGCGACGGCCATGGCCGGGTACTTCATGCCGGCAGCATAGGGCAACCAGCGGACCGGGCCGGCCCGCAAGTGCTAGGTTCGCGACAGCGAGTGTCGAGGACCGAGGAGCGCCATGGCAGCCGCGACCGTCTACGTGTTCCCGATCGAGCAGGTCTATGAGCCTCATGAGTTGCAGACGGCGACGGCAGGGCGTCGGCTCGGTGCGTACGCACTCGACATCCTGATTCAGATCTTCACGCTCTACATCGGCTGGTTGATCTGGTTCATCTTCACGGCTCAGAAGGGACAGACGCCGGGGAAACAGCTCGTCCACATCTACATCATTCGCGAAGACGGGACCCGAGCCGGTGGTGGCTACACGTGGGTCCGGGAGTTCCTCGTGAAGGGGCTGCTGTTCGGACTGATCGGAGCATTCACGGGCGGCATTGGCTCTCTGCTGGCCATGCTCTGGTTGTTGTGGGATCGAGATCGCCAGTGCCTCTGGGACAAGATCACGTCGACGCATGTTGGGTATTCGCCGGGCCGGTTTGTGCCTCAGACGGCGCCTGAGCAGCACATCAGTGGGGACATCCGCACTCGTACCCCGGGGCAACAGGTCACGGTTCCGGTGACTGAAGCGATGCGTTCCACTGGTGCGAGCGCCGGTGGGACCGGTGCTGGTGCTGGCATGTCCTCCAGCGCGATCGCGGACCGCCTCCGCGAACTCCAGCAACTCCGCGAGGATGGCCTGATCACCGCCGAGGAGTACGAGGAGCGCCGCATCGAGGCCGTGAAGGACCTCTGACGCGCTGCTCTCGGCCGCCTTCGCTATCGTGACCACCCCTCGGGGACCGTCGACACCGGAGCCCGCCATGCCTGACACCGACGCCGCCATCTCGATGCCGCCCGTCCCGAGGACGACCGGTGTCCGTCTCGAGGGCAAACGAGCGATCGTGACCGGCGCAGGATCGCGCGCGGCGGGCATCGGCAACGGGCGCGCGGCGGCCACCCTGTTTGCGCTCGAGGGCGCGCGGGTGCTGCTCGTAGACAGGGAGCTCGAGGCGGCCGAGGAGACGCGCGCGCTGATCCTCGAAGAGCGCCCGGAGGCCGAGGTCGAGGTCTTCGAGGGCGACGTCACCGACGAGGAGTCCTGCGCCGCGATGGTGCGCACCGCCGTCGACGGCTGGGGCGGCCTCGACATCCTGCAGAACAACGTCGGCGTGGGGCTGTCCGAGGGCTCGGTCGTCGACACCGACCTCGATCAGTGGGACATGGTGCAGGAGGTCAACGTCCGCAGCATGGTGCTGACAGGGCGCCACGCCGTCCCCCCGATGGTCGGATCCGGCGGCGGCTCAATCATCAACATCTCCTCGGTGGGCGCGCTCCGTCCGCGCGGCATGACGGCGTATTCCACCTCGAAGGGCGCGGTGATCGCGCTGTCGCAGGCGATGGCGGCCGACCACGCACGCCAGGGCGTGCGGGTGAACTGCATCGCGCCAGGCCCGATGTACACGCCGATGGTGTACGCCGGCGGGATGGATGAGGAACGTCGCACCTCGCGCCGGGAGGCGTCGGCGCTCGGGATCGAGGGCACCGGCTGGGACATCGGCCTCGCGGCGGTGTTCCTCGCCTCGGACGAATCGCGCTACATCACGGGCTTGGTCTTGCCGGTCGAGGGCGGGATGCTGCTGCGCGGTCCGAGCCGCTAGCGGTCAGCCTGCTTCAACGCCCTGCGCCTCGCGCAACGCCGCCACCTCGGGGGGTGTCGTGTCGAGGACGCCCGAGGCGTGCAGCGCCTCGATCTCCGCGTCGCCCTTTCCGAGGATCGAGCGCAGCACGTAGTCGGTGTGCTGACCGAGCGTCGGAGCGGCGCGGCGGACCTTGCCAGGGGTGCGACTGAACTGCCACGGGATGCCACTGACGAGGTGCGGCCCCACCGACTTGTGGTTCACCGTCGGCCAGAAGCCGCGCGCTTGCAGGTGCGGGTCTTCGATCACGCGGCGGTTCTCGGCGACGACGCCCGCCGCGACACCTGCCGATTGCAGCTCGGACATCGCGAGGTCACGATCGCGCTGCTGCGTCCAGGCGGTGATTGCGGCGTCGATCTCGTCGTGGCGCTGGCGGCGACCGGCCAGCGTCGAGAGTTCGGCTTCCTGGGCGAGGTCCGTTCGCCCGATCGCCGCTGCGAGGGCACGCCACTCCTCGGCGCTCCCAATCGCGAGGGCGAGCCAGGCGTCGTCGCCCGCGCAGCGGTAGACGCCCGACGGGGCCATGAACTCGTCGCGGTTGCCGATGCGAACCGGCTCGTTGCCGGTGAGCTCGTACTCGACGATCTCGTCGCCGAGCCAGCAGATGGCGGCTTCGCGCTGTGAGAGGTCGATGTAGCTGCCTCGGCCGGTGGTCCGGCGGTGGTGCAGCGCAGTCATGATGTAGCCCATGGCGTGGATGCCCGCGATCGGGTCGCCGTAGTTGATGCCAGACTTCAGCGGAATGTCGCCCTCGTACCCGGTGCGGTCGACGATGCCGCCGAGCTGTTCGATCGCGACGCCGTAGCCGACATACTTCGCCTCCGGCCCGCCGTTGCCGCTGGGCGGCATCGAGATGAAGACGATGTCGTCTCTGATGCCCTTGAGCACGTCGTAGCCGTAGCCCATCCGCTCGAAGACGCCGCCGCCGAAGTTCTCGATGACCACATCCGCACGGGCGATCAGCTTGTGCAGCACTGCCCGGCCTTCGTCGGCGAGGATGTTCATACAGAGGTCGAACTTCCCGCGGTTCAGCTTGTTGAAGTAGGCGCTGCGGTTCCACGGCTCGTCCTGCGGATCGTCGTTCGCGTACATGCCGATCGGGCTATCGGGGATCGCGATCGCCGGACCACGCACCGAGTCGAGGTGGCTGTTCACCTCGACCTTGATCACCGTGGCTCCGAGGTCGGCCATCAGCTTCGTCGCGTACGGGCCGGCCCAGACCATCGACAGGTCGAGGACCGTCACGTCCTCGAGGGGCCCGCTGCGAGTCATGTCCTCTTCGAGGTCGCCCGACGGTCCGGGGAGCGGGAAGACGCCCTCGGTCACCGTCGCCGGCTCGATGGAGACGGCCTGCGGCCTCACTGCGGGCAACGGCTCATCCAGTGTCGCCTCCGAGGGTGGCCCGCCGGGGAGCGTGGCGAAGACCTCGTCGTTGTGCTCGCCGAGGAGGGGCGCACGCCCGAGCGACCACAGGCCGTCGGTGAAGCGCGCTGCCATCGTGGGGTACCGAGCGGAGCCGGCGATGGGGTGGTCAATCTCCTCGAAGAAGTCGCGGTAGGCGAGTTGCTCTGACTTGAAGAAGTCGCTCGGTGTGGCGACGAATCCGAACGGCATGCCGAGCGCCTGGGCGCGGTGGTAGATGTCCTCCTTCTCGTGGGTGACGAGCCATGGGAGCATCAACGCGTCGATCTCGTCGCGCAGCGTCGACTGCGCGCCCGGTGCCGCGAAGCGCTCCTCGGCGAGCTCATCGCTCTCGACGAGCTTTGGGATCATCGCCCACCGCCTCGGTGGTCCCGAGACCACACCCACGTAGCCGTCCGCAGCGGGGTAGACGCCCCACGCCGCCCGCGCGCCGTTGCCCGACCGAGGCCAGACCTCGCCCTTGTACAGCCACACGCCATCCGTGAACTCGAGCAGCGAGGCGGTGCACTCGTGGATCGAGACGTCGACGTGCTGGCCACGGTTCGAGGTGGCTCGTTCCCACAGCGCGACGAGCGTCGCGTCGAACGCGTTGTGCCCGGCGCCGTACGCGCCGAGGTAGCCGCCGTTCTTCAGCGGCTCGCGGTCGGGCTCCCCGGTGATGTGCATCAACCCGCTGAGGGCATACGTGGTGATCTCCCACGCCGCGAGGTCGGCGTACGGCCCCGTCTGCCCGAAGTCCGTTACCGACAGATAGACGAGGTTCGGATGGCCATCGGCAAGGTCGTCGTATCCGAGGCCCCAGCGCGCCATGGTGCCGGGCCGGTAGCCCTCGACGAGAACGTCCGCATCGGCAAGTAGCTCGCGCAGCGCCAGACGGCCCGGCTCAGTCTCGAGGTCGATCGTGACCGAGCGCTTGCCCTGGTTGAGGTAGAGATGGAGGGCGCCTGCCTCGGGATTCTCATTGCCCTCGGGGAACGGTCCCCACTGCCGGATCGGGTCTCCGCCGGGGCGCTCGACCTTGATCACGTCGGCGCCGAAGCCGGCGAGGAGACGGGTGCAGAACGGACCGGCGATGTAGCTACTGAGGTCGACGACCTTGAGTCCGGTGAGCGGGCCGTCCACGGAACCTCCTGCGCGCACGTCGATGGGGAACGCTGGCACACGATAACGGACGTGGCGAGGCCCGGTCGTGAGCCAGGGCTGAAGCCGGGCCACTTCGAATGTCGATGCTCTATTACCGGTTCGAGCGCCCCGTTGAGCTACGTTGCGCGCGAACCAGCGACCCGCTGGCGGGTGTGAGGCGAGACGGCATGAAGCGACTGGTGGTCTGCTCGGACGGGACCTGGAACCGCGCCGACGCGAAGAACCCGACGAACGTGGTCAAGCTGTACCGCAGCGTGCAGCTTCAGGACGGCGACGTCGCCCAGATCCCCTGGTACGACCCTGGTGTCGGCACCGGCAACGCCATCGTCCGCGCGATCGGCGGCGCGACCGGCTTTGGCCTCACCCAGAACATCGAGGACGCATACCGCTTCCTCGTCCGCAACTACGTGCCCGGCGACGAGGTGTACCTGTTCGGCTTCAGCCGTGGCGCGTACACGTCGCGCAGCCTCGGAGGGTTGATCCGCAACAGCGGCATCCTGCGCCGCGACTACGAGGCGCGCATCGACGACGCGATCCGCCTCTACCGCGACCGCAAGCGCGGCCCGTACCACCCCGACGTCGAGCAGTTCCGAGGTGACTTCTCCCACCCGCAGTTCCGACTCAAGTTCATTGGCGTCTGGGACACGGTCGGCTCGCTCGGGATTCCGGGGAACCTGTTCAACCGCCTCAACCGGCGGCTGCACAGCTTCCACGACGTGAAGCTGAGTCGCAGCGTGCAGTTCGGCTACCAGGCGCTCGCGCTCGACGAGCACCGGCGAACCTTCGCCCCGACGCTCTGGGAGGTGCAGTGCAACCAGGCCGGCGCGCCGCCGCCGGACGCGGGCGACATCGGCGACCTCGGTGGCGAGCAGGTCGTGGAGCAGGTGTGGTTCGCCGGGGCGCACTCGGACGTCGGAGGCGGCTACTCCGACGACCGGCTCAGCGACGCGGCGCTGCGCTGGCTGATGGAGCGAGCGGCGTCGACCGGCCTCGCCTTCAAGAGCGGGGCGACGCCGAGGGCCGCCGACGCGGTCGAGGGCCGTGTGCATATCTCGCGCAGCGGCATCTTCAAGTACCTCCCGGGGATCGACCGAACCGTCGGCGAACACGACGACGAGGCGATCCACGAGACCGTCCGCGAGCGTGTGCGGTCGTCCGACTACGGCCCTCGAGGGCTGCGCGAGTCACGGTTCTGGCCAGAGCTGACGGCTACCCGTGGCCGCGAGTCCAACCCCCCGCGGTAGCGCCGGGCGCCCCCGACGCACCCCGCCTCCGAGGGCAGTCGATCTCCGAGGGCTCTCACCTCCCGAGTGCGCTCAACCTCGGACGAATGGCTCGCGCAACATCAGCGTGAGCGTCGGCGCGTTGCGGCCGAGGCTCAGCTCCTCGAGGACGCGGAAGCCGTGGCGCCAGTAGAAGCTCAGGTTCTGCGGATTGGATGACTCGAGGTAGGCGGGCATGCCCGTGGCGTCGCATTCGATCAGCGTCGCCCGCAGCAGATGGCCGCCGATGCCCGATCCGCGGGCGCGATCCGCGGCGCCGATCGTGCCGAGGTAGTAGTGCGGGAATTTCGGGTAGTGCCCTTCGGTGGCCGTGATCAGCTTGATGAACCTCGGAAAGCGGCGAATGCCGGTGAGGTGGCGCACGTCCCACAGCTCGCGAACGCCGGCGAGCGTCAGCGACTGGAGGCCGCCGGGCGGCTCGGTCCAGAGGGCGGCGGCCTGCACCTCGCCGTCGCGCTCGGCGACCTGGACCCGACGGCCGAGCTCCAACTCCTCGGAGGCGTATCCGGTGAAGAAGGCGGCGCGGGCCTGGTCTCGCTGGTCGTCGTCGCGGATCACCCAGGAGATGACGGGGTCGTCGCGGAACGCGTCAGCGAGCACGGCGCCGATCCGTTCGGCCTCGTCAGGTCGGCCGGCGCGAATGACGACGTCGGAGTGGGTCGAGGTGATCATCGGCGGTCCCTGCTCGGTCGCAACAACAGGCGTCGGGCGATCTCTGTGAGCACCATCGTCCTCGATCGCGGTCAGGTGGTCTAGCCTCGATGGTGACGGACGCGCGATCGAGGGCGCGGGACGGCGGGATCGAGGCGGCACGTGCTCCGGATGCCATCGCGCCGCCTGCTGATCGGCGGCGGGCTGCTGCTGATCATCGTGGTGATCCTGCAGTCGACGGTCCGCATCTCGCTCGAGGACATCGAGGACGCCGTCGCCGCCGCCGGCGTGTTCGGTCCGATCGCCTACGCGGTGGTCCTGTTCCTCGGACTGAGCGTGCCGTTCAACCCGGTGTCGGACGTGGCGACCGTCAATGTCGCCGCACTCGTCTTCGAGCCTGAGGTGTCGGTCGCTGCGACCTTCGTTGCCCACACCGTCGCGCTGACGGTGAACTTCATTCTCGCGAAGCGGTACGGGCACGTCGGGATCCGCCTGATCACCGGACGCGGCGAGGTCGGCGTCGTGAACCGGCTCAGCGATCGGATGAGTTACCGGACGGTGTTCGTGACGCGATTCATGCTGCCGCTCACCGCCATCGGCATCGACATCGTGAGCTACCTCGCGGGCATGCGCGGGCTCCGATTCGTGCCCTTCTACATCGCCAGCATCATCCCGTGGACCGTGATCAGCGTCGTCTACTTCTACTCGACGGCCTACCTGAAGGACCGGTCGCTGATCCTCTTCTTCGTCCCGGCGGCGCTCCTCATCCTCGGCCCACCGGCGTTGCTCGTGCTCTGGCGTCGGATCCGTGGGGACCGAACCACCCCCGTCGAGGTGCCCTAGCCGGGCCGAGGGTCAGCGCGAGACTAGGAGTCGCTGTCACCGTCGGCCGCCGAGCCGTCCTCGGTTGTCGCCGTGTCGTCGGCTGGTACGGAATCCTCCACCGCTGTGTCGCCAGCCGAGGTGGCGTCGTCGGTCGTGGCCGTCTCGTCGGTCGCTCCAGCGTCCTCCACTGGCTCGTCGCTCGTGTCCGGCGGCGCCACCAACTCCGCGGTCGGGTACCGCTCCTGGAAGAACTCCCACGTCGCCGTGGAGAGCTGCTGCCCGAGCACGACGTCGCCGTACTTCACCGGGACGAACTGCGAGAAGAACGAGACCGCGTACGCCCGCTCCTGTCCGTCCTGCTCGAAGCGAACGATCCCAATGTCGTTGTCGACCCACTTCCCGCTGTCGGTGGGAAAGAACCCGTTCTTGTGGCTGACCGGCACCGTCGGCCCGACCGCGAGGAGGTAGTTGAGGCCGTCCTTCACCCCGGTCATCTTCTCGAGGAGGTAGTCGAGCCACTCGTCCTCGAGCACGCCGTCGGCGTAGGTCGCGCGCAGCGCCTCGTTCATCGCCGCGGCGCTGATGTAGTTGTTCGGGTCGACGCCGAGCGACTCATGACCGTAGAGCGGCGGATGGTCGAACACGACGTCGTCACCAGCGAGCGAGTCGATTAGCGTCGAGACGCGCTCGAGGCCCGCGATGACGTCGCCGTCACCGGCGATCTGGTAGAGCTCGCGCGCCGTCACGGGGTTGCTGGTCCGGATTGTCGCCGCAATCAGATCGCCGACCTCGGACTCGTCGATGCGCCCATTCTGGACATCGAGCGTCGACTGCAGCAGCACGAAGTAGTTCACCGTGCAGCCGGTGAGGTGCAACCGATCGAGGTTCACGCCCACCGTCTCGCCGGTGTCCATGTCGGTGACGGCGAAGGAGAACTCGCCCGGGCTCGGATAGACCTCCGCCAGCGCGTTCAGCGTCCCTTCGAGGGCGCTCATCTCCTGCGCCGGCGCGAAGATCGGTACCTCGGGCTCGGGCGTCGGTGTGGGCGTGACCGTCGCGGCGGGCGTCGGGTCAGGCGTCGCGCTCGCGGTCGGGGAGACCGAAGGCGTCGCGTCGGAGGGCGTCGGCTCGGCGCTCGGCTCGCCGATCGGCGTTGGCGAGGTCGTGGCGGTGGTCGCGGCGGTCGGGCTGGAACATGCGGCCAGCAGCAGGCTCACCAGGAGCAGCAGGACGGGCACAGTCAGGTTCCTGTGCGTCATGCCATGAGGGTCGACGCGATTCGCGCTGGCGTCCACTGCGGGGACCTCCTCGGTTGTCGTCATAACGACGAGTAAGTCCGAGTAGGTTCCCGTGAGGATCGAGGCTAGCCCGCGGGTCCGATTCTGGGCGGGGAGGGAAGAGGATGGGGCGCTAGTGCTCCACCACCGTCCCGCCATTGATGTTGATCGATTGCCCGTGGATCCAGGACGCGGCCTCGGTGCAGAGGTAGGCGATGAAGTCGCCCACCTCTTCGTCGGTGCCGTTGCGGCCGACCGGGGTGCGCTCGGCCATCTGCTGCCACTGCTCGCCACGCCCGAGGCCGTCCATGCGGTGGGTGTCGACGGCGCCCGGGCAGACGCAGTTCACGTTGATGCCCATTGGCCCGAGCTCCCGGGAGAGCCCCTGCGTCATCCCGACGACGGCGAAGTTGGCGGCGTTGTATGCGAGCGTGTTGGGGCTGCCGCGCTTCCCGGCGCTCGAGGAGATCATCACCAGCTTGCCGCCGTCGCCTTGCGCCACGACCTGCTCGACGAACGCCTTCGTCATCAGGTAGCTGCCAGTCACCTTGATATCGAGGACGCGCTGAAAGACCTCCGGGTCGAGGTCGAGCAGCGGCACCCGGTCCTCGCCGCGAGCCGCGGCGGCGTTGTTCACGAGGATGTCGACCCGCCCGAACTCCTCGACCGCCTTCGTCACGGTGTTCTGCGCATCCTCGATGTTTCGCGCGTCCGCGATCAGCGGCAGCGCCCGCACGCCGAGTTCGCGGCACTCGTCGGCGGTGCTCTCGATGTCGCGCCAGTTCACCGCCTTCTCGTCGTCGGGGAACGTCGAGGGGTCGCGCCCGGTCCCCGTCACCACCATGTCCGCGCCGAGACGCGCGAAGGCCACCGCCGCCGCCCGCCCGATCCCGCGCAGCCGGCCGGCACCGGTGACGATCGCAACCTTGCCGTCGAGTTCTGGCATGCCTCGGAACCTCCGGGTGCGGGGCGTCGCGCGCCCTCGATTGAGTGCGCGCACGGTACCCGGATCGGCGACCCGCCGTCAGTCCGCGATCGGCACGAAGGCGCAGATCCCGCCCTGGCGCACCGTCGAGGTGTGCCCGTGCCCCGTGGTGTCCTCGGCGCGGAGCACGTCGCCGGGCTCCATCAGCATCGAGCTGCCGTCGCCGAGCCCGATCTCGACGCTGGCGGTGAGGTAGAGGACGTACTGGAGCCGCGGCGCGGGGTGGTAATCGATGAAGCCGCCGTCCGGCCGCTGCGCGAACATCACGCCGGTCGCGCCCTCGAGCGCCGTGCGAGTGCCATCCCGTTCGGAGAACGGCGGCTCGATCACCTCGGTGTGGGACTCGTTGTCGGGGCCGGTGTAGACGCGGACGAACTTCATGGCGCTCCTCGCTCTCGCGCGTGTCGTGGCCCTGAAGATAGGCGCGATCGCGGGCGTGGGCCGAAGCCCCGCGGTCTCGTAGGCTCGCCGCACGGGCGATGCGATCCACGGAGGCGTCAGTGGCCGGCGACACGATCTCGAAGCTCACCCACATCGAGTGCTCGATCTGCGGCGAGCACCACGACCCCGAAGCGGTGCAGACGATCTGCACGACCTGTGGTCGCGCCCTCGTCGCGCGCTACGACCTCGAGGCAGCGAAGGCGACCCTCACGAGGGAGGCGCTCGGCCAACGCGTCGCCTCGATGTGGCGCTACGAGGAGGTCATGCCGATCCGCCGGCGCGAGCACATCGTCTCGCTCGGCGAGGGGATGACCGCGCTGCTCGCGACGCCGCGCCTCGGTGCACGGGCCGGCGCCTCGGACCTGTGGGTGAAAGACGAAGGCTCGAATCCGACCGGGACTTTCAAGGCACGCGGCATCTCCGCGGCGCTGTCGAAGGCCGTCGAGCTCGGGGTCACCGAGGTAGGCATGCCCACGGCGGGCAATGCCGGAGCGGCCACCGCCGCCTACGCGGCGCGGGCCGGGATCGCCGCGCACGTGGCGATGCCGGCGGACACGCCGGCCGCGATGATGGACGAGGTCCGCACGTACGGCGGCTCGCTCAAGCTGATCGACGGGCTGATCTCCGACGCCGGCGCGTGGATCGCCGACCAGGCCGCCGAGCGTGGCTGGTTCGCGATGGCGACGCTGAAGGAGCCGTACCGCGTCGAGGGCAAGAAGACGATGGGCTACGAGCTGTGGGAGCAGTTCGACGGCCGCCTGCCCGACGCGATCCTCTACCCGACGGGCGGCGGCACCGGCCTGATCGGCATGTGGAAGGCGTTCGGCGAGCTCGAGGCGATGGGGCTGATCGGCTCTGAACGCCCTCGGATGATCGTCGTGCAATCCGAGGGCTGCGCGCCGATCGTCCGCGCCTACGACGCCGGCGCGGACCGCGCCGAGCCATGGGCCGACGCCACGACGATCGCGCCCGGCATCCGCGTCCCGGTCGCCTTCGCAGACGATCTCATCCTCCAGGCCGTACGTGAGTCCAACGGCGACGCGATCACCGTCAGCGACAACGAGATCCGCAACGCGATCCTCGAGGTGACGCGCGCCGAGGGCATCGACGTCTGCCCCGAGGGCGCGGCGACCTTCGCGGGCATGCAGAAGCTGATCGCCGGCGGCCGGCTCGACGCGGACTCGCGGATCGTGCTCTTCAACACCGGAACCGGACTCAAGCACCCAGAGCTGCGCGTCACGGCGTAGCACGCCTTCGCGCCGCAAAGGCAGGTGCCGCTCGGTCGTCGGGCCTGCTGTCTGCCAGTAGGCTGACGCGTCATGGGTAGCGCGACTCCACTCGCCACAAGGCGTCCCGGCGTTGGCTGGCTCTTCGGCTGGACGGCGCTGGTCGTCGTGGCCTGGATCGTGGGAAGCGCGCTCGGCCTCGCCGCGCTCGCGGTGATCCCCGGCTCTGATCTTGATCGCGAGACGATCGACGGCGCGAGTGGCTTCGGCGGGTATGTCGAGCTGTCCCTGATTCTGCTCGGGAACGCCGCCGTCCGCGGAGCGTGCATTGGTCTGATGCTCGGAGCGGTTGCTCCTGTGCTGGTTCGCGACCGTCTCCCGCGGATGCCGGTCGTGGCGATCGCTGGGGCGCTGTTGTTCGCAGTCTCCCAAGCGATCGGTTCGCTCGCCTGGCCGCTGGCGACGGCACCTCTGATCCTCTGGGAGGTCTTGACGGACGGCAAATTGAATCGTGGTGCGTTCGTCGTCGTGGGCGGCGGCGCCGCGGCACTCGCCTCCGCGGTGGCGTTCGCCGGGCTGTCCGCAGTTCCCCTCGCCGATCGGCTGCCTCAGCTCCGCTGGTGGTTCGCCGGTGTCTCGATCGGCCTATTCGTCGGCGGACTGCCAGTCGTGATCACACTCGCGATTGACGCGGAAGCGAGCGTGGTGGGCGCGAGCTCGCTGCTCGCCGCGCCGCTGATCGCCGGCGCAGTCAGCGGGATCGGCGCGCGGCTAGCGCTGACCGAACGTCGGCCCGAGGCCGTCGGTCCTCGATAGCTGACGCTGGCGCTCGGTCAGGGCGATTCGAGGCGGAGGATCGGGATCGGGCGCGTGAGCGACTCGCGGTAGCGGGCGTAGCCAGGGTGGGCCGCCGTCGCGAGGGCCCAGAGCCGCTCGTGCTCCGTGCCCTCCGCCTCCACGGCGACGATGTCGTGCCAGCGACCGTTCCAGCGCGCCCGCGCGTTCGGTTGCGCCCGCAGGTTCTGGACCCAGGCTGGGTCCACGTCGCGCCCAGCGTTGGTGCCGATCAGCATCGGCACCCCGTTGTCGTCCACGTACCAGATCAGGATCTGACGGTCGCGGCCCGACTTCCGGCCGACGCTGACCAGTTCGAGGACCGGCATACCCTGGAGGCGGCGACCAAGGCGGCCGCCGGAGAGGTTCCACGCGAGTTTGTGCGCCCGCCACTGGAGGCGCATGAACCGTCGATTCGATTCGGCCACGGCTGTCTTCCTCCTCCGGTGCTACCGGCGGTGTTGGCCCAGGAGACCACAGGAGTGTCAGCCGGGGGCGGGTCCCTGTCAGCGCTCAGGGTCCGCTCACCGGGGTGCTGGTTCACGGCCGGCTGGCCGGACTGTGGTGAATGTCGCACCCGAGTCTCAGTCCTGTCACCCAGCCGAGGCGCTGTGAGGGTTGCGTCCGGCTGGTCCATCGCGATCAGCCGATGAGGATCGACATTCCAGGTGCAGGGGAGCTGAAACGCTAACAGACAAACGTTTTCCTGCATCAATCGGAAACGAGCCGCCTCATCGCGACGCGCCGCCTTCCCACCCGTCTTCCCGTCCGTGGCTCCGCCACCGACAGAGACGCATCCAGCTCCGTCCCCTACTTCGCCCGCCAGCGCCAGGCGCTCCCGACCTTCCTCGGCGGCGCGCGCCCGACGCCCGAGTCCGCTCGCCGGAAGGCCGCCATCCGAGGCCTCGCGCTGCTGACGATCGTGGTGACGTACCTCTACTTGGGCTGGCGGATCACCTCGACGATCGACCTCGCGGTCTGGTGGGTGGCCGTGCCGCTCATCCTCGCCGAGGTGCACAACGGCATCGGCCTCGTGCTCTACACGCTGAGCCTGTGGGACATCGATGCCGGTCCGCGCTTCCGCCCCGTCGACAAAGCGCCGGGCCGCGTCGCCGTCCTGATCCCGACGTACCAGGAACCCGAGGAGGTGCTGCTCCCCTCGATCGCCGCCGCCCTCGCCATCGAGATCCCCCACGAGACGTGGGTGCTCGACGACGGCAACCGTCCCGAGATCCGAGAGCTGGCCGAGGAGCTCGGCGCCAACTACCTCGCGCGCGAGCAGAACACCGACGCAAAGGCTGGCAACCTCAACCACGCGATCCGGCAGGTCCCGGCCGACTTCTACGCCTTCTTCGACGCGGACCACGTCGCGCAGCCTGACTTCCTCCGCCATACGCTCGGCTACTTCGAGGACGATCGCGTCGCGATCGTCCAGACGCCGCAGGACTTCTACAACCTCGAATCGTTCGAGCACGAGGGCGTCACCCAGGACGACCGCCGCCCGTACAACGAGGAGTCGATCTTCTACCGCGTGATCGCGCCCGGGAAGAACTTCTGGGACGCGGCCTTCTGGTGCGGCACCGGGGCGGTCCTTCGCGCCACGGCGCTCCGCGAGGCCGGCCTCGTCGCGACTGACTCGGTCACCGAGGACATCCAGACCGCGATGCGCATGAACCGCCTCGGCTGGACGACCGTCTACCACAACGAGGTGCTCGCGCGCGGCCTCGCGCCCAGCGATGCGACCTCCTACATTCTGCAGCGCCGCCGCTGGGCGATCGGTGCGATGCAGGTGCTGCGCCAGGAGCGGCCGCTCACCGCGCCGGGCATGACGCTCGGCCAGCGGATGGCGTTCGCCACGACGCTCCTCGGGTGGTTCGACTCGTGGAGGACGCTCGCCTTCATCGTGCTGCCGGTGGCGGTGGTGTTCACCGGCGCCTCGCCGATCGACGCGCCCGGGTGGCTCTACGGCCCCGCCTTCGCGACGACGTTCATCATGCAGTTCATCGCCCTCCGCATGCTCGCCCGCGGCTTCTACCCGCCGGTGGCGTCGCTGCTGTTCGAGATGCTGCGCCTTCCGGCGGTGCTCCCCGCGACCCTCGTGCTGCTCACCGGCGAGCGCGCGCGGTTCATCGCGACGCCCAAAGGCGCCAGCGAGAAGCGCGACCGCACGCCGGTCCCGGTGCTGCACCAGGTGCTGTTAGCGTCTTGCGTCGTGGCGCTGGCCTGGTTCCCGGCGAGCCTGCTCGACCTCACGCCAACCGCGTACCACCAGCTACCGTCCGCCGTCGGCTCGGTCGCGTTTCTCGTGCTGAACTTCACCCTCCTGACGATGGCGGTCCGCCGGATCCGCGACCCGCGCTTCGCGGCGAACCGCCGCGCCTCGGTGCGGTTCGAGGTGCGGCTGTTCGGCTCGTTCAACGGCCTCCGCTGCGAGATCGAGGACCTATCGGCGACCGGCGCGCAAGCGCTGCTGGTCGACGGGCGGGCCGACGAGGTGCCGGACCGCGCCGAGCTAGAGCTCGTCCTCCCCGACGGCGCCGTCGCGCGCATGCGCTGCGAGGTCCGCCGCCGCCTCGAGCGTCCCGATGGTCTCGAGGTGGGGCTGGAGTTCGAGGAGGGCCAGCGCGACGGGGCCGCGCTGATCGCGCTCTCGCTGCTGCACCCGCACGACACGCCCGACGAGCTCGGCGTTGCCTTCCCGACCGCCGCGTAGGGCGTTGCTATCGAGGGGTGGACTGCCTCGGCGCGCAAGCGTGCGGCCACGTTGACACCCCTGTTCACGCTTGTGATAGTCCAGACGACGAGCGGGTTGGCGCACCCAGGGAGGCCGCATGGACTGGAACGACACGAACGAGCAGGCCGCGTTCCGAGGTGAAGTGCGCACCCTGATCGAGGAGAAGCTCCCGGAGCGCTACCGCGCCGGTATGGACGACGACTACGGCGGCTGGCAGAGCGACCGCAAGTCCGACGATGACGAGGCTCGCCAGTCCGCGATCGAGTGGGCGGACGCGCTCGCGACCCGCGGCTGGGTCGCCCCACACTGGCCGAAGGAGTACGGCGGCGCCGGCCTGACGCCGATGGAGCAGTTCATCTTCAAGCAGGAGATGACCGGCGCCAACGCGCCGGCCGTCGGCGGCATGGGCGTCCAGATGCTCGGTCCGACGCTGATCGTCCACGGCTCCGAGGAGCAGAAGGCCGAGCACCTGCCGAAGATCCTCTCCGGCGAGGTGGCCTGGTGCCAGGGCTACTCGGAGCCGGGCTCAGGATCGGACCTCGCTTCGCTCCAGACGCGCGCCGTGCGCGACGGCGACGAGTTCGTGATCAACGGGCAGAAGATCTGGACCTCCGGCGCGCACACCGCCGACTGGCTCTTCGCCCTCGTGCGCACCGACCCGGAGGCTCCGAAGCACCGAGGCATCTCGTTCCTGCTGATGGACCGCCAGACGCCGGGCATCACCGTGCGCCCGCTGATCAACATGGCCTGGCGGCACGGCTTCAACGAGACCTTCTTCGAGGACGTACGCGTCCCGGCGAAGAACCTCGTCGGTGAGCTGAACCGTGGCTGGTACGTCGGCGCATCGCTCCTCGACTTCGAGCGCTCGAACATCCAGGGCGCGATGGAGGCGCGACGCACCATCGAGGACCTGATCGACTACGCCAAGACCGACGAGGGACGCGAGCAGTCCCGCCTCGAGGACTCCGTCTCGATCCGCCACGAGCTGGCCGACGGCTACATCGAGAGCGAGGTCCAGTACAACTTCTCGTTCCGCATCATCTCGATGCAGAACGCCGGCATGATCCCGAACTACGAGGCGTCGACGGCCAAGATGTTCGCCTCTGAGTTGCGCCAGCGCCTGGCCCGGACGGGGACGAAGGTCTTCGGGCTGAACTCGAACATCTGGGACCGCGAGAACCCGCGCGCGCCGATGGGAGCCTCGTTCACGCGGACGTACGTGTCGAGCCTGTCGAACACGATCGCCGGCGGGTCGAGCGAGATTCAGCGCAACGTGATCGCGACGCGCGGCCTCGGACTGCCGCGCGGATAGCCGTCACAGCCTAAGGTCTGCCACAGCGGCCCGCCTACCGGCGGGCCGCTGTTCGTTGCTGCGCCGTGCTGGTCTGAGCAGTTGACATCGTCGCGAGCTCTCAGTAGAACACTACCACTGTCTAGAAAGTGATCGTGTTCTATGGCCGTCGATTCGACCTCGATCCTGACGCTGTCCGATCCGGAGCAGCTCCAGGCGCTCAGCCACTCGACGCGGGTCGCAATCCTCGAGGCCCTGCGCGAGCCGATGTCGGCAGCGTCCGTCGCTCGCGCGCTCGGGCAGCCGCGGCAGCGCATCAACTACCACCTCAAGGAGCTGGAGCGGGTCGCGCTCGTCGAGCGAGTCGAGGAGCGGCGCAAGGGCAACTTCATCGAGACGCTCTACCGGGCCGTTGCGCGGTCGTTCGTGGTCTCGCCGCAGGTCGCGTGGTCGGATCCGCGACGCCTCGAGGCGCTGCAACGCCAGCACTCGCTCGGGACGCTGGTCGAGATGGGCGAGCGCCTGCAGGCGGATGCCGCGCTGCTCCTCGATCGCGCCGCCTTCGACGGCGACGAGATCGCGAGCGCGGGCGTCAACGCCGAGGTGCGATTCGCCTCCGAGGCCGACCGCGCGGCGTTCATGGACGCCTTCCTCCGCTCCACGCGCGAACTCCTGGAGGAGTACGGGGCCAGCGAGGGCGATCCGTTCCGCGCGGTCTTCGCGGTCTATCCGGCATCCGAGGCAGATCAAGCCGCCGAGGGGAGCGATTGATGGAGTGGGTGCGCACGTTCGAGTTCTCCGCGAGTGCCGATGAGGTTTGGGCCGCCTTCACCGAAGCGCCAGGATCGATGACGTGGGACAACGCCATCGTTGGCGCCGCGATCGACGGCGAGCGCTCAGCGACGTGGACGGACACCGACGACGACATCGGCATCGAGATGACGATGCACCTCGAGGTGACGGAATCCGAAACCGGCGCACGCGTGACGATCACGCGGTCCGGCTTCGGCGAGGGCGACATGTTCGACATCCGCCAGACCTCGAAGCTGATCGCCTGGACCGAAGCGATGCACGACCTCGCCGTCTACCTCGAGACCGGACTCGACCTGCGGCGACTGCACGCCGTGCATCCGCAGCACATGAACAGCGCGACCGGCGTGCAGTTCCGCGAGGAGCTCGGCGGTCTGCGGGTAACCGACGTCAATTCCGGTTCGTTCGGCGAGCACGCCGGCCTCCAGGCGGGCGATCTCCTGGTCCGGCTCGCGGGGGTGCCGGTCTTCGACCGCAACGACCTCTGGCTGCTGGCGCGACTGACGCCGGCTGGTGAGAACACCAGCGTCCAGTTCGTCCGGGGTAAGGAGCTGCGCGAGGCCGCGGCGCCGATGTCGCCGATCGACCTCTGGGCGACTGGCGAGCTGGGCGGGGGACCTCGAGAGTGACGCACCTGGAGCCGCTGCCGGTCGCCGTCGCCCCGTACTGGGCGGACCTCAACGAGCACCTCTGCGAGCTCGCGCTCGTATCACCGGACCGCCTCGACGAGGCACCCGAGGGCGAGTGGGGCGTCCGCGAGGTCGCGCACCACATCGTTGGCGGCCGCGAGCATTGGCTCGCCAACTCGCTCGGGCGCGGACCGGCGTCGTTCCCGCCACGCGATAGCAACGTCACCGCTCTGCAGTCAGCGCTGCGCTCCTCGTGGAGCCGCCTCGCCGACTTCCTCGCCGACGGCGACGCCCTCGAGGCGACGTACGAGCCGCCCGCGAACGACCCGCAGTATCTCGATCCCGACGAGTTCACAGGTCACTACGTCGCGTTCCACGGGCTGGCGCACGACGTACATCACCGCGCGCAGCTGCTCGATCGGATCCGCGACCTCGGCATCGACGTGCCGGCCGCGATCCAGCGACGGCCGCTGTAGGGGAGGCAGGTCTCGTGGAGTGGACAAAGACGTTCGAGTTCGCGGCGCCGATCGAGGAGGTCTGGCGGGCGTTCTACGAGACCGATGAACCACAGGTCTGGAACAACCCGATCAAAGGTGACGCCTACATCTCCGCTGGTGCCACGCAAGTCCAGATCAACGAGCTCGAACCCGGGCACGGCATCCGCTGGAGCGAGACCGAGGGCGACGACCGCATCGAGATGTCGGTCAGCCTCGAAGCGACCGAGACCGGCACCCGGCTGACGATCACCCGTTCCGGATTCGGAAGCGGCGACGACTGGATCGACCAGCACACGGCGCGGCTCCAGGGCTGGGAGGACGCGCTCCACGACCTCGGTGTCTACCTCGAGTCGGGGCTGACGCTCCGCCGGATCCACGAGTGGAAGAGCTCGTTCGCGGCGACGCTGACGGAGGTCACGGGCGGCCTCCGCGCCCGCTCCGTCGCTTCCGAGGGGTTCGCCCACGACGCCGGGCTGCGTCCCGGAGACCTGGTGATCCGCCTCGCCGGCGTCCCGGTCTTCCGCCGCTCCGATCAGTGGCTGATCCAGCGGATGTATCAGCCGGGCGAGACAGTCACAGTCGATTACATTCGCGATGGCGAGGAGCGCCACGGAGAGGGCGCGATGTCGCCACTCTCGATGTGGAGCGGCGGGTAGGGAGGACGGCATGTCGGTCGCGGTGATCGTGGGGACGGACAAAGGCGCCGCGGTACTCCGTTCGGATGACGCCCGCGAGCGCTGGGAGGTCGACGCGCTTCAACTCCCCGGTTGGAAGGTCACGGCCGCCACGCGCGACTCGCAGGGCCGCTTCTACGCCGCAGTGTCGAGCGTGGTCTACGGCGCCGCAGTCGTCGTCAGCGACGACCTCAAGACCTGGCGTCAGCTCGAACACCCACCGCACTACGAACCAACCGATCGAGGCAACCCCGGCCACTACCGCTTCATCCGAGGGATGGACTTCCCAGCGATCTACACGGAGCAGCGTCGCTATATCGACCAGATCTGGAAGCTCAAGGCCGTCGGCGACGTGCTCTACACCGGCGTCTCCGAGGCAGGCCTGTTCCGCTCCAACGATCGAGGCGAGTCGTGGGAGCCGGTTCGCGGCCTCAACGAGCACCCGACGCGCGAGGTCTGGCTGCCCGGTGCGGGCGGCCTCGGGCTGCACACGATCCTCGTGGATGACGACGACCCGCGGCGGATGTGGGTCGGCATCTCCTCTGCCGGTGTCTTCCGCACGGACGACGGCGGCGAGACATGGGAGCAGAAGGACGATGGCGTCGCCCCCGACATTGCCCAGGTGGACGAGCTTGGGCTGCAAGGGATGCCCCAGGGCGTCACCAGCATCGAGTCGTGGTGCGCGCACGGGCTGGCCAGTGACCCGTCGAACGCGAACCTGATCTACCGGCAGGACCACTTCGGCATGCATGTCACCCAGGACGGCGGCGACCACTGGGAACTGCTCGAGAGCGGCCTACCCGTGGTCGAGCTGGGGAACGGTCGCCACTGCGTCTTCGGCTTCGCGATCGCCCTCGATCCGGCTTCGCAGACCGTTCTGTCGATTCCCCTCGGTGGCGACAACATGCGCTACCCGCTGGACGGCAAGCTCCGCGTCTATCGCACCCACGTGGGTGACGAGTCCTGGGAAGCCACCAATCGAGGCCTGCCGGACGACTGCTTCGCGAGCATCCTCCGAGGCGCGATCGATGTCGACGGACTCGATCCCGGTGGTGCTTACTTCGGAACGACGGCGGGCACGATCTACGCCAGCCGCGACGCCGGCGAGTCATGGACGCAGATCCCGGCGACGCTGCCCCGCATCCTCTCCGTCGACGCCTTCGCGCTCTAGCCGCCATGCCCGCCGTTACGATCCAGCTCCCCGCCGTGCTCGCCCAGATGGTCGAGGGCCAACGGGTCTTCGAGGTCAGCGGCGCGACGATCGGCGAGGCCCTCGAGGACCTCGTCACGCAGCGACCGGCGCTGCGCGTGCACCTGTTCGACGAGTCCGGTGGCATGCGCCCGCACGTGTTGTGCTTCCACAACGACGATTACGCGCGCGGCATCGAGGGCTTGAGCTGGCCGATCGCTGCCGGCGATCGGCTGACAATCCTGAACTCGATCGCGGGCGGCGCTCTAGCCGGCTAAGCGTCGCCCGCGGGCGGGTGTCCGGTTCGGTCGAAGCCACGGCCGATCATCAGCAGGTCTGGGTCACTCCACGTCACCTGCCCCGGCACCATCATCTGCGCGAGCGCGCGCGTCGCCGCCTTGGTCGTCGCGATCGAGTATGGGTCCATTGCCAGCAGGCGGTCGGCGGTGGTCAGCGCGCGCCGCATCAGCTCGCTGTCCTCGACCACGTGATTGACGAAGCCCCAGCGCTCCGCGTCGTCGGCGCTGAACCGCTCACAGAGCATCACCAGCTCCCTGGTGCGTGCCGGCCCGATCTCCCTCATCAGGCGGGGCAGCGCGTTCCAGGTCAGTGGGATGTCCAGCTCCACCTCGGGGATCGAGAACCACGCCGAGCGGGCCGCGAGCCGGATGTCGAGGCAGCTCGCGAACACCACCGCGCCGCCGATGGTCAGCCCGTTGATTGCGCCGATCGTGACCTGCGGCAGTTCTTCGAGGGCGCTCGACGTCCGGTTGCCCATCGAGGCGGCGATGCGCGCCGCGCCGGCCTCGGCCACCGTCGTCCGCGTCCCGCTCGTCCGCTGGCCGAGCCCGACGTTCTGCGAGCTGCCGAGGTCGGCGCCGGCGGAGAACGCGCGTCCGGCGCCGGTCAGGATCAGGACTCGCGCCTCGCCGTCGGTGCGAAGCGTGTGGCAGAGATCCTGCAGGTCCTGGTGCATCTGCTGGTTGATCGCGTTGAGCTTCTCGGGGCGATTCAGACGCACGATCACCAGCCCGGGCCGGTCGCTCGGTCGCTCGACCTCGATCGTTTCCATCGGGACCTCCGCTGTTGCGCGGACTATAGCCGCAGCGGGGTCGCCGCCGACGCGCGATCAGCCGATGCCGGCGCTCAGATGCGGGTCCCGGCCGGGATCGCCACCCTCAGCGCGGACGCTGAGGCGCTCGATGTAGTGCACCCAGCCCATCCGCGTCTGCTCTTCGAGCTCCGGCAGCGCGATCCGGTGGGTCAGCCGGAGACGGGTGCCGCTGCCCTCGGGCGTCAGGTCGATCTCAACCGTGCTCCCGCCGGGCGGGACCGGGTATGGGGCATCTGGCCCCTCCCAGCCCCAGGTGAAGACCAGCCGTCGGTCGTCGATCACCTCGACGAACTCGCCGGAGATCCAGCCGTCGCCACGGATGTCGATGCGGAAGGCACCGCCGGGTTGAGCCTCGATGGTGGCATCGACGCCCTGCCAGCTCAGCCACGCCTCGCGGCTCTCGAAGAGGGCGAACACCGTCGCTGGCGCCGCCTCGATGTAGCGCTCGACGATCGCCGCGCCGTCCTCGCTCCACGTCGACACCATCAGCGATCCTCCGGTCGGTCGTCCTCGTGTCGCTCGGCGAGCTCCGCGATACGGGCGAGTCGCTCGACGTCGGCGCTCCACATCGACTGCAGGGCGCCCGTCACCTCGGCGAGCCGCTGCTGGTTCGTGCGGTAGAGGCGGTGTCGGCCATCCCGACGCACCTCGACGACTCCGATCTCGAGCAACTTCGCGAGGTGCTGCGACACGGCCGAGAACGACACCTCGGTCTGCGCGGCGATTTCGCCCGCGGCCAGCTCGGCGTCGCCCAGCACCTGCAGGATCTCGCGGCGACGCGGCTCGGTGACGACCTGTAGCGGGTCCATGCCGTCATTTTAGCGATGGTTGAAATGAATACGCCACTCGCCTACGATTCAGCAGTCACTAAAATATTGACTTGAAAGGACTGGCACATGGCAGGGGAGATCTTGTTCACCGTGGACGTGAACGGCGATCAGGCGAAGACGGCGCGCGCGATCGCGAGCGTCGAGGGCATTCGCTCCTGGTGGACCGACCAGTGCGAGGGCGATGGATCCGAGGGCGGCACGCTCAAGCCGGCGTTCCCGGTGGCGCCGATGCCGTTCGAGCTTCGCGTCGACGCCGCCGACGACTCGACGGTGAAATGGACCTCGACCGGGGGCTTCCCGCCGCACTGGGCGGGTTCCGAGATCACCTGGCAGGTCACGCCGAACCCGGAAGGGGAGGGGATGCTCGTCAACTTCAAGCACGCCGGCTTCCCGACGGACGAGGGCATCGGCATGGTCGCCTACACCTGGGGTCAGCTCATGACCTCGCTGAAGCAGTACGTCGAGTCCGGCACCGCGGCCCCGCTCTTCACGAGCTAGCCCCGAGGCGATCCTGCGGAACGCGTCGCCAGCGCAATGTGCGTGCCCTGCGGGATCGCCAGCCCCTCGTCGTCCTCGTAGCCAACGAGGGCGGCGCTGACCTCGGCGACGAGCGCCTCCCGGGTCGACTCCTCGAGCGCGACGATCTCCGGGCCGACGGGGGTACTCGCGAGGTGCCCGGGGATCGATTCCGCCGCCGGCAACATCCGGCGCACGATCGCGTCGGCCTCGACGCTGACGTCGGTGAACCCCGCTTCCACGAGGAGCGCGCCGAGCGCCTCCCGGTCGCCGAGCTGGAACGGCGCGTGCAGGCCGCGCGCCGCCTCCGCGCTGACGTGCCGCTCGAGGGCTGCCGCCGTCGCGAGGTTGCACGGGCTCTGACCGAGCGACTGCCAGACCGCCAGCGCCACCCGCCCGCCGGGCTTGAGCACGCGCCGCATCTCCCGCAGCGCGGTGAGCCGGTCAGGGATGAACTGCAGCCCTTGCTGGCACACGACGACATCGAATGAGCCGTCCTCGTAGGGGAGCGATGTCGCGTCGCCTTCGCGCCAGTCGATCGAGGCACCCTCGGGGGCCGGGAGGCTGCGCGCGACCTCGATCATCCCCGAGTTCAGATCGATCGCCGCGACGTGGCCGTTCGCGCCGACGATCGGCGCGACGCGCCGGGCGATCAGCCCGGTACCGCAGGCGACGTCGAGCACGTGCTCGCCGTCCTCGATCGCTACGCGGGGCAGGAAGATGTCGGCCAGCGGTTCGAATAGGCTGGGGACCTGAAAGCGCTGGTAGCTCTCCGGCCCGCCGCCGGGAAGCTGCCAACGGTCGGTCTGGCTCGCCGCAGAGGCCATCATCGTGCCTCCTCGGGAACGGCTCGCTCGATCGTCTTCGCCATGCGGACGAGCGGGATCGTCGTGCCGGTCGAGATGTCGCTGACCTCCTCGATCGGCTCGAACCCGTACGCGGTGTAGAGCGGCCGTCCCGCCAGCGTCGCCATCAACTCGAGGTGTTCGAACCCCGCCTCGGCGGCCGCGAGGTCGCACCGCTCGAGGATGCGCCGGCCGATCCCGCGTCGTGCGAAGTCCGGGTGGGTGTACATCGCGCGCACGCGCGCTGGCTCCGAGGCCGGATCGAGGAAGGCCGCGTCCCGGCCCGCGGAGTGATCGCCGCCGTAGAGCGTCGCGCGGCGGCTCCAGCCGCCGCATCCGATCAGCCGCCCGTCCGCTTCGGCGGTGAAGTAGGTGCCGTCGTCGATCAGCTGAGTGTCGACCCCCATTATCGAATGGCTCGCGGCGATCTGCTCGGCGTCGAGGAACCCGATCTGCAGCGCGTCGATCGCCGCGGTCATCAGGCCTTCCAACGCCGGGAGGTCCTCCCGGGTGGCGATCCGAACGTCGTACATCGCGGTTCTCCGATCCGACTGCGCAGGCTATCGAGACACTTCGAACCGTCGCGTCACCCGTCTGGCCCCTCTGCTACCGTTCCTCCGGGGGACGGCCGTCGCCGGCCCCGGCGGACCCGGGAGGCGTGATGAGCGGTGCGCTAGACGGCATTCGAGTGCTCGATTTCGGCCAGTACGTCGCCGGACCGCTGGCCGCGATGCTGCTCGCCGATCAGGGGGCGGACGTCGTCCGCATCGACCCGCCCGAGGGCCCGCGCTGGGATACCCCCGCCAACGCCACGTGGAACCGCGGCAAGCGGTCGATCGCCCTCGATCTGACCGACGCGGCCGACCTGGAGACCGCGCGCTCGCTGGTTTCGAGGGCCGACGTCCTGGTCGAGAACTTCCGCCCCGGTGTGATGGACCGCCTCGGGCTCGGCTACGAGGCGCTCGCCGCGCTGAACCCACAACTCATCTTCTGCTCGCTTCCCGGCTTCTCCGAGGGGGATCCGCGCGCGGCCACGCCGGCCTGGGAAGGTGTGCTCGGCGCCGCCAGCGGCACCTACGTCAACCGGATGGGGCTGCCGCAGCGTGAGCCGCCGGCCGTGACCGCAATTCCGCTCTCCTCGAGCTACGGCGCCTTCCTCGGCGTCACGAGCATCGCGATGGCTCTGAACGCTCGCGACCGCGACCAGGTCGGACAACGCATCGAGGTCCCGCTGTTCGACGCAACCTTCACCGCCGTCGGGTCCGCCGGCATGAAGCTCGTCGACCAGCCGCCGGCCGGCCGCGGCGCGCTCGGGACGCCGTGGGTACGCCAGTACGAATGCGCCGACGGTCGCTGGGTGCAGTTCTTCGCCTCCCCGACGCGCCACCGCACCCAGTTCGTCGCGGCTGCCGGCGTCGAGGATGCCTGGACCGCCGACGGCCTCCTCGACCACGAGCGCATCCTCGAAGACGACGCCCTCCTCGAGGAGCTGATCGACCGGATGGTGGCGCTGTTCAAGACGCGACCGGCGGCGGAGTGGGAGCAGCTCGTCAACGACGCCGGCACCCCGACCGCGATCTGCCGCGAGTCCTCCGAGTGGCTGGAGAACGAGCACGCCCTTGCTTCGCAGGCGATCATCGACGTCGACGACCTGAACCTCGGCCCGATGCGCCAGCCGGGCGTGCACCCGCGCC
>JANQNP010000008.1 GCA_028279505.1 Dehalococcoidia bacterium
AGACCGCTTGGCCGCGGTCCACAGCCGGCGTTGGAGTTGGCGCACTTTGTCCGGCGTCCGTTGACGCTGGGGGGAGTTGGGCCCTTCGGCCATGCCCTCGCGCGTGCCTCCGCTTCCGACGTTCTCTAGGCAGGGGCCCTTCCCTGGGGCCGCGTTATGCTGCACGACCCTCGTCACGGTACTATGGCCCCCTCGGACGCCCGCTGACCGATGCTCGCTTTCACCTTCGGCTTATGCGACGCACCTCGCCGTGACGACGGCAGGTCAGACGGGCCTCTCCTGTTCCGAACGGTTCCTTGCGCGCGTGCCACGCCCCATACCCCGCCGGAACCCGCCGCGCGCTTCGGAACCAGCGCAGCGGGCATGGCCTTCGCCGTGACATGAGCGGCTCGGCTTCCGGGTTGTTTCTCTGACGAGGCTGCAGGCTTCACTTCATGTTGCGGCCCGCGCGCTTGCTCCCCACTGAGCGGCTCCTGCCGGTTCATGGGCTTTTGACACCCCGCTTCAGGACAACGGATCTCTCCGAGGCCTGGGGGTCTGCTACCCGGCGCTCCGACGCTTACCGGGAGGGGACTAACTCCCCCTGAAACCGTCCAGCATGACCGAAGGGCGCGCCGCGCTCCCGCGCGTCTTGCCCGTCGTTCTTCAGGACGCACCATGGCCTCAGTCTACCATGCCGGCGCCAGCTTCGTTGCCGGCCAGAGGCGCCCGATCCAGGGACCTACCCCAGCGGACGCAGCCGGCAGCGAAGGCCACGCGAGACCCACCGGACCCCGGTCGACACGGAGGCCCCCCAGCCACGGTCCATGGAACCTCGGCCGGCGGTGAAGGCGCGAAGCCACGCGCCCGAACGCTCAGCGACGGCCGGCGATTCGATTCAATACCGCGGCCACCGTGCTCGAGCGGCGGTCGGGGTGCGTCGCCGCTTCGAGTCGACAGTTCTCGCCGGCGCGCCGGAATGCCTCGATTCGCCCTGCCTCGTCGAGGTCGTGCCATGCGGCCAGCGAACCGACCTGTCCGCGGCGATCGGGCCGATAAGCCCCCGCCGTCTCCTCGATGAGCGCGTCTCGTGCTCGCTCGTCGCCTTGTCGCTCGGTCATGCGAGCTCCTCCTCGACGTTGACCCCTAGGCCTTGCAGGCAGGCTTTCAGCAGCTTCCGCGCCCGACCGAAGTTCTGAAGGAAGGTGTTCTTCTTCATCCCGAGATCCTCGGCCAGGCGCGCGTCGGAGAGGCTCCCCTCAGCCTCCAGGCGCGCGGCGAGGGCACGGCGGGGCTGGTCGGGGAGCTTCTGTCGACAGTCCTCGATGAGGCGACGAAGGTGGGGGTCGGGCGGCGAGCGGGGCGCGACGGCCACCTGTTCCAGCCGGCGCTCGAGCTCGTCCGCCTCCGCGGCGCGCCCGTGAGTCCGGCGAAGCTCACTGATGGCCAGGTTGCGCGCGATGCGCACCGCGAGGCGAAGTAGCCCGTTGTCGCGTCCGTCGGGGGTGAAGCGAGGCGCGACCTGCCACACCCGCAACAGCGCCTCCTGCAGCACCGCCTCCGCATCGACCTTCGCCGCCAATGGGGCGAGGCTCCGGCGCAGAGGCCCCTCCGCCTCGATCATCCACTTCGCGAACGCGTCGGCGTCCCCCGCCATCACGCCGGGAAGATATCGGTCCAGATTCACCGGACGCCCCCCCTCGCCGTCATCAGCCTCATCACCACCAAAGGAGCGCGATGATCAGGGCGACGAGTCCGACCCCCAGCAGCACCAGCCACAGACGCGTCCATCGCGACGAGAGACGGACCTCGTGTTCCGGCTCCGGCGGCACTCCATAGGCCATTTCTGGACGCTCCTCGGACGGCACTGCCGGCGGCGATCCGGCCTTCGGCAGCGGGCTTGCTGCCGGCGATCCGGCCGCCCGCCGCGGGCTCGCCGGCGGCGAGCCGTCCTCCGGCAGAGGGCACGCGGCTTCGACGGGCGCGGGCCGATCGTCGCGCAGACCACCGGCCGCACCCGGTCGCAGTCCATCTTCGGTCGACCGGGCGCGCTCGAAGCCCTGGGCTTCCATCTCTAAGGCCCCTTCGCCGAACGGTTCGGCAGGACTGCGATGCCCCAACCCGCCCAGGTCTAGGCCATCGGGAACCTCGTGAGGCTGCTCGATGGTCGGCGCGTTCGTCCCTGGCGCAACCAGCGCCTGTTCGCTGACCGCTACCCATGACGTCATTCGGGTGGCGATCCCGAATTCGAGGCCCGTCGTCTCGATCTGCTGGTCGACGTCCCGGCGATCCGCGCCCCCGGCGAGGGACGCCTCGAGGTCCTCGACGTGCTCGCGAGCGAACAGGACCGCCACCTGCGCCGCCCCTTCTCCGAGGGCCAATCGAGGCGCGGTGACCGTCTGGGTCCAGACGCCGGTCGCCGTCCGGCCGCGGATGGTCAATCGGTCGAGGCGGTCGCCCAGCCGCACCCCGATGAGGACCGGCGTGCGCGCGTAGAGGTCCGGCAGCCGCGCGGGCGCGGTCGCCAGCACCCCGTCGCCGTCGATCGACAGCTCGGTGACCGCGGGCCGATCGGTGCGGGCCACCAGCCGTCGCACCGCGGGCTCGACGTCCTCACGGGGCGCGACGATCGCCTCGACCCCGGCCCCGGCTCGCGCCACGGCCTGCGTCAAGCTCCGGTTTACGGCGCTGCCGACCCCGATCGTGTGCAGCCGGCAGCTCGCGGGCAGGCTCGTCCGGACCTCGTGCACGATCTCTCGCTCGAACGCGATGTAGCCGTCGGTGACCAGGATGATCTGACGCTGGGCATCTTCCCGAAGCGGCCGAAGCGCTTCCTGCACCCCTTTGCGCATCTCGGTGCCGCCCCCCGCCCGCAGGCCGCGCAGCCACCTGTGCGCGGCGGCCTTGCCGTCGCGAGTGGCGACCACCGGCTCGTCGGCGAACCGGCGAGGCAGCGAGTCGAACGCGATCATCTCGATCCGATCGCGGTCGCCGAGCGTATCGATCAGCGCGGTCACGATGCGGCGGGCCTGATCGAGCGGCTGCCCGCTCATCGAGCCGCTGGTGTCGATGAGGACGATGAGATCCCGAGCCACGGGAACGAAGGATCCGGCCGGCGGTACGAGGGTCAGCAGCGCAAACCGGTCACCTCGGGTCGGCGGCGCCGCCGGCCGGACCGCGTCGATGCTCAGTCCTGGCTCGGGGGCGGCGACCGGCCATCGCACCACGAGGTCTCGGTTGAGTCGGCCCTCTTCCGCATCGGCGAACCGGATCCCGTCTCGGTCGTCGGTGACCACCGATGCGACGGGGATTCGACGCCGCGGCCTTCGGCGAGCGCGTCACGTACCGCGAGCGACATCGTCATCCGGGCCGCGAGCGCAGACGCGCTCACCGCCACCTGAACGTCCTGTGGATCGGGAATTCGGCCCGGATGACCCAGGTACCGAGGCCCGACCACGGTGGGGAAGCGCCACTCCCAGGCCCCCCCCGAGGGGTCGTCGGCGAGCCATCGAAGGGGCTGATCGACGACGATCTCCACTTCGATCCGGGTCTCGGGCGGTATGTTGCCCACCGCCTGCCGAAAAACACTGGACCGCGTCTGGGCCAGCAGAGCCGCCGTGCGGCCCTCGATCAGGGCTTCGTCGTACCGGGCTTGGGCCCGCTGCTTCGTGTCGATCTGGCCGACGACCCGGTTGTCGCCGATGAGGAACGAGAAGCCGGATACCGCGCCGTCCGCCGGCAGCGGCAGCAAGTAGTGGACGTGTACCGGAGTGCGGTCACGGTTGGCGAACGTCTGGCGAAGGACGACCCTCGCCAGTCCGCCTTTCGCGTCGGCGGTGACCGATGTCGCTTCGAGCGGCAAAGCTCGACCGGCGGCGTCGACCAGGCGAGCGCCGTGGGCGATGTCGTCGTCGGTGCGATCGGTGACCAGAGGGGGCGTCGTGGGCGCATGAACCATAGATAAGCTCTCCATTCGGGGGGCCAACGCGCCCGGCCGCGATCTGGTGACAGGGGTCGGTGACTTTTTTCTTCCCGTCTTCGCGACCGCGGTCACAGGTCCGCGTAGTCGTCGGTCCGCTCGAGCGACGCCCACAGCGCGCCGAGCTCGGCCGGTGGGGGCACCGGCCGGCGGGCTTTGAGATCGAGCCACAGCACCACGCTCTCCACCGTGGCTAGGGTCCGGCCGTCGCCATCGACGAACTCGTTGCGCACCTTCATCCGCCGACGGTCATCGGTGATGCCCACCAGGCGGAGGCGGACCTCGAACGACTCCAGCAGGCCAACCTCTTTCTTGTAGGTGATTCGGTCTTCCACCACCACCGGCCCGATCATCTCCTTACGGAACCGGTCGGCGCTCCAGCCCTGCGCATCGAGGAACCCCATTCGGGCCTCCACCGCGTAGTCCAAGAACGCGGCGTTGCGCATGTGTTGGTTGAAGTCCATGTCCATCCATCGCGCGCGAAACGTCGCGGAGTAGGCGTTCATGGCGTGAGGCTGACCCGCGGTGGCGAGATTGTCCATCACCCGCCGAGGCGCACCGCCCACGCCTCGGCTTGTTACGCCGGGCGATCGCCGCCGCGCGAGCCCGAATCTGGGGGTCGTCTCGGCACGCGGCGAGCAGATGGAGAGCCATGGTCCGAAGCTGAAGCCACCGGCGACGCACTGACGATCGCGGACTACGCGATCGCCGCCGACCTGATGTACGTGGAGCCCGCGGGCCCCGGTCTAGCGCCGGTCCCCAACGTCGTCCGCCGCCGTCGCGGGTGAGCGATCTGCCGGCCTGG
>JANQNP010000016.1 GCA_028279505.1 Dehalococcoidia bacterium
GGGCTTCGTTTGGTGGTCGGGGGAGGCGGGTGCGCGGGGCTCGATGGGTGGCAGGCCTCGGTGGGTGGTCGGGGTGGGGTACGCCGTGCGTTGGCGGCGTGAAACACTGCTGAAACGATCCCGCCATATCGTGGCGGCTGGTTCGCGGACGGGCGCGCGACGCCGCGCGGGTCTGGCAGGGTTCAACCGCCGCTCTGATGCGGCTGAGTTTCGAGGACGCAGGAGGGGCTTGCATGCCGTATCGGGCTGAATACATCTGGATCGACGGGACCGAGCCGACACCGGAGTCGGGTTTCGTTGGTCCATTGCTCCGCTCGAAGACGAAGATCATCGCCGACGGGGAAGAGCCGGGGATCTGGGGCTTTGACGGTTCCAGCACGAACCAGGCGCCCGGCGACAACTCCGACTGTGTGTTGAGCCCGGTCTACGTGTGCCCGGACCCGGTCCGTGGCGGCGACGACGTGCTGGTGCTCAACGAGGTGCTGCTGCCCGACATGACCCCGCACCCGACGAACACTCGTCGCGCGTGCGCCGAGGTGGCGGAGAAGTACGCCGGTCACGAGCCGTGGTTCGGGATCGAGCAGGAGTACACGTTCTTCCAGGACGGCCGCCCGCTGGGCTGGCCGGCCGCCGGATACCCCGGGCCGCAGGGTCCCTACTACTGCGGCGTGGGCGCCGACGAGATCTGGGGTCGCGACGTGGTGGAGGCGCACACGACGGCGTGCCTCGAGGCTGGGATTGGCATCTCCGGGACGAACGCGGAGGTGATGATGGGGCAGTGGGAGTTCCAGGTCGGGCCGCTCGGGCCGCTGGAGGTCTCGGACCAGCTGTGGGTCGCTCGCTGGCTGCTGTATCGCGTCGCCGAGGAGTTCGACACGGTGGTGACGCTGACGCCGAAGCCGATTCCGGGCGACTGGAACGGTGCGGGCGCGCACACGAACTTCTCGACGAAGTCGATGCGCGAATCGTACGAGCCGATCGTGATCGGCGCGGAGGCGCTGGGCAAGAAGCACGATCTGCACATCGAGAACTACGGGCCGGGCGTGGACCAGCGCCTGACGGGCCTGCACGAGACGGCGCCCTGGACGGAGTACAGCTACGGCGTCTCCAACCGCGGTGCGTCGGTGCGGATCCCGTGGCAGGTGGAGCGCGACAAGAAGGGGTACCTGGAGGACCGGCGCCCCAACGCAAACATGGACCCGTACATCGTGACCCGCCTGATCACGGACACGGTCTGCGAAGCCCTCGATAGCTAAGGCCCCTCGGGGCTCTTTGGACGCTTCGCGCCTCGGCGCGGGGCACTGGTAGACGGAAGGGCGGTCCCGCGAGGGGCCGCTTTTCTTTGTCTCGGGCCGTCAGTCGCGACACAGGGGGTTGCCTCATGCCCCTGGGAACGCGCAGCCGTATCGTCGACGGGTGAGCACCGATGCCTGGTTGACGCTGCTCGTCACGATCGGCGCCGCCGCCGTGTTGGTGCGCGGTTGGTTTCCGCCGTCCGCGGCGCTGTTCGGCGCGACGGTGTCGCTGCTGTTGCTCGGGGTGATCGAGGCGGATCAGGCGCTAGCCGGGTTCTCGAACCCGGCGCCGTTCACCGTGGCTGCGCTGTACCTCGTGGCGCGGGCGGCGGAGCGGACGGGGGCGCTGACGCCGACGATCGCGCGGCTGCTGGGGCGCGGCGATCGGGAGCGGCTGGCGGCCGCTCGGCTGCTGGTGCCGACGGCGGCGTCGTCGGCGGTGCTCAACAACACGCCGATCGTGGCAATGATCTCGCCGGTGGTGACGTCGTGGGCGGACCGCGTCGGCGCGCCGGCGTCGCGGTTCCTGATGCCGCTGTCGTTCGCGGCGATCCTCGGCGGGACGGTCACGGTGATCGGGACGTCGACGAACATCGTGGTCGCCGGGCTGTTGGAGGAGTCGGGGTTCGAGCCGATCGGGATGTTCGAGATCGCGCGAGTGGGGCTGCCGATGCTGGTGGTCGGGCTCGGGGTGCTGCTGGTGGCCGCGCCGCTGGTGCTGCCGGACCGGCGCGGGCTGCGGCGCCGTTTCGAGGAGGAGTCGCGGTCGTTCGTGGTCGACATGACGGTCGAGGATGGCGGGGTCCTCGATGGCGAGGAGGTCGAGGCGGGCGGGTTGCGGCACCTGGAGGGCGTGTACCTCGTACAGATCGAGCGGCGGGGGGATCTGATCACGCCGGTGTCGCCGACGACGGTGCTGCGCGGCGGCGATCTGCTGCGGTTCGTGGGGCGTGCTGACCGTGTGCTGGATCTGCGGAACACGGCCGGGCTGGAGTCGAGCCACGAGGAGCACATCGCGGAGCTGGAGCGCGGGCAGTCGACGTTCTTCGAGGCGGTGATCGGGCAGGCGTCGCCGCTGGTGGGGCGGACGTTGCGCGAGGTGGAGTTCCGGGGGAACTACCAGGCGGCAGTGGTGGCGATCCATCGCGCCGGCGAGCCGCTCAACGCGAAGCTGGGAACGGTGCGGCTGCGGCTGGGCGACACGCTGCTGCTGCTGGCCGACCCGGGGTTCCGGGACCGCTGGTACGACCGGCAGGAGTTCCTGGTGGTGTCGCGCCTCGATGGGATCGAACCGAAGCGGGCGGGGACCGCGGTGATTGCACTCGCGGTGGTGGCGGGGATCGTGCTGACGGCGACGTTCGGGGTGCTGGACATCCTGGAGGCGGCGCTGGCGGGCGGGGTGGTGCTGGTGCTGACCCGCGTGCTGTCGACGACGGAGGCGCGGAACGCGGTGGACCTGGACGTGGTGATCACGATCGCGTCGGCGTTCGGGCTGGCGGCGGCGATCGAGACGTCGGGGCTGGCGGTGGATCTGGCGGACGGGGTGGTGGAGGCGTTCGGGGGGCTGGGGCCTCGAGGGGTGCTTCTCGGGATCATCATCGCGACGATCGTGTTGACGGAGCTGGTGACGAACAACGCGGCGGCGGCGCTGATGTTCCCAATCGCGATCGCGGCGTCGGCGACGACGGAGGTGGATCCTCGAGGGATGGCGATCGCGGTGGCGGTGGCGGCGTCGGCGTCGTTCCTGACGCCGATCGGGTACCAGACGAACACGATGGTGTACGGCCCCGGCGGTTATCGCTTCACGGACTACGCCCGCCTCGGCACTCCGCTCACGATCACCGTCGTCGCACTCCTCGTATGGCTGATCCCGGTGTTCTGGGAGGCTTCGCCTCCTCTTTGACGGGGTCTTCGACCCCTCTTGGACGCTTCGCGGGCTGCGGTCGATGCGGTGGTGGTCGGGCGAAGCTTCTGTGTGTCTGCGTGTGTGTGGCCCTTGTTGCTGAGCGGTGTGTTGCCGTCGTTGGCGACTAATCCTCCTGTCGATCGTCGGCGCCGGGGTGAGTCGGGTATTTGGTCGGGGACTAGACGAACACGCGGGAGCCCCGCGCGAAGAGGCGCGAAGCGTCGTTGGGCGCCGAAGGCGTCCTAGAAGTCGGACCAGGTGCGGCGCATGCGGGCGGCGACGAGGAGCATGAGGACGCCCACGGCGAGGGTCATGGAGATGACGGCGGAGCGCGGGGTGAAGACCTCGGCGAGGGTGCCGGCGATGAGGGTGCCGATCGGCTGGACGCCCCAGAGGAGCATCCAGAGGGCCATGATGCGGCCACGAAACTCCTCGGGGGTGCGGAGGAGGAGGACGGTCTGGGCCATGGCCCAGGTGAGCTGGTTGGCGACGCCGTTGAGGAGCGCGAAGCCGACGGCGACTTCTAGGCCGGGGCTGGCGGCGAAGCCGAGGACGGATCCGAGGCCGAGGGCAGCGGCGAGGCTGACGACGAGTGCGCGGCGTTCGATGCCGGAGATGGCGAGGAGGACGGCGGCGCCGATGACCGCGCCGACGCCGCTGCCGGTGAAGAGGGCGCCGAGGCCGGCTTCGTCGGCGTCGAAGACGTCGCGGACGAAGACAGGGGCGAGCTCGCGCCAAGGGGCAGTGCCGATCATGCCGAGCAGGGAGATGAGGAGCAGCAAGAGGACGACGGGGGTGTCGCGGACGAAGCGGAGGCTGCTGACGAAGTCTCCGACGATGTTCCATTCGGCGATGCGCTCACGCCTCGGGATGTTGATCGCGGCGATGGCGGCGACGAGCGCCATGTTGCCGACGGCGTTGGCGAGGAAGCAGCCACCGGCGCCGACGGTGGCGAGCGTGGCGGCGCCGGCGAGCGGGCCGGTGATGGCGGCGACGCTGAAGACGGAGACGTTGATGGCGACGCCGCTGGGGACAACGTCCTCGGGGACGGTGTCGGGGATGAGGGATTGCCGCGCCGGGATGTCCATGGCGTAGGCGGTGCCGGTGAGGAAGGCGAAGACGAGGATCTGCCAGACGTCGATGAGGTCGGCGAGGATGAGGGTGCCCTCGATGACGCCGAGCACGCTGATGAGGGTGCGGGTGACGATGAGCAGGGTCTTGCGGTAGAGCCGGTCGGCGATGACGCCGGCGACGGGGCCGAAGATGAGCGAGGGGATGGCGAGGGCGGAGGATGCGGCAGCGACCCAGAAGGGGCTGTCGGTGAGTTCGAGGACGAGCCAGCCCTGGGCGATGAGGATCATCCAGTAGCTGGCGATGGCGAAGCCGGTACCGACGGTGAGGTAGCGGAAGTCTCGGTAGCGCAGCGCGTCTAGGCCCCCTCGGGGCCTTCTGGACGCTTCGCGCGTCGAGGGTGGGGCCTCGGTGGTGGGTTGGGCCTCGGAGGTGTCGGTGTCGGGTGGGGGTTGGGTCACGAGGGGACGGTAGCTGAGCGGTGGGTTACGAGGGGTGGTCGCTCGCGCGGCGGCGCGGCGCTTGACGCGCGGGAGGGAGGTCGCGGCCGTTGGCCGCGTCGGTTC
>JANQNP010000051.1 GCA_028279505.1 Dehalococcoidia bacterium
CACGTTGACCCCGGCCCAACCCTCCCGAGAGCGGACGCGCCTGCGGCGCGGGAAGGTCGCGGGCGTGCGCCCGCGACGTGTGCTTCTAGAGACCCCGCCCGCCCACCCCACATCATTTGGGGTGGGCGGGCGGGATCTCTAGAAGCACACGTCGCGGGCGAACGCCCGCGACCTTCCCGCGCCGCAGGCGCGTCCGCTCTCGGCAGGGTTGGGCCGGGATCAACGTGAAGCGAACGGGAGCGGCGGCCAGTCACGAAGAGCGCTCGAAACGCACAAGGGGGCGTGCCCCTTCATCCCGAAAGACAGGGCGCGGGGCCTTCGGCCGTAGGCCGATCGAGAAAGCACAGCCCCACATTCTTGGGGTGGGCCCCGCCCGTAGGGCGATCGAGAAGATGGTGGGGGATCCCTAGAAACAAACGTCGCGGGCGTGCCCGCGACCATCCCGCGCCGCAGGCGGCGGCCCTCGGGCACCTCCTCCACGACCCACCGTCGAGAAACAACCCGGAATCGACTACCGTCAGCGAGCCCGACCGATCGGAGGGCCAACCGTGCCCAACCTCAAACTCCAACTAGCTGGCTACCCCTGGGACCACCTCACCCCACTCCTCACCGGCGAAGTCACCCCCGAGGGCATCGACCTCACCTACGACACCACCCGCGGCCTCGCCCCCGTCGCCAACGACCCCGCCACCCACGGCGGCGAAGGATCCCTCGCCCGCTTCTTCATCGACACCGCCCGAGGCAACACCGACTTCG
Source organism: Dehalococcoidia bacterium (assembly GCA_028279505.1). Taxonomy (GTDB): domain Bacteria; phylum Chloroflexota; class Dehalococcoidia; order UBA2979; family UBA2979; genus UBA6627. The sequence goes on from JANQNP010000051.1 coordinate 757, forward strand.
TCGGCCTCCCCATCTTCCCCATGTTCCAGTTCCGCCACCGCTGCTTCCTCGTCCGCCGCGGCCACACCCTCCCGGACCTCGCCGCCCTCGAGGGCAAACGCATCGGCATCGACGGCTGGCCCAATAGCGGCAACACCTGGACCCGCATCATCCTCCAGCAGGCCGGCGTCGATATCTGGAGCAACACCTGGGTCATCGCCCCCGTCGAGGGCACCCGAGACCGTGGCCACGGCAACCTCCCCGACGACGCCCCTCCGAACGTCGAGCTCGGCCCGCCCGGCAAATCCCTCGTCGACCTCCTCCTCGCCGGCGAAATCGACACCCTCGTCGCCGCCTTCATGCCCGCCGCCTACTTCGCCCCCGACGCGCCCATCGTCCCCATGCTCCCCAACTACCCCGACCTCGAACGCGCCTACTACCGAGAGCACGGCTACATCCCCGCCCACCACCTCATCAAACTCCGCCGCGAGGTCATCGACCGCGACCCCTGGATCGCCGAGAGCCTCACCGAGGCCTTCACCGCCTCGAAACAGCTCTGGCTCGACCGCCGCCGCCGCTACGCTGACACCACCCCCTGGCTCCTCCAGGATCTCCTCACCACCGCCCAGCTCTTCGGCGACGACTGGCAACCCACCGGCCTCACCCCCAACCTCCAAATGCTCACCGACTTCGCCAACGGCCAGCACTCCCACCGACTGGTCACCGCCCCCGTCGACCCCGCCACCGCCTTCTACGCGTCCTAGCGCCGACCATCCGCCAGGACCGCCCGTGGAGCCCCTGTCTGCAAGGCCCATGGCACTCACTAGACGGCGCGCCTCGAGATCCCCCGAAGGCGCGTGAATCGCACGAGGGCCGTTGGGCCCCTCCTCCGGGAAGAGCGGGGCGTGGGGCGCAGCCCCACATCATTTGGGGTGGGCGGGCGGGATCACTAGAAACGAACGTCACGGGCCAACGCCCGTGACCTCCCCGCGCCGCAGGCGCGTCCGAGCACCGAGCCCACAGTCTCCTCCGAGGGCCAACGCTGACCCCCTACGCGGGGAGCGCGTCCCACATCCGGCCCTGTCCCCGCGCCGCAGGCACGTCCCGAGGGCCACGCCCGCCCTCAGCTGCCCCGCTACATGCTCCCGTAGATACCGGGCAAGTCGCGCATCCCCAGCGCCAGCGTCAGCTCTCCACCGTGATGAATCTCGTGTTCGAGGACGTGCCAGATGATCCACTGCCGGCTCACCGGAGGAAAGAGGTCCCGCTCCTCCTCTCGCAAGGCCGCCGGCGCTTGAAAGACCTCGTCGAGGTGAGTCGGATTCCAGCGCTCCAGCGCGTCGTGAACCATCCCCCAGGTCGCCTCCAGCCCGGAGACCAGCTCGGCGGCGGAGAGGGGATCCTGCTCCACGTCATCCGCCGGGTCCCAATGCGCGATCGGCGCGAGGTCTGGATCGCCTTCGCCCATCCAGACCTGGAACCACCACACCCGATTCGCCACCAGGTGCTGTGCGACCATGCCGATCGTCCAGTGCCCTGGCGCGGTCGGCAGCGTCAGTTGCTCGGTCGACAGTGGCGCGATCACCTTGACGAGGTTCTGTTGATACGTGCCCCAACCCCGGTAGAACGTGAATAGCGAGGGCAAAGACCTCGTCATGCTTCCTCCATCCCGGGGCAAGGGGTGACTCACGTCCGAGCATCCTAGCGTGCCGCCTGAGACCTACGTCCTGGGCGAGCGGCTTGGTGATCGGCGCGTCCCTCCCCCGAGGTTCAACACAACCCGCCGCCTTGACGGACACACGACGTATTCCTTGACAGGAATACGTCCACCAAGCTAGCGTGCGCGCGATGGAAGCCACCACCTTCACCGCCCTCGGCGAACCCAGCCGCCTCCGCATCGTCGAGCTCCTCCGAGGCGGCCCCCACTCCGTCAGTGAAATCGTCGCCGCCCTCGGCATCCGCCAACCCCAGGTCTCCAAACACCTCCGCGTCCTCGGCGAAGCCGGCATCGTCACCGCCGAGGCCGTCTCGAGGCACCGCATCTACCGCCTCGAGGAAGCCCCCTTCATCGGCATCAACAACTGGGTCGACTCCTTCGAGCAGCTCTGGCAGACCCGCCTCGACGGCCTCGGCGCCTACCTCGAATCGACCACCGCGAAGGGAGCGGGCGCATGACCCCGCCGCCTGCAATCGACCCCACCGAGGAACGCGAGCGCCCGCGATGATGCTCCTCCAGCTCTTCCGCAAGAAGAAAGAGATCAAGTTCGAGCGCACCTACCCCGCGCCCATCGACACCGTCTGGCGCGCCTGGACCCGCGCCGAGGAGCTTCGCCGCTGGTGGGGCCCCGACAAGACCCGCATACGCGAATGCGAAGTCGACCTCCGCATCGGCGGGCGCATCTACATCGTCATGGAAGCCACTGAGGAGATGGGCAAGTACGCCGGCACGCGCTGGCCCATGGAGGGCGCATTCTCCCTCATCGAGGAGCCCACCCGCGTCACCGTCGACGCTCGCTCGTGGACCGAGGGCGATGAGGACACCACCACCATCAAGCACATCAACGACCTCACCCTCACCGAAGGCGACCGCGGCACCAACCTCAAGCTCCACATAGCCATCACCAAGATCGGCTCGCGCGCTCGTATGGCCGCCTTCGGCATGCGCTGGGGCTACAAGGCCCAGCTCGACGCCCTCGAACACATCCTCGCCCAGACGACCCGAAACGAGTCGCAGAGAAACGAGGCGACATGAGCCCCAACAGGCCCAGCAGCAAGAAGCGCGCTGCCCGCCGGGGATCGAAGCAGCCGACGAGCAACGGCGAGCCCCGCCTCCTCTCGGGCGGCAACCCCCAGATCTCGAAAGGCGAAGGCGACGCCCCCGTCCAGGCCTACATCGCCGCGATGCCCGAGTGGAAGCGCGGCCTCGGCGAACGCCTCGACGACCTGATCGTCCGCGCCGTCCCCGCGGTGCACAAAGCCGTGAAGTGGAACCAGCCCTTCTACGGCAACGAGGGCGACGGCTGGTTCGTCGCCTTCCGCTGCTACACGAAGTACGTCCAGCTCAGCTTCTTCCGAGGAACCTCCCTCGACCCCGTCCCCCCGAAAGGCTCCAAGCACCCTGAAGTCCGCTACCTCGACATCCACGAGGACGACGACCTCGACGAGCCCCAGCTCACCTCGTGGATCGAACAGGCCAGCAAGCTCCCCGGCGAGAAGCTGTAGCCCCAGCCCTCGTCCTGGCGCCCACCGGCGACGCCCGGTGTCCCCTCCCGGCGCACCCACCTAACCAGGGACGTTCGCGCCCCCACCCACCGACCAACGACCCTCCCCCCACCGAGGCCCAACGCGCACCGTAACCTCCTCGGCGAAGCCAGCCCTCGAGGTCGCTCGAGCTGGCGACGTGGGGAGGCGAATCCACCATGTCCCGCGACAACGACCCCTCCGGCCAGCGCGGCTGGCGCAACCCCCGCGCCCCCGTCGACAAGGCCGTCGACGACGCCATCGACCGCATCCGCGCCGCCAGCCGAGGCCTCACCACCCCTCTCACCCGCGTCGACCGCTTCGAGGTCGACTTCAACCTTCCCTCGCTCCCCCAACTCGTCGACAACCTCGAGCTCCTCCTCCGTAACCGCCTCTGGCTCCAGATCCTCATCGGCATGGTCTCCGGCATCGCCGTCGGCCTCCTGATCGCCCCCAGCGGCGCCGCGCTCGTTGGTGAAGAAGCCGCCCAGACCATCGCCGAATGGCTCGCCATCCCCGGCCAGCTCTTCCTCGCCCTCATCCAGATGATGATGATCCCGCTCGTCGTCTCGTCGGTGATGCTCGGCATCGCCGCCAGCGGCGACATCGCCTACATCCGCCGCATGGGTTTCCGGATCGGTATCTACTTCGTCGCCACCACCACCATCGCCGTCCTCATCGGCATCGCCATCGCCGCCCTCATCCAGCCCGGCGACTTCGTCGACCCCGCCGACCTCCGGCTCGTCGCCGGCGAAACCCCCGCCGACCTCGCGCCCGTCACCCTCGAGGACGTCTCACTCCCCGAGCGCCTCGTCGGCGTCATCCCCACCGACCCACTCCAGGCCGCCCTCGACCGCAGCATGCTGCAGATCGTCGTCGCCGCCATCCTCGTCGGCATCGCCATCGTCACCCTCCCCGATGAACATGAGCGCACCCTCATCGACATCACCGGCGCCGTCCAGGAGCTCAGCCTCCGCGTCATCGGCTGGGCTATGCTGCTCGCCCCGCTCGCCGTCTTCGGCCTCCTCGCCCAGGTCATGGTCGACATCGGCTTCGACGTCATCGTTGGGATGTCCGTCTACGTCGGCACCGTCCTGCTCGGCCTGCTCCTCCTCCTGCTCGTCTACCTCCTCATCGCCACCGTCTTCGGCCGCCAGCACCCCGGCCGCTTCCTCCGCACCATCCGAGAGCCCCAGCTCCTCGCCTTCTCCACCTCCAGCTCCGCCGCCGTCATGCCCCTCTCCATGCAAACCGCCGAGGACAAACTCAACGTCAGCCAGCCCGTCGCCCGCTTCGTCCTCCCCCTCGGCGCCACCGTCAACATGGACGGCACCGCCCTCTACCAGGTCATCGCCACCCTCTTCCTCACCCAGGCCTTCGCCATCGACGTCGCCCCCTGGGAGCTCCTCCTCCTCGTCGTCACCATCGTCGGCGCCTCCATCGGATCGCCCGGCACCCCCGGCGTCGGCATCGTCATCCTCGCCACCATCCTCGGAAACATCGGCGTCCCCGCCTCCGGCGTCGCGCTCATCATCGGAGTCGACCGCATCCTCGACATGTCCCGCACCGCCGTAAACGTCACCGGCGACCTCACCGCCTGTACCGTCATGGAACGCTGGATCGGCAGCGAACCTCCCGAGCCCACCTCACCCACCGAGGCCTCTCCCCAACCCCAGGCCACCTAGCCGCCAGCTCGGCCGTAGCGCCTTGCGGTAGGCGCCGCGCGCGAGCGCTGGCGCCCGACCGGGCTCCTCTCCGAATCCGAGAAAGCGGGGCGTGGGGCGCAGCCCCACATCATTTGGGG
>JANQNP010000063.1 GCA_028279505.1 Dehalococcoidia bacterium
GGGCGACCGAGCCGAAGTGGCGGAACCGGCAGACGCGACGGTCTCAAAAACCGTTGGGCTTTACGGCCCGTGTGGGTTCGAATCCCACCTTCGGTACCAACCACCGCCCGCCCCCGCCCGAGGTCGTCGCGGAGGGTCCGAGGGCGCTCGGTGCCGGCGGCGAGGCGTGGCCACCGAGGTCCCGCGGCGCACCTTCCTTCGGCCCTGACCGGATCCGCGTGACGCCGAGCATGCTGGTGCCTCGCCTGAATCGGCGGTGCGAACGGGAACGCGTCTCGTTGCCGAATCGTGCCGTGGGGAAGCGCCCTCGGAAGTGACATCGCTGGACCGGGTCGAGGTACGCGCAGCGCCCGACGAGGGGCGACCGAGGGCGCGGCGCGACGGCGCGGGCTGGCGCATTCCTCGGCTGGTGCTGGCGTTGCTGCTCACTGACCTCGTGCTGATCGGGCTGTATCTCGGCGATGCGGCGTCCGGTGGGGCGCTGGGGCCGAACGTCGACCTCAATCGCGAGGGCAATCTGCCGACGAGGTTCGCGGCCGGTCAGCTCGCGATGGTGGCGGTGGTCTTCGGCGTGGTCGCGGCGCGGTGGTTTGACCCTCGAGAGCCGCGCACGTGGCTGTTGTGGGGGCTGCCACTGCTGTTCTCGGTACTGGCGGTCGATGAGCTGATGCGGTTTCACGAGCGCGCGGGACTGTGGCTCGACGAGCTGCCGGGCGCCGACCGCCGTGAGCTGCCGTTCCGGCGGACCGGGATCTGGATGTTTGCCATCGGGGTCCCGTTCGTCGTGGGGCTGGTGGGGTACTTCCGCCTCGTGCGGTCGTTCTTCGGGCGGCGGGCGCTGACGCTCGCCGGCGTCGGGTTCGCGGTGTTCATGGGCGGCGCGATCGGGTTCGAGACGTTCGCCAACTTCGTGGACAGCGGGTCGCGCGAGGAGACGATCCAGGTGCTGGCGGAGGAGGGCTCGGAGTTGGTGGGCGTGACGGTGATTCTGTGGGGCGCCTACGTTGCCGCGTTCTCCGGCGAGGCTCGCTGAACCGCGCACGCTGAGGTGATCTCCGTCAAGTACGGCGCGACGAGGCTTGCTAGGCTACCGGCATACAGACTGCATGTATGCAGCAAGGGTGGGTCGGATGCCGCCAGTTCGAGTGACCGTCGATGCAGATCGATGCGAAGGCAACATGCTCTGCGAGGCGAACGCGCCGTCGGTGTTCCGCGTCAACGACGATGACCTCGCGGAGGTGCTGGTCGACGCGGTTCCGGAGGGCGACCGCGAGGCGGTCGAACGCGCGGTGCGTCTCTGCCCGAAGCAGGCACTCGCGCTCCTCGAGGAGTAGCGCGGACGTCCCGCTCCGAGCCCATCCCAGCCCGAGGCATTTCGCGAGGTGATTCGATGACCACGACCGACACCAGCCAGCTTTCGCCCGACCAGATCGATCTCTCGAGCAACGGCATCTTCCGCCGCAACGAGGCGCACGATCTCTTCAAGATCTTGCGACGCGACGCCCCGGTGCATTGGACGGGCCCCAGCGAGGCCAACAGCCGCGGCTTCTGGTCGCTGACCAAGCTCGAGGACGTGCTGACCGTGTCCCGGCAGCCCGAGCTGTTCATCTCCAGCCGCGGCATCACGATGGGCGAGCCGCAGGAGGATGAGGACGAGCGCCTCGGTACGCAGGGCGGCGGCGGCGCCATGGCCGAGGCGGCCCACGGGGCCTCGCGCTACGGGATGCTGATCACGAGCGACCCGCCGAATCACGTGAAGCTGCGGCGCCTCGTGAACAAGGGCTTCACGCCTCGGGCGGTCCGGGCGATGGAAGACCACATCCGGAACCTGACCACCGGGATCATCGATGACGTGGCTCAGCGCGGGGAGTGCGACTTCGTCGCGGACATCGCCGCGCAGCTCCCGCTCGCCGTGATCTGCGAAATGATGGGCATCGAGCGTGAGCACTGGGACACGATGCTCAACCTGACGAACCAGCTGCTCGGTTCGTCCGACGCTGAGTACCAGCAGGACGCCGGCGTCGACGCCGAAGCGGGGACCCGCGAGGCGCAGCAGGCCGCATCGCAGCAGTCGGCGATGCAGATGTACGGCCACTTCATGGGGATGATCCAGGAGCGGCGCGAGCACCGGCGCGACGACCTGGTCGCGCTGCTCGTCGACTCCGAGATCGAGGGCGATCAGCTGAACGACATGGACATCCTGCTGTTCTGTCTGCTGCTGGTCGTGGCCGGCAACGAGACGACCCGCAACGCGATCAGCGGCGGCATGCACGTCCTGTCCGAGCACCCGGACCAGTGGCAGATGCTCCTCGACAACCCCGAGCTGATCGACACGGCGGTCGAGGAGATCCTGCGCTGGACGTCGCCGGTCGCGCACATGGCGCGCATCGCCACGGCCGACACGGAGATCCACGGTCAGGCGATCGCGAAGGGCGACCGCGTGGTGATGTGGTACCCGTCCGTGAACCGGGACGAGGACCACTTCGACCGGCCGGACGTCTTCGACATCACGCGTGACCCGAACGACCACCTGGCGTTCGGGATCGGCGAGCACTTCTGCCTCGGCGCCGGGTTCGCCCGGCTCGAGATCAAGGTGATGTTCCAGGAGCTGCTGCGGCGGCTGCCCGACATTCACGCGGTCGGTGAGCCGGAGCGGCTCAACTCGAACTTCATCGCCGGCGTGAAGCGGTTCCCGGTGGAGTTCACGCCCGAGGGGTAGCCGAGGCTCCGGACGGCGAGGCTCCGGACGGCGAAGCAGCCGAGGGCCATGTCCCTCGGTGGCGCCGCGCGCTAGCGGCCGGTGAACACCGGGTCGCGCTTCTCGCGGAACGCGACCCGCGCTTCGGCCGCGTCGTCGGTTCGGCTGAGCGTGGCGGCGGCGAGCTCCTCGTAGCGGCGCTGGCTGTCGAGCTCCGAGCCCATGCCGAGGCGAATCCCCTTCTTGTTCAGCCGCACCGCCATCGGCGGCAGCGCGGCCAGCGTGGCCGCCATTCGCGCGGTCGCGTCGTGCAGCTCGTCGGCCGGCACGACGTGATTCACGAGGCCAATCGCTCCCGCCTCGTGAGCGTCGATCATCTTCGAGGTGAGGATCAGCTCGGTCGCCTTGCCGTAGCCCACGAGGCGCGGCAGCAGGTAGGTCGAACCCAGCTCGGCGCTGATGCTGAGCTTGGTGAAGGGCAGCTGGAATCGCGCCTCCTCGGAGGCGATGCGAATGTCGCAAGAGAGCGTGAGGGTGCAGCCGCCACCCACGGCGACGCCGTTGATCGCCGCGACGATCGGCTTCTCGATCTGCATCGCCTCGAAGGTCGCGTCCGCGAGGCTGGGGGCGGTGGCGCTGCGCGGCGCGCCCGGCGCGTCGCTCGGGGTCAGGTCGGCGCCGGAGCAGAAGCCGCGACCGGCGCCGGTGATGACGACCACGCGGACGTCGTCGTCGTCATCGGCGGCGGCGAGGGCGTCGTGCAGCTCCTCGGCCATCCGCATGTTGAGGGCGTTGAGCTTCTTCGGGCGGTTCAGGGTCACGGTCGCGATGTGGTCGCGCTGCTCGACGAGGATGGTTTCGTAGCTCACTGCAGCTCCTGTCATACGCCCGCCGCCCCGGCGGACGGGGCGAATCGTACTACCGAGCCAGCCGGGCGGCCGCACGCGCTCGCACTCTTACTGGTGCCAATAGCAACCGTTAACCTCGGCCACGATACGATTCGGGGCGAAGAGGTGTGCCAATGATCTCCCAGTCCAGCAGCGTCGTCTTCGAGGTCGTCGACGGCCGCGCCGTCCTGGTCGACCCGAGCGGGTCCGAGCTGATCACGCTGAACCCCGTCGGCTCGATGATCTGGGACGCCCTCGCGGAGCCCACCGACGTCGACGCGATCGCGGATCGGCTGCTCCCCGAGTTCGAGGACGTGACGCACGAGCAGCTCCACGGTGACATCGTCGCCTTCGTCGAGGAGCTGAACGAACTCGGATTGCTGGCCACCGAAGCCGACGCGTAGCGCCCGATGGCGCGCCCGCACCCGATCCTCCTCGACCTCGCGCGTGGCGGGCCGCTGCGCGAGCCCGACGACCCCGACGCCTTCCTCCGCTCCGCCGCCGAGCACCGCATGACCGGGCTCGTCTGGAGCCGCATCCGCGCCGGCGAGCTCGCACTGACCGAGGCGGCTCGCTTCGACCTCATGCAGAGCCACCTCCGGATGCGCCACCTCGAGCGCCACATCCTGGATGTGATGTCGACCATCGCGAGGCGAATGGAAGACCTCGGCGTCCAGCTCGGCACGTTCAAGGGCGCGACCGCCGCCGCACGCTGGTACGACGCCGAGGGCGAGCGACCGTTCGGCGACCTCGACCTCCTCGTCGGCCCCGACGACCGCCGTCGGGCCGCCGAGATCGCCGAGGCGATCGAGCCCGGCCACCAGCTCGCGCCCGTCCTGCAGGACCTCGTTGATGACGAGGTGCTGCCCTCGGTCGACCTCGTCATCGACAACGTCGCCGTCGACCTCCACTTCGATCTCCTCAAGTTCGAGGTCCCCGGCCGCCACCTCGATCTGTTCTGGGCGCGCACGCTCCCCTATCCCCTTGAGGGCGGGGGCACCGTCCGCGTGCTCGACGCCGAGGCGTCGCTGGTCCACTTCCTCATGCACGTGAACCGCGACCGGTTCCGCAACCTGCTCGGCTACATGGACGTCGCGCGGGTGGTCCAGCGTGGCGACGTTGACTGGGACGTCTTCCTCGAGCTGATCCGCAGCGAGGGCCTCGATGTGCCGCTGCTCCTCAGCCTCGAAGCGATCGCCGAGGAGATGGAGATCCCCCTGCCGCCGCTGCCGCAGCCGCGCGGCTGGCGCGCCGCGGTCTGGCGTCGCCTCTGGTCAGAGGAGGTGCGCCTGAGCGGGGCGACCGGCATCAACCGCTTCCGCAACCGGCACCGCGCCCTCCCGTTCCTTGCGAAGGGGCGCACGAGCGACGGCATCCGCCACTGGCTTCACTACGCGATACCGCCGCGCTCGATGATGGACGTGCACTTCCCGGAGACCACCGGGCCCTACTGGTGGCGCAACATCAAGGGGCGTCTGGACCACGTCGCAGAGCGACGTCGAGCCAGCCAGCCGCGACCGACAGCCGCGTCGACGGATCCGAGCCGTGAAACAGATCCCACGTCTGTCCCCGGGTGAGCGCGGCCGCATGCGGGAAGAAGCGCCGCAGCAGGTCCGCGTCGCCGAGCGCCGCGTACGACCCGATCAGCAGATCGAGCAGCTCGCTCGCCGACGACCGCTCGAGGGCGCCCGCCGGCGTGTCCCCATGTCGAGGGCGCACGATCGCCTGCAGCGGGTACCAGCCGCGACCCAGCATCGTCGCCGGGAGCTGCCGCCGCCGGCGGCCGAACCGCTCGACCAGCACCCCGATCTCCTCGTCCAGCACCTCTTCCGGCACCGCCAACGGCTTCGGGAGACCAATCAGCTCGAATCCCTCGACCGTCGGCCGCACGATCGTGTGGTCGTCCGACAACAGCGACCAGCCGTGCTGCGCCGCTGCCCAGCAGAGGGTGGACTTCCCCTGACCGCTGTCCGCGATCAGCAGCAGCGCCTGTCCGTCCCGCGCGACCGCGCCGGAGTGCAGCATGAACCGCCCCGTCCGAGCGAGGACGTGGGTCAACGCCGGCTCGAAGACATAGCGGAACGGCAGCAGCAGATCGTCCTCGTCGCCGCCGAGCTCGATCGTGCGATCCTCGGTCACCGCCGTAACGCCCCGCGCCTGGTAGATCGCCTGAGCGCCCTCCTGCCACGAGTCGAGGCCCGGGTGCGGGTACTCCGACTCACGCCGCGGCACGGTCGCCGCGACGTCGGTCCAGGTCACCTCGATCTGCGGCTCCGCCTCGCTCGGCTCGAGCGTCCCGAGCAGCTCCTCGAACGCCTCGCCGCGGCGCTCGTCGCCGAGCTCCACGCGTACCGGCACACCAGCGAGGTCGATCGTGCAGCCTGAGGCGAAGGCGCGACTGCTGAGACGTTCCATCCGCGAACAGGCTCCCTTCTGGCTCGAGGTCACCGGCGAGTCGATGGGTCGCACCATCCACGCCGGGTCGCACGTGCTCCTCGATGAGGCGCCCCACCCGCGCATCGGCGAGATCTGGGCGTGGTGCTCGGATGACGACGATGCCACCGTAGTGGTCCATCGCGCTCTGGGGCGAGGGCGCGACGGCTATCGCTTCCAGGGCGACGGCCGCCTCGAGCGTGACCCACCGGTGACGCCCGATCGAATCATCGGTCGGGTGCGGCAGGTGCGGTACGGCGACCACCTCTGGCGGGTCGGCTGGCGCGACCGCGTCTTCCGCACCGCTCGCCTCCTGCTCGTCACCGCCGCGCGCGACCTCGCGCGCCGCGCCCTCCCCGCGCCCGTCAAGCGCGCGCTCCGCCCCTTCCGCCGCCTGCCCGACTGACCGAGGACGCCTGCTACCTCGGACCCCGCGAGGGCTATCCGTCTCCCGAGGTAGCGCTGGCCGAGCCATCCTCCGGCGGCTCCTCGATGCGGTAGCCCAGCCGCCACCAGCCGGTCCAGTCCGACGGATGCTCGGCGATCGCCGCCTCCATCCGGCGGCCGAATTCGAGGACGGCCAGCTCCGTCGCCTCGCGGCGCGGGAGCGACTGATCCACCTCGATTGGCGGTCCGAGCTGGACGCGGTAGCGGAGCGGTCCCTCGCGGAACGTCGCCGCCGGGATCAGCGCCGCGCCGGTCCGGTGCGCGATCGCCGCGCCGCCCGTCGGGATCGGCCGCGCCCCCTCGAGGATCGCCACCGTCACGTTCTGTCGGGCCACGACCTCCCCGAGGATCGCGACCACCTGGTTCGCTCGCACCGCTCGCAGCAGATTCGGCAGGTAGCCAACCGACCAGTCGGCGGGGATCCGCACCCGCTCGGCGAGGTACGCGTTCTCCGGCCGCGCGTACAGTGGCGCGGCCACCCGGATCCCGAGGCGGCTGTCCGTCACCCCGTGGATCTGCGAGCTGAGCTGCACGAGCGGCCACCCGCTCTGCCACGCCGCCCGCTGCAGGACCGTGGTGTCGGTCATGTCGATCCGCCAGAGGATCGCCCCACGCCCCTCCGCGAGCGCGGCGTCGACGAACGCCCGTCCCTCGACCTCGATCTCGGGCGCCCACGCCCGAGGGTGCATCCCGCGCGCCCGCCCGAGCGCGTACTCGACCTTCCCCGCGTAGAACTGCCGCGCCACCTCGGTCATGTCGAACGCCTCGGCGCGCGGGCCCAGGCCGCGCTCGAGCACCGACGCCGTGCGCTCGACGTTCCCCGGCCGCAGTCGCAGGAACAGCGCCGTCAGCCGCTCCGCGATCCACCGGTCGAGGCGCCGCGGCACCACCGCCGTCGCGAGATATCCACCGACGAGGCCGAGCGAGACCCGCAGGTCGTGACGGCGCACCCACGGTTGCCGGAGATCCCCCGGGAACTGCCAGGGCACGCGCGACTCCGCCCGCCCGGACTCCTCGGACGTCACGACAGCCCGAGGCGGTCGGCCAGCCGGATGCGCTGGCGCTTCGCGGCCGGCCCCGTCGGGATCTCGTCGACGCAGAGCGCTGCCGTGTTTGCGGAGGTCATAGGATCAATCGTCGACTGAACGGATCGATCCGTCGAGCTTGGGACCGCCCCACCCTCACGCCTCGCTGTCACCGGTCGGACTGCCCAGACTGGCTGCCCCGACTGACGGCTCGATCTATGCTGCGGCTGCCGGACAGCCCGCCCGGGCGCCGCTCCACCCGGCTGGGTTGCGAGGCCGCTTGACCGCCGACCACGACTCCTCCGCGCCGCCGCTCGCCGGCGTGCGCGTCCTTGACCTGACCAACGAACGCGGCGAACTCGCCGGCCGCGTCCTCGCCGACCTCGGCGCCGACGTCATCAAGGTCGAGCCATCCGAGGGCGCCCGCGCCCGCCGCCTGCCGCCGTTCGAGGACCGCGCCACTGGTGGTGCCGACGCCGAGTCGCTGTACTGGGCCGCCGTCGGCCTCGGGAAGCGAAGCGTCGTCCTCGACCTCGACGCTCCCGAGGATCGCGAGCGGATCCGGACCCTCGCGACGGAGGTCGACGTTCTCCTTGAGTCGTCCGATCCCGGGCACCTGGCGTCGATCGGCCTCGGCTACGATGACCTCACCGCGCTCAACCCACGCCTCGTCTACGCCTCGATCACGCCCTTCGGGCAGCACGGCCCGAAGTCGAGGTGGCCCGCGACCGAGCTGACCGTCGAAGCAACCGGCGGCCTCGTCATGCTGCAGGGCGACCCCGATCAGCCGCCGATCCCGGTCGGCTTCCCGCAAGCCGCCTTCCACGCGAGCGCCCAGGCGGCCGCCGACTGCGTGATCGCGCTGAACGAGCGCGCGACCTCGGGACGCGGACAGCACCTCGACACGTCGATGCAAGAGGGGATCATCTGGACCCTGCTGAACGCGACCGGCTTCCCGCCGAACCTCGGGGTCAACCCACCAGGGACCTGCACCGAGCGGACGCTGCGGCCCGATCAGATCGACGGCGTGCTCCTCGCGGGGCTCTCCATCCTCGAATGCGCCGATGGCTACGTGCTGCTCGGCCTGGGGATCGGCCGCGCCGGCGCGATCGTGGAGCAGGTGCTCAGCGAAGTCGCCGAGGAGGGTGACCTCGACGAGGGGGTCGCGGCGGCCGATTGGTCCGCCGGCCTGCCTGGCATCCTCCAGCAGACCGACCCGGCGACCACCGTCGCCGCCGTGCGTGCGATCCGTGCCTACTTCGCCACCCGCCAGAAGGATGACATCCACCGCTGGGCGACCAAGCACGACCTGATGGTCGCGCCGGTCAACGACGCCGCAGACCTCCGCCGCTCCCCGCAGCTCGCCGCCCGCGAGTTCTGGACCACCGTCGGCGAGCGCGAACACCCCGGCCCGTTCGCGAAGCTATCGAGGACCCCGCTCACGATGGCCCGCCCCGCCCCCGCCCTCGGCGCCGACCAGGCACTCCTCGATGAACCGCCACCATCCGAGGGCACGCCGCCACCGAGGGCAGGCGACCGCTCCGGCGAAGCCTTCGAGGGCCTCAAGATCGCCGACTTCTCCTGGATCGGCGTCGGGCCGATCAGCGCCAAGGCCCTCGCCGATCACGGCGCCACCGTCGTCCACGTCGAGAGCGTCAGCCGCCCGGATATCCTCCGCCTCGCCCAGCCTGCGAAGGATGGCGAGCTCGGCCTGGACCGCTCTCAGTTCTTCGCCGACTACAACTCTTCGAAACTTGGCCTGTCGCTCAACCTCGCGACCGACGAGGGCCGCAAGCTCGCCCTCAAGCTCATCGACTGGGCCGACGTCGTCGTCGAGAGCTTCACGCCGGGCACGATGAAGAAGCTCGGGCTTGATCCCGACGCGATCCTCGCCAAACGCCCCGACCTCGTCTGGTACTCGACCTGTCTGCTCGGGCAGACGGGTCCGTACGCGACCTTCGCCGGCTTCGGCCAGCAGGGCTCCGCGATCGCCGGTCTGCACGGCATCACCGGCTGGCCGGACCGCCCACCAGCCGGCACCTGGGGCGCCTACTCCGACATGATCACCCCTCACTTCGGCGTCGCCGCCCTCGCGTCCGCGCTCCTCGAACGGCGGACGAGCGGCCTGGGACAGCGGATTGACATCTCGCAGGTCGAGGCGGCGATGCACTTCATGGAGCCACTGCTGCTCGACTACACCGTCAACGGCCGCGTTCCCGGTGCCGTGGGCCACCAATCGAGGACCGCATCCCCCCACGGCGTCTACGCCGCGGCCGGCACCGAGCGCTGGATCGCGATCGCCTGCGAGACGGACGCGCAGTGGGACGCCCTCCGCGCGCTCGCACCGCTCGAGGACTTCGCCGGCCTCGAGGGTTTCGACGCGCGCCTCGGACGCGACGACGACATCGACGCCGCGCTCGCCGCCTGGTGCGCCGACCGCGACCCGTTCGAGCTGGAACGCGAGCTGACGGCGGCGGGCGTGCCGGCGAGCGTCGCTCAGTTCCCCACCGACCTGTATGAGGACCCGCAGATCGCCGAGCGCGGCTTCTTCGTCACGCTCGACCACACCGTGATGGGCCCCACCCCCTACGACGGCCTGATCACCCGCTTCTCGGCGAAGCAAGAGATGCTCCACACGGCTGCGCCGGCCCTCGGCGAGCACACCGTCGACGTGCTGACCGGCATCCTTGGCCTGACCGCCGACGAGATGGAGGCGGCGGCGATCTCGGGCGCGTTGAGCTAACGAGGAGCGAGCGTGGTCACCCTGACCGTCAACGGCGAACCGCACGAGGCGGCGAGCCCGCAGCGCGGGCTGCTGTCCTACCTGCGCTTCGATCTCGGGCTCACCGGCACCAAGTACGGCTGCGGCGAGGGGCTCTGCGGCGCCTGCACGGTCCTCGTCGACGGCCAGCCCCTGCGGGCGTGCCTGACCACCGTCGGCGCCGTCGCCGGCGGCAACATCGAAACGATCGAGGGACTCGCGAGCGACGAGGACCTGCACCCCGTCCAGGCCGCGTTCGTCGCCGAACAAGCGATGCAGTGCGGCTACTGCATCCCGGGCTTCATCATGGGCGCCGTTGGGCTGCTCCACCGCGAGCCCCACCCGTCACCCGATCAGATCCGCGAGGCGCTGGCCGAGCACGTCTGCCGCTGCGGCGCCTACATCCGCATCCAGCGGGCGATCGAACGCGCCGCCTCGGACGCGTCATGACGGCGGCCACCTTCGAGGGCCTGCGCATCCGTGGCGACGTCGCCGTCGGCTTCCCCGCCTCGCGAACCGGCTACGGCCAACAGACCTACGGCAACACCGCGCCCGGTACGGAGGGCGCCACCTGGCTCCATCTCGGCCCGGACGGCCGCGCCACCGTATTCGCCGGCAAGGTCGAATACGGCCAGAACATCCGCACCGGCCTCGCCATCGAGGTCGCGGACGAACTTCGCCTCCCGCTCGACCGGCTCGACGTCGTCCTCGGTGATACCGACCTCGTTCCGTGGGACATGGGCACCTTCGGCAGCCAATCCACGGCCCGCGTCGGCCTGCAGCTGCGCCGCGCCGCCGCGACGGCCCGCGAGGCGCTCCTCGCCCTTGCCGCCGACCGCCTCGACCTGCCGGCGGCTGAACTCGAGGCCACCGAGGGCCGCGTCATCTCGAAGCGCGACGCGGATCGAGGCGTGGACTACGCCGATCTGCTTGCCGGGCAGTCCCTGGAGCATGAGATCAGCGACGACGCGCCGCTGCTCCCGGCCTCGGAGTTCCGGGTAATGGGCACCGCGATCAGCGAACGGCTCGACGCGGTCGCCCGCGTCACCGGCGCCGCGCGCTACTCCCAGGACATCCAGCCCGACGGCGTGCTGTTCGCCTCGGTGATCCGTCCGGTCGCCTACGGCGCCCGCGCCCGGTCGGTCGACTTCTCCGTCGCCGCCACGCTCCCCGGCGTCGTCGAGACGGTGCACGACGGGAGCCTGATCGCCGTGGTCGCCGACTCCGACGAGGGAGCCGACCGCGCCGCACAGCTCGTCGAGATCGACTGGGAGATCCCGGAGGGGCAGCCGGCGAGCTGGCAGCTCCCCGCTGTACTCGTGGACAGCGCCACGGAGCCCTTCATGATGCAGGAGTCGGGCGACCTCGATGAGGGCTTCGGCGCGGCCACGGAGGTGCTCGAGGCCACCTACTCGATCCCCTACATCGCCCCGATCCCGATGGAGCCGCGCGCGGCGGTCGCCGAATGGAGCGACGGCCGCCTCACCGTGTGGGCCGGCACGCAGCGACCGTTCGGCATCCGCCAGGAACTGGCCGAGGCGTTCGACATCTCCGAGGCGCAGGTGCGGGTGATAGCGCCGGAGGTCGGAGGCGGCTTCGGTGCGAAGTCGCCGTACCGCCCCGCGATCGAAGCGGCGAGGCTCGCCCAGGCCGCGGGACGGCCGGTCCGGGTTGCCTACACCCGCGCCGACGAGACCGTGTGGTCGAACTTCCGTCCTGCCGCGATCATCCAGATCCGGAGCGGCTTCACCTCGGACGGACGCCTGACGGCCTGGCAGGCCGATGCATACCACTCGGGCGAGCGCGTGATGATCGGCCGCCGTGGCTCGGAGACGCCGTACACCGCGCCGCACGTCCGATCGACCGTCTATCGCTCCGACAGCCCGCTGCCGTCTGGCTCGTATCGCTCGCTCGGGGCCGCCGTCAACCACTTCGCGCGCGAGGTGCACATGGACGAGATCGCCGCGCACACCGGCATCGATCCCGTCGAGTTACGTCTCCTCAACTTGACAGAACCGCGGTTCCGGCGCGCCCTCGAGGAGGCGGCGGACCTCTTTGGCTGGTCGGGCGATGCCCCCGCCGAGGGCCGCGCCGCCGGGATCGCCCTCGGCATCGACGTTGGTTCTTATGTCGCGATCGCTGTCGAGGTCTCGCTGCAGGGCTCCGACGTGCGCGTCCATCGCGTCGCCGCGGCGCTCGACTGCGGCCTCGTCGTCAACCCGGAGGGCGCTCGAAATCAGATGGAGGGCGCGATCGTCATGGGCATCGGCGGCGCGCTCTTCGAAGCGGCCGACTT
>JANQNP010000081.1 GCA_028279505.1 Dehalococcoidia bacterium
CACCCCCACCGCGCGAAGCGCGATCAACCCCCCGAGGCCCCCACCCTCTCGGCCCGCCTCCAAGGCGCGTCCCGGGCAGACGCCTGCCCCCATCCCCTATGGTGTCCATCACGCACGGCATCGACAGCGCGCCCCCCGCAACCGACGCGCCCGTGCAGGCCACCCGCTCAACGGAATGGACCCCGGCACATGGAATGGGCCACCGACTGGAAAACGGCGCACGCCGACAAACTGCTCAGCACCGCTGACGCCGCCCAGCTCATCCAGAAGGGCGACACCATCTGGAGCAGCATCGGCGGCGACGCCCGCAGCGTCATGCCCGCCGCCCTCGCGAGGATCATCGAACTCGAGATGGACGTCGCCATCATCGCCTGCTCCCCCACCCCCGCCCAGGAATGGTTCACCGACGACTACGCCGACCTCGGCTTCAACCTCGCCTCACAGGTCTACTGCGGCCCCACCGCGCGCATCGCCCTCGAAGCCCATCGCGCCGACTGGTACCCCAACCTCTTCTCAAACAGCTTCAACGTCTGGGACCACCGCCAGGAACACCTCCCGCGCATGGACGTCTTCATGACCTCCGTCACCCCGCCCGACGAGGACGGCTACGTCACCTTCGGCGGCCAGCCCTGGCAGAAGGGCGACTTCGCGAGGCGTGCCCGCACCACCATCATGGAAGTCGTCCCCTGGTACCCCAACGTCCCCACCACCGAGCGTCTCCACGTCTCTGAGGTCACCGCCCTCGTCGAAACCGAACTCACCGAAGACCCCATGATCGCCCAGCTCGCCGCCTGGCCCGGCCCCACCCCCGAGATCGAGCCCGTCGCCGGCTGGATCCGCGAAATCATCCAGGACGGCGACACCATCCAGATCGGCGCCGGCCGCACCACCAACTCACTCGGCGTCGTCGGCGCCTTCCAGGGCAAGCAAGACCTCGGCTGGCACTCCGAGATCACGCCCCGAGGCATCATCCCCCTGATGATGGACGGCACCTTCAACGGATCCCGCAAGAGCTACGACACCGGCCTCCACGTCGCCGCCACCATCAACGCCCGCACCCAGGAAGAATTCGACTGGCTGGACGACAACCCACCCGTCGAAACCCGGTCCGTCACCTCCGTCAACCACATCCTCAACGTCGGCCGCCACGAGCGCATGGTCTCCATCAACAACGCCTTCCAGATCGACCTCACCGGCCAGGTCGCCGCTGAATCCCGAGGCGACCGCATCTACAACGGCACCGGTGGTCAGCCCGACTTCCACATCGGCGCCGCCATCGCCCCCGGCGGCAAAGCCATCACCGTCCTCCCCTCCACCGCCGCCGCCGGCACCATCAGCCGCATCGTCCCCCATGTCAGCGACGGCTCCTACATCAGCGTCCCCCGCCACTTCGCCGACTACGTCGTCACCGAATTCGGCATCGCCCGCCTCGGCGGCAAAAGCGAACGCCAGCGCGCCGAAGAACTCATCGGGATCGCCCACCCCGACTTCCAATCCGAACTCCGCCACGCCGCCCAGCGCACCTTCTACCCACCCGTCCCCGTCGACGACGACGAAGGCGAAACCCCACTCGTCGGCTAGCTACGAGCAACCAGACAAGCACACGCCCGCGCGATCTCACGTCCCGACGTGGGAGCTGAGCCTGCGCGGAATCGAGCGGCCGACTCGTCGGCCGTTTCGATCGGCCGCGCGACTCTGAGAGTGCGACCTGACGAGCGTGAGCCATCGGAGCACCCGCGCGCAGCGCGCTTCCGGAAGAGCGGGACGTGGGGTCCTCGGCCGGAGGCCGATCGACAAGAAGACCGCCCCACGTCAAGACCGGGTCCCAGTTTCGAAAGAGCGGGGCGTGGGCCCTCGGTCGAAGGCCGATCGAGAGAAAACCGCCCACACCGAGACCGGGTCCCAGTTCCGGAAGAGCCGGGTGTGGGGCGCAGCCCCACAGGCATTCGGGGTGGGCGGGCGGGTTCCCCTAGAAACAACGTCGCGGGCGCAGCCCGCGACCTTCCGCGCCGCCAGGCGCCTCCGACCACCCACCCACCGAGGCCAAACAGCCATCGAGGCCTGCGCAGCGCACCGACGAGCGCCCCCGACCCTCCGAGGGCGAAGCTCTACCGAGGACCGCCGCGCAGGCGACCAGCGGCGCTAGCAGCTAGCGATGCCCCCGCGCGCAGCGCGCTTCCGGAAAAGCGGGGCGTGGGGCGCAGCCCCACATTCTTGGGGTGGGCGGGCGGGATCACTAGAAATAAACGTCGCGGGCTGTGCCCGCGACCGTCCGCGCCGCCAGGCGCGTTCCGGCTACCGGAGCAACGACCGCCCGAGGCGACTCGCCAGTCGGCGGCTACCCCCGCGCGCGTAGCGCGCTACCGAATACCCCCGCGCGCGGAGCGCGCTACCTGATACCAGAGTCGTACGCCACATCCACCACCGAATACACCCCGTCGACCACCACCACCTCGATCGACCCCGCGAACGGCAGCGGCACCCCCGAGGGCGTCTGCGGCACCAGCGTGTACTCGCCGGGCGCCACCGCCACCCGGTACCACCCATCACCGCCCGAGGTCACCCGCGCCACCTCAACCCCATCCGTGTCCAGCACCACCAGCGTCGCCGAATACACCCGATCCGGGCACGGCACCCCCAGCTGCTGCACCGGGCACAGCGGCCCCAGCGTCACCACTCCCTCGAGGCCCGACCCACCCGGCGTCGTCACCAACCCCTCGACCACCACCGTCACCACGTAGCTCTCCGGCGCGATCACCACCGTCGACTTCGGCTCCGGAGCGACCTCCTGCACCGTCACTCGGTACCGCCCCAGCACCCAGTCCCGCATCGACGTCCCCCGCCCCGGCCAGACCGTCGCCGCCGGCCCCCGCCCGATCGCCGGCGTCGCCTGGGCCGGCAACCGCAGCGTCGACCGTGTCGAGGTCCGCGTCACCCCCGAGGACAGCGACTCAGAAGCCGCCTCCAACGACGCCCCAACCGAGTGGCGCGAAGCCCGCCTCGGCGACCGCCTCAGCCAGAGCAGCTGGCGCCAGTGGGTCCTCGACTGGGACGCCCGCCCCGGCCGCTACCACATCGAGGTCCGCGCCACCGACGGCAACGGCGACACCCAGACCACCACCCGCCGCGACCCCACCCCCAGCGGCGCCACCGGCCTCCACCGCATCCCCGTCACCGTCGCGCCCACCTAGTCCCAACCCACCCCGCCGCGCCCTCTTGCGCGTCCCGCGACAACTCGCGGTCATCGGACAACCCGCGAGCGCGACGCCGTCGATCCGAAAGAGTGGGGCGTGGGGCGCAGCCC